>NZ_JMPP01000054.1 GCF_000735435.1 Klebsiella planticola ATCC 33531 | reverse complement strand
GGTAGCGTAGCGCACCGGGAGAGGCTCCCGGGCAGCGGGGTAAATCCCTTGCCCGGCTACGGTGTGGCACCGGCTGTAGCCCCGGTAAGCACAGCGCCACCGGGGAGAGATTCCCGGGCAGCGGGGTAAATCCCTTGTCCGGGCTACGGTGTGGCATCGGCTGTCGCCCCGGTAAGCACAGCGTCACCGGGGAGAGATTCCCGGGCGGCGGGGTAAATCCCTTGTCCGGGCTACGGTGTGGCATCGGCTGTAGCCCCGGTAAGCACAGCGTCACCGGGGAGAGGCTCCCGGGCGACAACCCGGCAGACGCTAGCGGTTCGTCTTCCCTGGGAGGCAGTGGAATGAGCAGGCCGTTCTCAGGGGATATCTAAATAAACGATCGGCTTTTTCATGATGCTTTTTACCGCTTCAGCGATGTGCTGCGGCTGGAGTAAAAACGTTTTGATGCTGGTTTTAATCGTGCGTTGACCGCAAAAGCGCCTGGCGTCGTCGATTTCAATATCCGTGACCAGCAGGACGACATCGGCCTGGGCAATATCGTCGGGGGTAATTTTATTCTCAATCCCCAGCGCGCCCTGGGTTTCGATTTTAATCTGCCACTTTTCGTGGTGGCCGACTTTTTGTAAACGTTCCGCCGCCATATAGGTATGGGCCACGCCGCTCACACAGGCCGTGACCGCAACGATCTTGAGAACCATAGCATCCTCCGGGCATTAGCCACCGACAGTTACGCGAAAACCAGCTTGTTCAGCCATGAGAGTGAATCGGTTAATTTCTGCTGCCGATGGCGCACCGACCTTTGCCATCGCCCATCTCTTGCCCAACAGCGAGTATTTCGGCTCGCCATATTGGTGAAACGGCAGCAGGTGAATGTCAGACAGGGCAAACGGCGCCAGGAAGGAGAGAATCTGGCTGAAGTTCTTTTCACACAGGGTAAAGCCGGGAATGAGCGGCACTCTGGGAATGACGTGAACGCCATTTTCCACCAGCCGGCTGAAATTTTCCAGCACCCGGGGGAGATCCATGGCGAGCTGCTCTCTGGCCTGCCCGGGATCCATGATTTTCAGATCAAACAGCACTTCGTCGCACGCCTGGGCAAGAGGGTAGACGCGGCTGAAGGCGGCGTCGCCCGCCGTTTCTATCGCCGTGTGGATCCCCCACTGGCGCAACGCGCGTAAGAAGCGGGTGGCAAACCCGGCTTGCATTAACACCTCTCCGCCCGATAGCGTGACGCCGCCGCCCGAGGCGCGAAAAAAGATCTCATCTTTCAGCACCTCTTTGAGCAACGCTTCCTGAGTGACATCGCGGCCAATCTGCTCCCATGCACCGGAAGGGCACTCTTCGACGTCCCGCTGGCAGTGCGCGCAGTGGAGACAGCGGCTTTCCCGGCGCACGGTTTCAATTTTGGGCGAGAGGGATTCCGGGTTGGCACACCACGGGCAGGTGTGTGGGCAACCTTTAAAAAAGACGACGGTTCTGATCCCCTGGCCATCGTTGAGCGAGTAGCGCTGGAGATTGAAAATGCGCGCCCGGTCGGCGCGCGTCTCGATAACGTCACAGTTGATGCGTGGTGCGGTGGATAATGTCATCCTGGATCTCCTTCGATAACTCCACAAAGAAGGCGCTGTAGCCGGCGACGCGTACCACCAGGCCGGCGAAATCCTGAGGGCGCTGCTGCGCTTCCCGCAGCGTCTGTGCGTTGACCACGTTAAACTGGATATGCTGTAGCTTCAGGCTGGTGAAAGCCTGTAAGAAATCGGCCAGCTTGTTGAGCCCGCTCTCTCCGCTCAGGGTCGCCGGGGTGAACTTAACGTTCAGCAGCGTGCCATTGGAGAGCAGGTAGTTATCCAGCTTGCTGACCGATTTCAGGACCGCCGTTGGCCCCTGAGAATCCTGGCCGACCATCGGCGACAGACCGCCATCGGCTAACTGCTCGCCGGCCAGGCGGCCATCCGGGGTTGCGCCGACCACTGAGCCGAGCGGGACGTGTGCCGAGACGGTATACGAACCGGGGGTGAAATGCCCGCCGCGCGGGTTGCGGTACTGCTCAACCTCTTTACAGTAAAAGCGCAACAGGTCGGCGCTGATATTGTCCACCTCATCGATATCGTTGCCATATTTTTCAAAGCGGTGAACCAGGCGGGCGCGGATTTTCTCGCCTTCCGGCGTCTGGAAATTGGCCTTGAGGACCTGAATCAGCTCGTCGTAGCTCATGCGCTGCTGGTCGAAGACCATCCCCTTGAGCGCATGCAGGGAGTCGCTGAGATTGGCGATACCAATCCCCTGCACGCCGGAGAAGTTGTAGCGCGCGCCGCCTTCGGTGATGTCCTTTCCGTGCAACGCACAATCCTGAATAAACGAGGAGAGCAGGGGAACCGGCGCCTGATCCCGATGGCCGAGGTCGCAAATGTTGCTGCCTTCGACCATCAGCTTGATGTAGTAGCGGGTCTTCTCGCGGATCTGCTGAATCAGCCCGTCCCAGCTGATATCGGGGTTACCTTCGTTCTCCAGCATCACGATTTCCATCACCTTCAGCAGGTTGAACATCGCAATATCGTGCAGCCCATAGGTACGGCCGGGGATGGAGAGTTCGACGCAGCCCACGACGGCATAATCTCGCGCATCCTCCAGCGAGACGCCGCGGTTGAGAAAGGCCGGAACCACCACTTCGTCGTTGAAAATTTGCGGGATCCCGGTGCCTAAGCGGATGGTTTCCGCCGTTTTGTGCAGGAACGGGCGGTCGATCAGTTCGTTGACCCGCACCCCGAGATTGGGCTGCGGTAGACGGACGTTCTGATAGGCATCCAGCGCGAGAAAGGAGAGCACGTTTACCGCGCTGCGCCCGGTCTCGCTCAGGCCGCCGAGCAAGGCGGTATAGCCCGTCGGGAAGCCGGCAAAGTAGCGGGCGCTGCTGGATGAGCGCAGCAGGACGATATCGTTGCACTTGACCCACAGCGATTCCAGCAGCGTTTTCAGGAATGCGGGATCCTCGCCGCGGGTTAACGACGCCTGATAAAACGGCAGCATATACTGGTCAAAACGGCCAAGTGAAATCGAACTGGCGTTGGACTCGTACTGCAGAATGATGTTCATGTACCAGAACAGCTGGCAGGCCTGCCAGAAATCCTCCGGGCGATGCTCGGCGTTATGACGCGAATGAGCGGCAATCGCCTCCAGCTCCTGGCGTCGCTGCGGATCGTTGCAGCGGCGGGCCATATCAGCGGCGAGGGTGGCGTAACGCAAAATGTGGCGCTGTGAGGCCGCCAGTAAAATCAGCACCGCCTGATAAAAATCGTTCTCCGGATGCTGCCGGGCCAGGGTTTTCATTTCCACCGTCAGCGCCGCCAGTCCTTTATTCAGCAGACGGGGATAATCAATAATGATGTGTCCCTGGCCCTTGTCGGTCTGGTTGATGCTGAAAATCTGCGTGCGTACCGCTGCTTTCACCTCGTCGGTCATCTGTGCGTTAATGACATCTTTCATCGAGCGTTTTTCCCAGTACGGGAACAGCGCTTCACGGTAGATGCGCTTGTCTTCGTCGCTGATGGCGAAGCGATCCTGCGGACGGACCGGGAAGCGATCCAGCTCGTTAAGTAACCAGTAGGGGTCCATCTCGGGGGAGACGATGCCGGCGCGCGGTTTGATTGTCCGGTTGCCGGCAATCAGTTCATCATCACGAATCGAAATCTGTACATGGTCAAGGATCCAGGCGGTGGCCTTCGCCCGACGAATCATCGTCGGCTCACCCTCGGTGCGTTTGTGGCTTTCGGTATAGAGCAGGGCGCGTTCGAGCGAGATTTCCCGGGGGTGAGCGAACAGGCTTGCTATTAAGCGTTGGGTACGATTGGTCATGACAAACTCCATGTGAACGCCCTCTCCACGCGCGGATTGAGGCAATTCGCAACGCGGTTCGCGCACGGACTGCCGGTCACGATGACGCTCGTGGAGCGAGGCGCTGAGTCTTGCGCAGCGTCGCTGCGCGTGACGGTATTCAGGCTTTCTGCGAAAGATGGCTGTCGATTTTGTTCATAATGGCGTCAGCCCGCTTCACGGCATCGCTGATATTGACGCGAACGATGGTTTTACCGGCAAAACGCTCTTCACTCTTGATGCCGATATCTTTGGTCAGAATCACGATATCGGCGCTGGCGACATCGTCTGCCGACAGCTCATTCTCAATACCGATGGAGCCCTGGGTCTCCACCTTGACCTGCCAGCCTTTGGCTCTGGCGGCGCTCTCCAGCGACTCCGCTGCCATGTAGGTGTGTGCGACTCCGGACGGGCAGGCGGTAACGGCGATAATCCTGGTCATAAACTCTTCCTTCTGCGGTTTCAGTTAATTTCGAAATCAAGATCCAGTTCGTCATCGGCTTTGGCTGCTGACGCTTTCTTCTTCGTGAGGGCTTTAAGTACGATGACGCAGGCGGCGCTGACAAATGCCCCGACCAGCAGACCGATAATGAACCCGCCTTTACCCTCAACTACCGGCAGGACAATCAGTCCACCCCAGCCGGCGTAGCACTGAACGCCGAGCAGAGCGGTCGTCGCGCAGCCGCTTGCGGCGCCAATCATGATGGACGGGATGACGCGTAGCGGGTCGGCGGCCGCGAAGGGGATTGCGCCTTCCGACACGCCAACGCAGCCCATGACCAGGGCGGCTTTGCCCGTTTCGCGCTCCTCTGGCGTGAAGTATTTGCGCCCCATCAGCGTCGCCAGCCCCATGCCCAGCGGCGGAATGGCGATCCCGACGGCGGCGATAGCCACCACGCTATAAACCCCCTGGGAGACGCAGATCAGCATGAAGGCGTAGGCCACTTTATTGACCGGGCCACCCATGTCGAAAGCCAGCATCAGCCCCATGATGATGGCGAGGAGCACGATGCTGCCCTCGCGCATGCCCTGTAGCCAGGTTGTCAGACTGGCGGTGAGCGCGCCAATAGGTTCACCCAGCCCCCACATCATGATCCCGGCCGTAATAAAGGTGCCGATAATGGGGATAACAAAAATGGGCATCACGGAGCGCAGCACTTTGTGGACAGGGATTTTCTTCAGGTAGTAAACCACCAGACCGCCGATCATCCCGGCGATCAGGGCGCCGAAAAAGCCGGCACCAAAACTGTTGCCGACCCACGCGCCAATGGCGCACGGGGCCAGCGCCGCGCGATCAGAAATGGAGTAGCCGATATAGGCCGCCAGAAAAGGCACCATCAGGGTCAGTCCGGCGACGCCAATATCAAACAGTTTTTTCAGGTTGGGATCCGTTGCGCCATCGGGCACGGCGCCCTTGCCGTACAGCATGACCGAGACGGCGAGGAGGATCCCGCCGGAGACCACAAAGGGAATCATATGTGAGACGCCGGTCATGAGATGCTGGCGTGTATTTTTTAGTATTTGCACCAGTTCGTTCATTGCTTGCTCCTGAGCGCGCTTGCGCTCGTGACAGTATTGTTGCTTCAACAGTAGGAAAATGGCGGGGGAGAAAACAGTAGAGAAAAAGTGCATTTACTGGATATTTGTAAGGTGCGCGTGAAATTGCGATCCACCTCAAATCTTAAGTGCTATAGGGTCATGTTGCGACAAAAAGAGAGAATTGTGAGGCGGAGCAGAAAAAAGATCTCTGTGTACAATTTTCCAGTAATTCACTCTTTTCTCGCGTAGTCCCTGCCGCGCGCTTTCTTTACCGTTGAGGCAATGATGTCTTGCTCAGGAGAAAGCCAATGGCCCAGGTCATTAAATTCCGTTGTGATTTGCCAAATGGCGTCCACGCCCGTCCCGCCAGTCTGGTGGAAACGCTATGCAATACCTTTTCGTCTTCTGTTGACTGGTGGAATACGCGCAGCGACCTGCGCGGCAATGCGAAAAGCGCACTGGCCATTATTGCAACCAACACGATACGGGGCGACGAGTGTCAGTTAACGATCAGCGGTGAGGATGAGCAGCGGGCGCTTGCTGCGCTGTCGGCATTTATTCAGGATGAATTTCCGCACTGCGATACGCCGTTGCCGGCGGCGGAAAGTATAGAGGTACAGCCGGTTCCGCAATCGCTGTCCCGACTGAATCCTGTTTTGTTTCACGGCCGGCCGGTGTGTGCCGGGAGCGCCGGGGGCACGCTCACCCGGCTGAAATCTTTCGATCTGCGCAACCCGGGCCCGCTGCCTGCTGCCGGGAGTATTGAGCACGAGCAGGCGCTGCTGGATCAAGGATTGCTGCTGCTGGTTAAAAATATCGAGCTGCGGCTGCTGGATAACGACGGAACCGCCGGCGCCATTCTGGAGGCGCATCGTTCGCTGGCGACGGATGCTTCTCTACGCCAGCATCTGCTGGGCGGGCTGCTGACCGGCCTGAGCTGTGCTCAGGCGATCGTCGCCAGCGGCGAGCACTTCTGCGCTCAGTTCCACGACTCCGGCAACCGCTATTTACAGGAGCGGGTGCTGGACGTACGCGATGTCTGTTTCCAGCTTCTGCAGCACATCTACGGTGAGTCCCGCTTCCCGGCACCGGGTAAACTGACCGTCCCGGCGATTTGTCTTGCCGATGAGTTAACGCCCAGCCAGTTTCTTGAGCTGGATAAAACGCTGCTGCAAGGCCTACTGCTGAGCGGCGGCGGGACCACTTCGCATACCGTGATTCTGGCGCGTTCGTTTAATATTCCGACTCTGGTCGGCGTGGAGATGGCGGCGCTGCTGCCGTGGGTAGGGCAACCGCTATTTATCGACGGCAATGCCGGGCTGGTGGTGGTTAACCCGGATGAGGCGGTGGAACGCTACTACCAACAGGAGGCCTGGACCGCGGCGCAGTTACGTCGTCAACAGCAGGCGTGGTTTGATAAAGACGGGGTCACAAAAGATGGCCTGCGTCTGGAGGTGGCGGCCAATATTGCCCACTCCGTTGAAGCCGCCGCGGCGTTTGGCAACGGCGCGCAGGCGGTGGGCCTGTTCCGTACCGAAATGCTGTATATGGACCGGCCCGGCGCGCCGTCCGAAGATGAACTTTATAATATTTTTTGCCAGGCGCTGGAACCGGCGAACGGCCGCAGCATTATCATTCGCACCATGGATATCGGCGGCGATAAGCCGGTGGCCTATCTCAATATCCCGGCGGAAAACAACCCTTTCCTTGGCTATCGCGCGGTGCGAATTTACGAGGAGTACCAGACGCTGTTCCGCACGCAGCTCAGGGCGATTCTGCGCGCCTCGGCGCACGGCTCGTTGAAAATTATGATTCCGATGATCTCCTCGATGGAAGAGATTCTGTGGGTGAAAGATCAGCTGGCCGAAGCCAGGCAATCCCTGCGCGATGAACATATTCCGTTCGATGAGAAGATCCCGTTTGGCATCATGCTGGAAGTGCCATCGGTGATGTTTATCATCGACCAGTGCTGTGAAGAGATCGATTTCTTCAGTATCGGCAGCAATGACCTGACGCAGTATCTGCTGGCGGTGGATCGTGATAACAGTAAGGTCACGCGCCACTACAACAGCCTCAACCCGGCTTTTTTGCGCGCGCTGGACTACGCCGTGCAGGCGGTACATCGCCAGGGGAAATGGATTGGCCTGTGTGGAGAACTGGGGGCGAAAGGTTCGGTGCTGCCGCTGCTGGTGGGGCTTGGGCTGGATGAACTGAGCATGAGCGCGCCGGCAATTTCGGCGACGAAAGCGCGTCTGGCCCGGCTGGATAGCCGGGCCTGTCGCCAGCTGTTGAACCAGGCCATGCAGTGTCGCACCTCGCTGGAGGTGGAACACTTATTAGCCCAGTTCCGCATGGCTCAGCAGGACGCGCCGCTGATTACCACGCAGTGCATTACCTTAAACAGCGACTGGCGCAGTAAAGAAGAGGTGCTGAAAGGCATGACCGACAATCTGCTGTTGGCGGGGCGGTGCCGCTACCCGCGTAAGCTGGAGGCCGATCTCTGGGCGCGCGAAGCGGTATTTTCCACCGGGCTGGGCTTCAGCTTTGCCATCCCTCACAGCAAGTCGGAGCATATTGAGCAGTCGACCATCAGCGTGGCTCGCCTGGCCCGGCCGGTGGCGTGGGGAGATGACGAAGCGCAATTTGTAATTATGCTGACGCTGAACAAACATGCCGCCGGGGATCAGCATATGCGCATCTTCTCTCGCCTGGCGCGGCGCATTATGCATGAGGCGTTTCGTCACGCGCTGGTCACCGCCGACAGCAGCGAGGCCATCGCCGGGTTATTGCAGCGCGAGCTGGAGCTGTAGTTCCTCCGGCGGCACGGCGCCGGGGAGGCGGGTTAGCGTAAAATCGCCTGGCAAATGGCGTCGCTGACCTGCCGGGTCGAGGCATTCCCCTTCATATCCGGCGTTTTCGGCCCGCTGGCGATAACCTGCTCAATGGCCAGTAAAATACCGTCATGCGCCGCCTGATAGCGCGCGTCGCCGGCGCCGAGGAAATCCAGCATCATGGCGCCGGCCCAGATAGTGGCTATTGGGTTGGCGATGTTTTGGCCATAAATATCCGGCGCCGAGCCGTGCACCGGCTCGAACAGCGACGGGAAGGTACGCTGCGGATTCAGGTTCGCCGACGGGGCGATGCCGATAGTGCCGGTACAGGCCGGGCCAAGATCGGAGAGGATATCGCCGAACAGATTTGAGCCGACGACCACGTCGAAGCGTTCCGGCTGGAGGACGAAGCGGGCGCACAGGATATCGATATGTTGTTTATCCCAGCGGATGTCAGGGTACTCCCGGGCCATGGCTTCTACGCGCTCATCCCAGAAGGGCATACTGATGGCCAGCCCGTTGGATTTGGTGGCGGAGGTCAGGGTCTTACGCGGGCGGCTTTGCGCCAGCTCAAAGGCGTAGCGCAGGATCCGGTCTACGCCGCGGCGGGTGAATACCGACTCCTGAATCACCATCTCATGTTCGGTCCCGGGGTTCACGCGTCCACCGAGCGAGGAGTATTCCCCTTCGGTATTCTCCCGCACCACGTAGAAATCAATATCGCCGGCTTTTTTACCCGCCAGCGGGCAGGGAACGCCGGGAAACAGGCGCACCGGGCGCAGGTTGACGTACTGATCGAACTCGCGGCGAAACTTGAGCAGCGAGCCCCACAGTGAGACGTGATCCGCGACGGTTTCTGGCCAGCCGACGGCGCCAAAATAGATAGCATCAAAGGTCTTCAGCTGCTCATGCCAGTCGTCCGGCATCATTTTGCCGTGGCGGGCGTAATAGTCGCAGCTGGCCCATTCAATCTGTTCAAAGCTTAATGACAAATCCCAGAGTTCCGCCGCGGCGTGTAATACGCGAATACCTTCAGGCAGAACTTCTTTACCAATACCGTCCCCTGGGATGGCGGCAATACGACAGGTTTTCTTCATACCGGTTCTCACTTATCAGCGATGAAAATTGACTTCCTTTCTATCCTATAATTGACTGGTTCATAATTAATCACGCTAACTGGTGAAACATAAAACACAGTTCATGAATAATCTGCCGCTGCTAAATGATTTACGCGTGTTTATGCTGGTTGCCCGCCGCGCCGGTTTTGCCTCAGCCGCCGAAGAGCTGGGCGTTTCGCCCGCGTTTGTCAGCAAGCGCATTGCGTTGCTTGAGCAGACGCTGAATGTGCTGCTGCTGCACCGCACCACCCGGCGGGTCACGATTACCGAAGAGGGCGAGCGCATCTACGAATGGGCGCAGCGCATTTTGCAGGACGTCGACCAGATGATGGATGAGCTGTCCGATGTGCGTCAGGTGCCGCAGGGGACGCTGCGGATTATCAGCAGCTTTGGCTTTGGGCGCCGGGTGGTGGCACCGGCGCTGTCGGCGCTGGCTCGTCAGTATCCGCAGCTGGAGCTGCGGTTTGATGTTGCAGACCGGCTGGTAGATTTGGTGAACGAAGGCGTCGATCTCGATATTCGCGTGGGTGACGATATCGCCCCCAATCTGATTGCCCGTAAACTGGCGACCAATCAGCGGATTCTCTGCGCTTCGCCGGCGTTTCTGGCCCGCTATCCGCAGCCCAGGCAGCTTAGCGATCTGGCGACCTTGCCCTGTCTGGTGATTAAAGAGCGCGATCGGCCGTTTGGTGTCTGGCAGCTTCACGGAAAAGAGGGGGAGCAGGCCATTAAGGTGACCGGCCCGCTCTCCTCTAACCACGGGGAGATCGTGCATCAGTGGTGTCTGGACGGGCAGGGGATCTCGCTACGCTCGTGGTGGGATGTCCGTGACAACATCGCCAGCGGCCACCTGGTGCATCTGCTGCCGGAATACTCTCAACCGGCCAATATCTGGGCGGTGTATGTGTCGCGGCTGGCGACCTCGGCGAAAATCCGGGCCACGGTAGAGTTTTTACGCCACTACTTTCAGCAGCACTATCCACAGCAATGCATCGTGAGCCGCGAAACCTGATGCGTAAGACGAGAACACGCCCGGCGGCGGGTGCTGCCGGGCGTGCGGGCGACGATACGCCGCAGGGCGTGCGGTCAAACAGCCGACGCCAGTAAACGGTGCCCTGGCGCCGTCGCAGGCGCGCCGGGCGCGGGATCAACGAACCCGGCGGCAGTTATCGACCCCAGGCGGCGTACCGGCTTACACCCCGAGGCGGTCGCGCAGGCTGTAGTACGCCGCGCCCATTGCGGTAAACGGAATACGCAGGCTTCGTCCGCCCGGGAACGGGTAGTGCGGCAGGTTGGCAAAGGCGTCGAAGCGCTCGGCATCCCCGCGCAGCAGCTCGGAAATCAGCCGACCGGCGAGGTGGGTACAGGTGACGCCGTGGCCGCTGTAGCCCTGCATGTAATAGATGTTGTTGTCCAGGCGACCGAACTGCGGCATCCTCGAAAGCGTCAGCAGGAAGTTGCCGGTCCAGCGATAATCGATTTTCACCCCTTTCAGCTGCGGGAAAGTCTTCAGCAGCTTCGGCATGATCAGGCGTTCAACATCGTCCGGATCGCGGGCGCCGTAGACCACGCCACCGCCGTACAGCAGACGGTTATCGCCGGTCAGGCGGTAGTAGTCCAGCAGATAGTTGCAGTCCTCCACGCAGTAATTTTTCGGGATCAGCGAGCGGGCGACCTCCTCGGACAGCGGCTCGGTGGTGACCACCTGGGTACCGCACGGCATACTGCGTTTGGCCAGCTCCGGCTCCACTTTGTCGCCAAGGTAGGCGTTCCCGGCGACGATCACGTAGCGGGCGGTCACCTGGCCTTTGGCGGTGCTCACCACTGCCGGGCTGGTGTGCTGGATACGGGTGACCGGCGATTGTTCATAAATCCGTCCGCCGTTCAGACGAATGGCATCCGCTTCGCCGATGGCCAGATTCAGAGGATGAATATGACCACCGCTATGATCGAGCAGGGCGCCGGTGTAACGATCGCTGTTGACCTCGCGGCGGATGGCATTGGCGTCCAGCAGCTCCAGCTGGTTATTACCGTAGCGCTCCCAGTTCGCTTTCTGTTCTTCCAGGGTTTCCAGCTGTTTGTGGTTCATCGCCACAAACAGGCCGCCGGGACGATAGTCGCACTGAATCTGATAGCGCTGGATACGTTCGCGGATGATCTCGCCACCTTCAAACATCATGCTGCCGAGCATTCTTGCCGCGTCCGGTCCGTAGGTTTTTTCAATCACGTCGATATCGCGGCTGTAGGAGTTTACCAGCTGGCCGCCGTTGCGCCCGCTGGCGCCAAAGCCGATCCGGGCGCTTTCCAGCAGCACCACGTCGTAGCCCATTTCGGCAAGATGTAAGGCGGAAGAGAGGCCGGTGTAGCCGCCGCCGACCACGCAGACATCGCAGCTGATGGATTCGCTCAGCGTCGGAAACGGTGCGTATTTGTTGGCGCTGGCGGCGTAATAACTGGTGGTATGTTCGGTCATAATTAAGACTCCAGAGTCATCCAAATCGTTTTCAGTTCGGTGAATTTTTCCAGCGCGTGCAGAGACTTATCGCGTCCGTTTCCGCTTTGCTTATAGCCGCCAAACGGGACGGTCATATCACCATCGTTATAGTTGTTCACAAAAACGGAGCCCGCTTTCAGGCGCCGGCTCATGCGGTGGGCGCGGGAAAGATCGCGCGTCCAGACCGCGGCGCCCAGGCCGTAATGGCTGTCGTTGGCAAGCCGTAACGCCTCTTCTTCGCAGGTGAAGCGGGTAACCACCAGTACCGGGCCGAAAATCTCTTCCCGGCTCAGAGGGGAGGCCGGATCGACATCGACAAAAATGGTCGGGCCGACGGCGGCCGGCCACGGATTTTTCCGCCCATCGATCAGTAAGGTGCTGTGACTCTCACCCACGCGGATAAAGCTGTGGACGCTGTCGGCATGGGTGTTATCAATCAACATGCCCATGGTGGTGTTGGGGTCGAGCGGGTTGCCCGGCTGCCAGAGGCGAGCCTGCTCCTGCAGATGGCTGAGGAACTCATCGGCAATGCTGTCTTCAACCAGCAGGCGGGTCCCGGCGATGCACACCTGGCCCTGGTTGTAGAAGATGCCGCCGGCGGTGGCGTTGACCGCTTTTTGCAGATCCGGGCAGTCGGCAAAGACGATATTGGCGCTTTTACCGCCGGCTTCCAGCCAGACGCGCTTCATATTGCTGTCGCCGGCATCTTTTAACAGCTGTTTGCCGGTGCGGGTGGAGCCGGTAAAGGTGATGACCTCGACGTCCGGGTGCAGCGCCAGGGCCTGGCCCGCTTCATGGCCAAAACCGCTGATCACGTTCAGCACACCGTCCGGCAGCCCGGCTTCTTTCGCCAGGCCTGCAAGACGCAGGGCGGTGAGCGGTGATTTCTCAGACGGTTTAAGCACGATGCTATTGCCGGTAGCCAGCGCCGGACCGAGTTTCCAGCAGGCCAGCAGCAGCGGGAAATTCCACGGGACCACGGCGGCAATCACGCCTACCGGTTCGCGGACGATCATCGCCAGCTCATTGACGCCGGTCGGCGCGACTTCGCCATACACTTTGTCGATGGCTTCCGCATACCAGCGGATGGCCCTGGCAGCGCCGGGGATATCGTCGCGCAGGCTGTGGCGGATCGGCTTTCCGGTATCGAGGGTCTCCAGCAGCGCCAGCTCTTCACGGTGGCTTTCCATCAGGTCCGCCAGCTTATTGAGCACCGCTTTACGCTTCGCGGGTGATGCCTGTGACCAGTCGCCGCATTCAAAGACGCGGCGCGCGGCCTGAACGGCGAGGTCGACGTCGGCCTTTTTACCGCGGGCGACGTGCGCCAGCGTGTGCTGGGCGGCAGGGTCGATGGTTTCAAACGTGGTATTATCGACAGCAGAGCAGTATTCGCCATTAATAAATAACCGCGTTTCAATCTCCATGCTTTTCGCTTTATCCTGCCACCAGGCCAGATGTTTGAAATCCATATAAGACTCCTTAATCACATAATCGAATAGTGGGCATTTCAGACAGCACAGGGCGCAGGGCGTCCCCGGAGTCAGATACCGTCTTTAGCGCGTTTTATTTGCGCGTATTATTGCGGCCAGCAGGAAATAAGATTCCGCACTACGCTGCGTATTATTTGCGTGTTCTTCGCTCCGCCGGAAACAGGGCATCCGACGGAGCAGGCCAGAAGAAAGCCTGAAACCTGCTCAGGCTAAAAAATCAGAATGTGGTGGGGGTATGGGCACTGATAATTCGGCAAATGCCGGCCGAAGTATTGCTGAAACTGTGCGGTATGCCGGTATTTATGGCATAGCTTTGCCCAGCAACCAGATGATACGACTGACCATTGATGACCAGTACGACTTCACCTTCCAGTATGGTGCCAATTTCCTCACCTTGATGTTTGATCCTCTCCCCGGTTGTGGTTCCAGGCTGGTAAGTTTCAAAAATCATCGCCAGCGTACGGTTCGGATTTCCGTTATGCACCAGCTTCATCGAAACCCCCTGACTGCCGATTTCGATAAGGTCATCCTGATTAATAACCACCTGCGGTTCATCAGGTTTTTCTGGTTCAGAAAAGAATTCCGAGAGCGACAGCCCATAAACTTTCAGCAGCTTTTGCAGCGTACTGATGGCAGGACTGACTTTGTCCTGTTCTATGGTACTGATGGCACTATGTGTTAACCCAGACAGTTCGGCGGCACGACGTTGTGAGAGACCCAGCTGTTGGCGGATCGCTGACAGACGTTTTCCTGGCGCCAGTCCGTCATCGCTCATATTTGCATTTCCTTAACTGTAATGGTCAGAGCCGCGGCTTTTCAGCCATGCGGTTCTGACAGGCGGTGATAAAACCTTCAAACAACAAACGCGACAGGGCGTATTCACTACTGTTCCATTCCGGATGCCACTGTACCCCCAGCGCGAAGGGGTGGTCATTGACGCTGACCGCTTCTGCCAGCCCATCGGAAGAACGGGCTTCGACGCGCAGACGCGAGCTTAATGTCTTTGCTCCCTGCCCATGTAGCGAGTTTACCCAAAACGTGTTGCAGCCCGGTATTAACTGTGAAAGTAATCCTCCTTGCTGAACCTGTACTTCGTGAGACGGCGCATATTGCTGCTCTACCGGCAGTTCCGCATCTTCGCGATGTTCGAGGAGCTCCGGCTGCTCGAAAAGACGACGATACAGAGTCCCACCGGTGGCGACAACCAGTTCCTGTAACCCACGGCAGATGGCGAAAATGGGGATGCGCCTTTCGAGTGCGGCGTTTATCAGTGCCATGCTCAGAAGATCACGCCCGGGATCGGCGTCAGGCTCATCGCCGTTTTCACCATAAAGGTGCGGCTGCACATTGCTGGGGCTGCCCGGCAGGTAAATGCCGTCCAGTTGCGGTAACAACGCGGCAAGCAGTTCCGGTTCGGCCAGCGCATGCGGCAGGGCAATCGGCAATCCACCGGCGTTAATTATTGCATTCAGGTATTTTTCTTGCAGGGTCTGGGTCTGGTGACCCTTCAGCCTGTTCCTGCACATCACGACACCAATAACTGGCTTGTACATTATATTTTCCATGATCGCCCTCACAAAGTGGACTAAATTATGACCGTTTAGCGCTTTAAATGGCCATATCGTTCAATATTTTCTCAATCTAGCAGTGAGAATTGCCGTTTGCAAACTTAATTTAACATTTGACAAACATTTTGTTTGCATACACATTCGAATGGTGGACATTATATTTAACGGCAAGAAAGCCCGGCTCCGAAACCAACACAACGGCGGTGAATGATGGAAACCAATATTGTAGAAGTTGAGAATTTTGTTCAGCAGTCAGAAGAGAGACGGGGCAGCGCATTCACCTGGGAAGTGAAGCGCTACCTTGAGCAGTATCCGAATACGCAGTACGTCGATGTGCTGCTGACCGATCTGAACGGCTGTTTCCGCGGTAAGCGCATCCCGGTCTCCAGCCTGAGCAAACTGGAAAAAGGGTGCTACTTCCCGGCCTCCGTTTTTGCCATGGATATTCTGGGAAATGTGGTGGAAGAGGCCGGTCTGGGCCAGGAGATGGGGGAACCGGACTGTACCTGCGTACCGGTACCGGGCACCTTAACCCCTTCTGCCGCCGACCCGGAGTCTATCGCGCAGCTGCAGCTGACCATGGTTGATGAAGATGGCGCTCCCTTTGACGTTGAGCCGCGGAACGTTCTCAATCGACTCTGGCAGCAGCTGCGCCAGCGTGGGTTGTTCCCCGTGGTAGCGGTAGAGCTGGAGTTCTATTTACTCGATCGTAAACGCGATGCGGAAGGCTATCTCCAGCCGCCTTGCGCGCCGGGTACCGGCGATCGCAACACCCAAAGCCAGGTCTACTCCGTGGATAACCTCAACCACTTCGCCGACGTGCTCAACGACATTGATGAGCTGGCCCAGCTGCAGCTGATTCCGGCCGATGGCGCGGTGGCGGAAGCGTCGCCGGGTCAGTTCGAAATCAACCTTCATCACACCGATAACGTGCTGGATGCCTGCGACGATGCGCTGGCGTTAAAACGCCTCGTGCGTTTGATGGCAGAGAAGCATAAGATGCATGCCACTTTTATGGCCAAGCCTTATGAAGAGCATGCCGGTAGCGGGATGCACATCCATATCAGCATGCAAAACAACAAGGGCGAAAACGTTCTCGCGGATGCCAGTGGCGAAGATTCTGCGCTGCTGAAACGCGCGCTCGCCGGGATGATTGACCTGATGCCGGCGTCGATGGCGCTGCTGGCGCCAAACGTCAACTCATACCGCCGCTTCCAGCCGGGTATGTATGTGCCGACGCAGGCCTCCTGGGGGCATAACAACCGGACGGTGGCGCTGCGGATCCCCTGCGGCGATCGCCAGAATCACCGGGTGGAGTATCGCGTGGCGGGGGCCGACGCCAACCCGTATCTGGTGATGGCGGCGATCTTTGCCGGCATCTTGCACGGTCTGGACAATACGCTGCCGTTGCAGGAAGAGGTGGAAGGCAACGGTCTGGAGCAGGAAGGGCTGCCGTTCCCGATCCGTCAAAGCGATGCGCTGTGGGAGTTTATGCAAAACGATAGCCTGCGTGAGCGCCTGGGGGAACGTTTCTGCCACGTTTACCACGCCTGTAAACATGACGAATTACTGCAGTTTGAGCGTCTTATCACAGAAACCGAAATTGAGTGGATGTTGAAAAACGCCTGATTGCCGCCCCGCAAGGGACCTGTAGATTTGATAGACAAGTAGCATCATACGGCCTGAGCGGAGCCTGGTCGGACGTTTTTGCTGGGAGTCCAGCCATTTCCCGGATGTCGCGTAAAGGAGCGCAGGCGATAACGGGGCTTCAGTTAACGACACAGTGTGTGACGAGGTAAGAGATGACGCCGATGTTCAAATATCCGCAGGGAGAAGGAGGCCATGAAGGCCGCGATGCATGCCGTAATAACGCGAAATCAACCGCCGTATGCCGAAACGTTTTAACCGATTATTTATGCCTTACCCCCTTGCTAAGCAGGTTTGTTACCCGGTCATTGCGCCCGCAAACCCACGTTTACATGGGGGGGTATAACTATGGCTGCTAACACTTCTCTCGACATCTCATCCGCGGCGGGGAAACCGCGTTTACGCAAGTCGCTCAAGCTCTGGCAGGTGGTGATGATGGGGCTGGCCTATCTCACCCCGATGACGGTGTTTGATACCTTTGGTATTGTCTCGGGAATCAGTAACGGCCACGTTCCCGCGTCCTATCTTCTGGCGCTGGCCGGGGTGCTGTTCACCGCTATCAGCTACGGTAAGCTGGTGCGACAGTTCCCGGAGGCCGGGTCGGCGTATACCTATGCGCAGAAGTCGATCAGCCCGCACGTGGGTTTTATGGTGGGCTGGTCTTCACTGCTGGATTATCTCTTTTTACCGATGATCAACGTGCTACTGGCGAAGATCTATCTGTCGGCGCTGTTTCCGGAAGTTCCGCCGTGGGTGTGGGTGGTGGGATTTGTGGCGATTCTGACCGCGGCGAATATCAAAAGCGTCAATCTGGTGGCCAACTTCAATACGCTGTTTGTGCTGGTGCAGATTGCGATCATGGTCGTCTTTATTTTCCTGGTGGTGCAGGGGCTGCATAAGGGTGAAGGGGTCGGGACCGTCTGGTCGCTGCAACCGTTTATCAGCCAGAATGCCCATCTGATTCCGATTATCACCGGGGCGACGATTGTCTGTTTCTCGTTCCTCGGTTTTGATGCGGTCACCACGCTGTCGGAAGAGACGCCGGATGCCGCACGCACCATTCCGAAAGCCATTTTCCTGACGGCGGTCTATGGCGGGATTATCTTTATCGTCGCCTCCTTCTTTATGCAGCTCTTTTTCCCCGATATCAGCCGCTTTAAGGATCCGGATGCGGCGCTGCCGGAAATTGCGCTGTACGTCGGTGGGAAACTGTTCCAGTCGATTTTCCTCTGTACTACCTTCGTCAACACGCTGGCGTCGGGGCTGGCGTCGCACGCCAGCGTCTCCCGCCTGCTGTATGTCATGGGGCGCGATAATGTCTTTCCGGAGCGTATTTTTGGCTATGTCCATCCGAAATGGCGGACCCCGGCCCTCAACGTGTTGATGGTGGGCGTGGTGGCGATGTCGGCGCTGTTCTTTGATCTGGTGACCGCGACGGCGCTGATTAACTTTGGCGCGCTGGTGGCGTTTACCTTCGTCAACCTGTCGGTGTTCAACCACTTCTGGCGGCGTAAAGGCTATAACAAAACGTGGAAGGATCGCGTGCACTACCTGATTCTGCCGCTAATTGGCGCGGCGACGGTAGCGGTCCTGTGGGTTAACCTGGAGGCAACATCATTGACCCTGGGTCTGGTGTGGGCGGCGTTAGGGCTGCTGTATCTGACCTGGCTGACCCGTCGCTTCCGTCAGCCTCCGCCGCAGTTTGACGCCCGTAAAGCAGAGCAGGCCTGGGAGTCGTAACCGTTCAGACTGAACAGGAAGTAAAGAATAAAAGCAGGCATAACGCCTGCTTTTATTCTTCCTGGATGCGTCGTGGCGCAACGTGGTACCTCGGGAGGGGCTATTTTTTCTTCTTATGGGTCGGGAGCTGGCTGGCGCGGCGTTCTTTGACGTATGACACCAGACTGTAAATCGCCACTCCCAGCAAAATGACCGCGACAACAATGAGAATAATACCGGACATAAGCGATCCTGGGCTTGAGTTGAAAACCATGAACTCTATTAAGTTACGTGTAAGATAGCATCAGGATGTGTCCGAAATATGACTCGTTTTACGGTTAAAATCGAAAAAAATCAGGATGATAAAATCATACTGACCGGTCTGAAGCGCCGTTTCGTCGGCCGGGTAACACTCCGTTAAGTGATTTTACAGACGTACGGCCCGCGGGCTGATACCCTGCATTTGAGTAAGAATTGTCTGAGAGTAATGCATGCGTAATCAACATATCGTCGGCCTGGTTGGGCTGACTCTTATCCTGACTTCATTTGCCGGCGCAGCGGAGTCAGATCGCCAACAAACCCGCGAACGAATCATGGATCAGGTGCTAAAACCCTGTGAAGGCAAAAAAGCGGGGGACAAAGTGGTGATGGTCGATCGCCGCGGCGGCGAGCATGAGGCGATCTGCACGCTGGCGGCGGTACCGCTACCGGAGTAACGCCCGCCGCCGCCGGCTCAGAGATTTCCCGTGCCGCCATCCACCCGCAGTTCGCTGCCGAGTACGTAGCTGGACTCATCCGATGCCAGATACAGGGCGGCGTTGGCCAGCTCCTGCGGCGTGCCCATCCGTCCCAGCGGCACCAGGTTTTTGATCTCCTCCTGCAGGTCGCTCAAGGCCTGGGCGCTGAGGCCGAGTTTATCCAGCGCCGGGGTGCGCACGGGGCCCGGACTCAGGCCATTCACCCGAATACCGTATGGTAGCAGCTCCGCCGACAGGGTACGCGCCAGCGACAGCAGCCCGGCTTTACTGGCGGCATAGGCGCTGCTGGTGGGCAGGCCGATATGGGCGCTGACCGATCCGCAAAGAATGACCGACGCCGGGTTGGCGAGCAGCGGCAGCAGCGCCTGCAGCAAGAAGAACGGCCCTTTCAGGTTGATATTCATCAATCGATCCCACTCCGCTTCGCGCCAGTCGCCGAAAGGGGCATGGGTGACATCACCGGCATTGACGAACACCACATCCAGCTGCGGCCAGCGGTCGGCGAGGGTTGCGGCCAGCTGGCGCTGCCCGGCGGCGTCGCCGGAATCGGCGGCGATGACCCAGCCATTGTTACCCAGTAGCGCCTGCGCCTGCTCAAGGGCGACCGGATTACGCCCTGTCACCGCCACCTGCGCCCCTTCGGCGATAAACGTCTGCGCCGTAGCGAGACCAATCCCGCTGGTCCCGCCGGTTATCAGCGCATATTTTCCTGCTAAACGTCCCATTACCTTCTCCTGACAGTGCTGTGGAAAAGGGACTATAAAAGCTTTAGTATCCAAAGGATACCAGGTACCAATTGGATACTAATGAGGCGAAAGGTGTGCTATGGCGAAGACAGCGGCGCGCGTCGGGGAAAATAATTTCGTGCAGCATGCTTGCCCGATGACCGATTTTGTTAATCTGATTGCCGGGAAGTGGGCGATCCCGATTCTCTACCGGCTGATTGTCCTTAATGCGCCGGTGCGCTTCGGCGAACTGCTGCGCGCGGCGGCGCCGATTACGCAAAAAGAGCTGACCCGCCAGCTGCGGCTGTTCGAGCAGCGCGGGCTGGTGTCGCGCTGCGTCTATCCCGAAATTCCCCCCCGCGTTGAATATCAGATAACTGACCTGGGACTGTCGATGCGCAGCGCACTTCAGCCGCTGGCGGAGTGGATGAGTCAGCACGGCCACCTGCTCAAACGTTAAGCCCGGCGATAGCGCGGCGCCGGTTGGCCGGTGCGTGCGCTGCCGAACAGCGCGAGCCTCGCCTGGTCGTAATGGGTCCAGAGCGCCAGATCGTGAACCGGCGGCAGGGTGATATTTTCGCCCTGATCAAGGCCGCTAAGCGCCGCGTCCACCAGATCTTCCGTCGTCATCACCGAGCCTGCCGGCAGTGCGTCAAGAGCGACGCCGGAGGTGGGCCACAGATCCGTCGCGGTTGCCGCCGGAAGCACCGCCTGAATACGCAAACCGCTGTCGGCAAACTCCTCCTGAAGCGCGCGGGTAAAGCTCAGCACCCACGCCTTGCTGGCGCTGTAGACGGCGCTGCCCGGTAGCGCATGCAGCGCAAGAATGGAGGCGATATTGATCAGCGTCCCCTGACCTCGAGGGCTGAAGGCGGCCAACGCCGCATAGCTCAGGCGCAGCAGAGCGGTGGTATTCAGGGTATGAATCATCTGATGTTCGCGCACATCCGTGGTCAGTAACCCCCCCATTTTCGCCGTGCCGGCGTTGTTAATCATCAGCGCAATCGTCGGATCCGATTGCAGGCGCGCTTCAACGGCGCGGATACCGCTTTCTTCGCTCAGGTCTGCCTTGAGCACGTCGGCCCGGATGCCGTACTGGCGCTGCAGCTCTTGGGCGAGGGCCTGCAAACGTTCTTCCCGACGTGCGACCAGAATCAGGTGATAGCCGCGAGCGGCGAGACGTTCGGCATAGAGGGCGCCGATGCCGGAAGATGCGCCGGTAATCAAAGCGGTATAAGAAGGGGTCGTCATGGAGTTACCTCAAGTAATGTGGTTGCATTATTAAACCAAATTCAGCATGCGTTAAATGGTTTAATAATGCAACCAATTGGCGGAGGTTATTTTGTTATGAGGAATGATTAAAAAGTAATAATAATTAAAATCACTCTGTTAGCGGCAGTCTGGCGGTAATATCGTCGGGGCGGAGCGTCCGGCCATCGGCGGCCTGTAGCACCAGCTTGCGCAGCGGCTGGCGCGTGAGATTATCAATCAACACGGTGGCGGGTTCGTCGGGCGTCAACAGATACTCGTCGGCCCATTGCGCCAGCGCCACCAGCACAGTTTGCAGCCCACGCCCCTTTTCGGTAAGCACGTACTCCTGCCACGCGCTACCGTCCGAAGCGGGCTGCATCGTGAGAATACCTTCTTCCACCAGCATTTTTAGCCGCCCGGCGAGCATGTTCTTAGCAATGCCAAGGTGCTTTTGAAATTCGCTGAAGCGCCGGGTCCCCCCCAGGGCATCGCGGACAATGAGTAGCGACCACCAGTCGCCAATGACGTCAAGTGAGCGGGCAATGGGGCAACTGCTGTTTTCCAGACGAGTACGTTTCACGAGAGCTCCTGTGGCTTCAGTCGTTTTATTATAAAACTATTTCCCCGGGCTGCGAAAAGTTTCTCCCGTTGCGTGAGTTTGCGAGCCGTCGTGCGGAAAAATGTCATCAATTTGTCACAATGAAAGCGATGATAATCACTGACTGAGGATTAAGGGATGCAAAAGAGTCTACTCGCCAGCGTCGTGGCCGGCGCCGTATTGTTATCGACGGCTGCCCAGGCAGAGGAACAGACGGCACCGCAGGGCTATCAGCTACAGCAGGTGTTGATCATGAGTCGCCACAACCTGCGCGCGCCGCTGGCCAACAACGGCAGCGTGCTGGAGCAGTCAACGCCGAAATCATGGCCGGAGTGGGATGTGCCCGGCGGTCAGCTGACCACTAAGGGCGGCGTGCTTGAGGTCTATATGGGGCACTATATGCGCGAATGGCTGGCGCAGCAGGGGCTGGTCACCCGCGGCGAGTGTCCGGCGGAGAATAGCGTTTACGCCTACGCCAACAGCCTGCAACGTACCGTGGCGACCGCGCAGTTCTTTATAACCGGCGCGTTCCCCGGCTGTGGGGTTACGGTTCATCACCAGCCGCAAATGGGCACCATGGACCCGACGTTTAATCCGGTGATTACCGACGATTCTGCCGCCTTCAGCGAAAAAGCCGTACAGGCGATGGAAAAAGAGCGGCAGACCATGCAGCTGGCCGACAGCTACAAGCTACTCGAAGTGATGACGGACTATCAAAATTCACCGTCCTGCAAAGAGAAGCAGCAGTGCTCGTTGAGCGACGGCAAGGATACCTTCAGCGCAAAATATCAGCAGGAACCTGGCGTTTCCGGGCCGTTAAAGGTGGGCAACTCGCTGGTTGATGCCTTCACGCTGCAGTATTACGAAGGGTATCCGCTGGATCAGGTGGCGTGGGGCGAGATAAAAACCGACAAACAGTGGCAGGTGTTGTCGAAGCTGAAAAACGGCTATCAGGATAGCCTGTTCACCTCGGCGGAAGTGGCGCGCAACGTGGCTAAACCGCTGGTGAAATATATCGATAAAGCGCTGGTCAGCGATCCCGCTCAGGCGGCGAAAGTGACGCTGTTGGTGGGGCACGATTCCAATATTGCCTCACTGCTGACGGCGTTAGACTTCAAACCTTATCAGCTGCATGACCAGTATGAACGGACCCCGATCGGCGGGAAAATTGTTTTCCAGCGCTGGCATGATAGCGGCGCCAACCGTGAGCTGATGAAAATTGAGTATGTGTATCAAAGCACGGCGCAGCTGCGCAATACCGAAACCTTAACCCTGCAATCCCCGCCGCAGCGCGTGACCCTGGCGCTGAACGGCTGTCCGGTGGATGCAAACGGCTTCTGTCCGATGGAGACCTTTAAGCAGGTGATGAACGACGCGGCGAAATAAAAAAAACGGACCGGCCATGGCTGGTCGGTCCGGGTCTTGTTTTGTTGGCCCGGTCATGCGCCGGGCACTCCGGGTTACACGTTTTTGCGCTCGATGGTCTGTTCGCCCCAGAAAAGGGCGTCTTTATCCGTTTTCGCGAAGGCCAAAGAGAGCACTTCATCGCTGCCTTCTTCCCAAATTTTCTCTGCTAGCTTTTCATCGTATTTGGCTAATTCAAAAATCGCTTCGGCGATCTCTAAAGAGGTATTTCGTAAACTAGCCCATTCACCCACGTGGTGGGCTTTCGCTTCTTGAGTTGGCATGCAAATCCTCCTGCTGAAGGTTAGCCGTGTAGTTTAACTGCCAGTCCTGCGACATGTTCACCCTGATAGCGGGCGATCGCCAGCTCTTCCTGACTTGGCTGACGAGAACCATCGCCGCCGGCGATAGTGGTTGCGCCATACGGTGTGCCGCCGCGCACCGCCGACACATCAAAAAGCTCCTGGGCGCCGTAGCCGATAGGGACAATCACCATCCCATGATGGGCAAGCGTGGTCCAGGTAGAGGTAATGGTCTGCTCTTGTCCACCGCCGGTACCGGTAGAGCTAAAGACGCTGGCCAGTTTGCCGTACAGTGCGCCCGATGCCCACAGGCCGCCGGTCTGATCGAGGAAGGTGCGCATTTGTCCGGACATATTGCCGAAACGGGTGGGGGTACCAAAGATGATGGCATCATACTCTGCCAGTTCCTGCGGCGTGGCGACGGGCGCATTCTGCGTTTTCCCGCCTGCTTTGGCGAACGCCTCAGCTTGCATAGTTTCCGGCACGCGCTTCACGACCACCTCAACGCCGTCTACTTTGTTCGCCCCTTCGGCGACAGCGTGAGCCATGGTTTCGATGTGTCCATACATTGAATAATAAAGCACCAGAATTTTAGCCATTTGCATCACTCCTCGGTTGCGTTAGAGACCAGCCAAACGACTGGCTACCTTTAAAGATAAGGCCTCTGGCTAAGAGTGCAAATCTAACAATCATTTATTTGATTTATAACAAAATTGCAAAGAACGCGTTTGTCGCAAAAAGAAACATCTTTATCTGCCCGCTTTTCATCAGCCATAAGAGACGCTTAGCGCGGCGCGGGCGGCGGTAAATCCGTTGTGGCCGTCAAATTATTACAGAATGTTACTATTTGTCTGGTGAATGAGTTTCCTTCACTACGCTTAACAGCACGCAATACGAAAAATGGCCATGCCATATGCCGCTGAGTCGCGGCCTCGTATTGTACGCAATGCAAGATGATGTCTAACCAAATGGAGGTCAGTGATGGCAAACCATCGTGGCGGTTCCGGCAACTTTGCTGAGGATCGTGAAAGAGCATCAGAAGCAGGTCGTAAGGGTGGCCAGCATAGCGGGGGGAACTTCAAAAACGATCCTCAGCGCGCCTCGGAAGCCGGCAAAAAAGGGGGGAAAAACAGTCACGGCAATCGTCATAGCTGACCTGCCCGGCTGACTGTGTTTGATGTGGCTCTACTCTCCTCGGCACCTGCCACATCCTCCTCGCCGCCGGCCTCCGCCGGCGGTTTTTATTGCCTGTCGCGAGCCCCCCTGGCAGCGCATGAGATTGTGGGGCGACACGTTCTTCGCCGCCCCGTAAGCATAGCGTTTTAAACGGGGGTGACGTCGGGCTGTTCTGCTTCACGTGCGCGGCGGTTCAGCAGCGCGTGAAGTAAAATCGCGCCAAAGGTGGCCGTTCCGATCCCGCCAAGGGTAAACCCGCCCAGCGACAGGGCGAAATCTCCGGCGCCGAGCACCAGCGTGACCGCCACCATGATCAGATTGCTGTTCTGACTCAGGTCAACCCGATTCTGTACCCAGATACGGGCGCCGGCGACCGCAATCAAGCCAAAGACCACGATCGACGCGCCGCCGATAACCGGCCCGGGGATCGTATGGATCAACGCGCCAAACTTCGGTGAAAAGCCGAGTAAAATGGCAATCAGCGCGGCGGCAACAAACACCAGGGTGGAATAGACTTTGGTCACCGCCATCACGCCGATATTTTCCGCATAGGTGGTCACGCCGCTGCCGCCCACCGCGCCGGAGAGCATCGTCGCCAGCCCGTCGCCGACGAACGCCCGTCCCATATAAGGGTCCATATTGCGTCCGGTCATGCCGGCGACCGCTTTCAGATGCCCCAGGTTTTCCGCCACCAGAATCACCGCCACCGGGGCTATCAGCATCATCGCCTGGCCGTCAAAGGTCGGGGCGGTAAAGTGCGGCAGCCCGAACCACGCCGCCTGGTGCAGTAAGGTAAAGTCGAGCGGTTTACCCAGCCCGAGGAGATTCGCCAGCAGCGCGTACAGCCCGCAGGCAACGATCAGGCCGACGAGAATCAGCAGCCGCTGGATCATCCCGCGGGTAAAGACCGCCACCAGTCCGATACAGAGTACGGTCAGCACCGCCATCCAGCCATCGAAGGCGGAGGCGGAGACGCTGTGTACGGCGATGGGGGCGAGATTGAGCCCAATGGCCATCACCACCGCGCCGGTCACCACCGGCGGCATCAGTCGTTCAATCCAGCGGGTACCGATTTTCATCACCACCACGCCAATCAGGGTATACACCAGGCCGCAGGCGATAATTCCTCCGAGGGCGACGCTAAGGTGCGGATTGAGTCCCTGACCATTAAAGCCGGTGACGGCGATAACCACGCCGATGAAGGCGGCGCTGGAGCCCAGGTAGCTTGGCACCCGACCGCCGGTTACCAGGAAAAACAGCAGCGTGCCGATACCGGACAATAAAATCGCCAGGTTAGGATCCAGCCCCATCAGGATGGGCATCAGCACGGTGGCGCCAAACATGGCGACCGCGTGCTGGACGCCCATGACCATCGTTTGTCCGACGGAGAGGCGTTCATCGGGGGCCACCACGCCGGACGCGGCGGAAGGGGAGGTCAACTGCCAGCGAGGAAAATCGAAAAGTGCCATGATGATATCCCGGGTTTGAAGTTAACAGGCTGGACGCATAAGCGTGTGGTAGCCGCGGTCGAACCACATCAGCCCGCGCGGCTCTGGATGTCTGACGATGGCGGCCACTTCACAGAACAAAATGTCGTGGGTGCCGACGCTGACTATCTGGTTGATACGACAATCGAAGCTGACCAGCGCATCGACCAGGCGCGGGCAGCCGGTGAGACCGGTTTGCCATTCGGCGGCGGCGAAACGCTCCGCCATCGGCGTTTTACCGCCAAAGACGTTGGAGAGCGACTCCTGGCCAGCCGCCAGGGTGTTGACGCACAGCGCCTGGTGCTGGCGGAAGGTTGGCCACACCGAGGCGGAGCGGTTGAGACAGACCAGCAGCGTTGGCGGCGTATCGGTGACGCTACAGACCGCGCTGGCGGTAAATCCGGCGCGACCCGCCGGGCCATCGGTGGTAATCACGTTGACCGCCGCGCCGACCTGGGCCATGGCGTCACGAAAACTCTGTTTATCCGCTACGGACATAGTGGCTCCTTACGCCAGCTGGCAGGCATCATCAAAGGACAGGCGCGGCAGGCGGCCATACAGTTTGGCAGTGTCGCCATAACCAATATTAATCAACAGGTTGCTCTTCCAGCCGCTGTTGGCAAAGAACGCAGCATCAACCTTATCGCGGTCAAACCCTGACATCGGGCCGGTATCCAGGCCAAGGGCGCGGCAGGCGAAAATCAGATATGCCGCCTGCAGAGAGCTGTTGCGAAAGGCGGTCTCTTCCGCCAGCTGCGGACTGGAGGTGAACCAGCTGCGGGCATCGCCGTGGGGGAACAGCGTCGGCAGGCGATCGTAGAAGGCGCGATCCCAGGCCACGATGGCGGTCACCGGCGCGCGCAGGGTTTTTTCGAGGTTGCCGCTGGAGAGCGTCGGACGCAGTTTCTCCTTTCCTTCCGGCGTGCGGACAAACAGGATCCGTGCGGGGGAGCAGTTGGCGGAGGTCGGCCCCATTTTCATCAGATCGTATATTTCGTGCAGCAGGCTATCGCTGACCGGTTTATCCAGCCAGCCATTGTGGGTACGGGCGTGAGTAAACAGACTGTCGCGCGCGCTTTGGCTAATGCTTTCGCTCATAGATTCTCCTGATATCAGGCCAGCATGGCGGCCAGCCCGTTGCATAAAATAGGGTTGAAGGTGTCGGCATCGGTCACGTTGCAGGCGTGGCCGCCCCAGGCCATCTCGACCCGCTGGCTGCCCGCTATCGCCGCTTGTAGCGTGCGCGAGCAGGAGGCAGGAACCAGCAGATCGTCATGGGCGCTGACGATCAGGGTCGGGCATGCCACGGCGGACGCCCGGCGAGAAAAGTCGGCCTGCTTCAACGCCTGCAGCCGCTTGAGCAGATTCTCCTTGCCCTGAAAATGGCTGAGGGCGAGAGCATCTTCCGCCTCTAGCCTCGGCATCCGCGCGGCCATCCACTCCGCCGGGTAGAGAAATAAAGGCTGTGCTTCGACCCACGCCTGGGCACCGCCCGCGTGCAGCAGACGCTCGCGTACCTGAAAACAGCGGCGGGTGTGGGGAGACAGGGTTAGCCAGCCGTTGACCAACACCAGGCCGCTGACCGCCTGCGGAAAGTCCAGCGCCAGCTGCAGGGCAATCAGCGCCCCCAGGGCGTGACCCACCAGGGCAAAGCGGGATATTCCCGCCGCCTGCAGCGCCTGATTGAGCTCCTGCGCCATAGTCGCCATGCTGTAGCCGGCGGGCAGCGGCCCGGCGTTTTCACCGGTGCCGTTTTGATCATAGCTCACCAGCTGATACCGTTGTTCCAGCGCCGCGCGCTGCGGCAGCCAGTAGCTGCCCGCACCGCCTAAGCCGGCGCTCAGCACGACCGTCGGTGCACCCTCAAAGGGGGGCGGGGAGATATTCAGTTTCATGATGCTGCTTTTCCGATATGGGCGACGGTCGCTATCTCTACCAGCGCCTCCGGCTTGACCAGTCCGCACTGGATGCAGAAGCGCGCCGGTTTATCCCCCGGGAAGAACTCGGCATAGACTTCGTTAATCGCGGCGTAGTTTTTCCAGTCGGTGATAAAGATGCTGTTGAACGTCACATCCTCCATACTGCCACCCGCCGTTTCGATCACCGTTTTGATCGTTTCCAGAACGTGACGGGTTTGCGCCTTTGGGTCGCCGATGTGGACCACGTTATTTTGCTTGTCAAACGGCAGAGTGCCGGAGACATACACCACCCCATCGGCCAGCGTGCCAGGGACGAAAGGGGCAATCGGCGTGGTGGTGCCGGGCGGAATAATCACCTGTTTAGGCATAACGTTTCTCCTCCGGGAAAGATAGCGGGGCGGCGGGGGCCAGCGCATCGCAGAAGCTGGCGACGTCGCTGACCCAGCCAAAGAAGGTCTCAATATTGAACAGTGCAGCCTGCTGGGCGAAGGCCGGGCCCGCCTGGTGGGTGGCATCTTCCAGCACGACGCCGAAATACTCGAGGAAGAAGCCGTCGCGCAGGGTGGACTCCACGCAAACATTGGTGGCGATGCCGGTAAAGATCAGGTGGCGAATGCCGCGGCTGCGCAAAATACTGTCCAGCTGAGTGTTGAAAAAGCCGCTGTAGCGCGGTTTCGGCAGCACCACATCGCCGGGCTGGGGCTGCAGCTCATCGACCAGTTGATAATCCCAGCCGCCTTTAGCCAACAGTTTGCCCTGCAGTTCAGGACGACGGCGCATGGTCTTCAGAGCGTTAGATTTGTGGTAGTTCGGCGAGCCCGGGCCACCGGCTTCCATATACTCCTCATCCCAGCCGTTCTGGAACCAGATGATCAGCATGCCGGCGGCGCGGGCCGCGGCAACGGCGGTATTAATGTTGTCGATAACCGGCCGGGTGGCGGAGACATCAAACCCGGCAAGATCGAGATATCCTCCCTGGCTGGCATAGGCGTTTTGCATATCGACGACGATCAGCGCGCTATTTTGCGCCGGGAAGGTCAGGGATTCCGGACGGGCGGAAAGCGTAATCATCAGGCAACCTCGCGGGTAACGGTGGCAATATGGTCACGGCAGCGCATCAGCGGCTGAATGCGCTGGCCAAAGGCATCGATGCCAGAAAGAAAATCATCAAACGTCAGCAGGACGCCGTCGGTGCCGGGGACGGAGGCGACGTCGTCGAGCATTCGGGCGACGTTGGCGTAGGAGCCCACCAGCGTTCCCATATTGATATTGACCGCCGAGGTCGGGTCGGCCATCTGGCGGACGTTGGTGTCGCTGCCGGAGCGGGTGTCTTTTTGGCTTTGTTCGGTGAGCCAGGCCAGCGCTTCGTCATCGGCTCCCGCCTTGTAGTGCTCCCATTTGGCGCGGGCCGCTTCGTCGGTTTCATCGGCGATGACCATGAACAGCACATAGGAGCCCACGTCGCGACCGGTCTTTTCCGCCGCCTGCATCATGCGCGCGGCGGTCGGCGCAAAGGCGGTCGGGGTATTGACCCCTTTGCCGAAGCAGAAGTTATAGTCGGCATACTGGGCGGAGAAGGCCATGCCCGCGTCGCTTTGCCCGGCGCAGATCACTTTCATCGGCTGCGACGGCTGCGGGCTGACGCGACAGTCGTTCATCGTGAAGTGGTCGCCTTTAAAGTCGCTGCGCCCGGTGCCCCACAGGTCGCGCAGCACCTGGACATATTCGGTGAGATAGTCGTAGCGGCGGGCGAAATAATCGTCGCCGGGCCAGATGCCCATCTGCTCATATTCCGGTTTTTGCCAGCCGGTCACCAGATTGACGCCGAAGCGGCCGCCGGAGATAGAGTCGATGGTGGAGGCCATCCGGGCGACAATGGCTGGCGGCAGCGTGAGCGTCGCGGCGGTGGCGTAGATCTGGATCCGCGAGGTCACTGCGGCCAGGCCGGCCATTAAGGTGAAGGATTCGAGGTTATGATCCCAGAACTCGGTTTTGCCGCCGAAACCGCGCAGTTTGATCATCGACAGCGCAAAATCAAAATGGTAATGCTCCGCTTTCTGGACGATCGCTTTATTCAGTTCGAACGTCGGCATGTACTGCGGGGCATGGGTTGAAATCAACCAGCCGTTATTACCAATCGGAACGAAGACACCAATTTTCATACGTACCTCTCTGCAATCGTTGACGAAGAAGGCGCGCGGTGCTGCATCCTGCATCTCCTGGGTCACCTCGCCAGAAAGCTAAAGCAAAGGGAATGCCAGTTTTGCAAAAATCAATGTTATTAATGTGTTGCGTATTGGTTGCTTAAAATGAAGGTGATAAAAGTGGACTAAATGGTCAAAATGAGTGCACGAAAAAACGGCAGTCATGCGCAATTGGGGTGCATAAGGTCGTGTCAAGGTTGGGCTTTTGCTATGCTGATGGCGTTGAAAGAAGGAGATGATGATGGCAGAGGGCGCTGTGAAAAAAACCGGGAAGCGTTCGCAGGCGGTGAGCGCAAAGAAAGAGGCTATCCTGGCCGCTGCGCTGGACGCATTTTCCCAGTTTGGTATCCACGGTACGCGGCTTGAGCAGGTTGCAGAGCTGGCCGGGGTATCGAAAACGAATCTACTCTATTACTACCCGTCGAAAGAGGCGCTGTATGTCGCCGTGCTGCAGCAGATCCTCACCATCTGGCTGGCGCCGCTGAGGGCGTTTCGCGAAGATATCAGCCCGCTGGTCGCTATCCGCGAATATATTCGCCTCAAGCTGGAGGTGTCGCGCGATTATCCGCAGGCCTCCAGGCTGTTTTGTCTGGAGATGCTACAGGGCGCGCCGCTGCTGATGGGCGAGCTGACCGGCGATCTGAAAGCGCTGGTGGATGAAAAGTCGGCGATTGTCTCTGGCTGGGTCGATAGCGGGAAACTGGCGCCGGTCGACCCTCAGCATCTGATCTTCATGATCTGGGCCACCACTCAACATTACGCCGATTTTGCCACGCAGATTGAGGCGGTCACCGGCGCAACGTTGCGCGACGAGGCGTTTTTTCAACAAACCGTAGAGAACGTCCAGCGGATGATCATTGAAGGTATCCGGGTACGTTAATTGGCGGGGGGAAGCGGGCAGCTCTGGTCGCCATCTTCACACTGCAGCAGCGAAGCAAGGAACGATTCACGCTCCACGGTTTTGTCTGCCATACACTGGTTGATAAGCATCGGCTGGACGCTGCCGCCTTCGGCGCCGGAAGCGAGGAAGGTGCAGTCGGCGTCGCGCAGCGCTATCCACGCCAGCTGCGCTTTTTTCAGCTGTTCCTGCTGTTTACCCGCGGCGCGTTTCAGCGCTTCCTGATAGGTCTGATTCAGCTTGCTATCGGCCGCCTGATATTGTGCTGCCGTACACTGGTTCAACTCAGCCTGATTGCCGGCGTTAGCACATTCGTCCGCCAGCGCCTGTCCGCTTGCCAGCAGGGCTGCGAGGGCAATTAAAGTTCGTTTCATTGGTCCACTCCCATAAAAAAAGCTCCCGTCGGGGGAGCTTTAATTAACCACAGCCGGCGTCCGGTGTCATCAGCTGACGTGGATGTCGGTCGCAACAGACCCTTAGCCGATGGTCATCAGGCTAGCGTTACCGCCTGCCGCCGCAGTATTGACGCTCAGCGAGCGTTCAATATAGAGGCGTTCCAGCAACAGGTTGCTTTCACCGCGAGCGAACCCCTGAACCGAGATAATCGCGCCGTCGCGTGCCGCCACCTGTTCACACAGTTCCCGCAGCTGATCGGAATCGCCGTGGTAGATAACCGCATCGAAAGCCTGAGCGGTCAGCATCTCTGGTTTGGCAAAGTGGAGACGTTCGCTGACCTCGCGCGGCAGCTTCTTCGCCAGCTCGCGATGCAGAGCGCTCTCGGGCCACAGGATTTCACAGCCGACTGCGGTGACCGCCGCCAGCTGAATCAGCGCATCCTGCTCGTTATCCGCCACGCACAGTACGCGGTCGCGAGGGATAAAGGTCAGGGTATTGCGCTCGCCGGTTGGACCCGGCAGCAGACGTTGGGTGCCGGCTTGCGCCAGTTCACGGTACTGCTGACACAGCGCCTGCAGTTCAGGACGACCGGCGGCCCACTGCTGCAGGGCGTTTAGCGGTTTTTCCAGCAGGGTTTTCAGCTGCGCATCCAGCGGACGTTCCGCATCCTGGCGGGCGAGCGTGGTTCCCACGGCGTTTTGCGGGCGGCTGGAGAGCAGACGATACAGATACAGCGGGCCGCCGGCTTTCGGTCCGGTCCCCGACAGACCTTCGCCGCCAAACGGCTGCACGCCGACCACGGCGCCAACCATATTGCGGTTAACGTACAGGTTGCCGACCTTCGCGCTGCCGGTGACCTGAGCAATGGTTTCGTCGATGCGGGTATGGACGCCGAGGGTCAGACCGTAGCCGGAGGCGTTAATCTGCTCGACCAGCTGATCCAGCTCGTTGCGGTTATAGCGAACCACGTGCAGCACCGGGCCAAAGACCTCTTTTTTCAGCTCATCAAAGCTCTCGAGTTCGATCAGGGTCGGCGGAATGAAGGTCCCGCTTTGCCACTCACGCGCATCCTCGCTGTTTTCCCGTACCGCCTGGAACACCGTGCGGCCTTTGGCGCGCAGGCTCTGAATATGGCGTTCAATATTCTCTTTGGCTTCGGCATCGATGACCGGACCAATGTCGGTCGTCAGACGGCCAGGGTTGCCCATCCGGCATTCGCCCATTGCGCCGCGCAGCATGGTCAGCGTATGGTCGGCGATCTCTTCCTGCAGGCAGAGAATACGCAGGGCGGAACAGCGCTGCCCGGCGCTATCAAACGCGGAGGCCAGCACGTCGATCACCACTTGCTCGGTAAGGGCCGAGGAGTCGACGATCATGGCGTTCATCCCGCCGGTTTCGGCGATAAGCGGCGTCGGGCGACCCTGTGCATCCAGGCGGCTGGCGATATTGCGTTGCAGCAGCGTGGCGACTTCGGTGGAGCCGGTGAACATCACGCCGCGCACGCGTTCGTCGGTGGTCAGCGCGGCGCCGACGGTTTCCCCGCGGCCCGGCAGCAGCTGAATCACGCCCGGCGGAACGCCGGCTTCCAGCAGAATCGCTACGCCCTGAGCGGCAATCAGCGGCGTCTGTTCGGCGGGTTTCGCCAGCACGCTGTTACCGGCGGCCAGCGCGGCGGCAATCTGACCGGTGAAAATCGCCAGTGGGAAGTTCCACGGACTAATACAAACTACCGGTCCCAGCGGACGGTGGGTTTCATTATCGAAATCGTCGCGCACCTGACCGGCGTAGTAGTGGAGAAAATCGACGGCTTCGCGGACTTCGGCGATGGCGTTGCTGAAGGTTTTACCGGCTTCACGGACCAGAATGCCGATCAGCGTCTGCATCTGGTCTTCCATCAGCACCGCCGCGCGTTCAAGGATCGCCGCTCGTTCCTGCGGCGGGGTGGCAAACCAGATAGGCGCGTTATTGACTGCGCTGGTCAGCGCCAGTTCAATCTCTTCCGGGTGGGCTTCACGCACGTGGCCGACGATATCTTTCGGCTCGGCCGGGTTAATCACCGCCTGCAGTTCGCCCGCCATCACCGGATGCTCCAGCGCCGGCAGCGCTTGCCATTTGTGCAATGCGCTGTTCAGCAGAGAGGAGGAGAGGGAGGCCAGACGGTGTTCATTGGCCAGATCCAGGCCCGCGGAGTTGCTGCGGCCTTTGCCGTACAGATCGCGCGGCAGCGGGATCTTCGGATGGGGCAGACCGGCCTGACCCTCCTGCCGGGCCAGTTTTTCCACGGCGCTGACCGGGTCGGCAACCAGCTCGTCCAGCGGCAGCGTAGTATCCGCGATACGGTTAACAAAGGAGGTGTTGGCGCCGTTTTCCAGCAGGCGGCGTACCAGGTATGCCAGCAGCGTCTCGTGGGTCCCGACCGGCGCATAAATTCGGCACGGACGGTTCAGTTTCCCGTCGGCAACCTTGCCGACTACCTGTTCGTAGAGCGGTTCGCCCATGCCGTGCAGGCACTGGAACTCATACTGGCCCGGATAGTAGTTTTGCCCGGCCAACTGATAAATGGCTGCCAGGGTATGGGCGTTGTGGGTGGCGAACTGCGGGTAGATAAGGCTCGGCACCGCCAGCAGCTTTTTCGCGCAGGCGAGGTAGGAGACGTCGGTGTACACCTTGCGGGTATACACCGGGTAGCCTTCGAGGCCGTCCATCTGCGCGCGTTTGATTTCGCTGTCCCAGTAGGCGCCTTTTACCAGGCGGATCATCAGGCGACGGCGGCTGCGGGTGGCGAGGTCAATCAGGGAATCAATGACGAACGGGCAGCGTTTTTGGTAGGCCTGAATCACGAAGCCAATTCCGTTCCAGCCGGCTAGCTCTGGTTCAAAGCACAGCTTCTCCAGCAGGTCGAGGGAGATCTCCAGGCGATCGGCCTCTTCGGCATCGATGTTAATCCCGATATCGTACTGACGCGCCAGCAGGGTCAATGATTTCAGCCGCGGATACAGCTCATCCATCACCCGATCGTATTGTGCGCGGCTGTAGCGCGGGTGCAGCGCAGAGAGTTTGATCGAAATCCCCGGACCTTCATAAATGCCGCGGCCGTTAGAGGCTTTGCCAATCGCGTGGATCGCCTGCTGGTAGGAGACCATATAGGCCTGAGCATCGGCGGCGGTGAGCGCGGCCTCGCCCAGCATATCGTAGGAGTAACGGAACCCTTTCTCTTCCAGCTTGCGGGCGTTGGCCAGCGCTTCGGCGATGGTTTCGCCGGTCACGAACTGTTCGCCCATCAAACGCATCGCCATGTCGACGCCTTTGCGAATCAGCGGTTCGCCGCTTTTGCCGATAATCCGGTTCAGCGAGCGCGAAAGGCTGGTTTCGTTATGGGTAGAGACCAGTTTGCCGGTAAACAGCAGGCCCCAGGTTGCCGCATTGACGAACAGCGACGGGCTGCGGCCGATGTGCGACTGCCAGTTACCGTTGCTGATTTTGTCGCGGATGAGGGCATCGCGGGTGGCTTTGTCCGGAATACGCAGCAGCGCCTCCGCCAGACACATCAGCGCCACCCCTTCCTGTGAAGAGAGCGAAAACTCTTGTAGCAGGCTCTGCACCATGCCGGCGCGACCGCTGGCGGTTTTTTGATTACGCAGTTTCTCCGCCAGCTGATAAGCCAGCTTATGCGCCTGTTCAGCCAGCGGCTGCGGCAGGCGCGCCTGCTCCAGCAGCATAGGGACGGCGTCAGTTTCTGCCCGGCGGTAAGCGGCGGTAATCGAGGCCCGGGTGACGGACTGCGGCAGAATCTGCTCGGCAAATTCGAGGAATGGCTGCCACGGCTCATCGACCGGGCTGCTGACGTCATCGCTTTCATTGGCGGCGCCGGCAAGCAGGGCCGGCAGCTCGGGCAGCGTCTCGTCGTTTTCCAGCTTTTCCAGATAGTTGAAAATGGCCTGTTTAATCAGCCAGTGCGGCGTGCGGTCAATACGGCTCGCGGCGAACTTGATGCGTTCACGCGTCGCGTCGTCAAGCTTAACACCCATGGTGGTGGTGCCCATGCTTATCACTCCTGTTATGAATCGTTGTTCTTTTTTGCGGTTACGCGAAAATATCTACTATGTTGCAACTTTGTGCAACCTTGTTAATCGTGACCTGTGTAGCAAGCTGAGAAATGAGTGAGTTGTTAATTGAGATGGTGGATGTAACGGAAAATTAACCTTTCTGCGCTGGGGTTTTTTATGCGTCAGTTAACAGTTTTACAAGGTGCAACCAATAAAAACGTGAGAGAGTGCAACCTATAACAAAATGAAGTTTGGTACGGACAAAAATTAGTGTAAATGCTGTGTTAAATCGTTTGTGAAATGCCGACGCTTCCGTCAGGATACGGTCGCCCAATACAATCCTTGTGCCACTACCCCGTTCCGGTAGTGGAATAAAATGACAAAGCAGGACGTTGTCGACAAAAGAATCTGGAGATTTTACATGGCTATTAGCACCCCCATGTTGGTGACTTTTATTATTTATATATTTGGCATGGTACTGATCGGTTTTATTGCCTGGCGATCGACAAAAAACTTTGATGATTATATTCTCGGCGGCCGCAGTCTCGGGCCATTTGTGACGGCGCTCTCCGCCGGCGCCTCCGATATGAGCGGCTGGCTACTGATGGGATTGCCCGGCGCAATATTTCTCTCCGGTATTTCCGAGAGCTGGATCGCCATTGGTCTGACGCTCGGCGCATGGATTAACTGGAAACTGGTCGCCGGTCGTCTGCGCGTACACACCGAGGTAAATAATAATGCGCTGACCTTACCGGATTATTTTACCGGGCGCTTTGAAGATAAAAGCCGCGTGCTGCGTATTATTTCGGCGCTGGTTATTTTGCTGTTCTTCACCATTTATTGTGCCTCCGGGATTGTTGCCGGTGCCCGTCTGTTTGAAAGCACTTTTGGCATGAGCTATGAAACGGCGTTGTGGGCCGGTGCGGCGGCGACGATTATTTATACCTTCGTCGGCGGATTCCTCGCGGTAAGCTGGACCGATACCGTACAGGCCAGCCTGATGATTTTTGCGCTGATTCTGACGCCGGTGATGGTGATTATTTCCGTTGGCGGCTTTGGTGAATCGCTGGAAGTGATCAAGCAGAAGAGCATTGAAAATGTCGATATGCTCAAAGGACTGAATTTTGTGGCGATTATTTCGCTGATGGGCTGGGGCCTGGGCTACTTTGGCCAGCCGCATATTCTGGCGCGTTTTATGGCGGCGGATTCGCACCACAGCATCGTTCACGCACGTCGCATCAGTATGACCTGGATGATTCTCTGCCTGGCGGGTGCCGTGGCGGTCGGTTTCTTCGGTATTGCATGGTTCAATAATAACCCGGCGCTGGCCGGCGCGGTTAATCAGAACTCCGAGCGCGTGTTTATCGAACTGGCGCAAATCCTGTTTAACCCGTGGATTGCCGGTATTCTGCTGTCGGCGATTCTGGCGGCGGTGATGTCCACCCTGAGCTGTCAGCTGCTGGTGTGTTCCAGCGCGATTACCGAAGACCTGTATAAAGCGTTTCTGCGCAAAAACGCCGGTCAGAAAGAGCTGGTGTGGGTCGGACGGACGATGGTCCTGGTGGTGGCGCTGATCGCCATTGCGCTGGCGGCAAACCCGAACAACCGCGTGCTGGGTCTGGTGAGCTACGCCTGGGCAGGCTTCGGTGCCGCGTTTGGTCCGGTCGTACTGTTCTCGGTGATGTGGTCGAGGATGACGCGTAACGGGGCGCTGGCCGGGATGGTGATTGGCGCGCTGACGGTGATTGTCTGGAAACAGTTCGGTTGGCTGGGCCTGTATGAAATCATCCCTGGCTTTATCTTTGGCAGTCTGGGCATCGTGGTCTTCAGCCTGCTGGGCAAAGCCCCGTCGACATCCATGCAGCAACGCTTTGCCGAAGCGGACGCCCATTATCATTCGGCTCCGCCGACACCGGCTACCGCCGAGTAAACTCACGACCGGTTAATCAAGCCCGCGCTCAGCGGGCTTTTTTGTGGCTGAAAGCCGGCCAGGCGCCCGGCACGGCTCCCACCTCTTGCTAATTCCATGAAAATACGCTGATATCGGGGGCACAAAAAACAATGAGGATAGCAAAATGACGTTCAGACAGGGTGCGCTGGTGCTGGTGATGGCAGGGCTGCTTGGCGGCTGCGTAGCACCGGCGAAGAAGAGTACGCCGGTTGCCACGGCAGCGGTATGCCCGGCAGAGAATGCGATGGTGCAGACCACGCTCTATTTCGGTTTAAGCCGCCCGGCGGGTAAAGATATCACCCCCCAGGAGTGGCAGCAGTTTGTTGACCGCGACGTCACGCCGCGTTTTCGTGAGGGATTAACGGTGTTTGACGCCCGAGGCCAGTGGCTGGGGAATGATGGCAGCGTGGCCCGCGAGCAGAGCAAAGCGCTGATGCTGATTCATGGTAAGGACGGTAGCAGCGAAGAGGGGATCGAGGCGTTACGTAACCTCTATAAATCGCGCTTTGCCCAGGAGTCGGTGATGCGCGTTGACCAACCGGTCTGCGTTCACTTCTGAAAAAACGGCGGGGAAGTCCCCGCCGTATCTCTTCTATAGCACCAGGCCGGCAAAGCTGGCGGAAAGCAGACTGACCAGCGTGGCGCCGTAGACCAGACGCAGGCCGAAGCGGGAGACGATATTGCCCTGCTGTTCGTTCAGCCCTTTAATGGCCCCGGCAATAATGCCGATGGAGGCAAAGTTCGCGAAAGAGACCAGGAAGACCGAGAGGATGCCCAGTCCACGCGGAGTCATGCCGGCGGCAATTTTTTGCAGCTCAATCATCGCCACAAACTCATTGGCCACCAGCTTGGTTGCCATAATACTTCCGGCGTTCAACGCATCGCTGAGCGGAATACCAATCAGCCAGGCCAGCGGATAGAAAACATAGCCAAGAATTTGCTGGAAGCTCAGGCCAAACAGCGTGGCAAACAGGGCATTAATGGCGCTGATCAGGGCGATAAAGCCAATCAGCATCGCCAGAATAATCATCGCTACTTTAAAGCCGGCAAGAATATATTCCCCGAGCATTTCGAAGAAGCTTTGTGATTCGTGGAGCTTCTCCAGCTTAATCTCTTCTTCGCTACCCGGACGCGTTGGGTTAATAATCGACAGCACAATAAAGGTGCTGAACATATTCAGGATCAGCGCCGCGACCACATATTTTGCATCGAGCATGCTCATATAGGCGCCGACGATGGAGAGCGATACCGTGGACATCGCGGTGGCTGCCATGGTGAACAGCCGACGTGAGGAGAGGTCGCCCAGCACGCCTTTGTAGGCGATAAAGTTCTCCGACTGGCCGAGAATCAGCGAGCTGACGGCGTTGAAGGATTCCAGTTTACCCATGCCGTTGACTTTGGAGAGCAGGGTGCCAATCACGCGGATGAAAACAGGCAGAATGCGCCAGTGCTGCAGAATACCGATCAGCGCCGAAATAAAGACAATCGGGCACAGCACGCCAAGGAAAATAAACGCCATCCCTTTTTCACTCATGCCGCCAAATACAAAGTTGGTGCCTTCGGCAGCAAAGCCGAGCAGCGAAGTGAAAAAGCCAGAGATATTTTTAACTATCCACAGACCGCTTTCGGCATGCAGGAAAAAGAATGCCAGCGCAATTTCAATGATAATTAACTGGATAATATAGCGAACGCGGATTTTTTGTCGGTCATAGCTGGCAAGCCAGGCAAGGCCGAGGATAACCGCCAGCGCCAGCAGGAAGTGCAAGAATTGTGTCATGTTGTTCATTTCGCAGGTCAATAAGGCCGCTATTTAGCCACAGCCGGTCAACCTGGTAAATATCTGCAGCGAAAAAACCGCCGCGCCGGCTGGCCGAACGCGACGCAGACAGATAGTCCCCTAAGTGATTATTTTACAGCAATTAATTTACAACTCGTCACCAAACTCTCTACATTTCACTTGTGTTTCTGATTATTGTAATGATAATCACTATCAGAAATATTTACTTATCTTTGCATCCACTGACTGCGATTCACATTGAAGGGTGTCGGCATGTTTGTTCCATTTCTCATTATGTTACGCGAAGGGCTGGAGGCGGCGCTGATTGTCAGCCTGATTGCCAGCTATCTCAAACGCACCCAGCGCGGCAGCTGGATTGGCGTCATGTGGATTGGCGTTATCCTGGCGGCGGCGCTGTGCCTGGGCCTGGGGATCTTTATCAACGAAACGACCGGCGAGTTTCCCCAGCGGGAACAGGAGCTGTTCGAAGGCATCGTGGCGCTGGTGGCGGTATGCATCCTGACCTGGATGGTGTTCTGGATGCGTAAAGTCTCGCGCAACGTGAAGCAGCAGTTGGAACAGGCGGTGGATAATGCTCTGCAGCGCGGTAATCATCACGGCTGGGCGCTGATCATGATGGTCTTTTTCGCCGTCGCGCGGGAAGGGCTGGAGTCGGTGTTCTTCCTGCTGGCGGCATTCCAGCAGGATGTCGGAATTTGGCCGCCGCTCGGGGCGATGCTGGGACTGGCTACCGCGATTGTCCTCGGCTTCCTGCTTTACTGGGGCGGGATCCGCCTTAACCTCGGCGTATTTTTCAAATGGACCAGTCTGTTCATTCTGCTGGTGGCGGCCGGGCTGGCTGCCGGGGCAATTCGCGCCTTTCATGAAGCCGGTCTGTGGAACCATTTCCAGGACGTGGCGTTTGACCTGAGCGGCGTGCTGTCGACCCACACGCTTTTCGGCACGCTGCTCGAAGGGATCTTCGGTTACCAGGAGACGCCTACCGTCAGTGAAGTGGCGGTCTACTTTATCTATTTGATTCCGGCGCTGGTGCTGTTTGCGCTGCCGCCGCGTAACAATACAGCAACCTCGCGCACCGCTCCGCTTAAGTAGGGCGCCGCAGGATTATGGTTACAACATACTTACCGAAAGGGATGATCATGATGATTCATTTTCGCCGTAATGCGCTGCAGCTTGCCGTCGCAGCGTTGTTCAGCTCTGCCTTCTACGCTCAGGCTGCGGATATCCCGCAGGTAAAAGTCACCGTTAACGACAAACAGTGTGAGCCGATGAACGTCACCGTCAAAGCGGGGAAAACGCAGTTCATTATTCAAAACCACAGTCAGAAAGCGCTGGAGTGGGAGATTCTCAAAGGCGTGATGGTCGTGGAAGAGCGCGAGAACATTGCGCCAGGCTTTACGCAAAAGCTGACGGCGAACCTGCAGCCGGGCGAATACGACATGACCTGCGGTCTGCTGACCAACCCGAAAGGCAAGCTGATCGTGACCGGCGCCGCCACCAAAGATGCGGCGAAAGCCGATGCGCTGTTAAGCCTTGGCGAGGCGATCACCGCCTATAAAGCCTACGTTACGGCGGAAACCGCACAGCTGGTTAGCGGCACGAAAGCTTTCACCGACGCGGTGAAAGCGGGCGATATTGAAAAAGCGAAAGCGCTGTATGCTCCGACGCGTCAGCACTACGAGCGCATTGAACCGATCGCAGAACTGTTCTCCGATCTGGACGGCAGTATTGATGCGCGTGAAGACGATTACGAGAAAAAAGCCGAAGACCCGAAATTCACCGGCTTCCACCGTCTGGAAAAAGCCCTGTTTGGCGACAACAGCGTCAAGGGGATGGAAAAGTATGCCGACCAGTTGAACAGCGATGTGCTTGAACTGCAAAAACGCATCAGCGAACTGGCGTTCCCGCCGTCGAAAGTGGTGGGTGGCGCGGCGGGCCTGATTGAAGAAGTCGCGGCCAGCAAAATCAGCGGCGAAGAAGATCGCTACAGCCACACCGATCTGTGGGACTTCCAGGCGAACATCGACGGCGCGCAGAAGATCGTTGACCTGCTGCGCCCGCAGCTGCAAAAAGAGAACAGCGCGCTGCTGGCGAAAGTGGATGCTAACTTCAAGAAAGTTGACGCTATCCTCAGCAAATACCGCACTAAAGACGGCTTCGAAACGTATGACAAGCTGACGGATGCGGATCGTAATGCGTTAAAAGGGCCGATCACCACGCTGGCGGAAGATCTGTCTCAGCTGCGCGGGATCCTTGGGCTGGACTAAGTCGATGGCAGAACAGAAGCAATCTGACGTGAATGAGCCTTCACGTCGTCGATTATTAAAAGGGATCGGCGCGCTTGGCGGCGCGCTGGCTATTACCGGCGGCTGTCCGGTGGCACACGCGGCGAAGGGCAGCAGCTCTCCGGGTGTGCTGTCGCCGGACGCGCGGGCCGAGGCGCAGCCTTTTTACGGGCAGCACCAGGCCGGCGTGCTGACGCCGCAGCAGGCATCGATGATGCTGGTGGCCTTTGATGTGCTGGCCAGCGATAAAGCGGACCTGGAGCGTCTGTTTCGTCTGCTGACTCAGCGCATCGTCTTTCTGACCAAAGGGGGGCCGGCGCCGGACACGCCTAATCCGCGTCTGCCGCCGATGGATTCGGGGATCCTCGGAGCGTGGATCTCCCCGGATAACCTGACCGTCACCGTTTCGGTTGGCCATTCGCTGTTTGATGAGCGCTATGGATTAGCGGACCAGGCGCCGAAAAAGCTGCAAAAAATGACCCGCTTCCCCAACGATTCGCTGGATGCGGCGCTCTGCCATGGCGATCTGCTGTTGCAAATCTGTGCCAATACTCAGGATACGGTTATCCATGCGCTGCGCGATGTGATTAAACATACGCCGGATCTGCTCAGCGTCCGCTGGAAGCGTGAAGGGTTTATTTCCGATAGCGCCGCGCGGAGTAAAGGCAAAGAGACGCCAGTTAACCTGCTGGGCTTTAAAGACGGCACCGCGAACCCGGTCAGCAGCGATAAGGCGCTGATGGATGAAGTGGTATGGGTGACCGCCGATCAGGGTGAGCCGGCATGGGCAACCGGCGGCAGCTATCAGGCGGCGCGAATCATCCAGTTCCACGTGGAATTCTGGGATCGTACCCCGCTGAAAGAGCAGCAGACCATTTTTGGGCGCGATAAGCACAGCGGCGCGCCGCTGGGCATGCAGCATGAGCATGACGTGCCGGATTACAGCCGGGATCCTGACGGCGATATTATTGCCCTGGACAGCCACATTCGACTGGCGAACCCGCGGACACCGCAGACGCAGTCCAGTCTGATGATGCGTCGTGGCTACAGTTATTCGCTGGGCGTAACCAACTCCGGGCAGCTGGATATGGGACTGCTGTTTGTCTGCTATCAGCATGATCTGGAGAAGGGATTCCTGACGGTGCAAAAACGCCTTAACGGCGAAGCGCTGGAGGAGTACGTCAAACCTATCGGCGGTGGCTACTTCTTTGTGTTACCGGGTGTTATCGACAGCCAGCACTTCCTGGCGCAATCTCTGCTTGAAGCCTGACGCACCTGCCCGCAAGGGCAGGGCGTTTCTGCTGTTTTTCCATTCTTTTTTTGTATTTCCTGCCTTGTGTTATTTTTCTGTAATCTAAATGACGGAAACTCGCTCCAGCTGTACGGGGAAATATTTGTTGCGTCTATGTAAAAAATAAGTTGCATTAAGAATAATTTTTGATGTACTTATTACAGACGCGGTAGTTCCCGGCAGTGATGTCGTTTCACTATGGAGATCGCGAATGGTAGGGTCCTGTACCGGACAACGCAAAACAACACACCGTACTCTTCAGCACGGAGGGAAAACCTCCGGCAGCGATTTCGTCAGCGTAAATTCACCTCTTTCCACCCCCACAGAACATCCGAACCCTGACCGGGTACGCGGTGCGCGTAGCCGTGACTCGTTGTCAATTCAACCGGCAAGCAATGGCTTAAAAGGAAGCCAAACCTCAATCGTTTGTGCGCATAATCGCGTCGATGCTGACGCGTGTGATGTAAACCAACAACGCAAGGTGCTATCCATGGGAAGACAAAAAGCAGTGATCAAAGCTCGTCGTGAGGCAAAACGTGTGCTGAGACGCGATTCGCGCAGCCATAAGCAACGCGAAGAAGAATCGGTCACATCGCTTGTGCAAATGAGTGGCGTAGAAGCAATTGGCATGGCGCGGGACAGCCGTGATACTTCCCCAATTGAAGCGCGCAATGACGCTCAGGCGCATTATTTGAATGCCATCGACAATAAACAGCTGATTTTTGCAACGGGCGAAGCCGGGTGCGGTAAAACCTGGATTAGCGCAGCAAAAGCCGCCGAAGCCCTGATTCACAAAGATGTGGACAGGATTATTGTTACCCGTCCCGTTCTGCAGGCCGATGAAGATCTCGGCTTCTTACCGGGAGATATCGCCGAGAAGTTTGCTCCCTATTTCCGACCAGTGTACGACGTACTGGTGAAGAGGCTGGGCGCTTCCTTTATGCAATACTGCCTGCGACCGGAAATTGGCAAGGTGGAAATCGCGCCGTTCGCCTATATGCGCGGACGTACATTTGAAAATGCCGTGGTGATTCTGGACGAGGCCCAGAACGTGACGGCTGCGCAAATGAAAATGTTTTTAACCCGCCTCGGGGAAAACGTGACGGTCATCGTGAACGGCGACATTACCCAGTGTGATTTACCCTCTGGCGTGAAGTCCGGGCTGGTCGATGCGCTGGCGCGTTTTGAGGAAGACGAGATGATCGGCATTGTGCGTTTTACCGCCGATGATTGCGTCCGTTCGATGCTCTGCCAGCGAACGCTGAAAGCCTACTACTGATCGCTATCTTGTGTGCAAAGCCCGGGGAAACCCGGGCTTTGTTATTTTGATGCGGCGACGAGGCCGGCAGCGAAGCGCTAACCCCTGTTAACCTATCGCGCCCAGCGCATCTTCGCTGCCCTGCGTTTTCGGCAGTAAGAACAGGGTGGCGAAAATATCCAGCAGATACAGAAGGGCCAGCAGCGTGATGGCAGCGGTGAACGACCAGTGGCTGACGCACAGACCAATCACCAGCGGCCCAAAACCACCGACGCCGCGACCAAGGTTAAACAGCACGTTCTGCGCCGTAGCGCGGACCTGTAGCGGGTAGGTATCAGAAATAAGCGCCCCGTAGCCGCCAATCATGCCGTTGACAAACATTCCCATTACCGCCCCGGTAAACAGCATCAGGGTCGGGTCCCGCAGCTGGGCATAGATAATGACCATCACGACGGCCCCAACCTGGTAAATCAGAAAGATCTTCCAGCGGGCGAAACGGTCCGCCAGCACGCCGAACAGCCAGATGCCGAAGGTCATCCCCACGACGGTGACCGCGGTCCAGAGTCCTGATTTGGTGAGCGAAAAACCAAAACTGGAGGAGAGATAGCTGGGCATCCAAATCATCAGGCCGTAGTAGCCAAAATTCTGTACCGAGCAGAGGATGAGGATCCCGATACTGGCCTTCGAGGTGGCGCGGTCAGCAAACAGCATCCGGAGACGGGTCGTGAAGGAGACCTGTTGGGTGACTGCGATATCTTTGGTAAACGCGTCGGGCTCCCCCATGCCGCGGCGAATGGCAAATGAGACCAGGGCGGGCAGCAGCCCAACGAGGAACATTCCGCGCCAGCCGATGATATCCAGCAGGAGAGGGGTGATAAAGGCGGCAAGCAGCACGCCAAGCTGCCAGCCGATACCGACCCATGCCGAGGCGCGATTGCGTTTGCTGGCGGGCCAGACTTCAGCAATCAGCGCCATGCCAATACCGAATTCGCCGCCTAGCCCCATACCTGCAAGAGTACGATAGGCCAACAGATCCCAATAACCCTGCGCAACCGCACAGAGGCCGGTAAAGACCGAGAACATCAGGATCGTGAAGGTCAGGACGCGAATACGGCCCAGGCGGTCGCTGAGATGACCGAAAAAAATCCCGCCCAGTACCGCGCCAATCAGCGTCCAGGTCACGAGGGAACCGGCCTGAGAAGTGCTGAGCGCCAGCGAAACGCTGATCGCAGGCAGCATGAAACCGAGGATCAGCAGGTCAAAGCCATCCATTGCGTAGCCGCTGATCGCCGCGACCATCGCTTTCGCCGGCGTGACGCCGCGTTTGTTAAGTGGAGAAGAGAACGTCATGTCCAGACCTTAGAGTGAAAATTGTGCGCCAAGTATAAGTTTGTCGGCGGCCGCAATCTACAGGCAAAGCGGGGTAAAAGGGGCCGGGCAAGGCAAGAATGCCGACCGCAGGAAAAGGCATGCGCGCTGCCGTCGGTCAGGGCGATGCGGTAGGCGGAAAAAACGTGGCTGCGTATGGACTTGCTGCAGACGATGAGGTGGTACGCGCATCCATCTTGTTTGTGCCTTAAGGTTGGCAACCCCTGAAAGGACTGAGTGTTATTTTAGCCCCTCCCATAGTCCTTCAACGATCGCGGCAGCCATTGAGGAACTGTGGCCGGTATGTTCCAAGCAATATGACTGCGCGGTATCGAGGTCTTTGCGAACACGGTGGCTTTTGGCAAATGCCTGGCTTGATACCGATGAACCGCCCGTGTAGATCTCAAGGCTGGCAACGCTTTCTGCATGACGCGTCACGTCAAAACGATTTACGCCGACTTCATTGTTGAGTTTTCCGTACTCCAGAAGGTATCCCTGAGAAAAAAGCTTATCCTGCATGCAAGAGTATATCGCTCTGGGTTTTGCTGAATCCTTGTAAAAGTAGCTTTGGGTGACCTCAGTATCCTTGCCGTACGGCTGAAGCGATGCGCAGCCGGCAATCAAGAAGGGGACCACAAGAACAGTTCTTTTCCGCATAAAGGTTATTCCTTTTAAGGATATGTATCATTGCGCCATCGGTCATAAGAACAGATATTCCTGCTATGCTGCGCTCCGCTATTTGACATCCTCTTTAAGGAGTAAATATATCAACACTGAGGTGGGGCAATGCTTTAGATTTTAATTCTAATATTAACGAAGTCGGGTAAACCTGAGATAAACAAACTTAAGATAAAACTTTCCGTATCTGATGGGCTAAAGCAGAACTGCGTTGCAACCGCTGCATACATATAATTAACACTCCAGACATTGGTATTAACAAAAGGGGGGGTGGTGTTGATTGAATTAGCAGGGTAGAAGTGGCAATGGCAATGCAGGAAAAATACTGTACTCACGCCACCACTTTGTTTCGCGAAAAGCTGAATAAAGGGACGGTCATCCACTCGACTGTTTGAGGACCAAATCTGCTATATCGTGAAAAAATAGTACAGGTTCTACTAACACGCTTTTTAACTATACGGCGACCGCGCGTGACAAACCCCTACAATCGACTTCGTTGTCGTCATGATATTGCATGATCCTGTCCCCGCATTATGGGTCTGACTTTTTCTGCCAGGCGCGCTTCATTCACACTGAGATTTGGCTTGATTTGAAACTTAAACGGAATTCAAACACCAGCAAATTAGTTTGTTTTATAAATATTACAACTATTATAATTAACTTACGAAATCATTGCGGTAGTGCTGTATTTCTGAAGTGAAGATCATTGAATTATATACAAATTAAATTTCCTCATGTTACATGCGTGCTAATAAAAAGATCCGCGGGATACTTTTCAATAGGAATAAACTATCAAAATGTTGGTTTTGATAGTTTATGTGATTTTGTGATTTTTATTAGATGGTTTAATTTCTGTCGCATATGAAATGCACATGATTGTCATCTGGCTTTATTTATAAACAGGGGGCGGGAAAGATATTTCTGACAATAACTTTATTTAACTTTACATTGGTTAGTCCGCTAAGAATTGGGGAATATTCCTATGCCGGCGCTGGCAATTTTCTGTAGCGGAGAGTTTTTTTTCTAAAATTCAGCGTGCATCATGTCTGAGACGCTCTACCAGAGAGGGCCTGATTGCTTATTCGTCACTAAAGGGGAGGTTGCCATTTTATTTAAAGTCGCTAATGATTGTTTATTGATTCAAATCAAGTCATTTTTATAATGAATCGCATAAACAAAGAGTTATTTTTTTGTTGCTCATTATTTATTAAGATTTTTCCTCAAAAAAACAATGATGAAAACTTCATATTTAATCATTGGCCTGGAATACAGTGGCGCTTACAGGCTGAAAAATGATTTGTTTTATCTATCAAAACCCATGTTGATTTGAGTTAAAAACTGTTAGGAAAAATTTGGGTGGTATGATTTAAATAAAGGTGTAAGAAAACAATACTAAACAATTTTGAATGTGTCTGTTTGACACGTTGATTTCGTGTGCGTTGAATAAACAGAGAGAAAATGCGATATCATATTGTATCAGATAATTTATATTTTCTCCTGGGGGTCAGAGGACTATTTAACCGGAAGGGGTTGTTTGCATTTATATATTACAGCTGTGAGCAGTCTACGCTGGAGTTGATGCGTGATATCAATGGTCATCTGAAACCTGGTGATGTACTGGTTTGTGCACTCAATGATATTATTCTTAGGCAGAATGTACTGAAGTTATCATGCGTATTGTTTGGGCGAATATTATTTATGCCTTTTTTTACAGTATCTGAAAAAACGACGGGTTCATTACCCTGGGTCCTGAATAGTACTGTAACAGAAGATGCTTTCTTTATTCTCCTGAAGAAAATGGAAACCGCTACATACTCTAAAAGAAATATCACCGATAAACATATGGAAACAATAGGGTTTCTGACGTCCGGTAAAACAATTAATGAACTGGTCATGGCGACGGGCTGGACCGCGAAAAAACTCTATTACCAGCGAACGGCATTGCTGAAGAGGTGCGGTCTTACCGGAACCACGGATCATGAAGTTCTTCTCTGCAGAGACATATTGACCTTATTAAGGAGGCATAACGTAACGAAAGCTGAAGTACCGCCATCTCAACATCATCTGTCAAAAGGTGAATATTATTCATAGTTAAGTAGTAAAGGGACCTGTATGAAAAGAAATACTTTATATAAAGCCTTAATTTCCGCTTTCGTGATTGTGGGGGGCTTGTCAGCCAATGCAAACGCTGCCGACGGTACCATCAACTTTCAGGGAACAGTAACATCGAGCGCCTGTACCACCATTGTTGGGGCGGCTCCGGCTGGAGGGACTGCCGGGAGTACCACAACCGTTAACCTTCCTCCGGTATCTGCCGACACGCTGAACGCCCTGGCCGGTACCTATGCCGGACATACCGCATTCACCATTCAGCTGACCGGATGTCAGGCTGCCGGTTCGTTGAACAGCGTGCGCGCAACGTTTTCTACCGCTTCTCCGGCTGCCGGAGACAATACGGTAATGGGCAATACCGCCCCTTCCGGTGCGGCCGACGTGGCAGTTGCGATTCTGACCGCGCAAAGTGCACCGGTTCATCTGAACGGTGGCACATTGCTCGATCCCGGTGCCGCGCTCCCTACCGCGGCGGCCGGTCCGGTTACTCTTAATTATCTGGCGGCATACAAATCCCTCAGCACAGCCGTCACCCCCGGTCCTGTCACTGGCATTGCCGACTACGTGATTTCCTATTTCTGATAATACGGAATAACTGTTGTATTTGTGATTAAAGCCGGGTCGACCGGCTTTTCTGGGTAACGACAGTATCTGGTTTCTACCGCGCTATACCGGGGAATATCATTATATGTATCGTTTTTTACTGCGCTGTATTCACACGGAAGAACCACGGAGTCAGGTATCCCGGATATCGATGATTCTCCCGGTGCTTTTCAGTAGTGTCAGCGTCAGTGTTTTTGCCGGAAACGATTTTGAGGAAGCGTTTTTGCGGCGCGATAAAAACGGTGTATCTCAGGATGTTTTTATGTACCAGGATCCTGTTATGCCCGGGAGGAGACTGACTGATATCGTTATTAACGATCGGTTAAGGGAAAAGACCGAAATTGACTTCGTCAGCAATGGCAATAACAAGGTTATCCCCTGTCTTTCATACCGCCAGCTGAAAGCCTCAGGCATCAGGGTTAGCCACTATTCCGGCTGGGAAACCCGCGAAGGGGAAGCGGCTGGTTCGTCTGACGCGGAAACCTCCGTGCCTTCCCGCTGTGAAGATCTCGCGCTGCGAATACCTGCTGCTTTTGTTCAGTATGACCACACCCACCAGGTGCTGAACATTACCGTACCGCAGGAGGCCATGGACAACGAGCGCTTCACCATGATCTCGCCAGCTGAATGGGATCACGGCACTCCCAGTCTGCGCTCATCCTACAGCGGCTATTTTTACTCGTCACGGCTGAAGGGGGCATCCGGGCCGGGCTGGAAGGTAGATGATAGTACCACCGAGAGTGCCTGGCTTAGCCTGAATACCACGGGAAATGCCGGCCCATGGCGTCTCTACAGTATTGATTCGTTTTATCGTAATGACCGGCATCAGTGGAAATCCAATCATGACAGAGCCTATCTGGCACGTGATATTGCGTTACTGCGCAGCAGCCTGCAGGTAGGTGAAATCTACACCCGAACCTCAGGCACGATGACCGGAGCCATCCCTCTGCGGGGGATCTCGCTGGCAACCAGTGAACGCATGTCGCTCGATAACCAGTACAGCTATGCACCGGTTATCCGGGGAGTGGCGCGCACTAACGCCAGATTGACTGTGCGCCAGCGTGATGCGGTGATTTACAGCACGTTGTTGACCCCTGGCGCATTCGCAATTGATGATCTGTATACCGCTCAGGTGGGGGCCGATCTTGACGTTATGGTGGAGGAATCGGACGGGCAAATTCAGTCCTTCCGGGTTCCCTATACGGCCCTGCCGGGCATGATTCGTGCCGGCGCGATACGCTACAGTCTGGCCGCCGGTACCTGGCGCGGTCCGGACGGTGGGACATCCGAACCTGCGCTGTTATCCGGTACTCTGGAATACGGTTTTGAACATTTCACCCTGAATAGTGCATCTGTGATGACTGAAAATTATCAGATGTTCTCCTCGGGAGCGGCATGGAATATCGGTGCAATCGGGGCTTTCTCTGCCGACCTGGCGTATGCCCGCCACAGCGAAACCTGGAGAGATAACCGCCAGCGCGAAGGTACGGCAGCCAGGCTGCTTTATGCCCGTCAGTTTGATGTCACCGGGACATCATTGCAACTGTTGGGCTACCAGTATCAGTCCGAGTCCTTTCTTGATGCCGGGGAATTTCTTGCACGTCAGAACCAGAGCTGGATTGACGGATATGCTCCGGATACGACGACCTGGCAGAGGCGCCGGCGTAACCGGATGGAGATGACCGTCAGCCAGAATATGAACTCTGTCGGCAATCTGTATATGACCATCAGTCAGGAAAGCTTTTACGGCACGGGGGATAAAAACAGCTCGCTGAGTGCCGGAGCGGGTACCACCGTCGGTTCGGCCAGCGTATCCCTGGCTCTGACGCACAATCGTTACCAACGTCTCAGCGATAATCAACTCACTCTTTCCCTCAGTCTGCCGTTGTCAGTATGGCTCCCCGCCAGGCAGGATGCTGGTTTTCTGAGCTATGGCCTCAGCCGCAACAAAAACAACCAGTACGGCCAGTCTCTGGGGTATGCGGGCAACAGCGCTGGCAACGACTTCAGTTATTCGGCCAGTCTCCAGCGGGATACTCAGGGGGAATACAGTCAGTCAGGATCTCTGGGCTGGAATAGCAGCAGGGCAAATATCACCGCAGGAATTAGCCACGCGAGGGATTATCGCCAGTACTCCGCCGGGATGTCCGGCGGTGTGACGCTGTACCGCGGAGGGGTCATTATGTCGCCGCCATTGGGTAACACCGTGGCGATTGTTGAAACCCCTGGCGCGGAAAATATCAGGGTTTCAGGTATCAATAATGCCCGGACCGATTCAGCTGGCCGGGCGGTGGTGACCTGGCTGACGCCTTATCGCTACAACCAGATTAACCTGGACGCCGGGGAGTCTGATGGTGCTGAGTTGCAGGAGTCGTCCCGCAAAATCGTCCCTACAGAAGGTGCTGCCGTGCTGCTCCGGTTTGCCACCCGGTCGGGTAGAAGAGCGCTGGTGGAAATTTACAGCCGAAAAAGTATTCCGCTGGGTGCGCTGGCGTACACCGAAAGTGCTCCCGGTGTTAATGAGACCGAGGAGGCCGGTATCGTGGGTCAGAAAGGACTTGTCTGGCTGACCGGGCTGGATACCCACAGGGCGCAGGTACTGAATGTGATCTGGGGCCAGCGGCCTGAAGAACGATGCCAGATTGCGCTTTCCGCACCCACTGAAGAGCAGCTTAAACCCGATAACTGGCATAAAAAAATCAGAGCGGAGTGTCTCTGATTCTTCACCATGAAACTGCATAAAAAGAGTAACGTAATGAAATTGCTGAAATTATATATCACCGGGCTTCTGACGGTCATTTTCCTCGCCGGTACGGCGACAGCCGGCGTCAGGCCGCAACTGACACGCATTGTTGCCTATGCACAGGACAGAGAAACTCCGGTAGACGTGATAAACGACAGCCAGGAGACCTATATGGTGCAGGCCTGGTTGGAAGATCTTCGGGGGAATGACAATGATCTTCCGCTGGTGCTGACTCCGCCGGTGATGAAGCTTGAGGCTAAAAAACAGGGGAAATTCCGACTCGTGGTTCTGAGGGGAGGGATTGCGAAGGACAGAGAGTCCGCATACTGGCTATCGCTGCAGGAAATACCGCCAAAAGCCGGCAGTGCAAATAAGCTGGTGATTGCCGTACGCAGCAGACTTAAAGTTTTTGTCCGTCCTGACGGACTTAACTCTGCCGGTGCCCGCGATGCGGTAAAGCAAATTCGCTGGAGTCTTGAGAAAGACGGTAATGCCGTCTGGCTGAAAGCAAGCAATCCCACGCCTTATTTTGTCAGCTTTGCCCGCCTGAGTGTGGGGGCCGGCAAGGGGATTACATTGGAGGATCGTCATCGTATGCCTCCGCCGTTTGGTAGCGAACGTTACCGTCTGCCTGCTTCAGTTAACCATACCAGCGTGACCGTGACCTGGAGTGGGATCCATGACTGGGGCGGTGCGGGTGAAGAATACCGGGCGGAGCTAATACCATGAAGAGGGCGGCAGGCACATGTATCGTACTCATCAGAATAAGGGGTCTGTCCCTTTTTCTGATGGCTGTCGTGCTTATGTTTACTACAACAGTAACGAGGGCAACGACGTATACCATCAGTTACGTCTGGTCATCCGCCAGTGACCCAAATGTGAATAAACTGGCAGGACAATGTTCTTACACCTATCCGGATAATCAGCCTTTTTCTGTTCCCCGTTCCGTTGTTGCCGATAACTCGGTACCGGCAGGAACGATTCTTGCTTCGTGGAGTTACGCTGACTTAAATGTCCCTCTGTCGGTGAGTTGTAGCGGGAGCGGTATTGAAGGTACGACCCCGCTCGTCTCTTCTTCATATGGCGGGATTATTGCCAATTCAAGCAGCCTCACCGTTATGGGATATAATATTGCGGGGTCATTAGTGGATTCAGGGATCCTGAACACCACCGTCCCCGGTATCGGTATTCGGTTTTATGTACAGTCAGATACGCCGGACCTCGGGAACGGGATTGATACGCCTGCCTATATTCGTCTGGCCGGGTTTGGTGACTCTTCCGGTTCAGCTGTATTTGCCGCAAGTGGTGTGGAGTATCCGTATGCTGGCCCTACCGTAGGGCAGGCGGCTCTGGCCATGAGTATGCTGCGGTCGCGTACAGAAAATGGAACGACCCTCTGGTATATTCCAACGCGGAGTTTATCGATTTCCCTGCGGGCTGAACTGATTAAAACCGGTTATGTAGAGAATTATGGTCCAGTCTCCTTCAGTCATCTGTTTAACTCGTGGATAACGCCATCTCCATCGGGTTCGGCGAGTGTTGTCCTGCCTCCTTCCATTCATTTTCTGACGGGGACGGGGGTGACGCTGGTCCGGCCGACCTGCAAACTGAGCTCACAGCGTCCAACGGATTATTCGGTCAACATGGGAACGTGGGATGCCAACACCATTTCCCGGGAGGGAGCCCCTGCCTTCGGGCCTGATGTTCCGGTTCCGGTGGAACTGGAGTGTAATGGGATGGCGGAGAATATCCGAATGCGATTTGAAGATGCGGGAGCGTCGCCTCTTCCGGTGAGTAACATCGGTCTTTACGATGCCGCCGGTGGACATAAAATTGATGGGCTGGAAATTGAGCTGCGGTACAACGGTAACCATATTGATGTCAACGGGTCGGCCGTCAATATTGGGAGTTATGGTTCGGGGGCCACGTCTGTGGGAGGGGATAAGATGTTTGCTGTGCCATCGACAAGTTTTGTGCCGATAACCTTCCAGGCACGCTATATCCAGCGAGCAATGATCACGCGATCTGCCGTCAATTATACCGGGCCAGTCAGCGGCACCGTTAATCTGTTTATGGTTTATGACTGATGATGCTTTCAACGGGGATCTGCTGCGGGGAAGAGAGGCCTGCTCGCAGCGCGATCCCTGATGCTCGCAGGACTGCGCCAGCTGTCGAACCCCGGTCGGGGATTCTCATCCCCCCTGGTGGTGCAACATGCAAAAAAAAGCCCGC
>NZ_JMPP01000053.1 GCF_000735435.1 Klebsiella planticola ATCC 33531 | reverse complement strand
ATTTTCATGCGAGCTCTTCTTTAAATATGGCGGTGAGGGGGGGATTGACTCGCTTTGCTCGCCCTGCGGGCAGCCTGTTCGCTACGCTCTCAGTCTGTCCAGCTGGCTGTCGCCAGCTGTCGAACCCCGGTCGGGGATTCTCATCCCCCCTGGTGGTGCAACATGCAAAAAAAAGCCCGTACTTGCGTACGAGCTCTTCTTTAAATATGGCGGTGAGGGGGGGATTCGAACCCCCGATACGTTGCCGTATACACACTTTCCAGGCGTGCTCCTTCAGCCACTCGGACACCTCACCATATTGTTTTGCTGCTCACCCTGGGTGGGCAACGGGGCGCTACTATAGGGAGTTGCGCTAAAACGGTCAAGCAGTATTTATTCTTTCTTTACCGTTCGGTCAAGCAATGAACACTACGCCAGCCGAAAACCGTCAGGGCAGCAGTTTTAACGCTGAGAATCAAGCTGTTCGCTATTCTTCAGGACATCCTGAGCTTTACTGTAGCTTTCGATCAGCAGCTGGTAGGCCGGGAAGATTTTGGTATACACCTCCGCCCACTCCGCAGCATCCGGACGGTTCCAGCTGCGCTGCAGCTCGGAAGCCACCGCCGCGGTATCCATCGGCACGACGCCAGCTTGTACCACGCGTGCCAGAGTGATCTCCTGCGCCATCTTGCTGTAGGTGCCGGACGCATCTATGACGGCGAAAACCCGATAGCCGTCGGCAACTGCGGCGATAGAGGGAAACGCCATGCAGACGCTGGTAATGGTGCCGGCAATAATCAACGTCTTGCGTCCGGTAGCTTTCACGGCGGCAACGAAATCCGGATTATCCCAGGCATTGATTTCGCCTTTACGCGCAATGTATTGCGCGTGAGGTGCATTTTCGTGGATTTCCGGGATCAGGGGCCCGTTCGGCCCCTGCGGTACCGAGGCCGTCGTGATCACCGGGAGTCCTGCCAGAGAGGCCATTTTTGCCAACGCGGCGGCGCGAGCGCGCAGTTCAGGCATTGGCATATCGCCCACGGTCTGGAACAGGCCGCTTTGATGGTCAATCAATAACATGGCAGTATCGTTCACATCAATCATTGGACGGGAGTCGTTAAAGTTTGCTGGAGCAGACATCTTATTTACCTCTGTAGTTTCAGATTTGGCCAAAGCGGCCGCTGTTGTAATCCCGCACGGCTTCTGCGATCTGGGCTTTTGTGTTCATCACAAACGGGCCGTAGCCTACGATGGGTTCCTGTAACGGCTCACCAGCCAGCAGCAGTACCCTGGCGTTAGCCGTAGCGTGGAGATGAATCGCTTCTCCTTTCTGACTTAACACCACCAGCTGGCCTTCACGGGCATTGTCACTGCCGTTGACGTTGACTTCTCCTTCGAAAACCACCAGCGCGCTGCTCCAGCCATCAGGTTGCGTGAACGTCACGTCGTGGCCCTGATTTAACTGCATATCCCAGACGTTCAACGGCGAGAAGGTATGCGCAGGTCCGGCAATATCACCGTAACTGCCGGCGATCACCCGCAGAGTACCGGCGCCATCCGGTAGGGCGGCATCAGGAATGACATCCGCCGTAATGCTCTGATAGCCAGGATGGGTCATCTTGTCCTTGGCTGGCAGATTGACCCACAGCTGGATCATTTTCAGCTCCCCGCCGGTGCGGGTAAATTCCGCCGAATGGAACTCTTCATGCAGAATGCCGGCACCTGCGGTCATCCACTGCACATCGCCTGGGCCAATGATGCCGCCTTTGCCCGTTGAGTCACGGTGTTCAACTTCACCGGAATAGACGAGGGTCACGGTTTCAAATCCGCGATGCGGATGTTCACCGACCCCGCGCTTACCGCTTCCCGCCGGGAAATAGTGTGGACCGGCATAGTCCAGTAGCAGGAAAGGACTCAGCTGTTCGCCCTGTGTCTGGTAAGAAAATAGCGAGCGAACCGGGAAACCGTCGCCCACCCAGTGCTGTGTGGGGGAGGTATAGACACCTGTAATCTGTTTCATTGTGCTCTCCTGTGTGTCTGTTTCTGATGTCAATAAGCTTATATGTGCGACCTATAAGCCGGTAGATAGCAAAAATGACCTATACTGTTCTAAAAATGGAACAGTGGGGGGAAGGATGCAGGATCTCAACGATTTAGCCTGGTTTGTGCAGGTGGTGGATCATGAAGGATTCGCTGCTGCAGGCAGGGCGCTCGATCAGCCCAAATCAAAGTTAAGCCGCCGGATAGCGCAGTTGGAAGAACGGCTTGGCGTGCGCTTAATTCATCGTACGACCCGACAGTTCGTGGTGACTGAAGTCGGACAGACGTTCTACCAGCACTGCAAGGCGATGTTGATAGAGGCTGAAGCGGCGCAACAGGCAGTGGAAACATTGCGTTCGGAACCGCGCGGTAGCGTGAAGCTCACCTGCCCGGTGACCTTATTACATGCGCATATCGGACCAATGCTGGCGCGGTTTATGCTGCGTTACCCTGGGGTGAATGTGTTGCTGGAAGCAACGAACCGGCGGGTTGATGTTGTTGGAGAAGGGGTCGATGTCGCGATTCGCGTACGCCCGCGACCGTTTGATGACAGCGATCTGGTGATGCGCGTGCTGGCCGATCGCGGGCATCGGCTGGTGGCCAGCCCGTCATTGATTGCACGCATGGGGCGACCTCAGGTGCCATCAGAACTGAGCGCGTGGCCTGGGCTCAGCCTTGGGGCCGGCAGGCATCAGCATAAATGGCAACTGACAGGACCTGGGGGGGGCGCGGGCGGAAATTTACTTCACGCCGCGTATGGTGACGACGGATATGCTGGCGCTGCGCGAGGCTGCAATAGCGGGCGTCGGAGTGGTTCAGCTACCGCTGTTAATGGTCCGCGACCAGTTGGCTGCCGGTGAGCTGGAGGTGATACTCGATGCATGGCAACCGCAGCGGGAAGTGATTCACGCGGTCTTCGCCTCTCGCCGCGGTATGCTGCCATCGGTGCGAGCACTGGTAGATTTTCTGAGTGAAGAATATCAGCGAATGGAAGAGGATTGATTTTTTGCCGGCGTGGTGTAGGCGAGACAGTTCTGTCGACTCCCGGTCGGGGCTTCGCATCCCCCCGACCTGCGCAATATACGAAAAAAGCCCGTGACCGCGTACGAGCTCTCTTAAAATATGCGCTGAGCGGGCCGCAATGTACGAATGCCTTGATGGCCTCTTTATCATGCTAACAATATGATATATAAAATTTATACGGATTGGTTGGTCTGACAAAATCAGTTGTTATCCTGTTAAAGCCAGTAATATATGACATAATTTTCGATCCGGATGCTATCAGCGAGCTCCGCAATCAACGGGGAGTTTTCAGAGATCGTCATCCTGAAATGTCTACCGCGATTCTTACCCCTGATGGGGAGGCTCGTGGGAAACGGGAAGTGTTAAATCAGACCCGGAACCCATTTTGCCTGGCGCAATTCACGTGGTGTACTCTACGCGGCAGCCATTTTCGGCAAAAATGCGCGGAATGACTCATTTTCGGATTAAGGCTTTTCAGCGCCATGGTCCGTGGGATAGCCGTAAAATTAGTCCTCGCCGTGGGTCAGTCTGCGAATTTATCCTGCTGAGTCAGGGTTCAATAACGATTCGACGAATAAGGTTACCTTCAAGGTAGAACTGAATGAGTCCGCAGCCATTAAACTTATCGCTTTTTACATTGATCTGTACAGCCTGGCCAGACAAACCATCACGCTCAATTGCATTGACCGAAATAACTTTCATTGTGGCATTTACCCCAATGTTATCGGTGGTGTTCCAGTCAAGCAGACCCTTTGCTCCCTGGTAGTGATGGCCCCAGTCGGTGATATCTGCATCTGAAGTAAATTGAGCAAGATATGCTTTTGTATCATGGTTATTCGTTGCGGTGATAAAGTTTTTCACAGGTATGGCAAGGGATTGGTTCATAGCATTATGATCCGGAAAATGAGTCCTTGTAGGGTCTCCGCAGGCATTGAGAAATATGCTGAAAAGTAGAAGCAAAATACACCGGGCTGAGACATGATGAATATTTATTTTACGGTATGCGTTCATAACGGGTTATTTATCCGAGCGCCACAACGCGACTAAAACCGGCGGAAAAAATATTAACAGGAAAATCGGCAACTCTTCCAGGACGCTATAGCCAGCTCTGGTAACGCCGAGGATCATGTTAGCTGCTGCCAGACCGAACCACAGCACGGAAAACAGAATGGGAAATGTGCCGGGAGCTGGTGGGTAAACCGGTAGAGATAATCGAACCAGCAGGCGACATAAGCCTGCTAACAGAAAACCAGTAGCCAAAAATAGCAAGGTTCGCATAGCCAGAACTTCCTCAGCAGAGGGGTAATCGGCCGGAGTTTCTCCGGCCCTCGGCGATATCATTCATGGCTATGGGGAGTTAATAAATCCCCTAATCCAATGCGTTGTAAAAACTCTTTGCGGATACGATCGGCTACCGCGTTAACAACGATGGCGCCATCATCTGATGGATCGACATGTACCCTGAATGGACGTGTTCTATAAGGTGTATTAACGATATCGACCATTGCCGCTGCGACTTCAGCAACATCTGCATCTTCTGGTTCGCAGGCGGCGAGGCCGCGCAGCGCTTCATCGCCAAGACCTGCGGTTGGACCGGTTTCGGTATATTCGCGTTCGCGTTCAGTATCTGCTGGCTTACCGGAATGCAGGAAGTGGTTGGTGCCTTTAGTAAATGCGCCTGGCACAATAATGGAGGTTTCGATCCCCCAGCGTGCCAGTTCCGCAGCATAACTTACCGCAACGGCGTCCATCGCCGCTTTTGCCGCGAAGTAAGGTGCCAGGTATGGCGGCGTGCCGCCGCGGGTACTGCTGCTACCGACCCACAGTAACAATCCTTGACCTTGTTTACGCAACTGCGGCAGGGCTGCGCGGTTTACTCGCTGAGTGCCCAGAACGTTGATGTCATAGAGTTGTGAGAATTGTTCCGGCAGGAACGCTTCAGTTGGCCCGTAGACCATATGTCCCGCGTTATGTACCACCACATCCAGCCGCCCGTCCTGGGCGATAATCTGCGCGATGGCGGCATCTGCGGAATCCTGTGATTGAACATCCAGTTCGACGGTACGTAAATCAACATTATGCTGCCTGGCGTATTCAAGCGTGCTTTGCACTTGCGGAGCGTTACGGCCTGCGGTATCCCGCATACTGGCGTAGACAATATGACCCGCATAGGCGAATGCACGGGCGGCCAGCGCGCCAAAGCCGCTGGAAGCACCGGTAATCAGAATGACTTGTTGCATGATGATCTCCTGATAGCGGATAGGATGTTATCCGCATCACGGTGGAATTTAAGCGAAACCGCCGTTGACACGAATGACCTGGGAGTTGATCCAGCTGCCATCCGGTCCAGCCAGCGTGGCTACTACACTGGCAATCTCTTCCGGCGTGCCAATACGTTCCAGCGGCGCCAGTTTAGCAATGGCGCTGATCTGCTCTTCGCTTTTACCGTTAAAGAACAGATCGGTCCCGGTGGGGCCTGGCGCGACGGCGTTTACGGTAATATCGCGGCCACGGAGTTCGTTCGCCAGGACATGTACCAGACCTTCAACGCCTGCTTTGGATGCGATATACGGGCCATATGCCGGGAAAGATTTTGCAATAACGCTGGTGGACAGTGCGATAATGCGCCCGCCTTCGCTAACGGACTCCGCTGCGTTAGCCAGCACCAGGAACGCGCCGCGTAGATTTGTGTGAATCACTTTGTCAAAGTCAGCGAGGCCAGCTGGCGTGATTTTCGCCATCGGCATAACACCGGCGCTATGTACCACCACATCCAGATGACCGGTTACGGCTTTGGCCTCACTGAAAAGGCGGCCGACATCCGTTTCACTGGAAACGTCAGCCTGAATGGCGACCGCTTTACCACCTTTAGTGATAATGTCCTTAACCGTTTCTTGAGCTGCATTAGCATTGCCGGCGTAGTTAACGACCACCGAAAATCCATCCTGTGCCAGGCGTTCAGCAATTGCACGACCTATACCGCGTGATGCGCCGGTCACCAGAGCTGTTTTATTCGTTACGCTCATTGTCTTCTCCAGATGTTGTTTGATGAGTCACCCGTGTAACCACGGTGTGATGCAAATATTAGTGTTTTATCTGGAAGTATAAAGTGGGGTAAATTGATATTATAATTCCATTTAAATTAATAATAGGTTGAGGGAAGGGCCGCTCCGATGGATAAATTTGACACCCTGTTGCTCTTTACCCGGATTGTGGAACTGGAGAGTTTCAGTCAGGCCGCTGACCAGCTGGGGATCCCCAGAGCAACTGCAAGCAATGCGATAAAAGCGCTGGAAAATAATCTGGAGTGTCGATTGCTGGAACGCACGACCCGACATGTACGAACGTCTCTGGACGGCAGGGCTTTTTATGAACGCTGCGTGCATATCCTCTCAGAACTGGATGATGCCGAATCTTCTCTGCGTCATACCATCGTGCGGCCACGCGGTATTTTGCGCGTTGATCTGCATGGCGCTCACGCAACGCGGATTGTTTTGCCGAGAATTGACGAGTTCCATATTGAATACCCGGATATACAACTGGTTATCAGTAGCGGTGACCGGCTGGTTGACCTGGTTCGTGAAGGCGTCGATTGTGCTGTCCGTGCGGGTAAATTGCACGACTCGTCACTGGTCGCACGCCATTTAGCCACCATGCCGCAAGTCATATGTGCCAGTCCGACGTATTTGCAGCAGCATGGCAGACCTCTTTCACCAGACGATCTCATGTCGCACCAGTGTGTGAATTTTTTCTCTACCAGCAGGGGGACTAACTATCCAATTGAACTTCTTGTTAATGGTAAAAAGCAGGCTTATCAACCAAAGGGATGGTTGACGGTTAATGATGCGGAAAACTATGTTATTTGCGCACTTCGTGGCGGTGGGTTGGTACAGTTACCTCGCTACCATGTTGCGGATGCGCTGGAAGAAGGGCGTCTTGTCGAGGTGCTGAGTGAATGGCAAAGTCCGGGAATGTCACTTTCGGCACTCTATCCACAGCACAGGCAGCTGTCGCCCCGAGTGCGGGTATTCATCGACTGGCTGCGTTCTCTCTACAAAGAACATTTCCCTGAAGAGAAGCAATAACAACATAAAACCCCGGATATTGATTATTGTTTCCAGTGAAAGGATGGCATGACCGGTCCCCGGTACGCTCCCGATAGGGAGGAGAACCAAACCGTTCCGTAAGAAAATCCACGAAGGCGCGGACTTTTTTTGATGTCCGACGACCAGGGAGAAGTCGCGCTGAGATTGCGCCATCCTCTCTCCAGATCGGCCAGGATCCGCCTCGCGTGTTCATAATAAATTTCCCCGGAATTGGTCAGGGTCAGGTGCGGCGACAATGTTGCAGGAGGTGAATCTATTCGCTGCAAAGGGACGGGGGGGATAAAACATGCGGAAAATAACCACTCAAGCCACACGCCGTGTGGCTTGATATGAAGCATTGATGAGGCGTACTCACGGCGTCAACGGTGATGGTTGCGGATCAGCCGGGGAATTGGGCGTGGCGAATCATATCCAGCACCTGCATATTCCGTAGGCTTTCCTCGGGCGATATCAGCTGTGCGGGCTGGTTTAGCACGGCGGCGGAAAAGTGATGGATTTCCGCCTGATAGCGATCCGATTGCGCGACGGAAAGCGCGCGTACTCCCTGAGCGGAATGCAGATATATTTCTCCCGCATCATCCAGAAAAGGCGTGTCGACACAGAGCAGGCCTTTGTCGCCGATGATTTCCGCATAGTTTCGCCCGAATGCGTTGAAACCGCAGTGAATATTGGCAATCAGTCCATCGTCATACTGCAACAGCGCCGATAAATTGGTATCCACGCCCTGCTGTATCTCACTCAGCACCTGGCAACGTTGCGGGAGACGCCCGGTGACCATCCCGAGAAAGTTGACCGGATAGCATCCCACATCATACAGGGCGCCACCGCCGAGTTCGGCTTGCATCTTGATGGTATTGGGCCGATCCAGCAGGAAGCGGAAGGAGGCATTAATATGCCGCAATTCACCTAATTCCCCGCCGTCCAGCACCTCTTTTACCACCCGCATCCGGTCAGTGTAGCGGTACATAAAGGCTTCCATCAGAATACGGTTATGCTGGCTTGCGACCTGCTGCATGGCGGCCACTTCAGCGGCATCTAAGCCCAGCGGTTTCTCACATAACACGTGTTTACCCGCCTCCAGCGCCCGAATAACCCACTCTTTATGTAACGAATTAGGTAAGGGGATATAAACCGCCTGAATATCGCTATCTGCCAGCAGGTCGGCATAACTGGCATAGGTTCTCTCCCACTGATCCGTGGGTAATCCGTCAGAATTGCGCGAGGCAACTCCGAGTAGCCGGGCGTTTTCCGCTCGTTCGATGGCAGGAATAACGGATTGTCGGGCTATTCGGGCATAGCCCAGTACGCCCCAGGTGACGATATCAGACATCAGATTATCCTTATAAAATCAGGGTGATAATACGGTACCCGGCGCATGGTGCTCCCGGTATGTCTGACTGATTCTAAGGTTCTGCGGCCTGATAAGGTATGACAGCCTTCAATAATTTATCATATATATTTTGATATTTGTTATACAGCAATCATGGCGGGATGATCTTTCACCTCCGGATGCGCCCACAGAAATGCTATCTACCTGCTCCTGTTTGAAGTGATGCGCTTCATCTTTTGAAATGAACATTGAAGCAAAGCATTGTCAGGAAGAATAAGGCGTTATTGTCGGTTCCGTTTCTCTGCGGATATGTTCTCGCTGGCCGCTGTTTGCGTCAGGCATCTCAGCATGCACGCCGATGCGGTTTTTATTCGATGCCTTAATTTTTAGCCATTAATGAAATGCGATCGGCGCAGCGCTTTTTATGCAGATATTGCCATCGACGTACGACGCCAGGCATCTATGTAAAGGTCGCCCCGGTGATAAACAATTATGATCGGGGGGCTTTGGAACAGGAGATAACGATGGCAATCCTTAATATTCTCGACTTTGGTGCAGATCCGCAGGCCCGGCAGCTGGCAACATCCGCTATCCAGCAAACTATTGATAGCGCCGGAACCGGCGACACGATCCTGATCCCTGCCGGACGCTTTCTCAGCGGAGCGCTGTTTCTGAAAAGCGATGTGACGTTCCATTTAGCCAAAGATGCACTGTTACTCGGCAGTCAGAATCTTGCCGATTACCCTCTGGTGACTACGCGGGTGGCCGGTATCGATATGCCCTGGCCGGCAGGTATCATCAATATTCATCGCTGCCAGAATGTCCAGATCAGCGGGACGGGGACTATTGATGGTCAGGGGGCCATCTGGTGGGAGGCTTTCTGGGGGCGCGACGGCCGCGGCGGCATGCTGCAAACATACGCGGCGCAGGGGCTACGTTGGGTGGTCGATTATGATTGTCAGCGCCCGCGCAATCTAGTGGTCTACGAGAGCGATACTATCCTGTTACAGGATTTCACCAGTCGCGAGTCAGGTTTCTGGAATCTGCACCTGTGCTATTCACGTCGTCTGCGCGTCCAGAACCTGACGATTGCTAATTCCGCGGGCCCCAGCACCGACGGAATTGACGTGGACTCATGCGAACAGGTCCTTATAGAAGGATGTACCGTCTCCTGCAATGATGACAATATCTGCGTGAAGGCAGGGCGGGGAAAAGCGGCCGCGCTGAAGGGACGAGCGTCGCGGGATGTGGTGATTCGCCATTGCACGCTGCTACGCGGTTCCGGAATTACCCTCGGCAGCGAAACCTCCGGCGGCATTGAACGCATTACCATCGAACAGAACCGCTTTCGCGGTACCGGCGTTGGGTTTCGCATTAAATCGGCGCGTAATCGCGGTGGGTTTATTCGTGACATTACGGTCCGCCATCTCGACCTGTTGGATGTCACCTTTCCGCTGATGATCCAACTGAACTGGTTCCCACTTTATAGCTACGGTGCGCGGGACGATCTTACCGATGCCCCGGCCCACTGGCGCGATCTGGCTGAAGGCGTCGATGGCGAGGCGGGTTTAACGCGGGTCTCCGCCATTGAGATTAGCGATATTTCAGCCCGCCGCGGGCAGCAGGAGGGCTTTTCCCGTGCGTTCTTTATTGAAGGTTATCCGGAGCAGGCGATTGACGGCCTGACCTTAAGCGCCATTGATATCGACGCGACAGAATTTGGCAAAATAGCCGGGGTGAAGAGGCTGCGGTTTGATCAGGTCACGGTGAACGCGCCGACCCTCACTCAGACAGAAAATGACACGTATGAGCGTTAGAAGGTGAACCGCCCAGACAGGGCTCGTTGGGTGGCAGCGACTTAGCCATACGTCACCGCCCTGGTCGCGAGGAGTGATTTCCCGGCGGGTAAATGAAAAGTACGAGCTGTTCTTAGAATATGGCGGTGAGGGGGGATTGACTCGCTTTGCTCGCCCTGCGGGCAGCCTGTTCGCGGGCTCGCGGTTTGTCCAGCTGGCTGTCGCCAGTTGTCGACCCCCGGTCGGGGCTTCTTATCCCCCCCTGGTGGTGCAACATGCAAAAAAAAAGCCCGC
>NZ_JMPP01000052.1 GCF_000735435.1 Klebsiella planticola ATCC 33531 | reverse complement strand
TTCGCTACGCTCTCAGTCTGTCCAGCTGGCTGCGCCAGCTGTCGAACCCCGGTCGGGGATTCTCATCCCCCCTGGTGGTGCAACATGCAAAAAAAAAGCCCGCATTTTCATGCGAGCTCTTCTTTAAATATGGCGGTGAGGGGGGGATTCGAACCCCCGATACGTTGCCGTATACACACTTTCCAGGCGTGCTCCTTCAGCCACTCGGACACCTCACCATATTGTCGCTCCCGTTGTTGCCGGGAACGGGCGCTAATTTAGGGAAATACGTATCTCTCGTCAATCAACTTTTTCAAAAAACAGCGTATTTAGACAAACTTCGCGCAACTTGCTTTTTTAATGCGCGACAATCGTTTTTTTTGTCGCCACCCGCTTTTTATTCGATAGAAAAATGAAATTTGCTATGCTGGCAATCCAATAGAAAACAATAAGTAAAATACGGCGCCAGGGTCAACCTGCAACCCGCGCCCGCGATCAGGAGCCATGATGGACATAATCTTTTATCACCCGACATTTGATACCGCTTACTGGATTGCCGAGCTGGAAAAGCAGCTGCCGGGGGCGCGCGTACGTGAATGGAAATCCGGCGATACTCAGCATGCGGACTATGCGCTGGTCTGGCATCCGCCGGTGGAAATGCTGCAGGGACGGGACTTAAAAGCCGTTTTTGCTCTCGGCGCTGGCGTCGATTCTATTCTGAGTAAACTCCGTGAACACCCGGAAATGCTGCCGATGTCGATTCCACTCTTTCGCCTCGAAGACACCGGAATGGGTCAGCAGATGCAAGAGTATGCGGTGAGTCAGGTGCTGCACTGGTTCCGTCGCTTCGACGATTACCAGGCTTTAAAACAGCAGGCCCGCTGGCAGCCGCTGGAGGACTATCGTCGCGAAGAGTTTACCATCGGGATAATGGGCGCGGGCGTGCTCGGTTCGAAAGTGGCGGAAGCGCTGCAGGTATGGGGGTTTCCACTGCGGAGCTGGAGCCGTAGTCGTAAATCCTGGCCTCAGGTACAAAGCTTTGCCGGTCAGGAGGAGCTGGGCGACTTCCTTGGCGCTACGCGGGTGCTGATCAACCTGCTGCCGAACACGGCGGAAACCGTCGGCATTATTAACCAGAGACTGTTGGCGCAGCTTCCGGATAACAGCTATGTTCTCAATCTGGCACGCGGCGTTCACGTGGTCGAAGCGGATCTGCTGGCGGCACTGAATAGCGGTAAGCTTAAAGGCGCGATGCTGGATGTCTTCAGCCGCGAGCCATTACCGGCGGAAAGCCCGCTGTGGGCGCATCCTCGGGTGGCGATGACGCCACATGTCGCTGCAGTCACGCGTCCGCAGGAAGCGATCGCCTATATTGCCGGCACCATTGGTCGGCTGGAGCGCGGGGAAGCGGTGAACGGGCAGGTCGACCGTCAGCGCGGCTACTAAGAGAAAACCCCGCTGTGGCGGGGTTTTGCTAATCATGCGTCCTGATTCCTGCTATTCTTGCCACAAACAGAGAAGGAGATTGTGATGTATCCTGTTGACCTGCATATGCATACCGTCGCCAGTACCCACGCCTACAGTACCCTGCACGATTATATTGCTGAAGCAAAGCGTAAGGGGATCAAACTTTTCGCCATTACCGACCATGGTCCGGATATGGCCGATGCTCCGCACTACTGGCATTTCGTCAATATGCGCATCTGGCCGCGGATGGTTGACGGCGTCGGTATTTTACGCGGTATTGAAGCCAACATAAAAAATACCCAGGGCGAAATTGACTGCACCGGGCCGATGCTGACCTCACTGGACCTGTTTATTGCGGGCTTCCATGAGCCGGTTTTCCCGCCGCAGGATAAAGCCACCCATACTGAAGCGATGATCGCCACGATGGCGAGCGGCGCGGTACATATTATTAGCCATCCGGGTAATCCGAAATACCCCGTCGATATTCCGGCGATAGCCGCCGCAGCGGCAAAATACCAGGTGGCGCTGGAAATCAACAACTCATCCTTCGTCTCGTCACGTGTGGGCAGCGAAGATAACTGCCGGGCGATTGCCGCCGCCGTACGCGATGCCGGAGGTTGGGTCGCGCTGGGATCGGATTCGCATACCGCATTTACGCTCGGCGAGTTCAAAGAGTGTCGTAAGATCCTCGATGATGTGCACTTCCCCGAAGAGCGGATCCTTAACGTGTCCCCGCGTCGGCTGTTGAATTTCCTTGAGTCTCGCGGGATGCCGGCGATCCCTGAATTTGCCGATCTTTAATATGAATAACTGGAAAAATTGAATGAACGAGTTTTCAATCCTCTGCCGCGTACTGGGCTCTTTGTACTACCGTCAGCCGCAGGATCCGCTGCTGGTGCCGCTGTTTACCCTGATCCGTGAAGGGAAGCTGGCGGCGAGCTGGCCGCTGGAGCAGGATGAGCTGCTGGAACGTCTGCAAAAAAGCTGCGACGTGCAACCGCTGGCCGCCGATTACAATGCGCTGTTTGTCGGTGAAGAGTGCAGCGTTCCTCCTTATCGTAGCGCGTGGGTTGAAGGGGCAAGCGAAGCTGAAGTTCGCGGTTTCTTCAGCGAGCACGGGATCCCGACCGGAGAAGGTCCGGCCGACCACATTGGGTCACTGCTGCTGGCCGCCTCCTGGCTTGAAGATCATCCTACGGAAGAGGAAAGCGAAACGCTGGAAACGCTGTTTGCTGACTACATTCTGCCGTGGTGCGGGGTTTTCCTCGGCAAAGTCGAGGCGCATGCCAGTACCCCTTTCTGGAGGACGATGGCACCTCTGACGCGGGAAGCGCTCTCCGCCATGTGGGATGAACTGCAGGAAGAAGCGGAAGAATAAATGTGATTTTGGTCACGTTTTTGTTGCAATGAAAAGTATGATCTTGCATATAACGTGCTTCATATCTCATTTGGCGGGCGCGTATCTGCTATGATACGCGCCATGAACATACTCCTCGCAATCGCAATAACGACAGGCATTCTCTCCGGAATCTGGGGATGGGTGGCGGTCGCGCTTGGCCTGTTGAGCTGGGCAGGCTTTCTGGGCTGCACGGCCTATTTCGCTTGCCCGCAGGGCGGGCTAAAAGGGTTGCTGATCTCAACTTGTACGGTAATGAGCGGTGTGGTGTGGGCGCTGGTTATTATTTACGGCAGCGCGCTGGCGCCGCATCTTGAAATCCTCGGCTATATGATGACCGGGGGCGTGGCGTTCCTGATGTGTATTCAGGCTCGTCAGCTGCTGCTCTCCTTTGTCCCAGGCACTTTTATTGGCGCCTGCGCCACGTTTGCCGGCGACGGTAACTGGCGGCTGGTCGTACCTTCGCTGGCACTAGGGCTGGTGTTTGGTTACGCGATGAAAAATTGCGGGCTATGGTTGGCCGCGCGTGCGCGGAAAAACAAATCCCCATTAGTGAACGAAACGCCCGACCAGGCATAAGCTGATTTCGCCCGCATAATAAACAGGACCTCAGGTCCTGTTTTTCTTTCTGCCTGTACTGTTCTGGCTGTTCAGACCGGTGGCCCGTCGGCCCGACTCATGGGGGAGCCCCGCGACGAAACCGCAACGTCAAGAGATATTAACCCGCAACATAGCCTTGCTATCCTCCGGACAGGTTATAACCAGCCGCAGCTTCCCGGACTTTCGTCGGGCGGGCTATCGTGCCATATTACCCACTATGCTTTATGTAAAGACGTTTGCCGACAGGAGGCGAAATGACTGTTAAACCTGAGGTTATTCTCGGCGACATCACTACGCTTGACGTCGATGTTATCGTCAATGCCGCCAATCCCTCGCTGCTTGGCGGCGGGGGCGTGGACGGCGCAATCCATCGTGCAGCCGGGCCGGAGCTCCTTGCCGCTTGTCAGGTCGTCCGGCAACAACAAGGCGAGTGCCCTCCTGGTCATGCGGTGATTACTACCGCGGGTCAGCTGCCGGCAAGCGCGGTGATCCATGCCGTCGGGCCCGTCTGGCACGGCGGCGGTCATCAGGAGGCTGAACTGCTTGCTGATGCGTATCGAAACAGCCTGCAGCTGGCGTCGGCGAACAGCTACCGCTCGATTGCCTTCCCGGCCATCAGTACCGGGGTATATGGATATCCTAAGCAGGCGGCGGCGGAAATCGCCGTGCAGACGGTCAGCGCCTTTCTGACGCGTTACAACCCTCTGGAGCGCGTCTGCTTTGTCTGTTTCGATGAGGAGACCGCGGATATTTATCGGCGCTTGCTTGAGCCCCGCCGCGGTGCGTGAAAGTGGGCGCACTCCGACCACCCGCCGCCTGACATCAGCAGGCGAGCGGGCGGGCGATCAGCCTGCGGACACTTGAGTCTTAGCCGCTTTCGGCTGGAATTTCCCCGAAAAGAGAAAGCGTAACAGGGGGATGCGCAGATGGATTTCATACAGCACCAGCGCAATACCGACCACGAAGACTAAGCCAGCAATAAACCCCAGCGCATTGGATTTGATCGCTGGCGCCAGCCATGCGCCATAAAGCAGGGTAAGCGGGTGGTGCACCAGATAAATGAACAGTGAAGCATTAACAAAATAGGTCACCCGCGCCGACTGAAAGTTCAGCAGACGGTGGCCGAGAGAAAAGACCACGTTCACCATCCACAGACCCAGTACCATGGTAATGACCGACTCGGTTTCATACATCCAGCCATCACCGGAACCATATTGCTGATTCAGGCGATAGGCGATAAAGCCTAGCAGCGCGCCGACGAAGCACCATGGCGACGGGGTGGTAAACATCGTTTTTAAGCGCGGATTGATAAATACCTGGGCGCCAAGAATGAAGAAGGGCAGGTAAAACAGGGTCTGCATTACGATGAAATTAAACAGGCCGTTGCTGAGCAAGGGGGCATAAAGGACAAACAGCGAGCGGCGGATCACCGCGTAAAGCACGCCGAGCGCCAGAAAAATCATCGATAGCTGACCTAATGTGACGGTGTCACCAAAGGTTGACGCCTTGCCTGAGCGGCGGCCGGTCAGCCACCGAAACAGCACGACGCCCAGAGACGTCAGCACTACCAGCACCAGTAAAAACCACAGGTGAGAAACCAGTTCCCACGCCAGAGTATTGAATTTGTCGTAACCCGAGAGGGTGTGCCAGTTTTCGGCCTTGCCGTTAACGTACTGCAGCATGATGAACTGCGGCAGCGTCAGCAGAGGGATGGCGGTCAACATAGGAATGCCGACACGCTCAACGCGCACTTTCCACCACTTCTTCAGCGGATAACGTAAAAAAAGCATGTAGGAAAAGTAGCCAGAAATGACAAAGAAGACCTGCATGCGAAAAGCATGGATAAAATCGTTAAACAGCGTCAGCCACCAGGAGGGCTCGAGGCTATTCACATGCCAGCTGTGGCTGGAATAGATCAGTGATATATGAAAAGGGATCCCCAGTAGCATCAGCCAGGCGCGGATGCTATCGAAGAAATATTCACGTTGTACTGGCGTATTATTCATACAATATCACTACATTCTCGGACAATTCGTCTTATCACTCAACGTGATAACGTTTAAATTCTCAACAACCCTACATCAACTCTGGATACCTGTCTCCAGGATAAGTACGTAAAGTACCAATGTGACAGTTAACTGCCTATTACCTGCGCCGCTAAGGTGAACAAAGCAGGGATTATGTTGTCGGATTGCCTGAATTACCATTAAAATAGATCGGATCGATTTAAGCACACAAAGGGGGAAGTGCTTACTTATATGAAACTTAAACCACAGATGATGAAAATGCGCTGGTTAAGCGCAGCCGTAATGTTGTCCCTGTGTACTTCATCTGCATGGGCGTTTAGCATTGATGACGTTGCAAAACAGGCCAAAGCGTTAGCCGGGAAAGGCTATGAAGCGCCGAAGAGCAACCTGCCCTCCGCTTTCCGCGACATGAAATACGCGGACTACCAGCAAATCCAGTTTAATCACGATAAGGCTTACTGGAACAATCAGAAAACCCCATTCAAACTAGAGTTTTATCATCAGGGCATGTACTTCGACACGCCGGTCACCATTAACGAAGTGACGGCAAGCAGCGTGCGTAAGATTAAATATAATCCGGATTACTTTAATTTTGGCAGCGTCCAGCATGATAAAGATACGGTGAAAGACCTGGGCTTCGCCGGTTTCAAAGTACTGTACCCGATCAACAGCAAAGATAAGAACGACGAAATCGTCAGCATGCTCGGCGCCAGCTACTTCCGTGTTCTGGGCCAGGGCCAGGTGTACGGGCTTTCCGCGCGCGGCCTGGCTATCGATACCGCGCTGCCTTCCGGCGAAGAATTCCCTCGTTTTCGTGAGTTCTGGATTGAGCATCCAAAAGCCACGGACAAGCGTTTGACTATTTATGCACTGCTTGACTCCCCACGTGCGACCGGCGCCTATCGTTTTGTGATTATGCCGGGCCGCGATACCGTCGTTGATGTGCAGTCTAAAGTGTACCTGCGTGACAAAGTCGGCAAGCTAGGCGTTGCGCCGCTGACCAGCATGTTCCTGTTCGGGCCGAATCAACCCTCTCCGGCGACCAACTATCGTCCGGCGCTGCATGATTCTAACGGCCTGTCGATTCTTGCCGGTAACGGCGAGTGGATCTGGCGTCCGCTGAACAATCCGAAGCATCTGGCCGTCAGCAGCTATGCGATGGAAAATCCGCAGGGCTTTGGCCTGCTGCAGCGCGGCCGTCAGTTCTCGCGCTTTGAGGACCTCGACGACCGTTACGATCTGCGCCCGAGCGCCTGGATCACTCCGAAAGGCGACTGGGGTAAAGGGAAAATCGAACTGGTTGAAATCCCGACCAATGACGAAACCAACGACAACATCGTGACTTACTGGACGCCGGATCAGCTGCCGGAACCGGGTAAGGAGATGAACTTCAAATACTCGATTACCTTCAGCCGCGATGAAGACAAACTGCACGCGCCGGATAACGCCTATGTGATGCAGACCCGCCGTTCTACCGGTGATGTGAAGCAGTCGAACCTGATTCGTCAGCCGGATGGCACCATTGCCTTTATCGTTGACTTCACCGGCGCTGAAATGAAAAAAATGCCGTCAGATACGCCGGTAACGGCGCAGGCGAGCATCGGTGATAACGCGGAAATTGTTGAGAATACCGTGCGTTATAACCCAGTCACCAAGGGCTGGCGTATGGTTCTGCGTGTGAAGGTGAAAGATCCGAAGAAAACCACGGAAATGCGCGCTGCGCTGGTCAATGCTGACCAGACGCTGAGTGAAACCTGGAGCTATCAGCTGCCTGCCAATGAATAAGATAACCAAGTACATTGACGCGTTGCCGCTGTCTGAGGCTGAAAAAGCCGCGCTGCCTGATACCAGCCTGCAGGCGGTACATGAAGCGCTGGACGCCGATCATCATGCTTTTGTTCGTGAAGACGATTCCCCACTGGGTTCCGTGAAATCCCGACTGGAACATAGCTGGCCAGACTCCCTGGCCGGTAACCAGCTGATAAAAGATGATGAAGGGCGTACTCAGCTCAACGCAATGCCGAAAGCAAAACGCTCCTCAATGTTCCCGGACCCGTGGCGCACCAACCCGGTTGGGCGTTTCTGGGATCGGTTACGCGGACGTGATGTCACCCCGCGCTATCTTTCTCGCCTGACCAAAGAAGAGCAGGAGAGCGAGCAGAAGTGGCGTACCGTCGGGACCATCCGTCGTTACATCCTGCTGCTGCTGACGCTGGCGCAGACCGTTGTCGCAACCTGGTACATGAAAACCATCCTGCCGTATCAGGGATGGGCGCTCATCAACCCGGCTGACATGGTCGGGCAGAATCTGTGGATTTCCTTCATGCAGCTGCTGCCTTACATGCTGCAAACCGGGATCCTGATCCTTTTCGCGGTCCTTTTCTGTTGGGTTTCGGCCGGTTTCTGGACCGCGCTGATGGGCTTCCTGCAGCTGCTGATGGGGCGCGATAAATACAGTATTTCCGCCTCAACCGTCGGCGATGAACCGCTTAACCCGCAACACCGTACGGCGCTGATCATGCCGATCTGCAACGAAGACGTCGATCGCGTATTCGCTGGCCTGCGTGCCACCTGGGAGTCGGTGAAGGCGACAGGGCAACAGCAGCACTTCGACGTGTATATCCTGAGTGACAGCTACAACCCGGATATCTGCGTTGCCGAGCAGAAAGCGTGGATGGAGCTGATTGCGGAAGTGCAGGGCGAGGGGCAGATTTTCTATCGTCGTCGTCGTCGTCGCGTGAAGCGTAAGAGTGGTAACATCGATGACTTCTGCCGTCGCTGGGGCAGCCAGTATAGCTATATGGTGGTGCTGGATGCTGACTCGGTGATGACCGGTGAATGTCTGACCGGGCTGGTGCGTCTGATGGAAGCGAACCCGAATGCCGGGATCATCCAGTCCTCGCCGCGCGCCTCTGGTATGGATACCCTGTATGCCCGTTGCCAGCAGTTTGCGACCCGCGTTTACGGTCCGCTGTTCACCGCCGGCCTGCACTTCTGGCAGCTTGGCGAATCCCACTACTGGGGCCACAACGCCATTATTCGCGTGAAGCCGTTTATCGAGCACTGCGCGCTGGCGCCGCTGCCGGGAGAAGGTTCATTTGCCGGGTCGATTCTGTCGCACGACTTCGTGGAAGCGGCGCTGATGCGTCGTGCCGGCTGGGGGGTGTGGATTGCCTACGATCTGCCGGGCTCTTATGAAGAACTGCCGCCGAACCTGCTGGACGAACTGAAGCGTGACCGCCGCTGGTGCCACGGTAACCTGATGAACTTCCGTCTGTTCCTGGTCAAAGGCATGCACCCGGTGCACCGTGCGGTGTTCCTGACCGGCGTCATGTCCTACCTGTCGGCGCCGCTGTGGTTCATGTTCCTCGCCCTGTCGACCGCGCTACAGGTTGTACATGCGCTGACTGAGCCACAGTATTTCCTGCAGCCGCGGCAGCTGTTCCCGGTATGGCCGCAGTGGCGTCCGGAGCTGGCGATTGCGCTGTTCGCCTCGACAATGGTGCTGCTGTTCCTGCCGAAATTGCTGAGTATTATTCTGGTGTGGTGCAAAGGTTCAAAAGAGTACGGCGGCTTTATTCGCGTCACGCTCTCTTTGCTGCTGGAAGTCCTCTTCTCGGTACTGCTGGCGCCGGTGCGCATGCTGTTCCACACCGTGTTTGTGGTCAGCGCGTTCCTCGGTTGGGAAGTGGTGTGGAACTCTCCGCAGCGTGATGATGACTCCACCCCATGGGGTGAAGCCTTTATGCGCCATGGTTCGCAGCTGCTGCTGGGGCTGGTGTGGGCGGTCGGGATGGCGTGGCTGGATCTGCGTTTCCTGTTCTGGCTGGCGCCGATTGTCTTCTCGCTGATCCTGTCGCCGTTCGTGTCGGTGATTTCCAGTCGGGCTACCGTGGGCCTGCGTACCAAACGCTGGAAGCTGTTCCTGATCCCGGAAGAGTATTCCCCGCCGCAGGTGCTGAAGGATACCGACGCGTATCTGACCCTGAACCGTCAGCGTTCCCTTGACGATGGGTTTATGCACGCCGTGTTTAACCCGTCCTTCAACGCGCTGGCGACGGCAATGGCGACGGCACGTCACCGCCACGGTCAAATTCTGGATATCGCCCGCGAACGTCACGTTGAACAGGCGCTGAACGAGACGCCCGACAAACTCAATCGCGACCGTCGTCTGGTGCTGTTGAGCGACCCGGTCACCCTGTCACGTTTGCACTATCGCGTGTGGGCCGCGCCGGAGAAATACTCTTCGTGGGTGAGCGCCTATCAGCAGGTGACGCTCAACCCGCTGGCGTTGAAAACGAAATAAGCGGTATGTGAAGGAAAATACCGGCAATATTGCCGGTATTTTTTTATCTGAGAATTGAGGTAGCAGATGAGAATTTTACTGGTTATCGCCATGGCGCTGCTGCTCAGCGGCTGCGGCAGTATTATTAGCCGCACGGTGCCGGGGCAGGGGCATGGGAATCAGTATTACCCCGGCGTGCAGTGGGATGTGCGCGATTCGTCATGGCGATACATCACCATTCTCGATCTGCCTTTTTCGCTGGTGTTCGATACGTTGCTGTTGCCGCTTGATGCCAGCCACGGTCCGTATAACTAATCAGCGTTCATCCCACTCATCGGCGGCAGTCTGACCCTCTTCGGTATCCAGAGAGGGTTCCAGCTGAAATTCTCCTTCGTCCCACTCATGCAGCGTATTCTCTTCCAGCCACTCCTGACGCAGCTCTATCTCGTCATAATCACCGTCAAAAACGCTTTGTGCCGCTTCGCCGCTTAACATCGGCAGGCATTCGCCTTCTTCATCTTCGTCGGCAAAAAATTCGGCCTGCCAGGCGATATCGCCATCCTGCAGAACGTACTTTTGGATATTCAACTGCTCAACGTTGGCACTCTCCTCGTCGCTATCCGGATTATTGACCAGGAACTCTTCGCGGGCCGCATCGATAGCTTCTTCGAGCGTGGCATAGAAAATCGAATCCTTTGGCATAGATAACCCCCTAAGAAGAATGAAAAATGGACACGATTCAATCTATAGAAGGCGGCGAGCGTTGCGTCAAGGGGAAGGCGACGCTGTTGAACTTAATTTACCGAACGGCCGCCCGAGTCCGCGTTCTGCGCGCGTTCATCAGCGGAAGGGCGTCGCAAGCTAAGGGTGGAATAGATAACGTTGAACAGAACGACTGCCGCGGTGACAAAAAAGACCGCCCGGAAACCATAGCTGGCAGACACCGATGCGCCGATCAATGGGCCGGTGACGTTGCCGATATCGCGAAATGACTGGTTATAGCTAAAAATGCGCCCGGCCACCTGGCTGGTTGAGTTGTACACCAGCAGCGTCTGGACGGCCGGCAGCAGCGCGCCGTCGGCGGCACCCAGCAGAAAACGTAAAATAGCCAGCTGCAGCGGGGTCTGGACGAACGACATCGGAATCAGCAGCAGAACGGAGACCATCAGCGCGACGATAAGGATTTTTTCCGGCCCGATACGATCCCCGAGCTTACCGAGGCGCGGGGCGCTGATCAGCGCCGCCACGCCCGGGACTGAAGCAATCATTCCGCTGATAAAGGCGATATTCCCGACGTCTCCGGCCAGGTCTCGTACGTAGAGGGTCAGAATCGGGGCGATTGAGCCGGTGGCGACCTGAATAATCATCGTGGTGACAAACAGACTCAAGACCAGCTTTGGGCTTTTCAGGGACGAAAAGACATCCCGGGCATTAAGCATCTCTTTCTTCGCGACCGGGACGAACTGCTCGCGGATGAAAAACAGCGTCAGGATAAAACAGACGAGCAGGACGCTGGCGGTGAGAAAGAAGACGGTGCGCAGTCCCCAGTGGTCGGCAAGAAAGCCGCCCGCCAGCGGGCCAAGGAGCGCGCCGCTCACGGCTCCGGTGGAGAGCGTGCCCAGCGCCCAGCCGCTCTTCTGGCGAGGAATCTGGGTGGCGATCAGGGCATTCGCATTGGGAATAAACCCCCCCAACAGCCCCAGCAAGGCCCGTAGTATCAGAAACTGCCAGATGTTTTGCGCCAGCCCCATCAACATCATGACGATAGCCATCCCCAGCGCGGAGCGCAGCAGCATAATTTTGCGCCCTTTGCGATCGGCCAGACCGCCCCAGAAAGGAGAGGCAACGGCGGAGAACAAGAAGGTAATGCTGAATACCAGTCCTGACCACATATTCAGGGCGCTGTGGCCCGTCACGCCAAGCTGCTCGACGTAAAGCGGGAGAAAGGGCATGACCAGGCTAAAGGCGGCGCCGGTCAAAAAACAGCCGAGCCAGGTGACGGTGAGATTTCGTTTCCAGTTAATCGGACTATCTGCAGACGACATAGGCTTCCATGGGCCTGCGATGCAGGACAAAAAAAGAAAAGGTGAGCCTGCTAATTATGCGCCTGAGTAACGATCATCGCAATGGTGGAGAGCGCTTAAAGCTAAAGCGGAAAGGTGCCTCCGGCCAGCATCGGGCTGCCGGAGGAAGCACACTTAATAGCGCGAAGGTACGCCGGGCGGGCGGGTCTTAAAGCGGCGGTGCAGCCACATATATTGCTCCGGCGCCATCAGGATGCATTTCTCGACGATGCGGTTCATCCAGGCAGCGGTCGTTTCCGCATCATCAAGCGGCGGATCGCACTCCGGCGGCAGAATAATCAGCTCATAACCTTTACCGTCGGGTTTACGTCGCGGAACGAACGGAACAATGCAGGCTTTCGACATCTTTGCCAGCATCCAGGTCCCCGACGTCGTTGCCGCCTGGTCGACGGCAAAGAGCGGCACGAATACGCTGGCGGCCGGGCCGTAGTCGTGGTCCGGCGCATACCAGATCACTTCGCCTTTTTTCAGCGCGCGAATCATCCCTTTCAGATCTTTACGGTCGATCATATCTTTATTCGAACGCAGCCGGCCCCAGGTTTGCAGCCAGTCAATGACCGGGTTGTCATTCGGACGGTAGACGCCGATGCCGGGTTCGTTGATGCCAAACATCCGCGCCCCCATTTCCAGCGTCAGGAAGTGGATGCCGATCAGCAGAATGCCGCGCTGTTGCGCCTGAACTTCCCGGATATGCTCGACGCCGATGGAGTCGGTCCAGCGCGCAATACGCCGGGTCGGCCAGAACCAGGCCATCCCGGTCTCCATTAAACCCATTCCCACCGATTCGAAGTTTTGCACCACCATCTGATGGCGCTCTTCTTCGCTTTTGTCCGGGAAGCAAAGTTCCAGGTTACGGTAAGCGATTTTGGCGCGGCGTTTCATAAAGCGCATTGCCAGGCGGCCAATCGCATTGCCAAGGCGGTAAATCAGCGGATAGGGAAGCTGAACAACCAGCCACAGCAGGCCAATACCTAGCCAAAGCAGCCAGTAACGCGGATGCAGCAGCGCCGCGGAAAATTTAGGTAAATGGGTCATCTCATACCTGTTTAAATAAGCAACTCATTCTATTATCGCATTTTTTCATGCTTCAGCCAAAACGGCGGTCCCAGTTGGCATTTATTGTTAAACGTGAACCAACGGGAGTGAAATGAATGTAGCGCAAAATGTGGGGATGTAAATTAACGTCGTTTGCTATATGATGCCGGCCGTTTATTTACCTCATTTCCTATGTCGAGCAGGTACACCATGCCAGTGTTACATAACCGCATTTCAAATGAGACGTTAAAAGCGCAGATGTTAGCTGAGAGCGAACCGCGTACAACGATCTCGTTTTATAAATATTTCACCATCGTGGATCCAAAAGCCACGCGCGATGCATTGTGGATTGCCCTGACCAAATTAAACGTGTTTGGTCGTATCTATCTGGCCCACGAAGGGATCAATGCACAAATCAGCGTGCCAGAAAGTCAGGTCGACGCGCTACGCGAGTTTCTCTACGCCTTCGACCCGGCGCTGGATGGCCTGCGGATGAACATTGCGCTGGACGATGACGGAAAATCCTTCTGGGTGCTACGCCTGAAAGTCCGCGATCGTATCGTAGCGGATGGGATCGATGATCCGACGTTTGATGCCTCAGACGTTGGTGATTATCTGAAAGCGGCTGAAGTGAATGCGATGCTGGACGATCCCGATGCGGTGTTTATCGATATGCGTAACCACTACGAATATGAAGTGGGTCATTTTGAGCAGGCGCTGGAAATCCCGGCGGACACGTTCCGCGATCAGCTGCCGAAAGCGGTCGAGATGATGCAGGAACATAAAGATAAAAAAATCGTTATGTACTGCACCGGCGGTATTCGTTGTGAAAAAGCCAGCGCCTGGATGAAGCACAACGGCTTTAGTAAGGTCTGGCACATTGAGGGCGGGATTATTGAATATGCCCGTCGTGCGCGCGAACAGGGGCTGCCGGTACGCTTTATCGGTAAGAACTTTGTCTTTGACGAGCGGATGGGGGAGCGGATTTCCGACGACGTGATTGCCCACTGCCATCAGTGCGGCACCCCGTGTGATAGCCATACTAACTGCCTGAATGACGGCTGCCATCTGCTGTTTATCCAGTGCCCGAGCTGCGCCGAGAAGTTTGCCGGCTGCTGTAGCGAGGCGTGCATGGAAGAGCATAAGCTGCCGGAAGAGGAGCAGCGTCAGCTGCGCGCCGGACGAGAAAACGGCAATAAGATCTTCAACAAATCTCGCGGCCGCCTGAACACGAAGCTGGGGATCCCGGACCCTGAGACCTCAGAAAAACCATAACCAGATAAGATCAACGATCGCCAGCAGCAGCCACAGTGCGAGATAAATCATAAAGTGCTCGCGGACGTTGTTGACCAGTAAATCGTACAGGCGACGCATAAACTCTCTCTGTGATGAACGGCCTCCTCTGAGGCCGTTTTTTATTGCGCAAATCAGGACCGCGCGCAGCGGCCAACTATCGCTGAAAGCGTGCCAGCGAGAACGGGGTCAGGTCGAAGGCTGGCGTCTCTCCCAGGGCAAACTGCGTGGCAATTTCTCCCAGCACCGGGGCGAATTTGAAACCATGGCCGCTTAATCCGCTAATCAGCAACGTATCAGGATGGCCGGGAAGGGTGTCGATAATAAAGTCTTCATCCGCCGTATTATCGTAGGTACAGGAGGCGCCATGCAGGCAGCCGCCGATACCGGGCAGAACGTTACGCAGGAAGCTGAACGACTCGGAGCCGTCGGTGGCCACCGCGCCAAACGGCGTGCGTTCTTCCGGCGCGGAGATCAGCTGCCCGCCGTTGTGCTTACCGATCTTCAGTTCATTGTCTTCCGCCGGGAAACCATAGAACTGATCGCCGTTCGGCAGCTCACCGGTAAATGCCGGGAAGTGGTTTTTAGTGCTGTAACGTCCATCAGCCTGGAACCAGGCGAAGATTTTGCGCACCGGCTGGACTGGCAGGTCGGGCAACAGACGCGTTACCCACGTACCGGCGCTGACCAGCAGTTTCTTGCCGCTGTAGCTGCCATCGGCGGTGTCGATTGTCACGCCATCCGGGTGATGGTGTATGGCGGTAACCGGGCAATTAAACAGCTGAGCGCAGCCCGCCTCGCGCGCGAGGCGTATCCAGGTTTCGATGGCCAGCTCGCTGCGTAAAACCCCTGATGCCGGTTCGAATAGGCCACGATAATCTTCCGGTACGCGAATCTCAGGCCAGCGGGCCATGATAGCTGGGGCATCCATCTCTTCAACATCCAGCTGAAACTGTCGGGCGCTGTGCGCAACGTTGCTGAGAAACGTCGAGTTTGCCGGGCCGAGGTTAATCACCCCGGTGCGTTCGAAGACGGCCTCGCCGCTGAGGGTAGCAAGCTCATCCCACAGCGTCTGCGCACGCAGCACCAGCGGGACATATCTCTCTCCTTCACCGTAGGCGTGACGGATAAGGCGCGTATTGCCGTGATGGCTGCCTTCCTGATGCGGAGGCGTGTGCGCGTCGGTCATCAGCACGTTGAGTCCAGCCCGGCGGGCATAATAGCCGGCAGCGGCACCAGTGGAGCCGCTGCCGATAATGATGAGGTCGTATTGCATGGTCTGTTCCGGTTTTTTGCTTTATTAGCAGGGTAATTAACAACCTGCATATATACAAGCCCGAAAATAAATCAGGCACCCGCAGGTGCCTGTTGAGTTAGCATATATCGATCGCGGCATAATCATTAATGCCTGCGGTACTCGTTTGCCTGGTATTCACCTGATTCTATCTTCGCAATACCTGCTTCCAGGATAGAAATAAATTGACGTGCGACTTCCGTCGTTAGCCATAGCGTCTGGCCAATTTCAGCTTCGTTACTGCTTTCTTGAGTGGGGTTTTGGTAGTGCAGGCGCAACATCATTGCATCGTAGCTATCAACGGTGCTGATGTCCCATCCGACGAGGGGATGGGTCTGGATGACTTCATTATTCTTTTCCATCATAACCCCTTATTCATATGTTAAAAGACAACAATTCTCGAGGTTTAATGCATATTTTTTGAAGCAAGTTAATTATATCAGGTGTTAAGAATAAACTCGAGAAATTAAATTAAACAGGGCGAACTTTCATCTGTTTGGTGCTTTTTTGCACAAACTTAGTGCCGCGCATCGTTATTTTTAAAGGAAATAATGAGGAGAAAGAAGAAAAGTCTGAGACTGACACGGGGATAAAAAAGCCGGGGCGACCCGGCAAAAAAAAGCACAATGAGGGAGCAAATTAAATTTGCTGTACCCGACGCGATGTTCCGGCGGCTTTTGCTTCAGACTGGCCTGCTCTGTTTGTTCAGAGTCAGCGCCACTCTGCTGCGGTATGCCGCCAGAGAGGCGTCAGGATACGTCATGGTCAAACCAGTCATCAGCGCTTTCCCAGGTTTCTTGCAGGATTTCGCTTATCCGGTCTTTATCTTCTTTCAGGCCGCCAATGACGGACAAATTGTTACTGGCGGCAAAGCGTACGGTTACCTGGCTTGGATAAGCCGGGAACTGCTGTTCAATGCGTCGGGAGAGTTCGTTATTTAGCGCTTCTAAGGCGCCGTTCGGTAAGGCTGTGGATTTGGCGATAGACACTTCGATGCGCATAATTGCCCCCTGTGTAATATACTGTTTATTTATACAGTATCTGATTTACCTTTACAACAAGGGGCAGTGCTTTTATTTCTTCATCGTCCAGCGCAGGGTTTCACCGGCAAGGAAAGGCACCAGGGTATCGTCCGGTAGGGCGATGCTGTCAACGACGGTGCTCTCTTCGCGCACCAGCTCAACAAAGGTGTCATTCACCGGCAGGCCGTAGAAGCGCGGGCCGTTGAGTGAACAAAACGCTTCGAGGTGCTGCAGGGCATTCATCTCTTCAAATACCGTGGCATAGCTGCTCAGCGCGGTCGGCGCGTTAAAGCAACCGGCGCATCCGCAGCTGGCCTCTTTACGATGGCGGGCGTGCGGAGCGGAGTCGGTTCCCAGAAACGCGCGGCTAAAGCCGCTGGCAACCAGCTCACGCAGCGCCTGCTGGTGGATATTACGCTTCAGAATCGGCAGACAGTAAAGATGGGGGCGCACGCCGCCAACCAGCATGTGATTACGGTTAAACATCAGGTGCTGAGGAGTAATGGTCGCGGCCAGCAGTTCGTTACCGTCGCGTACGTATTCGGCGGCATCCTTCGTGGTGATATGTTCGAATACCACTTTCAGGCCAGGTAAACGCTGGCGCAACGGCTCCATTACCGTTTCGATAAAGCGCGCTTCGCGATCGAAGATGTCAATCTCGGCGTGGGTGACTTCACCGTGAACCAGCAGCGGCATGCCCAGTTTTTCCATGCGCTCCAGCACCGGCATGATGGCATCGATGCTGGTGACGCCGTGGCTGGAGTTGGTGGTGGCATTGGCCGGGTAGAGTTTTGCCGCCGTGAATACGCCAGCGTGGAATCCACGCTCCAGCTCTGCCGGGTCGAGCGTATCGGTCAGGTAGCAGGTCATCAACGGCGTAAAATCGTGCCCGGCGGGAACGGCGTCGAGGATACGCTGGCGATAAGCTATCGCCGCTTCAACGGTGGTGACAGGCGGCACCAGATTCGGCATCACGATCGCCCGGCCATAAAACTCACTGGTGTAAGGCACGACGGTCTTCAGCATATCGTCATCGCGCAGATGGATATGCCAGTCGTCAGGGCGGCGGATTTTCAATACCTGGGATTGTGCTGTCATGGAAAGCTCCGGCTAATAGGGTCAGTCATCAGGGCTGTTTTTGCCGGGCACTAAGGATAAGCGTAAACGTTTTCCTTTGCATCAATTTCCGTAAAAAAACGGGCGCCGCAGCGCCCGTCGTATTAATTGGTGAACGGGATGATAATTTCGCCCGGTTTCACCTCGATGCCTTTCGCGTATTTTTTCGCCAGCGCTTCGCCGGTGCTGGCGTCTTCGCGCAGGACGTAGGCCGGCTGCTGGTTAAAATAGCTACGCAGAGACTGATTCAGGTAGGGAATCAGGGTCTGCACGACGGATTGCAGCTTCTCAGGTGACACTTTCGCCTCTACGACCTCCATCTCCTGCAGGAAGATCGCGCCTTTCTCTTTATTAAAGACCGGCAGCGCCTTGAGCTTCAGATCGATGGTGGCTTTCTGGTTGCCGAATAACGAGTTCAGATCCAGGTTGGCAATGCCGCTCAGCGTCACTTTATTCGGCTCTTCACGGCCAATCGCGCTGGTCAGATCGTGTAACTCAATATGTGCATCCGCCACGCCCGGCAGGCCGATATCTTTGGCGAAATGGTTACGTTTCTGCAGCGCCTGGTTAATTTCCTGCTCGCTAACTGAATACTGCGTAAGCTGGTTACAGCCGCTCAGAAGGCCGCTGACAATGAGCGCGGCCACGATAAACATCTTTTTCATTAGATTCCTTAACGGTCATGCCAGGACTTATCCTGACATAAAGCAGTATGGCCTGCCAGCATTCGACGCACTAGCGGAAAATGCTGAAAACAGGCCTTACGTTAAACCTCAGGTCAGGTACGTGGCTCCAGCATGCCGGATGTCGACCGCTTCTGGCTGAACTGCCACCACAGGGCAAGGAAGGTAAACAGGCCGATAATACCCAGCATCAGCCACGGTAGTTCGGGCTGATTCAGCGCTTTACCCGCATCAAACAACCATCCGCCGCCGGCATAGCCAAACGCGCCGCCAAAGGCCAGCCCCAGCCGGCTGAAGCCCATATAGCTGCCGCGCGCCCGGGCATCGGCTAAAGAGGCTCCCAGCGTTTCCCGCGCCGGTTCCGCAACGATCGATCCAATATAGAAGATACAAATCAGGGTAAACAGCTGCTGTAAATTGCTGGTCAAGCCGATGGGCAGCATGGCGATGGTCATCACCAGTAACCCGGCCATCAGCCGATGCTCCAGGCGAAAGCGCTGTTCGCTCCAGCGGGCAATGGGGTAGAGCAGGGTTAACGATATAGCGGCTTCAATGGCATACATCCATTTTACCGCGGTTGGTGAACCGGCGATGTCGTTAACCATTATGGGCAGCATGAGCATCACCTGGACAGCCAGCATGTAGTAGCCGGTGAGCGTCAGAACGTAGGTGACAAAGCGCTTATCGCGCAGCACCCGACCCAGACCTTCCCGAACCGGCGTTTTCACGGTGGAAAGCTTCCACGCCGGGAGATACCAGGCGTTGAACGCGGCGCAGGCGACAAACAACGCCGCGCCCACGCTACAAACAAGACGGAAGTCATATTGCAGCAACCAGCTGCCGAGCAGGGCGCCGATCACCGCCCCGGCGCTGTCCTGCATCATCAGAATCGAAAAGAACCGCCCGCGCTGATGCGGGCGCACCAGCTTGACCACCAGCGCGGCGCGCGGCGGATCGAACAGGGTGCCGCCGAGCCCGGAGAGAATGCAGGAGAGCCACAGCACCCACGGTTCATGGGCCACGGCCATCGCCGCGAAACCGCCCGCGCGCATGAGCATGCCGGTGACGATCATCGGCTTGGCGCCAAAGCGATCGGCGACCGCGCCGCCAAAAATGCCTAATCCTTGCTGCACCAACTGGCGCAGGCCGAGCGCAATCCCGACCATCAGCGCCGCCCAGCCCATCTGGTCAACAAAGCGAATAGAAATCAGCGGGAAGACGACAAAAAAGCCCAAAACCACCAGCATGTTGTCGACCAACAGGAAATATTTACCCAGGCTCCTTGCCTGCGATACGCGGGACATTTCCCCTCCAGGGAAAATAAAGAGTTACCCGGATAGTGTGCGGGGAAGATGCTGACTTTCCCAGCATCCTTGCGACAATATTTTTTTATCAAAATGCAAGATCGATTGAGTCTATTCATCGAAAAAGGGAGATGGTGCAGAAAATGGTATGTTGCTGTTTTCACACAACCGTTCAGGACAGGTATAGTGAAGGGAGCAGGTAATCAGTCAGGGGAACAGGAGAAGGGAATGTTTGGCTATCGCAGTAACGTACCGAAGGTGCGTTTGACGACGGACAGGCTGGTGGTGCGGCTGGTATACGATCGTGACGCCTGGCGTCTGGCCGATTATTACGCGGAGAATAAAGGGTTCTTAAAACCCTGGGAGCCAGTGCGCGACGACAGCCACTGCTACCCCTCTGGCTGGCAGGCGCGGTTATCGATGATTTCCGAGTTTCATAAGCAGGGCTCGGCATTCTATTTTGCGCTGCTCGATCCGGAAGAGAAAGAGATTATCGGCGTGGCAAATTTTTCCAATGTGGTCCGCGGGTCGTTTCATGCCTGCTACCTTGGCTATTCCATTGGCGAGAAGTGGCAAGGCCAGGGGCTGATGTTTGAGGCCCTGACCGCGGCAATTCGCTATATGCAGCGCACGCAGCATATCCATCGCATCATGGCCAACTACATGCCGCATAATCAACGAAGCGGCGATTTACTCGCTCGTCTTGGCTTTGAAAAAGAGGGGTACGCCAAAAATTATCTGCTGATTGACGGGCAGTGGCGTGACCATGTACTGACGGCGTTGACGACACCGGACTGGACTCCGGGTCGCTGAGGAGAGAGCATGAAATATCAGTTAACCGCACACGAAGCGCGCGTCATCGGGTGTTTGCTGGAAAAACAGGTTACCACGCCTGAGCAGTATCCGCTGTCGGTCAATGCGGTGGTGACCGCCTGCAATCAGAAAACTAACCGTGAGCCGGTGATGTCGCTCAGCGAAAGTGATATTCAGGATCTGCTGGATACCCTGGTCAAACGCCATTACCTGCGTACCGTCAGCGGTTTCGGCAATCGGGTAACCAAATACGAACAGCGCTTTTGTAATTCCGAATTTGGCGATTTGAAGCTGTCTTCGGCGGAAGTGGCGGTTGTGACAACGCTGCTGCTGCGCGGCGCGCAGACCCCGGGCGAGTTGCGCAGCCGGGCGCAGCGAATGCATGATTTTAGCGATATGGCGGAAGTGGAGAGCGTGCTGGAAACGCTGGCAACCCGGGATGACGGGCCTTTCGTCGCGCGTCTGCCGCGCGAGCCCGGGAAGCGAGAATCCCGCTATATGCACCTGTTCTGCGATGATATGGACTCGCTTATTACCGCCGTTGAGGCCGTCTCGCCGCCGGCCGATGATCTTCTCGCGCGGGTTGAGGCGCTGGAAGGCGAAGTCGCGGAACTGAAAGAACGGCTGGCCTCGCTGCTGGCTCACCTGGGAGATTAATCGTGACCGCGAAATTACGCATTGGCGTGGTGGGGTTAGGGGGCATTGCGCAGAAGGCCTGGCTGCCGGTGCTGGGTGCCGCAGACGGTTGGACGCTGCAGGCGGCCTGGTCGCCGGGTAAAGAGAAAGCGCTGCGTATCTGTGAGGGCTGGCGCATTCCCTATGCCGACTCGCTGGAGCAGCTGGCGGCGCAGTGCGATGCGGTCTTTGTGCATACTTCAACGGCCTCGCATTTTGAGGTGGTCAGCCGCCTGTTGAATGCCGGGGTGCATGTGTGCGTGGATAAACCGCTGGCCGACAAGCTGAATGAGGCAGAGTCGCTGGTCGAACTGGCGGCGCGCCGCAAGCTCACGCTGATGGTCGGTTTTAACCGTCGCTTTGCGCCGCTGTATCGTGAACTCAAAACGCAGATGGGCAGCGCCGCATCGCTGCGCATGGATAAACATCGCAGCGACAGCGTCGGCCACGATCTGCGTTTTACGTTGCTGGATGATTATCTGCATGTGGTGGATACTGCGCTGTGGCTGGCGGGCGGTACCGCGCGCCTGAGCGGCGGCTCGCTGCAAACCACGTCCCAGGGCGAAATGCTCTATGCCGAACACCACTTCAGCACGCCTCAACTGGAGGTCACCACCAGTATGCACCGGCGTGCCGGTAGTCAGCGGGAGTGGGTGCAGGCCGTAACTGACGGCGGACTGTACGCCGTCTGCGATATGCGCGAATGGCAGGAAGAGCGCGGTCAGGGGGTGATTATGCGCCCGGTTCCGGGCTGGCAAACCACGCTGGAGCAACGCGGGTTTGTCGGCTGCGCGCGCCACTTCATCGAATGCGTGCAAAATCAGACGGTTCCGGAAACTGCGGGTGAACAGGCGCTGTTGGCCCAACGGGTGGTCGAAAAACTCTGGCGCGAGGCAATGAGTGAATAATTGGTTGTAACATCTGGGAGTAGTAATTCATGACGAACCCGGTAGACTATCGCCACTTTCCAGCGCCCGCAATCGCGGGCGTTTTACTTCAGGGTTGTGGAATAACACGTTAATGAACCTTTTAAAATCACTGGCAGCAGTCAGTTCGATGACCATGTTTTCACGCGTTCTGGGGTTTGCGCGTGATGCTATCGTCGCCCGAATTTTTGGCGCAGGGATGGCGACGGACGCCTTTTTCGTCGCGTTTAAATTACCGAATTTGCTGCGTCGTATCTTCGCTGAAGGGGCCTTCTCTCAGGCATTTGTACCCATTCTTGCCGAATATAAAAGCAAGCAGGGCGAAGATGCGACCCGCGTGTTTGTGGCCTATGTCTCTGGCCTGCTGACGCTGGTTCTGGCGGTCGTTACCGTTCTTGGAATGCTGGCGGCGCCCTGGGTGATTACCGTCACTGCGCCCGGTTTTGCCGACAGCCCGGATAAATTTACCCTGACCACCCAGCTGCTGCGCATCACCTTTCCTTATATTCTGCTGATTTCACTGGCGTCGTTAGCCGGGGCGATTCTCAACACCTGGAACCGTTTTTCCGTTCCCGCCTTCGCCCCGACGTTCCTCAACGTCAGTATGATCGGTTTTGCTCTGTTTGCCGCGCCCTATTTCCACCCACCAATGCTGGCGATGGCGTGGGCGGTCACCGTCGGCGGCGTGCTGCAACTGGCCTATCAACTGCCGCATCTGAAAAAGATTGGCATGCTGGTTCTGCCGCGCATTAACCTGAAAGATGCCGGCGCAATGCGGGTGGTCAAACAGATGGGGCCGGCGATCCTCGGCGTCTCTGTTAGCCAGATTTCATTGATTATCAACACTATCTTTGCCTCGTTCCTGGTGTCCGGTTCGGTGTCGTGGATGTATTACGCGGATCGCCTGATGGAGTTTCCGTCCGGGGTCCTTGGCGTGGCGCTGGGGACTATTCTGCTGCCATCGCTGTCAAAAAGCTTTGCCAGCGGTAATCATGATGAGTACTGTCGCCTGATGGACTGGGGGCTGCGTCTGTGTTTCCTGCTGGCGTTGCCCAGCGCCGTGGCGCTGGGGATCCTGGCGAAGCCGCTCACCGTTGCGCTGTTCCAGTATGGGAAATTCAGCGCGTTTGATGCGGCGATGACCCAGCGCGCGCTGGTGGCTTACTCCGTCGGACTGATGGGACTGATTGTCGTTAAGGTACTGGCACCGGGCTTTTATTCGCGGCAGGACATTAAAACGCCGGTAAAAATCGCGATCGTTACGCTGATTATGACCCAGGTGATGAACCTGATCTTTATTGGCCCGCTGAAGCATGCCGGGCTGTCGCTGTCTATCGGCCTGGCGGCCTGCCTTAACGCCGGTCTGTTGTACTGGCAGTTGCGTAAGCAAAAGATCTTTACTCCGCAGCCTGGATGGTTCTCCTTCCTGCTGCGCCTGGTGGTTGCGGTGCTGGTGATGTCGGCGGCGCTGTTGGGCATGATGTATATCATGCCGGAGTGGTCGCAGGGCTCGATGCCGTTCCGTCTGCTGCGCCTGATGGCGGTGGTGGCGGCGGGCGTGGTGGCCTATTTTGCCACCTTAATGGTGCTGGGCTTCCGGGTTAAAGAGTTTGCCCGACGTACGGCCTGACGCCATACGCCGGATTGAAAGAGACCCGTTCCGCATTGCGGAGCGGGTTTTTTTATCGCACTGCGCGCGCTATGGATGCCAGACGGGCGCTTTCCCGCAGACGAATCACGAGCGCAATCGCGCCGGTAACTACGGCCAGGACAACGACGCCGTTCCAGCCGGCGACCACGTATAGTCGGCTGCCGAGTACTGAGCCGAGCGCCATACCAATAAACACGCCGGTGAACAGCAGGGCGTTCAGGCGACCGCGAGCCTGCGGCTCGAGGCTGTAAACCAGATTCTGATGCGCGACCAGGCTGGACTGCAGACCGAGATCGAAGCCGATCGCCGAAAGGCCGATCAGCAGCAGCTGACCATGTGGCGGCAGTAGCGGCATCAGGAACATCAGGGCGAAAGAAAGGGTAACCAGTCCGGCCCCTAGCTGAGTGACCCTTCCCGCGCCATATTTATCGGCCAGTCCACCCGCCAGCGGGGCGGCAAGGGCCCCGGCCGCACCGGCGATGCCGAATCCCCCGGCCACGGCGCTACCCATCTGATAATGTGCGAGCAGCATCACCGCTAGCGTTGACCAGAAGGCGCTGAAGGCGATGGATAAAAAGCCCTGGGCCAGTGCCGCGCGTCGCAGCGCAGGGTAGCGTTGCCACAGGTGCGCCATCGATTTCATCAGCTGCGGATAGCTTAGCGTTGAGTGAATCGCAAAGCGGGGCAGAATACGCCACATCAGCAGGCCGATGAGAGCGATACTCAGAGCTGCCGCCTGATACATCACCCGCCAACCGAACAGCGCCCCGACCAGTCCGCTGACGGTCCGCGAGAGCAGAATTCCCAGCAGCAGACCGGTCATCACCGTCCCGACCATTTTCCCCTGCTTACCCGCCGGGGCCAGAATCGCTGCTGCCGGAACAATATCCTGCGCCATCGTCGCGGCCATCCCGATCAATAAGCTGACCACCAGCAGTGAAGTGAGCTGGTCCGTCAGGCTACACAGCAGCAGCAGGACCGCCAGCGCCGCGCTTTTCAGTAGAATCAACGTCCGCCGGTCGTGGCGATCGCCGAGCGGCAGCAGAAACAGAATGCCCAGCGCGTAGCCGGCCTGGGTCAGGGTCGGGACGAGGCCCATCCCTTCAACGCTCAGGTGCAGGTTGGCGCCCATCAGCGGGAGCAGGGGCTGGGCGTAATAAATAGAGGCAACGCTAAAACCAGCGCCAAGAGCGAGTATAAAAATAATCCAGCCTGCCTCGCGGGAGGATAGTGGAGTCGGGGTCATGATGAAGTCCTCGTAGATGAGATGGCGCTATTCTTCCCCGAATGCCGCTGGCGCGGTAGATAGCGTGGTGGTAAAACGGTTATACGTTTAACGTATAGAGAAAGTGATAATGAAGAGGCAGGAGCGTATAGACCGCATTGAACTGATGCGGACCTTTATTCGAATTGTCGAGGCCGGTTCACTCTCTTCGGCGGCACGGCAGCTGGATACCACTCAGGCGACGGTCAGCCGCCGTCTGCAGTCGCTGGAGAGCATGCTCGGTAATCGACTGATCCTGCGTACAACGCATGCCATGAAGCTCACCGATGATGGTGAACGCTGTTATCAGCACGCGCGTCAGGTGGTGGATGCGTGGCTGGCGCTGGAGGACGAGATGAGTATTGCTGACGATCGGCCGGTAGGGGTACTGCGCGTGCGTGCGCCTCATGCCTTTGGTCAGCAGCAGCTGCTGGGGCCGCTGGTCAGTTTTCTGCAACGCTATCCGCAGCTGGCGGTGGAGTGGATGCTCAATGACAAAACCGTCGATTTTCTCAGTGACAATATCGATTGCGCGATTCGGGTGGGCGCTGAAGTTGACCCGGCCACGGTGTCGGTGCTGCTGGCCGAAGTTCCGCGTAGTCTGGTGGTTGCCCCACAGCTGTTGTCACGCTATCCGGCATTAGCGATGCCTGAGGATCTGTCGCGGCTGCCGTGGGTGGCCATCAGTACCTTTTATCAACATGAAGTGGAGTTGCAGCATCAGGAGGATAGCCGGGAGATATCGTTTGGTATTGTGCCCTGTCTGAGCACCGATAGCGTGTATGTGGCCCGTAATACGGCGCTGGCGGGGCTGGGGGTTGCTATCGTGTCGAGTTGGGCTGTGACGGAGGATATCGCCGCCGGTCGGTTGGTTGAGCTATTTCCGCAGTGGCGGGCCTCTTCGCTGCCGGTCCACCTGGTCTATCCGTGGGCGCGTTATTACCCGACCCGGCTACGAAAGTTTCTCGACCTGATGCGCGAAGTGATGCCGCAGGTTGCCGGGATGCAGCGTCCGGAGGGGGAATAAAAAACCGGCCAGAGGCCGGTTTTTTTGATGCCGTACCGCGTTTACTCGGCAGGTTGTGGACGGGTTGGTTCCGCCGTCGCCTGATGAGTGGCGCTGTGGCCGCCTGCCGCACCTTTGCCGTCAAAGGCAAACGACGGGCGAACCCAGTCGCTGTGACGCGGCGCTTCTGGCTCGTAGGCCGGCGCCGGGGCACGCGTCATCGGGGCGGTCGCGTGGCGATGAGACACGATAACCGCCGCCGCGGGTGTGGCGACCACGACCGGAGCAGGCGCTGATTCGACGACCGGCGCTGTTTCCAGGACCGGAGCGGCTTCAACCACTGGGGCGGGTTCAACCACCGGAGTAGCTTCAACCACCGGCGCGGGTTCAATGACCTGCGGTGCCGGAGCTGCTTGTGCCACAACCGGGGCAGATTCCTCAACAACGGCTTCAGCTGCTGTTTCTACTGCTACCGTTTCCGGTTCTGCAGCAACCGGCGCAACACCGCTTTCTGCCTCAACAACCGGCGCTTCTGCGGCGATAGCATCCTGCGGCGCAACCTCGGTTTCGCGGGCGACTTCCGGCTGAACAGTCTGCGCGGCTTCAGCGGCGGTTGCTTCGGCTACGACAGGTTGTTCGGCGGCAGCAGGCGCCGCCTCGGCAACCGCCGGGGCGACCACTTCTGCAATGGCGGCTTCAGCGACAGCAACAGGAGCGACAGTTTCAGTAACGGACGCCTGAACCTGCTGTTCTTCCTGCTGTTGATCCTGCGGACGGACAACCGGGTAACGAATCCACACTTTACCTGACGCCATTTCCGGGGATGCACAGGCTACGGTCAGCGGCATCGGCGACTGGGTCGGGTAACGCTCATCGCGGTAACGACGACGACGCTGGCCGCTGACGCGCAGATGACGCGGCGAGCGACGGGAGCGACGCGGCATACCGTTGGCTTCGCGAGACTCGTTGTTGTCGTCATGGTCGCCGTTGCTTTCAACGACGGCAGGCAGATCGACTTTCGCCAGTTCCGTGCGCGGAGCGACCGCTTCCGGCTGGACCGCAGGCACGGTTTCAACAACCTGATCGGCCGTTTCAGCTACCGCAGACTCGATGCGAACTTTCTGGGATAACTGACGCGGTTTACGACGGGACATCGTCTGAACGCGTTCTTCCTGCTCGACTTCCTGCTGAACTACTGGCTCTTCGCGCGTTTGTGCTTTGGCTTCCTGCGGAGCCTGGCGCTTCTCGTCATTACGACGACGATTACGCTCACGACGCGGCTGCTGCTCATCGCGCGCTTTGCCTTTTTCTGCATCCTCGGTCACCGTCTGACGAGATTCACGCGGCTCGACATTCTGCTGCTGTTTCTCGCGACGATTACGGCGGTTTTCCTCGCGGGATTCACGAGGTTCACGGCCTTCGGTATTTTCAGCACGGTTATCGCGGTTATCACGACCGTCGCGGTTATCACGGTTATCACGACGATCGTTGCGATCGCGGCGATTGTTGGTCCGCGGTTTACGACGTTCTTGCTGACGTTCCGGTTTCTCTTCGGCTTTCTTCTCTACCTGAGGTTCTGCCGGTTTGGTCTCTTCTGCACCGGAGAAGATGTTTTTCAGGGCGCCAAAGAAGCGGGAGAGCAGACCAGGCTGCGCTGGCGCAGCAGCGGCTACCGCTGGTTTTGCGGCGGCAGGTGCGGCAACAGGAACTTCCTGCTCTGGCGCTGGCGGGACGTCCGGCATCACGAAGGTGGCCAGGGCCGGCTGCTCAGGGCGCTTACGCTCGGCCGGTTCTTCGTCAGCAGGCAGCGCCATCTCTTCTTCGTGCAGTTTAGGCAGCAGATAGCTCAGGGTAGAGGTCTCTTCGCCTTTACGTACGCGCAGCACGGAGTAGTGCGGGGTTTCCATCTGATCGTTCGGGACGATGATCACGCGCACGTCGCCCTGGCGGGTTTCGATGGCGCTCACCGCAGCACGTTTTTCGTTCAGCAGGTAGGACGCAATCGGCACAGGCACGATAGCGTGAACTTCCTGGGTGTTCTCTTTCAGCGCTTCTTCTTCAATCAGACGCAGGATAGAGAGCGACAGGGATTCGTTATCACGAACGGTGCCGGTACCGCTACAGCGTGGGCAGACGTGATGACTGGATTCACCCAGCGACGGGCTCAGACGCTGACGCGACATCTCGAGCAGGCCGAAGCGAGAGATATGACTGATCTGGATACGCGCACGATCCTGACGCACCGCTTCGCGCAGGCGGTTTTCCACCGCGCGCTGGTGGCGTACTGGCGTCATGTCGATGAAGTCGATGACAATCAGGCCGCCGAGGTCACGCAGACGCAGCTGGCGAGCAATCTCATCGGCTGCTTCCAGGTTGGTGTTGAATGCCGTTTCTTCGATGTCGCCGCCGCGGGTGGCGCGAGCGGAGTTGATATCGATAGCGGTTAACGCTTCGGTGCTGTCGATAACGATTGACCCGCCGGAAGGCAGGCGCACTTCGCGCTGGAAGGCGGATTCAATCTGCGATTCGATTTGATAATGGCTGAACAGCGGGATTTCACCGGTGTACAGTTTGATTTTGCTGCTGAAATCCGGGCGGCCCAGTGCGGCGATGTGCTGGCGAGCCAGCTCAAGCACTTTCGGGTTATCGATCAGGATTTCGCCGATGTCCTGGCGCAGGTAATCACGGAAGGCACGCACGATGACGTTGCTTTCCTGATGGATCAGGAACGGCGCCGGGCGGCTTTCAGCGGCTTTCTGGATTGCTTCCCAATGTTTCAGACGGAAGCTCAGGTCCCACTGCAGCGCTTCGGCAGATTTGCCGACGCCCGCGGTACGCACGATAAGCCCCATGCCGTCCGGCAGCTCAAGGCTGGCCAGCGCTTCTTTTAGTTCTGTACGATCGTCACCCTCAATGCGGCGTGAAATACCGCCCGCGCGCGGGTTGTTCGGCATCAGTACCAGATAGCTACCCGCCAGGCTGATAAAGGTGGTGAGCGCGGCGCCTTTGTTGCCACGTTCTTCTTTATCAATCTGAACAATCACTTCCTGACCTTCACGCAGAACATCCTTAATATTCGGACGACCATGAGAATTGTAGTTAGCAGGGAAGTATTCGCGGGCGATTTCTTTGAGGGGGAGGAAACCATGACGCTCGGCGCCGTAATCAACAAACGCGGCTTCAAGGCTAGGTTCAATACGGGTAATTTTGCCTTTGTAGATGTTCGCTTTTTTCTGTTCGTGCCCGGGGCTTTCGATATCCAGGTCGTACAGGCGCTGCCCATCAACAAGGGCGACGCGCAACTCTTCCTGCTGAGTTGCGTTGATTAACATTCTTTTCATCGTAACTTACTCATTATTCTTACATTGACGACTAAGCTGCGGGCAGAGTATTGCCTTGCCGGGGGAAACCGATGGCCTCGTGTCTGTTTCACGTCGCCAACCTCACGGTTGTCGCGCGCTTAAGAGGCGCAGAGTGTCGGTCGCCTGTATTTCAAACGGAAACACAGCGCAATTAGCAGGGGAACAGCCTGGGATGTATCACCAGAGAAGATTCCATTTATACGCGTCATTTTTCAGGTTGCTTCTGCGTCGGCTTGCTCGTTTCACCCCTGTTGCTGACTTACTGATGATGTCAGTTCCGGAGATTCTCTCTTTCGCCGCCTTGGCGCATCCTGAATAATTTTGCGTATATCTCGTCGTCTTTCACGTTACAGATGTAGTGGCTTAACCCGCTCATCTCAATCAGCGGACTGAGTAGAGCACCCGGGAATACCCGGAGTCGACGCCTTCCTGCGACGTGAAATCCATAGAGGCCTGTACCGGTAAGGACTGCAACCCGCAGCCCGCTAACTGTCTGAAAGATCAATACGTCTTACGCCATTGCTGCGTGGATGATCGGTCAGACAAAATTGGTCATTCCGCTAATTTCTTGTTCTAACAAGATTCAACACGGAAAACGGCATCATTATTCCATTGCTAACCTTGTTATAGCAAGTTGACTTTTACCTTTTATCACCCGGTTACTCACAGTTTTTTCACCAGCGCATACAGATTGTTCTAATAACAAACAAAACGCCGATGAAGCATTCAATGAAAACCGGATAATGATAAATATAAGCATATAAAAATGAGTGGCGCTAATGCGTCGGGCTATTTAGAATCGCGCACCATGAAAACTGAGACTCCAAGCGTAAAAATGGTTGCCATTACCGCCGATGAAGCGGGGCAACGCATCGATAACTTTTTGCGTACGCAGCTAAAGGGCGTACCGAAGAGCATGATTTATCGCATCCTGCGTAAAGGCGAGGTGCGGGTGAATAAAAAACGCGTCAAGCCGGAATACAAGCTGGAAGCCGGCGACGAAATCCGCATTCCGCCTGTTCGGGTTGCCGAGCGTGAAGAAGAAGCCGTCTCCCCGCATCTGCAGAAAGTGTCGGCGCTGGCCGACGTGATTCTGTATGAAGATGACCATATTCTGGTGCTGAACAAACCTTCCGGTACCGCGGTGCACGGCGGCAGCGGCCTGAGTTTCGGCGTCATTGAAGGCCTGCGCGCGCTGCGTCCGGAAGCCCGTTTCCTCGAACTGGTTCACCGCCTTGACCGCGATACCTCCGGCGTACTGCTGGTCGCGAAGAAGCGTTCCGCGCTGCGTTCGCTGCATGAACAGCTGCGCGAAAAGGGGATGCAGAAGGATTATCTGGCGCTGGTGCGCGGGCAGTGGCAGTCGCACACCAAAGTGGTGCAGGCACCGCTGCTGAAAAACATTCTGCAGAGCGGCGAACGTATCGTTCGCGTCAGTCAGGAAGGAAAACCGTCGGAGACGCGCTTTAAGGTTGAAGAGCGCTATACGCACGCGACGCTGGTTCGCTGCAGTCCGGTGACCGGGCGTACGCACCAGATCCGCGTTCACACGCAGTATGCGGGCCACCCCATTGCCTTTGACGACCGTTATGGCGACCGCGAGTTTGACAAACAGCTGGCTGGCACCGGCCTGAATCGGTTGTTCCTCCATGCTGCCGCGCTGAAATTTACTCATCCGGGGACCGGGGAAGTGATGCGTGTCGAAGCGCCGCTGGATAACCAGCTGAAGCGCTGCCTGCAGGTGCTACGTAATAGTAAATGATCGTCCCGGCGGACGCTGAATCCGCCATTGTCATCTGCTGCGTCGCTGTGCCAGCATTCACCGCGACGTTTTTCTCCTTTATGGGTAAATTTACCCGCCGCGCCAGCGCGATATCCCATACCGCACCCCATCAGGATTGCCGTTCGCCAGACCTCCGGGCCAGGCCAGACGGCGGCTGGCTCGCTCCCCACTGCCACTGACCTGTCGCCAGCGCCATCCTGACTTCGGCAATAGTGGTGTTGTTTCGCCCATCAGCGGATGGATAAACAGGCCGGCAGTCTGCCCCATCCCCACGGTGATGAGCAACATCAGGCTGGCAGGGTAACAGACAGCCGCGGCCAGGCGCGTGAGTGAGTCCACGGTTATTTTCAGTCGCTAAGAGGGGAAATGAGATGACTGGCTGAGACGGAAAAAAACCAAGGTAGAGCAGCAGGCCAGAACGGCGGTTCCGGCCCGGCAGAATAAACGGCTAGCGCAACAGCGGATTACAGCCTTCCCGGCGTAGCATCTGACACAGGGCGATCAGCGGCAGGCCCACCAGCGCATTCGGGTCACGTCCTTCCAGTCGCTCGAAAAGGGTAATGCCCAGACCTTCACTTTTAAAACTCCCGGCGCAGTGCAGCGGACGCTCTTTGCGCACATAATTGTCTATTTCCTGGTCGCTTAAATGGCGAAAATGGACATCAAAGGGTTCACACTCGGTTTGTAGATGGCCATTGGCGGAATGATAAAGTGCCAGTCCGGTATAAAAGGTCACAATCGTGCCGCTGGCTTTCCTTAACTGCAGGCGCGCATTCTCTTCGCTGTGCGGCTTGCCGGTAATTTCGCCATCGAGGACGCAAACCTGATCGGATCCGATAATTAAGTGCCGGGGATAGCGTTCGGCAAGAGCCTGCGCCTTCGCCTGCGCCAGACGGACCACCAGCTGACGGGCAGATTCGCCGGGGTGGGGTGTTTCATCCACATCAGGCGCCGCGCAGTCAAACGGCATGGCCAGTTTTTCCAGCAGCATTCGCCGCCACGGCGAGGTCGACGCCAGGATAAGTTCAGACATATTTTTTCATCCACATATAGCGCTTCTAAGAGCATCATTTTAAACTATGGGCCGCAATGTGTGCGAATAAATGGCGAAAGGCAACCTGAGGCTGCCTTTTTCTTTGACTCTATGACATTACAAAGTTAATATGCGCGCCCTATGCAAAAGGTAAAATTACCCCTGACTCTCGATCCGGTTCGCACGGCTCAAAAACGCCTCGATTACGAAGGTATCTATGCCCGTGATCAGGTTGAACGTGTAGCCGATTCAGTAGTCAGCGTGGACAGCGATGTGGAATGCAGCATGTCGTTCGCTATTGATAATCAGCGCCTTGCCGTTATTACCGGCGATGCAAAGGTATCAGTAACCCTCGAATGTCAGCGTTGCGGGAAACCGTTCCCCCATCATGTCCACACCACGTATTGTTTTAGCCCCGTCAGAAATGACGAACAGGCCGAAGCACTGCCGGAAGCGTATGAGCCGATTGAGGTTAACGAATTCGGTGAAATCGACCTGCAAGCGATGGTTGAGGATGAAATCATTCTCTCCTTGCCTGTAGTTCCGGTGCATGATTCTGAACACTGTGAAGTGTCCGACGCGGACATGGTCTTTGGTGAACTGCCTGAAGAGGCACAAAAACCAAATCCATTTGCCGTATTAGCCAGCTTAAAGCATAAGTAATTGAGGAGTAAGGTCCATGGCCGTACAACAGAATAAACCAACCCGTTCCAAACGTGGCATGCGTCGTTCCCATGACGCTCTGACCGCAGTCACCAGCCTGTCTGTAGACAAAACTTCTGGTGAGAAACACCTGCGTCACCACATCACTGCCGACGGTTTCTACCGCGGTCGCAAGGTTATCGCTAAGTAATCACGCACGACTCCATGGATTTCGCGCGGCAAGAGGCGTAAGCGAGAACATCGCCGGCAGCATAGACAACTATGTGACTGGGATGAACGAGCGCAGTCAACATACTTGCAGCGTGAAAGACAAAGAGTATGAGCGTGATGAAGCTTAGCGAGGATTTCCCCAGGTGACTGGGGAATAACCGAACCGGGCAGCGACGATATCTTGACACGTCTAACCCTGGCGTTAGATGTCATGGGGGGTGATTTTGGCCCATCCGTGACAGTGCCTGCAGCACTGCAGGCACTGAACTCTAATTCGCAACTCACACTTCTTTTAGTCGGCGACCCCGACACCATCACGCCATTACTTGCCAAAGCTGATTTCGAACAACGTTCGCGTCTGCAGGTGATCCCTGCGCAGTCAGTTATTGCTAGTGATGCGCGGCCCGCTCAGGCGATCCGCAGTAGCCGCGGAAGCTCAATGCGCGTGGCGCTGGAGTTAGTAAAAGAAGGGCGGGCGGAAGCCTGCGTCAGCGCGGGGAATACCGGCGCGCTGATGGGACTGGCCAAGTTATTACTCAAACCCATTGAAGGGATTGAGCGTCCGGCGCTGGTGACGGTGTTACCGCATCAGCAAAAGGGCAAAACGGTGGTGCTGGATTTAGGCGCCAACGTGGATTGCGATAGTACGATGCTGGTGCAGTTTGCGGTCATGGGCGCCGTACTGGCCGAAGAAGTGGTCGGCATTGAGAACCCCCGCGTCGCGCTGTTGAACATCGGCGAAGAAGAGATGAAGGGCCTCAGCAGTATCCGCGATGCCGCTGCGGTGCTGAAGACACTGCCGTCGCTGAACTATATCGGCTATCTTGAAGCCAACGAACTATTGACGGGCAAAACCGATGTGCTGGTTTGTGATGGATTCACGGGCAACGTCACATTAAAAACTATGGAAGGTGTTGTCAGAATGTTCCTCTCGCTGCTGAAATCACAGGGTGAGGGCAAAAAACGGTCGTGGTGGCTGCTGTTATTGAAGCGTTGGTTACAAAAAAGCCTGGCAAGGCGATTCAGTCACCTCAACCCCGACCAGTATAATGGCGCCTGTCTGTTAGGATTGCGCGGTTCCGTGATTAAGAGTCACGGTGCTGCCAATCAGCGCGCCTTCAGCGTGGCGATAGAGCAGGCAGTGCAGGCGGTGCAGCGGCAAATTCCTCAGCGGATCGCCGCTCGCCTGGAATCTTTATACCCAGCAGGTTTCGAACTGCCCACGGGCGACAGAAACGGGAACTCCCGGCAGCAAAGCGGGACGAACGAAGAAGGCTGACGCCCAGCGGTTTGAACAAGGCGGGTATATTACCCAAGAGTGACTGAGCGTACATGTATACGAAGATTATTGGTACCGGCAGTTATCTGCCCGAGCAAGTGCGTACTAACGCCGACCTGGAAAAAATGGTAGAGACGTCTGACGAGTGGATTGTTACTCGTACGGGTATCCGTGAACGTCGTATTGCTGCACCGAATGAAACCGTTGCTACGCTGGGTTTTGAAGCGGCAAAAAATGCGCTGGATATGGCGGGTGTTAAACCGGAGCAAATTGGTCTGATCGTTGTTGCGACCACCTCGGGTACTCACGCATTTCCAAGTTCGGCTTGTCAGATTCAGTCTATGCTGGGTATTAATGGCTGCCCGGCCTTTGACGTGGCGGCGGCGTGCGCAGGGTTTACCTACGCACTGAGCATCGCCGATCAATACGTGAAAAACGGAGCCGTGGACTACGCGCTGGTGATTGGCGCTGACGTTCTGGCGCGTACCTGCGATCCTGGCGATCGCGGGACGATCATTATTTTTGGTGATGGCGCGGGAGCCGTCGTACTGGGCGCTTCTGAAGAGCCGGGTATCATTTCCACCCACCTGCATGCGGATGGCCGCTACGGCGAGCTGTTAACGCTGCCGAACGCCGATCGCGTTGAGCCGGAAAATCCGATCTATCTGACGATGGCGGGCAACGAAGTGTTTAAAGTTGCCGTGACCGAGCTGGCGCATATTGTCGATGAGACGCTGGCGGCTAACAATCTCGATCGCTCGGCGCTGGACTGGCTGGTACCGCATCAGGCTAACCTGCGCATCATCAGCGCGACGGCAAGAAAACTGGGGATGTCGATGGATAACGTGGTGGTGACGCTCGATCGTCATGGCAATACCTCCGCGGCTTCCGTTCCCTGTGCGCTGGATGAAGCGGTGCGCGATGGCCGCATCCAGCGTGGTCAGCTGATTCTGCTGGAAGCCTTTGGTGGCGGTTTCACCTGGGGTTCCGCGCTGGTTCGTTTTTAGGATAAGGATTTAGACATGACGCAATTTGCTTTTGTGTTCCCGGGACAAGGTTCTCAGACGGTCGGCATGTTGTCTGACATGGCAGCGGCGTATCCGGTTATCGAAGAAACTTTCCGTGAAGCCTCTGCGGCGTTGGGTTACGATCTGTGGGCGCTTGCTCAGCAGGGCCCGGCGGAAGAGCTGAACAAAACCTGGCAAACCCAGCCTGCGCTGCTGACTGCTTCCGTGGCGCTGTATCGCGTCTGGCAGCAGCAGGGCGGTAAGACCCCGGCTCTGCTGGCGGGTCATAGCCTGGGTGAGTATTCCGCGCTGGTTTGTGCCGGCGTGATTGATTTTGCCGACGCGGTGCGTCTGGTCGAAATGCGCGGCAAATTTATGCAGGAAGCGGTCCCGGAAGGGACCGGCGCGATGTCAGCGATTATCGGTCTTGACGATGCGTCTATTGCGAAAGCCTGCGAAGAGTCCGCCGAAGGGCAGGTCGTGGCTCCGGTCAACTTTAACTCTCCGGGCCAGGTGGTCATTGCCGGCAACAAAGAAGCCGTTGAGCGTGCCGGTGCTGCCTGTAAAGCTGCCGGCGCTAAACGTGCGCTGCCGCTGCCGGTGAGCGTCCCGTCCCACTGCGCGCTGATGAAGCCTGCGGCGGAAAAACTGGCTGTCGAACTGCAAAACATCACCTTTAACGCACCGGTTATTTCGGTGGTGAACAACGTTGATGTGCAGTGTGAAACGGCGCCAGACGCGATTCGCGATGCGCTGATTCGCCAGCTGTACAGCCCGGTTCAGTGGACCAAAACCGTTGAGTTTATGGCATCCCAGGGCGTAGAACACCTGTATGAAGTGGGACCGGGTAAAGTCCTCACCGGTCTGACCAAACGTATTGTTGACACCCTGACCGCTTCCGCGCTTAACGAGCCAGCAGCGATGTCTGCGGCGCTTGAGCAATAAAAGAGGAATACCATGAGTTTTGAAGGAAAAATCGCGCTGGTTACCGGTGCAAGTCGCGGCATTGGCCGCGCAATCGCAGAAACGCTTGTCGCCCGTGGCGCGAAAGTGATCGGCACGGCCACCAGCGAGAGCGGTGCGCAGGCGATCAGCGATTACCTCGGTGCTAATGGCAAAGGTATGCTGTTGAATGTGACCGATCCGGCATCTATCGAATCTGTTCTGGGAAATATTCGCGCAGAGTTTGGTGAAGTTGATATCCTGGTTAATAATGCCGGTATTACTCGTGATAACCTGTTAATGCGAATGAAAGATGATGAGTGGAACGATATTATCGAAACCAACCTGTCATCAGTTTTCCGTCTGTCAAAAGCAGTAATGCGCGCTATGATGAAAAAGCGTCACGGCCGCATTATTACTATCGGTTCTGTGGTCGGTACCATGGGAAATGCTGGTCAGGCCAACTACGCTGCGGCGAAAGCGGGTCTGATTGGTTTTAGTAAATCGCTGGCACGTGAAGTCGCGTCCCGCGGTATTACTGTTAACGTTGTTGCTCCGGGCTTTATTGAAACGGACATGACGCGTGCGCTGTCTGAAGATCAGCGTGCGGGTATTCTGGCGCAAGTTCCTGCGGGTCGCCTCGGCGATGCAAAAGAAATCGCCAGTGCGGTTGCGTTCTTAGCTTCTGACGAAGCAGGTTACATCTCTGGTGAAACCCTGCACGTCAACGGCGGAATGTATATGGTCTGACCGAGATTTGCACAAAACGCTCAGGAACCGCGCAGTCTGTGCGATCCCGAATGCGGTTTTGTGCAAAATGATTTGCGTTCTGAGGGCAAACACCCGCAAAATAGCGTAAAATCGTGGTAAGACCTGCCGGGATTTAGTTGCAAATTTTTCAACATTTTATACACTACGAAAACCATCGCGAAAGCGAGTTTTGATAGGAAATTTAAGAGTATGAGCACTATCGAAGAACGCGTTAAGAAAATTATCGGCGAACAGCTGGGCGTTAAGCAGGAAGAAGTTACCAACAATGCTTCCTTCGTTGAAGACCTGGGCGCTGATTCTCTTGACACCGTTGAGCTGGTAATGGCTCTGGAAGAAGAGTTTGATACTGAGATTCCGGACGAAGAAGCTGAGAAAATCACCACTGTTCAGGCTGCCATTGATTACATCAACGGTCACCAGGCGTAAGTGAACATCTCCAGGCGGTCATTCGACCGCCTGAGTTTTATCTTTTTTTGTCCCACAAGAATCTATTTTCCCTCCCTGGAGGACAACCGTGTCTAAGCGTCGTGTAGTTGTGACCGGACTGGGCATGTTGTCTCCTGTCGGCAATACCGTAGAGTCTACCTGGAAAGCTCTCCTTGCCGGTCAGAGTGGCATCAGCCTGATCGACCATTTCGATACTAGCGCCTATGCAACAAAATTTGCTGGCTTAGTAAAGGATTTTAACTGTGATGACATTATCTCGCGCAAAGAACAGCGCAAGATGGATGCCTTCATTCAATATGGAATTGTCGCTGGCGTTCAGGCCATGCAGGATTCTGGTCTTGAAGTAACGGAAGAGAACGCAACCCGCATCGGCGCCGCTATTGGTTCCGGTATTGGCGGTCTTGGCCTGATCGAGGAAAACCACAGTTCGTTAACCAACGGCGGACCTCGGAAGATCAGCCCGTTCTTTGTACCGTCTACAATTGTTAACATGGTGGCCGGGCATTTGACCATCATGTTTGGTCTGCGTGGGCCGAGTATTTCTATCGCGACCGCTTGTACCTCTGGCGTACACAATATTGGTCAGGCTGCGCGTATGATTGCGTATGGCGATGCTGATGCAATGGTGGCCGGCGGTGCGGAAAAAGCCAGTACCCCGCTTGGCGTGGGTGGCTTTGGCGCCGCGCGTGCGCTCTCAACCCGCAACGACAATCCGCAGGCGGCAAGCCGTCCGTGGGATAAAGATCGCGACGGTTTTGTGCTGGGCGACGGTGCAGGTATGGTGGTGCTGGAAGAGTACGAGCACGCCAAAAAACGCGGCGCGAAAATCTACGCGGAAATCGTCGGCTTTGGTATGAGCAGCGATGCTTACCATATGACGTCTCCTCCGGAGAATGGCGCCGGCGCGGCCCTGGCGATGGTGAATGCCATCCGCGATGCAGGGATTGAACCGGGCCAGATTGCTTACGTTAACGCGCATGGCACCTCGACGCCGGCGGGCGATAAAGCAGAAGCGCAGGCGGTTAAATCTGTCTTCGGTGACGCCGCAAGCCGCGTGATGGTCAGCTCAACCAAATCAATGACCGGGCACCTGCTGGGCGCTGCCGGAGCAGTAGAATCGATCTACTCCATCCTGGCGCTGCGCGATGGCGTGGTTCCGCCGACCATCAACCTGGATAATCCGGATGAGGGTTGTGACCTGGACTTCGTTCCACACGAAGCGCGTCAGGTTTCCGGTATGGAGTACGCGCTGTGTAACTCCTTCGGCTTTGGTGGCACCAACGGTTCACTGATCTTTAAAAAGATCTAAGCCCGTCGCGCTTGCCGCTAAATCCTGACTCAGGCCTGCATCAAATGCGGGCCTTCTTTTTTCTTCAGCTTTCTCTGCTTGTCCTGCGTAATTCATCCTGAGACACTGACAGGCCACCGATAAGGAGCCGCTATGTTCTTGATTAATGGCATTGAACGGGACACCCTGGCCGCTAATGACCGGGCCATTCAGTTTGGGGATGGGTGCTTTACCACCGCACGCATTGCGGGACGTAAAGTACAGATGTTGCCAGCCCACCTTCGCCGTTTGCAGCAGGCCTGCGAAAAACTGATGATTCCCTACACCCGCTGGCAAACGCTGGAAGAGGAAATGCGGCACCTGGCGCTGGCGCATGATGACGGCGTGCTTAAAGTCATTCTGACGCGCGGTGCAGGCGGACGCGGCTACAGCGGCGCGAGCTGTCAGGCTCCCACACGTATCCTCAGCGTTTCGGCTTATCCGGCGCATTATGCGCGCTGGCAAGAAACCGGCGTTGCGCTGACGCTAAGCCCGGTTCGGCTGGGACGTAATCCGGCGCTGGCCGGGCTGAAGCACCTAAACCGCCTGGAACAGGTGTTGATCCGGTCTCATCTTGAGCAGACGGACGCCGATGAGGCGCTGGTTCTTGACAGCGACGGGTGGCTTACGGAATGCTGTGCCGCGAATCTGTTCTGGCGCAAGGGGATGGATGTGTTTACGCCACGTCTCGATCATGCCGGGGTCAATGGCATTATGCGCCAGCATTGCATCGCGCAACTGGCACAATCGCCGTTTCGCGTTGTCGAAGTCACTGCGGGTGCGGAGGCGTTGCGTGATGCCGATGAAGTGCTGATATGCAATGCGCTGATGCCGCTGGTACCGGTTCGCCGCTGGGACGAGACATGCTGGTCCTCGCGAGAGCTTTATCATTTTTTAGCCCCACTGTGTGAGCTGTCTGGTTAGTCATGAAGAAAATGTTACGTTTTATCCTGCTGTTGTTGGTAGTGCTGGGCATTGCTGCAGGCGCGGGCATCTGGAAAGTTCGTCAGCTTGCACAGAGCAAGCTGCTGATTAAAGAAGAGACGATCTTCACCTTAGAGGCCGGTACCGGGCGCATGGCGCTGGGTGAGCAGCTGTATGTCGATAAGGTGATCAATCGGCCGCGCGTATTCCAGTGGCTGCTGCGTCTTGAGCCTGAATTATCCCACTTTAAAGCCGGTACCTACCGCTTTACGCCGGACATGACGGTGCGGGAAATGCTGCAACTGCTGGGCAGCGGCAAAGAGGCCCAGTTCCCGCTGCGCTTTGTGGAGGGGATGCGGGTGAGCGACTACCTGCGTCAGCTGCGCGATGCGCCGTATATCAAACATACGTTGGCAGATGACCGCTACGAAACCGTCGCCCAGGCGCTTAACCTCGAGCATGCGGATTGGGTTGAAGGCTGGTTCTGGCCGGATACCTGGATGTATACCGCCCATACCAGCGATGTGGCGATCCTCAAGCGCGCGCATCAGAAGATGGTCGCGCAGGTCGAAAAAGCCTGGGAAGGGCGGATGGATAATCTGCCGTACAAAGATCAGAACCAGCTGCTGACCATGGCGTCCATTATTGAAAAAGAGACGGCGGTTGCCGAAGAACGCGACCGCGTGGCGTCGGTATTTATCAATCGCCTGCGGACTGGCATGCGTCTGCAAACCGACCCGACCGTTATCTACGGTATGGGGGAGAGTTATACTGGCAAGCTGACGCGCAAAGATCTGGAGACGCCGACGGCGTACAATACCTACGTGATCGGCGGTATGCCGCCGGGACCCATCGCCGTACCGGGAGAAGCCTCTCTGAACGCCGCGGCGCACCCGGCGAAAACGCCCTATCTCTATTTTGTTGCCGATGGTAAGGGTGGGCATACGTTTAACACCAATCTGGCCAGCCACAACCGCTCGGTGCAGGATTATCTGAAAGTACTTAAGGAAAAAAATGCGCAGTAACTATATCGTTATCGAAGGCCTGGAAGGTGCAGGGAAGACCACCGCGCGCAATCTGGTGGTGGAGGCGCTGCAGGAATCAGGTATCAGCGATCTGGTGTTTACCCGCGAGCCGGGCGGCACTATTCTGGCCGAGAAGCTGCGCAGCCTGGTGCTGGATATCCAGTCCACCGGCGATGAAGTGATTAATGACAAAGCCGAAGTGCTGATGTTTTACGCCGCCCGCGTTCAGCTGGTCGAGACGGTGATCAAACCCGCTCTGGCTCGCGGTCAATGGGTCATCGGCGATCGCCACGACCTGTCGACCCAGGCCTATCAGGGCGGCGGTCGCGGTATCGACCAGACGATGCTGGCTACGCTGCGTGATGCGGTACTGGGTAATTTTCGCCCGCACCTGACGCTGTATCTGGATGTGACGCCGGAGGTGGGGTTGAAGCGCGCGCGCGCGCGCGGTGAACTCGATCGCATTGAACAAGAATCGCTGGCTTTCTTCAATCGTACCCGGGCGCGCTACCTTGAGCTGGCGGCACAGGATCCGACTATTCACACCATTGATGCGACGCAGTCGCTGGAAGCCGTCGCAAGTGATATCAAGGCGGTTATCCGCCGGTGGGTCGCGGAGCAAAGCGCATGAAATGGTACCCGTGGTTACGCCCGTCATTTGAACAATTAGTCGCCGGCTATCAGGCTGGACGGGGTCACCATGCGTTACTGCTTCAGGCATTGCCTGGCATGGGAGGGGAGGCGCTGATCTACGCGCTGTGCCGTTATCTCATGTGCCGACAGCCGGAAGGAAATAAAAGCTGCGGGCAGTGCCATAGCTGCCAGTTGATGCAGGCTGGTACGCACCCCGATTACTACACCCTGGCGCCGGAAAAAGGCAAAAGCGCCCTCGGTATTGACGCTGTGCGTGATGTTAACGAAAAGCTTTATGAGCGTTCCCGTCTTGGCGGCGCCAAAGTGGTGTGGGCAGGCGATGCTGCTTTGTTAACGGATGCGGCGGCAAATGCCCTGTTAAAAACGCTGGAAGAGCCGCCGGAAAATACCTGGTTTTTCCTCGCCTGTCAGGAGCCCGCGCGGTTGCTGGCCACGCTGCGTAGCCGCTGTCGCCTCCATCACCTCGCGCCGCCGTCAGAGTCCTACGGGCTGGCGTGGCTGGAGCGCGAGGTGGCAATGCCTCAGGAGACGCTGCTCTCTGCGCTGCGCCTGAGCGCGAATGCGCCAGCAGCGGCGTTGGATCTGCTGCAGGAGAGTCACTGGGCTTCCCGGCAGCAGCTTACCCAGACGCTGGCTGGCGTCTTAAGCAGCGGCGACTGGCTGGCGCTGCTGCCGATTTTGAATCACGAACAGGCCGCGGTTCGTTTGCACTGGCTGGCATCGCTGCTGCTGGATGCACAAAAACGGCAACAGGGCATCACGCTGGTGAGTAACCCTGATGCCTGGACGCTGGTCAATCAGCTGGCGCAGGCGCTGCCTGCCGCCCGTTTGCAGGCGATCGCCCGCGACGTCAGCGCCTGCCGCGACCAGCTGTTGAACGTGATTGGCGTCAACCGCGAACTGCTGCTAACCGAGCGCCTTCTGCGCTGGGAACATTACCTGCAACCTGGGACGGTACTTCCCGTATCCCACCTCTGAGCGAGACATTATGTTTTTAGTCGACTCCCACTGCCATCTGGATGGTCTGGATTATCAAACGCTGCACAAAGACGTGGACGATGTGCTGGCAAAAGCCGCGGCCCGTGACGTGAAGTTTTTCCTCGCGGTGGCCACGACGCTGCCGGGATACCGTGGAATGCGTGAGCTTGTCGGACCGCGCGACAATGTGGTTTTCTCCTGCGGCGTACATCCGCTCAATCAGGATGAAGAGTACGATGTTGACGAGCTGCGTAAGCTGGCGGCGGAAGAGGGGGTTGTCGCAATGGGGGAGACCGGGCTGGACTATTTTTACACGCCGGAAACCAAACCCCGCCAGCAGGCTTCCTTCCGCGATCATATCCGCATTGGCCGCGAGTTAAACAAGCCGGTTATCGTGCATACCCGCGATGCGCGCGCCGACACGCTGGCCATTTTGCAGGAAGAAAAAGTGACGGATTGCGGTGGCGTACTACACTGTTTCACTGAGGACAGGGAGACGGCAGGTAAATTGCTGGATATGGGGTTCTATATCTCGTTTTCCGGGATCGTCACTTTCCGTAATGCCGAGCAGCTGCGCGATGCCGCGCGCTATGTTCCGCTCGACCGCCTGCTGGTGGAAACCGACTCGCCGTACCTGGCGCCGGTCCCGCATCGCGGCAAAGAGAACCAGCCGGCAATGGTACGCGATGTTGCGGAATACATGGCGGTACTGAAGGGGGTTTCGCTTGAGCAGCTGGCGCAACAGACCACGCAAAATTTCGCCAGCCTGTTCCACATTGACCCCGCCAGACTGTAACCTGCCGATCTTTCTATTATTTTAAGGCTCGTAATTAATAGGTAAAGCGAGTAAAGTTCACCGCCACAAAATCGGCGGTGAAGGGTTTTTTGCAACATCCAGAAACGGATTATGTAAGTTGGTGTAAATTTTTCAACGCTGACTGATTGAAACGTGATAGCCGTCAAACAATGATTCCGTCAATTATTTTACTCTGTGTAATAAATAAAGGGCGCTTAGATGTCCTGTCCACGGCACGGTTCTCCCCCCGTGCCAATGCGTGAAAACGTAAAAAGCACCAAATACTCAGGAGCACTCTCAATTATGTTTAAGAATGCATTTGCTAACCTGCAGAAGGTCGGTAAATCGCTGATGCTGCCGGTCTCCGTGCTGCCTATCGCAGGTATCCTGCTGGGCGTCGGTTCCGCAAACTTCAGCTGGCTGCCAGCCGTTGTTTCCCACGTTATGGCAGAAGCAGGCGGTTCAGTCTTTGCCAATATGCCATTGATCTTCGCTATCGGTGTGGCGCTTGGCTTCACCAATAACGACGGCGTATCTGCGCTGGCTTCCGTTGTTGCTTACGGCATCATGGTGAAAACCATGGCGGTCGTTGCACCGCTGGTTCTGCATTTACCTGCTGAAGAAATTGCGGCCAAACACCTGGCTGATACCGGCGTACTCGGCGGTATTATCTCTGGTGCGATTGCAGCGTACATGTTCAACCGCTTCTACCGCATCAAGCTGCCTGAATATCTGGGCTTCTTTGCGGGCAAGCGTTTTGTTCCGATTATCTCCGGTCTCGCCGCTATTTTCACCGGCGTGATCCTCTCCTTCATCTGGCCACCGATCGGTACTGCTATCCAGACCTTCTCGCAGTGGGCGGCATACCAGAACCCGGTTGTGGCGTTCGGTATCTACGGCTTCATCGAACGCTGCCTGGTACCGTTTGGTCTGCACCACATCTGGAACGTTCCTTTCCAGATGCAGATTGGCGAATACACCAACGCGGCAGGTCAGGTCTTCCACGGCGATATCCCTCGTTATATGGCAGGCGACCCGACTGCGGGTAAACTGTCCGGCGGCTTCCTGTTCAAAATGTACGGTCTGCCGGCTGCTGCTATCGCGATTTGGCACTCCGCTAAGCCGGAAAACCGCGCGAAAGTGGGCGGTATCATGATCTCCGCAGCGTTGACCTCGTTCCTGACCGGTATCACCGAGCCGATCGAGTTCTCCTTCATGTTCGTTGCGCCGATTCTGTACGTTATCCACGCTATTCTTGCCGGTCTGGCCTTCCCGATCTGTATCCTGCTGGGTATGCGTGATGGTACGTCGTTCTCTCATGGTCTGATCGACTTTATCGTACTGTCTGGTAACAGCAGCAAACTGTGGCTGTTCCCGATCGTCGGTATCTGCTATGCCATCGTCTACTACGTTATCTTCCGCGTGCTGATTAAAGCACTGGACCTGAAAACTCCGGGTCGTGAAGATACGACTGAAGACAGCAAAGCCGGTGCGACCAGCGAAATGGCTCCGGCACTGATTGCAGCGTTCGGCGGTAAAGACAACATCACTAACCTTGATGCATGCATCACCCGTCTGCGCGTCAGCGTGGCCGACGTCGCGAAAGTTGATCAGGCTGGCCTGAAAAAACTGGGCGCTGCCGGTGTGGTTGTTGCAGGTTCAGGCGTTCAGGCCATCTTCGGGACCAAATCCGATAACCTGAAAACTGAAATGGATGAGTACATCCGCAGCAACTAAGTCGTGATGTGGGGAGACTAAGGCAGCCGAATGGCTGCCTTTTTTATTGTTCTCAATCTGCCGGCTGAAACCCGGGGGGCGTATTAAGGCATAAAAGAGATGTGGGCATCAGCCTTTGATACCCACGGTGGTGCCAAAAGGGCCCTTAAGCGAGCCCGGCGCAAAGCCTGAAGCCGCAATATGATTAATCCATCAGCAGCTATCACCGTCGCGACATAAGAAAAAGCGCATTCGGGTTGAAAGAGAGGGAGTAACTCGCTCATACTCTTAGGCGAATCCTGTGCATCCGCGTTTATCTGCAGAGGCAGGCCAGAGCACGGTATAAAAATTAATAAGGAATCAGTCATGGCAGAAGAAACGATTTTTAGCAAAATCATTCGCCGGGAGATCCCGTCGGATATGGTTTATCAGGATGAACTGGTGACCGCTTTTCGCGATATTTCCCCGCAGGCGCCGACCCACATTCTGATTGTCCCCAATATCCTGATTCCTACCGTCAACGATGTGACCGCTGAACATGAACTGACGCTGGGGCGCATGATGACCGTTGCGGCAAAAATTGCGCGTGATGAAGGTCTTGCTGACGATGGCTATCGTCTGATTGTCAATTGCAACCGCCACGGCGGCCAGGAAGTCTACCATATCCATATGCACCTGCTGGGCGGTCGCCCGCTAGGCCCGATGCTGGCTCACAAAGGTTAATCGATGCGCGCAGCTCATTTCGGCCCGCTTCTGGCGGCTATGCTCCTGGTCGGGTGCGGTTCCCATGCGGAAATCCCCGTTGGTGAACAGCAGACTCTGGTGATGGAATCCAACGTGCTGGCGGCGGGCATCAGCGCCGATGCGCCAGAGGTCACGGCCTCAGAGATTCAGGCAACCGCCACCTCCAGACTGTTTAATGAACGACAGGAACCGATCACCGTGCATTACCGCTTCTTCTGGTATGACGCCAGAGGACTGGAAATGCATCCGCTGGAGCCGGCCCGGAGTATTACGGTGCCTGCGCACTCTTCTGTCACCTTGTACGGTAGCGCAAATATTTTGGGGGCACATAAGGCCCGCCTGTATCTTTATCTGTAAGGGGTAATTGTAATGATTAAAATGTGTCGCTACGCGTTAATCACGGCACTGGCGATATTCCTTGCCGGGTGCGTGGGGCAACGTCAGGAGCCCGCTCCCGTTGAGGAGGCGCAGCCGAAGCCAACCCAGCCCGCGCAGCCGCAGCCGACGGTGCCAACCGTACCTACGGTTCCGACTATTCCGGAGCAGCCAGGGCCGATTGAACACGAGCAGCAGCCGGCACAGCCAGCGCCGCGCGTGCGTCATTATGACTGGAATGCGGCGGTACAGCCGATGGTGGGGCAAATGCTGCAGGCGGGCGGCGTCAATGCGGGCAGTATTCTGCTGGTCGACAGTGTGAATAACCGCACCAACGGCACGCTGAACGCCGGAGAGGCGACGACGGCGTTGCGCAATGCCCTGAGTGGCAATGGCAAATTTACGCTGGTGTCTGCCCAGCAGCTGGGAGTGGCAAAACAGCAGCTGGGTTTATCCCCTCAGGATAGTCTCGGCAGCCGCAGCAAAGCGATGGGGATTGCCCGTACCGTGGGAGCTCAGTACGTGCTGTACTCGAATGCGACCGGCAACGTCAATTCACCTGAGCTGAAAATGCAGCTGATGCTGGTGCAGACTGGCGAGATTATTTGGTCAGGTAAAGGTGCCGTTCAGCAACAGTAAACTGACGCGCGATGAGGTGTTGTCGCGCTTTTTCCCCCGCTATTCACCTGTCGCCGGCCTGGGCCAGAATGGCCTGAGCGGCGGCAGCTGTATTATCAGCGACGGCGTCCGGCGGCTGGTCCTGCGCCAGCCGCACGACCCCGACGCTCCCGCCCGTGATTTCCTCCGTCAGTACCGCACCCTGTCTCGCCTGCCGAAGACCGTCGTCCCCGCGCCGCTTTTTTATTCGCCGGGCTGGCTGGTGGCGGAATATTGCGATGGCGAGATGAAAAGCACGCTTCCGGAGTGCCCGCAGCTGGCAGGGTTATTGTATCATCTGCACCGGCAGTCGCGTCTGGGCTGGTATGTGGCGCTGGCGCCGCTGCTTGAACGCTACTGGCTGGCCTGTGATCCTGCGCGGCGTACGCCGCTGTGGCTGCGTTGGCATAAACGTTTGTTGCAGCGCGGCGAGCCTCGTCCTCTGCGGCTGGCGCCGTTACATATGGATGTGCATGCCGGCAATATTGTCCATACGAAAGCGGGGCTGCGGTTGATCGACTGGGAATATGCGGGCGATGGCGACATTGCGCTGGAGCTGGCCGCGGTGTGGATTGCGCCGGCGGCGCATCGCCAGCTGGTCACCGCATATGCCCGGCTGGCGCGTATTGATGAGCGGCTGCTGTGGCGGCAGGTACAACGCTGGCGTCCTTGGGTCATATTGCTGATGGCGGGCTGGTATGAACGCCGCTGGCAGCAGACCGGCGACCGGCAATTTATCACGCTGGCAGATGAAACATGGTGTCAGTTAGACAAAGAATGAAAAGGATAAGAGAGGTCAGTGTGGGTCCGGTAATGTTGGATGTCGAAGGGTTTGAACTGGATGCGGAAGAGCGTGAGATTCTCGCCCATCCGCTGGTGGGCGGGCTGATTTTATTCACCCGCAACTATCACGATCCGGCCCAACTGCGGGAACTGGTGCGCCAGATCCGCGAGGCTTCGCGCAATCATCTGGTGGTGGCCGTCGATCAGGAAGGCGGGCGCGTACAGCGCTTTCGCGAGGGGTTTACCCGACTGCCGGCCGCGCAATCTTTTGCGGCGCTGCTGGGGATGGAAGAGGGCGGCGCGCTGGCGGCTCAGGCCGGTTGGCTGATGGCCAGCGAGATGATCGCGATGGATATCGATATCAGCTTTGCGCCGGTTCTTGATGTCGGCCACATCAGTGCCGCGATCGGTGAACGCGCTTATCATGACGATCCGGATAAAGCGCTGGCCATCGCCCGCCGCTTTATCGACGGTATGCACGAGGCGGGGATGAAAACCACCGGGAAACACTTCCCGGGACACGGTGCTGTGACCGCGGATTCGCATAAAGAGACGCCGCGAGATCCGCGCGCTGAAGCTGAGATTCGGGCCCGGGATATGGCGGTTTTCCGCACCCTGGTGGCGGAAAATCGTCTCGATGCCATTATGCCTGCCCACGTTATCTACAGCGATGTGGATCCGCGCCCGGCCAGTGGTTCAGCGCACTGGCTGAAGACGGTGCTGCGCGGTGAGCTGGGTTTCGACGGGGTCATTTTCTCTGACGATCTGTCGATGGAAGGGGCGGCGATCATGGGCAGTTATGCCGAACGTGGGCAGGCATCGCTGGATGCAGGTTGCGATATGATCCTGGTCTGCAATAATCGTAAGGGTGCGGTCAGCGTGCTGGATAACCTGTCGCCGATCAAAGCAGAGCGTGTTACGAAATTGTATCATAAAGGTTCATTTACCCGTCAGGAGTTAAGGGATTCTGCCCGTTGGAAGACGGTTAATGCGCAGCTGGAGCAGCTCCACGCGCGTTGGCAAGAGGCGAAGTCTGCGTAATTGACCTGAAGTCTGGTGAGGATGCGATGATTATCTATTTACACGGTTTTGACTCAAACAGTCCCGGAAACCATGAGAAAGTGCTGCAGCTGCAGTTTATCGATCCCGATGTGCGTCTGATAAGCTACAGCACGCGGCACCCAAAACATGATATGCAGCACTTGTTAAAAGAAGTCGATAAAATGCTGCAGCTTAATACTGACGATCGGCCGCTGATTTGCGGCGTCGGTCTGGGCGGCTATTGGGCGGAACGGATCGGTTTCCTTTGCGATGTGCGTCAGGCCATTTTTAACCCCAATCTGTTTCCCGCAGAAAACATGGAAGGTAAGATCGACAGGCCTGAAGAGTATGCTGATATCGGGACCAAGTGCGTCAACAACTTCCGCGAGAAAAACCGCGATCGTTGTCTGGTGATACTCTCCCGCCAGGACGAAGCGCTGGACAGCCAGCGTTCCGCTGACCTGCTGCATCACTACTATGAAATCATCTGGGATAATGAGCAGACCCACAAATTCAAAAACATCTCCCCCCATCTGCAGCGGATAAAAGCCTTTAAGACGCTAGGCTGAACCGCTCCTGGACTCCGGCCCGCCGTATGTGAATACGGCGGGCTTTTTTTATGGCGCCAGTGATGGCATGGTTAAAAAACAGGCGGTAAAACTTGATGCATATCAATTTTGGTATGACCAATGACCCGTTCATGGTATTCTCAATTTCGCTGAATGGTTTCACTGCTGTAACTTGTTGTTAAATAAGAGCTATTTATATAACTTTTAATTAACAATTGGTTAATATTTTTAGGGGGTCTCGTGACTACACCATTGAAAAAAATCGTAATCGTAGGTGGCGGTGCCGGTGGACTGGAACTGGCGACTCAGCTGGGGAGAAAGCTGGGGCGTAGCAAAAAAGCGAAAATCACGCTGGTGGATCGTAATCATAGCCATCTGTGGAAGCCGTTGCTGCATGAAGTGGCGACCGGTTCGCTCGATGAAGGCGTCGATGCGCTGAGCTATCTGGCCCACGCCCGCAACCACGGTTTCCAGTTCCAGCTGGGGTCAGTGGCGGATATTAACCGTGAAGCGAAAACCATTACGCTGTCCGAGCTGCGTGACGAGAAGGGCGAGCTGCTGGTCGCCGAGCGTAAGCTGCCGTACGACACGCTGGTGATGGCGCTGGGCAGTACCTCTAACGACTTTAATACTCCGGGCGTCAAAGAGAACTGTATTTTCCTTGATAACCCGCACCAGGCACGCCGTTTCCATCAGGAAATGCTGAACCTGTTCCTGAAATACTCGGCTAACCTCGGCGCCAACGGCAAAGTCAATATCGCGATCGTGGGCGGCGGGGCTACCGGCGTTGAGCTCTCCGCTGAGCTGCACAACGCGGTGAAGCAACTGCACAGCTACGGTTACAAAGGGCTGACTAACGAGGCATTGAACGTGACTCTGGTTGAAGCGGGTGAGCGTATTCTTCCTGCGCTGCCGCCGCGTATTTCCAGCGCCGCTCACAATGAACTGACAAAGCTTGGTGTACGCGTCCTGACGAAAACCATGGTGACCAGCGCCGATGCCAACGGTCTGCATACCAAAGACGGCGAGTTCATTAATGCCGACCTGATGGTCTGGGCGGCGGGGATCAAAGCGCCGGACTTTATGAAAGAGATCGGCGGTCTGGAAACCAACCGTATTAACCAACTGGTGGTTCAGCCAACGCTGCAAACGACGCTCGACCCGGATATTTATGCGATCGGCGACTGCGCATCCTGCGCGCGTCCGGAAGGTGGATTTGTGCCACCGCGCGCCCAGGCGGCTCACCAGATGGCGACCTGCGCATTGAATAATATTCTGGCGCAGATGAAAGACAAGCCGCTGAAGCCCTACGTCTATAAAGATCACGGTTCGCTGGTTTCGCTCTCCAACTACTCGACCGTGGGGAGCCTGATGGGCAACCTGATGCGCGGTTCCATGATGGTCGAAGGACGTATTGCGCGTTTCGTGTATATCTCTCTGTACCGTATGCACCAGATTGCGCTGCACGGCTACTGCAAGACCGGTCTGATGATGCTGGTAGGGCGCATCAACCGCATCATTCGTCCCCGTCTGAAGCTGCACTGATAGTCTGTTTGCCTCGTTCCCGGATTGTGCCGCTAGGCCCGTTTGGGATGGTAACAAGGTGAACGTTGAGCCGGTAATCTCCTTGCCGGCTCAATGACAGAATTTCTGTCTGCCATTTCGCGCATAACATCTCGGATTCCTCTGAATCCACTCCGTTTGCCGCTTTTCCCCGCATTTTTCATCCGCTTTCTCATTTGCAAGGTCCCCGGGTCGATAGCAAAATTGTTTCTATCAGCAACAAGGGAGGATACCCCGTGAATAAATCAATGTTGGCGGGTATAGGGATTGGCGTGGCTGCCGCGCTGGGTGTTGCAGCTGTCGCTGGTCTTAACGTCTTAGATCGTGGCCCGCAATATGCGCAAGTGGTGTCCAGTACACCGATAAAAGAGACCGTAAAAACTCCGCGTCAGGAATGCCGTAACGTCACCGTGACCCATCGTCGTCCGGTGCAGGATGAAAACCGCATCGCCGGCTCCGTTCTTGGCGCCGTTGCCGGCGGGGTCATCGGCCATCAGTTTGGCGGCGGTCGTGGTCGCAGCGTGGCGACCGTCGTGGGCGCTCTGGGCGGCGGTTACGCCGGTAACCAGATTCAGGGTTCGATGCAGGAAGGGGATACCTACACCACCACGCAGCAGCGCTGTAAAACGGTGTATGACAAGTCGGATAAAATGCTGGGCTACGATGTGACCTACAAAATTGGCGAACAGCAGGGAAAAATCCGCATGGAACACGATCCCGGGACGCAGATTCCGCTGGACAGTAACGGCCAGCTGGTCCTCAACAACAAAGCGTAAAAAAGACGTGACTGTTATTTGCCCCTCCTGCACTCAGGCTGAGGGGCTTTTTTTATCAGAAGCTGACGGCGTAGTTCAGGCCAAAGGTACGGCCGCGACCTTTGTATTCATACAGTGAACTGCTGCCGTAGGTCGGGCTATAGAGCAGCGGGGCGCGCTGTCCCCAGATGGTGACATAGTCTTCGTTCAGCAGGTTCTCGATGCTGAAGGTCAGTTTGCCCACCGGGAGCGCATAGCTGCCGATAAAGTCTACGGTATTATAGCCGTCGAGCTTATTACCGCTGGCATCGCTCAGGTCGAATACCTGCTGGGTTTGCACGCGCAGCGACCACGGATCCGGCGCCCAGCCGACCCAGGCGGTGGCTTTAGATGGCGAAGCGAGAGTCACATCCCATTTCTGCCAGCTACCGTCACTCTTCACCTGAGATTTCAGCACGTTGAAGTTCGCACCTGTGCTCCAGTCGCTATCCGGGAAGAAGTAATCGACGGCCCCTTCCACGCCGTAAATACGCCGCTTGTCGGACTGGACGTCGATCGTCATATCGGTGCGGTTAACGACAATGGTTTTGTCCGAGGTGGAGTAGTATGCCGCCAGCTGCGTGCGCAGGTTATCGCCGGTGTAACGCCAGCCCAGTTCGTAGGAGTTGACTTTGATCCCCTGCAGCGGCGAATCACCCACGTTGACGCTCGACAGCAGGGGATAGTTGCCGTTGACCGCCGCGCCGTATTTGCCGATACCATAGTATTTACCCGGGTCCGGCAGCTCGACGCCCTGCGAGAAGTTAAACCAGGTCTGCTGGCGGTCGGTGAGGTGGGCGACAATACCGGCGTTAAACAGGAAGTTATCATAATCCGTTTTACCGCCCGGGATGGCATCGGCCGAGTTCACTTTGCCGCTGGCGACATCCTGCTGCTGGGCGTAGCCGACAAAATCATCAACCCGGTTTTCCGTCCATTGATAGCGCACGCCGCCGCTCAGTGTGAAAATATCATTCAGGTCATAACTACTTTGCAGGAACGGCGCCAGGTTTGTAATGCTATAGCCCGGGTAGCGTCCTGTCGTGTAGATAGACTCGTTGTGCAGGCCGCCTGACGCCATCGAAGTGTTCAGATCGAAGAACATCTGGTTGGCATTAAAGGTCTCATGATCGGCATCCAGCCCCCAGGTCAGATCCCAGCCGTCAAGCGGTTGGCTGTTAAGGGTAATCTTCGCACCGTACTGATCGGTATCCTGTTTAGATGAGGAGAAGCTGCTGACCTGACCTTTGGTGAGCGTCGGGAAGGGGTAAAAGGTCAGCGACTCGTCGCGATAATAGATCTGGCTGACCAGATTCTGGCCATAGAAATCGGCATCGGAGTATTGCAGGCTAATCAGATGCCGTTCGGTACCAGGAACGCGGTCGGAATTAAGCCCGTCGGTGGTATAGGCTTTGCCCTCACCGGTGACGGCCGACATGTTTTTGCCGAGATACAGGCCGTAATCATCGCCCTGGCTTTTATAGTATTGCGTCACCAGCTGCAGCTGACGGTTATCGTCGATGTTGATGGTGCCGGTGCCCATGACATCGAGGCGATCCGAGTGCTGCAGGCCGGTCTGCGTATTATCGAGGACCAGCGCATCGTTATTGCCATCATACCAGCCGCCAAAGCGCTGATAAGCCACCGATAACCGTCCGGAAGCATGGTCGGTGCCGCCGCTGACCGCCGCCGCCACGCGTTCGTCGTGATCGTTGCTGTTGGCAAATCCGCTTTTGCCGCCTAATTCCAGATCCACCTGGCGTTCCTGCTGCCCTTTTTTGGTCACGATATTGATCAGGCCGCCGGTACTGCCGCCGCCATACAGCGAAGTGGCGCCGGAGATGACTTCAATATGCTCAATGTTGAACGGGTCGATAGCGTCGAGCTGACGGCTGTCGGTACGGGAAGAGTTGAGGCGAACGCCGTCGATCAGCACCACGATGGCCCGTCCACGCATGTTCATTCCGTAGTTGGTTCGTCCCTGGCTGCTGACATCAATTCCGGGAATCAACTGGGCCAGGACGTCTTTGAACTCCTTTCCCCCCTGAACCTGTTGTTCTATCTCCTGACCTTCGATAACCCACGTGGTTTGCGCCATTTCGGCGACGGTGCGGTGAGTTCGGTTGGCGCTAACGATAATGTTTTCTTCTTCCGCCTGCGCGGCAAAGGCGGGCAGGGCGGTGGCCAGCAGCAGTGGGTTAAGCACCCAGAGACGCTTGTTCATACGCATTCCTTTTATGAGTTAACTGCAGTCATGTTGTTTTTAGTGTTCGATGCGGGCGCATCGGTTGTTACAGATGGAAATAAGCAGAAAAACTTAAAAGCGGATTTTGCACGTAGTGATTATTGTTATCAATATCATTTACAACAAAATTGATACGTAACAGTGTGAAAACATGAATAAAACTGGGGTTAATCAGGAAAGACAGGGGAAAACCCGGTGGCGATTGTCACCGGGGAAGCGCAGATTAGTGCTGGAGGATTTGCGGCCACAGCCGCAGGGTGGTATCGGCGATTTGCATCAGCCTGGTGAAATCAGCCCCTTCGCGTGCGCTGATGGACATCCCTTGCAACACGCAGTTTAAGAACTGCGCCAGCTGTCGCACATCGCCGTTTTGCGGCAGTTCGCCGCGCAGCTGCCGCTGCTGGAGGAACTGGGTCAGCGTTTGTTCCTGCATCGCGTGCCGCGACTTAATGGTATTGGCGATCGCGGTAGATGATGCCGCCAGCGCCGCGGACGTATTGATCATAAAACAGCCTGCCGGCGTGTCTTTACTGGTAAAGCAGGTGGCAATGGCGGTGAAATAGTCTCGCAGCGCCTGATCAACTGATTTTTCTTCGGCAAACAACAGCGCTTCGTGTCTGGCGGCAAAACGTGAAATATAGCGATCCAGAACCGCGCGAAATAACCCTTCCTTGTTGACGAACTCAGCGTACAGCGTCGGTGCTTTTGCCCCGGTCGCCTCCACCAGATCGGCAAGAGAAGTTGCCTCGTAGCCGTGCTGCCAGAAAAGTGCCATAGCCTTATCCAGCGCCGCTTCCTTGTCGAACACTTTGGGTCGGCCACGGCTTTTTTTTGTGCAACTTTGAACGTCAGTTGTCATGATGCCGCTGTACCTATGTTGGTTTGTTGAAGAGGCATTATAAAAATAAACCTTACAACCTTCCAGCGCTGAACCCGCAAAAATAAATAATTCATATATGTATGAATTTTAAGTTGTTTATAAATAAATAAACGATCGTTATAAAAATTCATTGACGTGTGATATAGGTCACATTATTATTTACCTATCGATCGTTAAGTTAATTCTTACGACCCTACTAAAAAAATCATCTGCATAGGTATAATAATCATGAAAAACATCAAAACGCTGACGCTTGCCGCCGTGCTGAGCTCTCTTTCTTTCGCCAGCTTCGCGGCTGTTGAAGTGCAGTCCACACCTGCCGGCCAACACAAAATCGGTACCGTTTCTGCCTCCGCCGGGACAAACCTGGGCTCGCTGGAAGACCAGCTGGCGCAGAAAGCGGAAGAAATGGGCGCCACCTCTTTCCGTATCACCTCAGTAACGGGTCCAAACACCCTGCATGGCACTGCGGTTATCTACAAATAAGTTTCGTTTTACCCCTGTCATGCCACTGACAAAACGCGACCCCTGACCCCTTTATCAGGCCGCGAGCAGTAAGTTGTTCCCTGTTATGCCACTTACGTGACGCGGTTTTCACCCCTTTATGAAACCGCGAAGCGTCGCACTATCGTTTTACCCCGTTTGTTATCCCATAAAAACCGCCCCCGGGCGGTTTTTTATTTCTGTCTAAGCGCTTACAATGACTGTTCGCCAGCATTGTGATGACGGGTAACGTCAATCGGCATACCCGAACGCAGCACCATCGCACGATCCATCACCGTCTGATCGGTCTGCGCGGCCTGCTTAAACGCCGACATCTCGCTATTCAGGACTATTGGCAGCGTCTGCGGATCGTCATTTAAGTGTTTGGACAGCGGCTGATGGATTTCCACCAGACGTCTGCCGTCAGGCTCCACGGAGACTTTTACTGGCGTGTTGATAATATTGACTTTCGTCCCTGGGGTAACGAGGTTAAACAGGGTTTTGATGTCGTCATCGCGCAGGCGGATACAGCCGGAGCTTACGCGCATTCCGATGCCAAAATCGGCATTCGTGCCGTGCAGCAGATAGACGCCGCCGTAGGCCGCAAGGCGGATAGCATGGTGCCCCATCGGGTTATCCGGCCCGGCAGGTACCACGCCCGGGAGTTCTATTCCCATCGCTTTATACCGTGCGCGAATATTCGCCGTCGGCGTCCAGGTTGGATTTGCGCGCTTGTCGGAGACGGTGGTGATCATCGTCGGAGTAAGGGTATCCCCTCCCAACTGGCCGATACCGATAGGGTAGACGGTGACCTCATTTTTCCCCGGCGGGTAGTAGTAGAGGCGAAGCTCGGCGAGGTTGATCACCAGCCCTTCGCGCGGCGCTTCCGGCAGTAGGGTCTGCAGCGGAATGGTCAGTACGCTGCCGGCACGCGGAACGTAAGGATCGACGCCGGGATTTGCCTGAAGCAATGCCAGAAAGCCCACGTTGTATTTTTTGGCGATAGCCTCCAGCGAACCGCCGTCATTCTGGACGACATGAAACTGATTTTGCCCGACGAGGCGGCTACCTGAAGGCGGTAAGGGCCAGGTATTGGCGCGGGCAGGGAGGGCCAGGACGCCAGCAACGGCCGCCATTGCCAGCCACAGTGAAAAACGCGATACGAAAGTAGCCATAATAAATAAGTGGTTATTTTTTATGAGGAAACAGACGGGGATTATCGCGCGGGTCTCTGTGGGGAAACCCTGGTGAATTGCAAAATGTTTGTAAAGTTTACCGGGTGTGACCGTGAAGGAAGAAAAAGGCGCGGAAGACGGTGACGGGCACCGCCTCCGCGCTGCGATTAAGCGGTCGCGTTCTCTTCTAACTGACGCATAAACTGGCGAACCCACTCCATCCGCGTTTTACGCTCGCCGAGTTCCTGCATGAACTTCAGCCGCGTCGGGCCATCCAGGCGGAAGTGCTGAGGCTGTTTTTGCAGCAGGCCAATCAGCCACACCGGGTTGACGTTGTTCTTTTCATTGAACTCAATCACGCCGCCTTTCTCATTGCCCTCCAACTTACGGATACCCAGCTTCTGCGCCTGTTGACGCAGGCGGGCGATATCCAGCAGGTTTCTCGCCGCATCCGGTAGCGGGCCAAAGCGGTCAATCAGTTCGACTTTAATCTCTTCCAGGTCGTGCTCATTCCTGGCGCTGGCAATCCGCTTGTAGAACGAGAGTCGGGTATTCACATCAGGAATAAAGTCGTCCGGCAACAGTGAAGGCATACGCAGCTCAACTTCAGTCTGCTGGCTGGTCAGATCCTCAAGCGAAGGTTCGCGTCCGGCTTTCAGCGCATCGACAGCATTCTCCAGAAGCTCCATATAGAGCGAAAAACCGATGGTGGTCATCTGCCCGCTCTGATCTTCGCCCAGCAACTCGCCGGCGCCGCGGATTTCCAGGTCATGCGTGGCCAGCGCGAAACCGGCGCCGAGATCCTCCAGCGAGGCGATGGCTTCCAGACGCTTTTGCGCATCGGTGGTCATTGCTTTCGGGTGCGGCGTCAGCAGCCAGGCATAGGCCTGATGATGCGAACGGCCGACGCGTCCGCGCAGCTGGTGCAGCTGAGCCAGACCGAAATGGTCCGCGCGTTCGATGATAATGGTATTGGCGGTCGGGATATCGATCCCGGTCTCAATGATGGTGGTACAGACCAGTACGCTAAAGCGCTGATGGTGGAAATCATTCATCACCCGTTCCAGCTCGCGCTCGCGCATCTGCCCGTGACCGATGGCAATACGAGCCTCCGGCACCAGCTCCGCCAGCCGATCCGCCGCTTTCTGGATATTCTCCACGTCGTTATAGAGGTAGTAGACCTGGCCGCCGCGCAGCACTTCACGCAGGATCGCCTCGCGAACCACCAGCGAGTCATACTCCCGGACGAAAGTTTTCACCGCCAGACGGCGGGCGGGCGGGGTGGCAATAATGGACAGATCCCGCATTCCGCTCATCGCCATGTTCAGCGTTCGTGGAATCGGCGTGGCGGTCAGCGTCAGAATATCGACATCGGCACGCATCGCCTTGATTCGCTCTTTGTGGCGAACCCCAAAGCGATGCTCTTCATCGACGATCAGCAGCCCAAGGTCACGCAGTTTGACTTCACTTTGCAGCAGCTTATGCGTGCCGATAAGAATATCGATTTTACCTTCGGCGGCCTGTTCAAGAATCTGCGCCTGCTCTTTCGCGCTGCGAAAGCGCGACAGCATTTCAATACGTACCGGCCAGTTGGCAAAGCGGTCGCAGAAGTTATCGAAGTGCTGCTGCGCGAGCAGGGTGGTCGGCACCAGGACCGCGACCTGTTTGTGGTTCTCCACTGCCAGGAAGGCGGCACGCATTGCCACTTCGGTTTTACCGAAGCCGACGTCGCCGCAGACCAGGCGGTCCATGGCCAGCGGCTGACACATGTCGCTGAGAACGGCATTAATTGCCTGCGCCTGATCCGGGGTGGTTTCAAAGGGGAAACCGTCGCAGAACAGCTGGTACTGTTCGCGATCGTGCTTAAAGGCAAAGCCCGATTTCGCCGCGCGCTGGGCGTAAATATCGAGCAGTTCTGCCGCCACATCGCGCACTTTTTCTGCCGCTTTCTGCCGCGCGCGCGCCCAGGCATCGCCGCCGAGTTTATGCAACGGCGCGCTCTCTTCTGCGCCGCCGGCGTAGCGGCTAATCAGATGCAAGGATGACACCGGTACGTACAGTTTGGCCTCGTTGGCGTAGGTCAGCATCAGGTATTCCCCTTTGATGCCGCCGGCTTCCAGCGTGGTCATACCGGCGTAACGGCCAACGCCATGCTCGAGGTGCACTACCGGCTGGCCGATATGCAGTTCCGCCAGGTTACGGATTAAGGTGTCGGGGTTAATGGTGCGGCGTGAATCCTGGCGACGGCGCGCCACGCGCTCGCCCAACAGGTCGCTTTCGCAAATCAGTGCCAGATCACGCTGGCTATCGATAAACCCATGTTCGGCGGCGCCAATCATCAAATAGCGGCCGTTGCCGGTGGCTTCTTCCAGCCGCAGAATATGTTTTGGCGCAATTTTGATGCGCGCCAGCACTTCGCCCAGCGCTTCCCGGCGACCTTCGCTCTCAACCGAGAATATGACCGGGCCGGTAAAGGCTTCAAGGAAACGGCGCAGATTGTCCAGCGGCGCTTTGTTCTGCGCCTGTACAGAGAGGTCCGGCAGCTTCTGATAACCGAGGTTAATGTTGGCGGCTTTCTCGGCCAGACGTTCCGTTTTTAACTGAATGCGCGGCCATTTTTTCAGCTCGCTGAACAGTTCGTCAATCCGCAGCCAGAGCTGTTCCGGCGGCAGCAGCGGACGCATCGGGTCGACGCCGCGGCTTTCGAAGCGGGCGCGGGTTTCGTTTTGAAAACGCCCGGCGCTGGCTTCCAGATCGCCGGTATTCACGATCAGGGCGTTCGCCGGGAAGTAGCTGAACAGCGGCGGCAGAGGCTCACTGAAAAACAGCGGCTGCCAGTATTCGATACCGGTCGGTAATGTCCCTTTACTGACCTGCTGATAGATATGTTCGGCGTCGCGTTTGACCTCAAAGCGATCGCGCCACTGGCTACGAAACAGCTCAATCGCCGCCTGATCGGTCGGGAACTCATGGGCGGGCAGCAGATTAATGGCGGCCACCTCTTCCAGCGTACGCTGGCTGTCGACGTCGAACAGGCGCAGGCTGTCGATTTCATCATCGAAGAAGTCGAGGCGATAGGGTTGCTCGCTCCCCATCGGGAACAGGTCAAGCAGGGCGCCGCGGGTGGCATACTCTCCGTGCTCCATCACCTGATCCACATGGCGATAGCCGGCGCTGTCCAGCTGAGAGCGCAGGGCATCACGCGACAGACGCTGGCCTTTTTTCATCACCAGCGCATGTCCGTGGAGGAAATTATGCGGACAGACGCGCTGCATGAGGGTGCTGACCGGCACGATCAGTACACCGCGCTGCATGGTGGGTAATTGATAGAGCGTGGCGAGGCGGGAAGAGATAATGTCCTGATGCGGCGAGAAGCTATCGTAAGGTAGCGTTTCCCAGTCTGCCAGGCCTGTCACCATGCTGTCGGTAAACTGGCGAACTTCATCGTTCAGGCGCAGGGCATTTTGCATATCGGGGGCGACGAGGATAACCGGCCCACCGTGGCGCTCGGCCATTTCCGCAACCAACGTGGCACAAGCCGCGCCGGTTAATTCACCGAGGTGCCGCTGTTCGCCGGGCTTGACCGGCAGTGTGTATCGGTATTGTTGAGGCATAGCTGTTATCAGGATCCCTTCTTGATTCGCTCTATATGTGTACCCTAAATATTCGAATTGCTGCTCAAAAACACCTCAGGCATTGTTGAACAGCGCTTGCACTGACCCCGAAGGGGCAAGGCCATAGGCCAGGTTACGCGGCAAGTGAGCGACAAATTCGTCAGAAACGAACCTGAACAGTCGACGATGCCTCTGGCAAGGGACAAAGAGGTCCCTCATTTTGCCGATTGCTGCCCGATGAGCTTACGCAGGTAAGTGATTCGGGTAAACCAGCGTCGCCAATGCACATGCAGCTTGCAGTATGACCGGTATATAAGGGCAAATCGCTAATATTCAATGTTGATGATTATCCGCGATTGACCCGTATTCGCCAACCTGATTGACGGTAAGAGGGGCCGCTACGGTGAAAGATTCTGATAGATAAGCGCTGACTAATCAAATATCCATTTGATTTATCTTTACTTTTTTCTTATTACGCGACAAAAACTTACCGTTTCAGTGATTTACGCGTTGTGCTATGCCATATATACTCGTGCATCGGCTATCAGCAACCAGATGGATTACATGTACCAACCTGCCGCACTCTTTATCGGCCTTCGCTACATGCGCGGGCGCGCAGCCGACCGCTTCGGTCGTTTCGTCTCCTGGCTATCCACCATCGGCATTACGCTTGGCGTGATGGCGCTGGTGACCGTGCTTTCGGTCATGAACGGCTTCGAGCGCGAGCTGCAGAACAACATCCTGGGGCTGATGCCGCAGGCCATGATTAGCGCACAGCAGGGCTCGGTGAACCCTCAGCAGCTGCCGGAAAGCGCCATCAAGTTACAGGGCGTCACGCGCATAGCGCCATTAACGACCGGCGATGTGGTGCTGCAAAGCGCCCGCAGCGTCGCAGTTGGCGTGATGCTGGGTATCGACCCGACGCAAAACGATCCGCTCACTCCCTATCTCGTTAACGTGAAGCAAAGCGATCTTCAGGCCGGCAAATATAACGTCATTCTTGGCGAACAGCTGGCCGGTCAGCTGGGGGTTAACCGCGGCGACCAGATTCGCGTCATGGTGCCTTCAGCCAGTCAGTTCACGCCAATGGGGCGGGTGCCCAGCCAACGCCTGTTTAACGTGATCGGCACCTTTGCCGCCAACAGTGAAGTGGACGGCTATCAGATGTTGACCAATATCGACGATGCCTCGCGCCTGATGCGCTACCCGCTGGGCAACATTACCGGTTGGCGCCTGTGGCTGAGCCAGCCTTTACAGGTGGATACCCTCAGCCAGCAGACGCTGCCGCAGGGAACGAAGTGGCAGGACTGGCGCGAGCGGAAAGGCGAGCTGTTCCAGGCCGTGCGCATGGAAAAAAATATGATGGGCCTGCTGCTGAGCCTGATTGTGGCCGTCGCGGCGTTTAATATCATTACCTCGCTGGGGATGATGGTCATGGAAAAACAGGGCGAGGTGGCGATTTTGCAAACCCTGGGGCTGACCCCGCGACAGATTATGCTGGTCTTTATGGTCCAGGGGGCCAGCGCCGGGATCGTCGGAGCCTTGCTTGGCGCCGCACTCGGCGTACTGCTCGCCAGCCAGTTAAATAATTTAATGCCGATTATCGGCGCGTTCCTTGACGGCGCTGCGCTGCCGGTCGCAATCGAGCCTTTCCAGGTGACGATTATCGTACTGGTGGCCATGGTGCTGGCATTGTTATCTACGTTGTATCCTTCCTGGCGCGCTGCCGCCACTCAACCCGCTGAGGCTTTACGTTATGAATAAGATCCTGCTGCAATGCGACAATCTGTGCAAACGCTATCAGGAAGGCAGTGTGCAAACCGACGTGTTGCACAATGTCAGCTTCAGCATTGAGGAAGGGGAGATGATGGCGATTGTCGGTACCTCGGGTTCCGGGAAGAGTACGCTGCTCCATCTGCTCGGCGGGCTGGATACGCCGACCTCCGGCGATGTGATTTTCTCCGGGCAGTCGATGAACCGGCTCTCCGCAGCCGCGCGAGCCGACCTGCGTAACCGTGAACTGGGCTTTATCTACCAGTTCCACCACCTGTTGCCGGATTTCACCGCCCTCGAAAACGTGGCAATGCCGCTGCTGATTGGCAAACAGAAAGCAGCGGATATTGAACGTCAGGCTAAGGCGATGCTGCATGCCGTGGGGCTGGAACACCGCAGCAACCACCGCCCGTCAGAGCTTTCCGGCGGCGAGCGCCAGCGGGTGGCGATTGCCCGGGCGCTGGTCAACAAGCCCCGGCTGGTGCTGGCGGATGAACCGACCGGTAACCTCGATGCCCGCAACGCCGACAGTATTTTTCAGCTGCTGGGGGAACTGAACGTTGCCCAGCGCACCGCTTTTCTGGTGGTGACCCACGACCTGCAACTGGCCAAACGGATGAACCGCCAGCTGGAGATGCGTGATGGCCATCTGGACGCGGAACTGACCCTGATGGGGGCCAGGTAATGACTTCTCCGTTATCGTTATTGATTGCCCTGCGTTTTAGCCGCGGACGGCGACGTGGCGGCATGGTGTCGCTGATTTCGGTGATTTCAACCATCGGGATTGCGCTCGGGGTGGCGGTATTGATCGTCGGCCTCAGCGCAATGAACGGTTTTGAACGTGAGCTGAACAACCGCATTCTGGCGGTGGTTCCGCATGGCGAAATCGAGCCGGTGAAGCAGCCGTGGACCAACTGGAACGACGCGCTGGCGAAGGTGGAAAAAGTTAAAGGGATCGTTGCCGCGGCGCCGTACATTAATTTCACCGGGCTGGTGGAGAGCGGCAGCAACATGCGCGCCATTCAGGTCAAGGGTGTCGATCCGCAGCAGGAAAGCCGCCTGAGTTCGCTGCCTCAGTTTGTCCAGAATAACGCGTGGGCTAATTTTAAAGCCGGCGAACAGCAGGTCATTCTCGGTAAAGGGGTGGCGGATGCGCTGCACGTGAAGCAGGGCGACTGGGTTTCCATCATGATCCCCAACTCTGATTCCGAGCATCAGCTCCTGCAGCCGAAACGCGTCAGGCTGCATGTGACCGGGATTTTGCAGCTCAGCGGCCAGCTCGATCACAGTTTTGCGATGATCCCGATGAGCGATGCCCAGCAGTATCTGGATATGGCTGGCAGCGTGACCGGGATTGCGATTAAAGTCACCGATGTGTTCCACGCCAACACGCTGGTGCGTGATGCCGGCGAAGTGACCAACAGCTACGTTTACATCAAGAGCTGGATCGGAACCTACGGTTATATGTATCGTGATATTCAGATGATCCGCGCCATTATGTACCTCGCGATGGTGCTGGTGATCGGCGTGGCCTGCTTTAACATCGTTTCCACCCTGGTGATGGCGGTGAAAGATAAAAGCAGCGATATTGCGGTACTGCGTACGCTCGGGGCGAAAGATGGCCTGATCCGCGCCATTTTTGTCTGGTATGGTTTGCTTGCCGGTTCGGTCGGGAGCCTGATTGGTGTGGCGATCGGCGTCATTTGTGCGCTAAATCTGACGTCCATCATCAACGGCCTTGAATACCTGATCGGGCACAAATTCTTGTCCGGCGACATCTATTTTATTGACTTCCTGCCGTCTGAACTGCACTGGCTGGATGTTATTTATGTGCTGGTGACGGCACTGTTGCTGAGTTTGCTGGCCAGCTGGTATCCCGCCCGCCGCGCCAGCCGCATTGACCCGGCGAGGGTGCTGAGTGGCCAGTAATTCAGTGGATTGCGGGGGATGAACCGGTAGGTCGGGTAAGGAGAAGCTGCCACCTGACATTGCGCCCGGTGGCGCTTCGTTTGCGCGGACCTACAAGAATCTCTGTTATCCACTCTTTACGTCCTGACCTTTTCGGTCAGTAAAGAGGAATGGCTATGTACTACGGATTTGATATTGGCGGCAGCAAAATAGCGCTGGGCGTGTTTGATAAAGCGCGGCGATTGCAGTGGGAAAAACGCGTTGCCACGCCGAAGGAGAGTTATGCCGACTTTCTACAGGCGGTAGAGGCGCTGGTCCGTGAAGCTGACGGCCGCTTTGACTGTCAGGGGACGGTAGGGATTGGTATTCCGGGGATGCCGGAAACCGCGGACGGCACGCTGTATGCCGCCAACGTCCCCGCTGCCAGCGGCCAGTCGCTGCGCAGCGATCTGAGCGCCCGGCTCGGGCGTGAAGTCCGTCTGGATAACGACGCCAACTGCTTTGCTCTCTCCGAAGCCTGGGACGATGAATTTACGCAATACCCGCTGGTGATGGGGCTGATTCTCGGCACCGGGGTGGGCGGCGGCCTGGTCCTCAACGGTAAATCGATTACCGGACATAGCTATATTACCGGTGAATTTGGCCATATCCGGCTGCCGGTGGATGCGCTGGAGGTCGTGGGGCGTGATTTCCCGCTCACCCGCTGCGGCTGCGGTCAGCTGGGCTGCATTGAAAACTATCTCTCCGGCCGCGGTTTTGCCTGGCTCTATGAACATTTCTATCAACACACCTTAACCTCTCCCGAAATCGTGGCGCTCTGGCAGCAGGGCGATGCGCGGGCGCACGAGCACGTCGAGCGCTATCTTGACCTGCTGGCGGTCTGTCTGGGTAATATTCTGACGATTGTTGATCCGGATCTGCTGGTGCTTGGCGGAGGATTGTCTAACTTTACTGCCATAAGCGAAGGGCTGGCGCAACGCCTGCCGCGACATTTACTTCCCGTTGCCCGGGTACCGCGTATTGAACGTGCGCGCCATGGCGATGCCGGAGGCATGCGCGGTGCGGCCTTCCTTCATTTGACTCATTAACCACAGGGGGAGCTATGTTGTCGCGCCGCTTACACCGATTGAGCCGTTTTCGTCGCAATAAACGTCGCTTGCGTGAACGTCTGCGCCAGCGGATTTTTTTTAAAGAGGATAAGGCGGCTGTGGAAACAACAGATAAACCCAGGGTTGTGGTGCTGACCGGCGCGGGCATTTCAGCGGAGTCCGGGATTAAAACGTTTCGCGCGGCCGATGGTTTGTGGGAAGAGCACCGGGTGGAAGATGTGGCGACGCCGGAAGGATTCGCCCGCGACCCTGCGCTGGTGCAGGCGTTTTATAACGCCCGTCGCCGGCAGTTGCAAAGCCCGGAGATAGCGCCGAATGCGGCACATCAGGCGCTGGCGCGGCTGGAAGCGGCGCTGGGCGATCGATTTGTGCTGGTTACCCAGAACATTGATAACCTGCACGAACGCGCGGGAAACCGTCGGGTGATTCATATGCACGGCGAGCTGTTGAAGGTGCGCTGTTCGTGGAGCGGACAGGTACTGGAGTGGACCGGAGACGTCACGGCGGAAGATAAGTGCCACTGCTGCCAGTTCCCGGCGCCGCTGCGTCCGCACGTGGTCTGGTTTGGCGAGATGCCGCTGGGGATGGATGACATTTACAGCGCGCTGGCCGATGCCGATATCTTCATCGCCATTGGCACTTCCGGGCACGTTTACCCGGCGGCAGGTTTCGTGCACGAAGCCCGTCTGCAGGGGGCGCATACCGTGGAACTTAACCTCGAGCCCAGCCAGGTCGGCAGCGAATTTGCCGAAAAACACTACGGTCTGGCGAGTGAGGTTGTTCCGGCATTCGTCGACCGGCTGTTGAAAGATCTCTGATCCCGTAACGCTACGGCTTTGATTGCTAAAGCTCAGGTCGGAGGAGAGCGGTTTCCCGGTGTTTCGAGGGCCCCTGCTGGCGATCCTACGGTGGCAGGATGAGGGGATAAAAAGGGGTTACCTGCCCAACCGGCAGGCCACCCCTTTGACCTCGTCGTCGGGCTGCGCGGTTATTGTTTACCCATCGTGTCTTTGCCCATCTTGTCTTTCGACATGGCATCTTTGGCCATGCTGTCTTTGCTCATTTTATCCTTCGACATGCCATCTTTAGACATACACTCTTTTTTCATGCCATCTTTTGTGCAGTCGTGAGACATCTTGCCCATGTTATCTTTGGCCATATTATCTTTAGCCATATTATCGGCAGCGTAGGCGCTGGACATACCGAAAAGTAAAGCAGAGCACATCAGTAACGTATTAATCTTTTTCATTTTGCAATTCCTTCATGTTGTATGAATAACGGATGATGACGACCACGAATTAACTACCAGCGAACCAGTTATAACCCTGGTCTTCCCAGTAGCCGCCGGGGTAGCGGTTGGTGACTTCAATTGACATAATATGCTTCGGGTTTTTATAACCGAGCTTGGTCGGAATTCTTAACTTCATCGGGAAACCATATTTACGCGGTAATATCTGGCCATCGTAGGTTAATGCCATAATCGTCTGCGGATGGATCGCAGTGGCCATATCGATACTGGTATAATAATTATCAGCACAGCGAAAGCTGACGTAGCTGGCGCTCAGATCGGCGCCGATACGTTTGAGGAATAGGGCAAACGGAACGCCACCCCATTTACCGATGGCGCTCCATCCTTCCACACAAATATGTCGCGTGATCTGGCTGACCTGCGCCATCTTATGCAGTTCGGCCAGTGTCCATGGGCGTTTGTCAGCCACTAATCCAGAAACTTCAAGACGATAATCGCTGCCGTCGATCGCGGGCGCCTGATCCTCGCTGTAAAATGCATTAAACGGGAAAGGGCGAGCGATCATACTTTCGGGATAAACCGGCGCAAGGTTATTAGCATTAAATAACCAGCGTTGAATACGATCGTTAAATTGTGAGATCTGGCTTAAGGTTGTTTCGACCTCGCTGTTATTGCTGATATCGCAACCGCTTAACAGCATCAGACCGCCAAAAGTTAACCCCTGCCTGATAAAGCGGCGACGACCTTCCGATGAGAGCCGCTTGTTAATTTCCCGGCTCGCCTCCTGGACTACGATGGCCTTGTCGGCGGCGGAGAATGAATTTTTATGATTGTTCACTGTATTTTCCTTATCGTCCGCGGAGCATGGCCAGTAACGTTTTCGGGACCAGCAGCACCATCAGCAGATGAATAACGACAAATCCCATCAGTGCGGACATCGCAAAGAAATGAATCACCCGTGCGTTGTCATATCCCCCGAGTAAGATTCGTAGCAGCGGAAACTGCACCGACTTCCAGATAACCAGACCGGATAACGCCAGAATAATGCTATCGAGCATGACGAAGAGATAGGCCAGTTTCTGGACGTAGTTATAATGGCCGGGATTGTCATGTGTCAGCCTGCCGCGTAGTGCGGAAATAAAATCGTCAATTACTCCTTGCGGCGACAGAGGCCAGAATTGTTTTTTTAAGCGCCCGCTGACAAGATTCATCAGCAGGTAAAATACACCGTTAAGAGCAAACAACCACATTGCTGAAAAATGCCATTGCAATGCGCCTGCCAGCCAACCGCCAAGAGTCAGTGCATCAGGAATATAAAAATTAAACAACGGTGATGCGTTATAAATACGCCAGCCGCTGGTCACCATAATTAATATCGAAAGCGCATTAACCCAGTGGCAAATTCTTAACCACAGAGGATGAATGGTCGCGGGCTTAATCTGATTTGAGAGACTGTTCATCATGATATTCCCGGTTATTGCGTTAATAACAGTGTGGCCTGAATCTGTTCGCCGATGTATCACGAAAAGTTAAATTAAATGTGATAACTCGCGATGCGAATGTCGTCTAAACTGTCTCTGACAGAACGCAATAAGGCGGCAGCGATGAAGCCCAAAAAAGTATTAATTATTGAAGATGATGAAAATATCGCGGAGCTGCTGCAGCTGCATTTATGCGAGGAGGGCTATGAAATCAGCCATGCTGCTGAAGGCACCGGCGGGCTGGCGATGGTCAGGCAGGGCGGCTGGGACGCGCTGATCCTCGACCTGATGTTACCGGGCATCGACGGTCTGGAGATCTGCCGGCATGCCCGCACCATGGCAAGCTACATGCCGATAGTGATAATCAGCGCGCGCGCAAGTGAAGTCCATCGTGTCCTGGGGCTGGAACTCGGGGCAGATGACTACCTCGCGAAACCCTTTTCGATGCTTGAGCTGGTGGCGCGAGTGAAGGCGCTCTTCCGTCGTCAGGAGGCCATGGCCCAGAATCTGATGCAGGACGCCGGCATACTGCACATTGACCGGCTGACCATCGACCCGCTTGCGCGCGAAGCGCGTTTGCGCGATCTCGCGCTTGACCTGACGCCGCGCGAGTTCGACCTGCTGTGGTTCTTTGCCAGGCATCCCGATAAGGTCTTTTCCCGCATCAGTTTGCTCAACCAGGTGTGGGGCTATCAGCATGAAGGGTATGAGCATACGGTCAACACGCACATTAATCGGCTGAGGATGAAAATAGAAGATAATCCGGCGGAGCCGGAGTTTATTCTGACGGTATGGGGAAAAGGATATAAGTTTACGGTCCCGCAGCCAGAGCCTGGCAACTGAAACATTGCGCCGGCGCGAGTTGAATGCGACGAGCGTACCACTCGCGCATTCTTCACTGCGTCGGCCCCTCTTCTGCGCGCTACCGCCGCGCGTGAAAAGCCATTTCCCATCACATTCCCCGCTGCCAGACGAGGATTCTTGTGCGTGAACGCTAAATTTTGCACATCTGTTTTGGTTGGCTGCCCGGGTTGTTGCCAGATTTAGTGAGAGTTCGGGTGCACACCGGACCGCATCACTTACACAACATATCAGCCTGTCGCGGAGTAACAGCCATGCATCCACCGATGATGTATCAGGATTTAACGACCCGGACGCTCATTGAGCATGCCGCGCGCTATCATAGCGATACGGAAATTGTTTCGGTCGGGACGTTAGGGGGAAGAGAGTACAGTAGCTGGGGAGAGGTGGCGGATAACGCCCTGCGTCTGGCTTCCGCCATGAGCCGGCTGGGGCTCCCGACAGGCGCCCGCTGCGGCACGCTGGCGTGGAATAATCGCCGCCATCTGGAGATCTATTTTGGCATCAGTGCTGGGGGATGGGTGACGCATACCATCAACCCACGCCTGTCCACGGAACACCTCGCGTTTATCATCAATGATGCCGCGGACGAGATTCTGTTTTTCGACGACACCTTTCTGCCGCTTATCTGCGCGCTGCGGCCCCAGTTGCCAACGGTAAAGCATTTTGTTCTGCTGGAGCCGCGGAATGAGGAGGCGCTCGCCGCGCTGGACTCGCTGCTGTTTTTTGAGGAGCTGATCGCTGCAGCGGATCCGGCGTATCGCTGGCCCGAGGTGAGCGAACATTCGCCGGCGTCGCTGTGCTATACCTCGGGGACCACCGGCAAGCCGAAAGGGGTGCTGAATACCCACCGCTCGCTGGTACTGCATGCGCTGAGCGGCAATCAGCCGGATGCGGCCGGTATCTCGGCGCAGGACACGCTGTTGCCGGTAGTGCCGATGTTCCACGTCAATGCCTGGGGCACGCCTTTTATTGCCGCGATGGCCGGCGCTCGCCTGGTTCTGCCGGGGCCGAATCTGGACGGCGACAGCCTGCTGCGGCTGTTGAGCGAGGAGCAGGTCAGCGTCGCCTTCGGCGTTCCGGTCATCTGGGCAGGATTGCTTGCCGCGCTGCGTAAATCGGATGTTCGCCTGCCCTGTTTTAAACGATCTTTTGTCGGCGGGTCGGCGCTGCCCCCGTCGATGATTGAGGTCTTCCGCCGCGATTATGGTATTGAGCTGATTCATGCCTGGGGGATGACCGAGACTTCGCCCATCGGCACCATCAACACGCCGCTGAGCAAACATAAAGCCCTGCCTCAGGAGGCACAGCAAAAACTGGGGCACGGTCAGGGGCGCGTCATTTTTGGCATCGATCTGCGGGTGGTGGATGCTGAGGGCCAGGCGCTGGCCAACGATGGCGAAAGTCAGGGCTATCTGCAGGTGCGCGGCCATTGGGTGGCGGCAAATTACTACGGTCGTCCCGATACCGCGTTGACCGATGATGGCTGGTTCGACACCGGTGATATTGGCACGGTTGATGAGAATGGCTACCTGGTGATTCACGATCGGGCGAAAGATATCATTAAGTCCGGCGGAGAGTGGATCTCAACGGTCGAGCTGGAGAATATTGCGCTTGCCCATCCGGCGATTCGCAGCGCGGCGGCGATTGCGGCGCAGCATCCGCGCTGGGATGAGCGTCCGGTGCTGCTGTGTGTCAGGGCAGAAGATGGCGAAATTGAAGAGCCGGAGCTGTTGGCCTGGTACCAGACACGAGTGCCGAAATGGCAGCTTCCGGACCGGATTCTGTTCATCGATGCGCTCCCCGTCAGCGCCACCGGTAAAGTCCTGAAAAACCGGCTGCGCGCCGAGTTTGGTCAGATTCTGATGGCGGATGGGCGCGATGCGGGATAAGCCGGCCTCCGGGTGCCCCAATCAACGTGCGGGTGCTAATACCCAGAGTTGAATCGCGGAGGAATGGCCGCACCCGGCGGCTTACGCGGGATGATAATAGCGACCCGATTTCCCCGCCTCGGCAGCAGTCATACCGTCGCCAGCATGATTAGCCTCGTGGCGGAAATTCTGCGCTGGTATGAGTGTCAGTGTTGCGGAGTAGAGCGGGGGAAGGACGAAACAACGGCGGAGCCGGGGCTCCGCCTGACGGGATTAACGGCCCGCTTTTAGCTTCTGATAATACTCTTCATACAGGGTGCTGGCGCTGCCCACATCGTTTTGCCATTCGCCCCTGGCGATAGTGTCCGCATCCGGGTAGAGCGACTTATCATTGGCGACTTCCGGGCTGAGCATTTTACGCGCGGCGAGATTTGGCGTCGGGTAGCCGATGGTTTCCGCCACCTGTTTTGCCACTTCCGGACGCAGCAAGAAGTTAATCAGCTTGAGCGCGCCGTCGACGTTTTTCGCATTCGCCGGAATCGCCAGGCTATCCATCCAGAAGATCCCGCCTTCTTTCGGCCAGACGACCTCGAGCGGCGTGCCCGACTGGCGGGCAACCCATGCCGAACCGTTCCACACCATGCCGAGATTCACTTCCCCTTCCATATACGGGTTGGCCGGATTATCGGAGTTAAACGCCGCGACGTTAGGCATCAGTTTTTTCAGCTCGTTGTAGGCGGCTTCAATCTCTTTCGGGTCGGTGGTATTGCCGGAATAGCCCAGCTTACGTAAGGCTATCTGGAACACTTCCCGCGCATCGTCTGTCAGCAGCAGGCTGCTCTTATACTCTGGTTTCCACAGGTCGGCCCAGCTGGTGACGGTTTTCGGGTCGATAGCATCGCTATTGACGCCAATGGCGGTGGCGCCCCAGATGTAGGGAATGGAATAATCGTTACCCGGATCGAACGGTTTGTTCAGCATCTGCGGATCGAGGTTGCTGAAGTTCGTCAGCTTGCTCTTATCGATCTTCTGCAACATCCCTTCTTTACGCATCTTGTCGACGAAATAGGTGGAAGGCACCACCAGATCGTAGGCGCCGTCTTTGTAGGTTTTGAGTTTGGCGTACATGGTTTCATTCGACTCGTAAGTGGAATAGATAACCTTGATGCCGGTCTCTTTGGTGAACTGCTCCAGCAGACCCGGCGGCACATACTCGGTCCAGTTATAGAAATAGAGCGTTTTGCTGTCGTCCGCATGCGCGGCGCTGATACCCATTACCAGAGCGCCCGCTGCGAGCAGGTGGCGTGACCATTTTTTCATTTTAACGTCCCCTGAGTTTTATCACGTGCAATCAATTGGCTGGCGATGACCATCACCAGCGACAGAACTAACAGAATCGTCGCCAGGGCATTCACTTCCGGCGATACGCCCACTTTGACCATCGAATAGATCTTCAGCGGCAGGATCTCGTAACCCGGGCCGGTCACGAATGACGACACCACCACATCATCCATCGACAGCGTAAAGCTCAGCAGCCATCCGGCGGCCACGGCAGGCAGCGCCAGCGGCAGAAGAATTTTACGCAGAATGGTCAACTCGCTGGCGCCCAGATCTTTCGCCGCCTCCAGCATCCGCACATCAAAACCTTTGAGGCGCGAATAGACCGTCACCACCACGAAAGGCAGGCAGAAGGTGATGTGCGAAAACAGCAGCGACCAGAACCCCAACTGAATGCCGATCAGCATAAACAGCACCAGCAGGGAGATGGCCATGACGATATCCGGCGACATCATCACCACGAACAGCATCCCGCTGACGAACGGTTTACCACGAAAACGATAGCGATACAGCGCGACGGCGGTCAGCGACCCGATAAGCGTTGCAAAGGTGGCTGACAGCACCGCCATGGTCAGCGAGTGCTGTGCGGCCTGCAGCAGACTATCGTTGTTCATCAACAGGCTATACCATTGAGTGGTAAAGCCCTGCCAGTTAATACCAAAGCGCGAACTGTTAAACGAGTTGACGATCAGAATAATGATCGGAATATACAGGTAAGCATAAATGGCGGTCATAAAGCCGCCGCGCAGCAGTCGACCGATCATTCGAGTTCCACCTTGCTATTCAACAGACGCGCCGCGCGCCAGTAAATTAACAGCATCAGGCCCATCACCAGCGTCAGCGTAATGCTGGTCGCGGCGCCAAACGGCCAGTCGCGGATATTCAGGAACTGACTCTTAATCACGTTACCGATCAGCAGGTTTTTGGCGCCGCCCATCAGATCCGAGACGTAGAACAGCCCCATCGCCGGCAGCATCACCAGCAGACAGCCGGCAATAATACCCGGCATGGTCAGTGGAATAATGATGCGGATAAAGGTTTGCAGCTTGCTGGCGCCCAGATCTCTTGCCGCTTCCAGCAGAGGACGATCGAGCTTCTCAATACTGGAGTACAGCGGCATCACCATAAATGGCAGCAGAATATAGACCAGTCCGATGATGACCGCAGACGGGGTATACATGATGCGCAGCGGCGTATCAATCACTCCCAGCCACAGCAGGAACTCGTTGAGATACCCTTTGGTGCTGAGGAAGATTTTCAGCCCGTAGATACGGATCAAGGAGTTGGTCCAGAACGGCACGATCAGCAGAAACAGCAGCAGCGGGCGCACTTTTTCCGGCAGCCTGGCCAGAAACCAGGCGAAAGGATAGCCGAGCGCCAGACAGGCAAGGGTCGCCAGCAGCGCCATATTAAGCGAGTGCAGCAGCACGTCGTAATAGAGCGGATCCAGCAGGCGCGTGTAGTTATCCAGCGTGAAGACCATCTTGACGAAACTGGCGTCGTCGCGGGTCAAAAAGCTGGTACCGATGATCATCAGGTTGGGCAGGAACACAAACAGCACAAGCCAACCCACGATAGTGGCGATCACCACATTCTGGAATTTACTGGTGTTCTTCATCAGCCAGCACAACCTCCCAGCTTTCTACCCAGTTAATGGCCATTTTCTGGTCAAGCGGGTGATCAAAGTCCGGATCGTCTTCGTTAAAGAATTCACTGACCATCACCATTTTGCCATTTTCCAGTTCGACAACCGACTCCAGCGTCATGCCTTTGTAGTTGCGCTCGCGAATGTAGCCGATCAGTCCGTCGGCGTTGCTGCCGTCGTGGACTTCATCGACGCGCAGATCTTCCGGGCGCAGCAGAACGTTCAGCCGCTGATCCCGCTCGACGGGGAAGTTGACGTAGATATTGCATTCGCGGCCTTCAACGCTGGCGCGGACGCGCTGCTCGTCAAGGCGTTCAATGACCGTAGCATTAAACAGATTAATCTCGCCGATAAAACTGGCGACGAACAGGTTTTTCGGCTCTTCGTAGATTTCACGCGGCGTGCCGTCCTGCTCGATTTTCCCATCGCGCATGACCACGATGCGGTCGGACATGGTCAGGGCCTCTTCCTGATCGTGGGTGACGAAGACGAAGGTGATGCCCAGCTTACGCTGCAACGCCTTCAGCTCGTTTTGCATCTGCTTACGCAGCTTGTAATCCAGCGCCGACAGGGACTCATCCAGCAGCAGCAGGCGCGGTTTGTTGACCACCGCCCGGGCGATAGCCACCCGCTGCTGCTGACCGCCGGAGAGCTGATGCGGTTTGCGTTGGGCAAACTCCTCCAGCTGGACCATGCGCAGCGCATCGAGGACGCGAGGCGTGATTTCCGCCGCCGGCGTTTTCTGCATCCGCAGACCGAAGGCGACGTTTTCGAATACGCTCATATGGGGAAACAGAGCGTAGCTTTGGAAAACGGTATTGACGTGGCGGTTTTCCGCCGGAACATGAGTGATGTCCTGATCTTCGAGATGAATTCGCCCGCTGTCGACGTTTTCAAGCCCGGCAATAAGACGAAGAACGGTGGTTTTACCGCAGCCAGAGGGGCCAAGCAGGGTGAGAAACTCACCGTTGTTGATGGTCAGATTCAGATCTGAGATAACCGTTTTTCCATCAAAGCTTTTGCGAATTCCCGCCAGTTGCACCAGCGGCGAAAGCGAACGCGGTTGTATATTCAATTTTTAACTCTGTCCCATGTAGACGCAGCGGACGATTGACCGTTGCGGGGTTTGTGGTTAACCACCTTTGCGGTTGCGCATAATAAACGAGGGCCAGCATTCTACGGCAATCGCTTGCGATCGCCAATGCCTGTCTCATACGGATACACGACCTTTACAACAATACGCCGGTTCATGTATTAAATTTTTATTTGCCGGGCTAAAAATGACCTGACGCAATATTTGTATATTCGGGCTTATGAATAATGTTGTCACAAAAGATGAGGGTGGCTACATGGATAAATTGCTTGAGCGTTTTTTACAGTACGTTTCTCTGGACACACAGTCGAAGCCTGGCGTGCGTCAGGTTCCAAGCACGGAAGGTCAGTGGAAGCTGTTACGCCTGCTGCAGGCGCAGCTGGAAGAAATGGGACTGGTTAATGTGACGCTAAGTGAGAAAGGGACGGTAATGGGAACCCTTCCGGCCAACGTTGCCGGCGCTATTCCGCCCATTGGCTTTATTTCCCACGTCGACACGGCGCCGGATTTCAGCGGCAAAAACGTGAACCCGCAAATCGTTGAAAACTACCGTGGCGGTGATATCGCGCTTGGGATTGGCGATGAAGTGCTCTCACCGGTGATGTTCCCGGTACTGCACCAGTTGCTTGGGCAAACGCTGATCACCACCGATGGCAAAACGCTGCTTGGCGCCGATGACAAAGCCGGTATCGCCGAGATAATGACCGCGCTGGCGACGCTGAAGGCGAAAAATATTCCTCACGGCGATATTCGCGTGGCCTTCACGCCTGACGAAGAGGTCGGGAAAGGGGCGAAGCACTTTGATGTCGCCGCGTTTGACGCCCGCTGGGCCTATACCGTTGACGGCGGCGGAGTGGGCGAGCTGGAGTTTGAAAACTTCAACGCCGCATCGGTGACCATTAAGATCGTGGGCAACAATGTCCATCCGGGCACCGCAAAAGGGGTGATGGTGAATGCGCTGTCGCTGGCGGCACGGATTCATGCGGAAATCCCTGCCGATGAGGTGCCGGAGACGACCGAAGGCTACGAAGGTTTTTACCATCTGGCGAGCATGAAAGGCAGCGTTGACCGGGCAGAAATGCACTACATCATTCGCGACTTTGACCGTAAGCAGTTCGAGGCCCGCAAGCGCAAAATGATGGAAATTGCCAAAAAGGTCGGTAAGGGGCTGCATCCGGATTGCTATATTGAGCTGGTGATTGAAGACAGCTATTACAATATGCATGAAAAAGTGATGTCGCACCCGCACGTCGTGGAGATTGCCCGCCAGGCGATGGTGGATTGCGATATTGAACCGCAAATGAAGCCGATTCGCGGCGGCACCGACGGCGCTCAGCTCTCTTTTATGGGGCTACCCTGTCCGAACCTGTTTACCGGCGGCTATAACTATCACGGCAAGCATGAATTCGTCACGCTGGAGGGGATGGAGAAGGCGGTGCAGGTGATTGTGCGGATTGCGGAGCTAACGGCAAAACGCGGCTCCTGATCCCGAAGAACTCCCGGATAGCGCGGTGCTTATCCGGGCTATTGGTAGGCCCGGTAAGCCGCAGCGGGCAATATATGCGGTGCGCTACATAATTCCGGAGCCCGGACCGTAGGCCCGGTAAGGCGTGAGCCGCCACCGGGCAATATATGCGGTGCGGTACATAATCCCGGAGCCCGGACCGTAGGCCCGGTAAGGCGTAAGCCGCCACCGGGCAATACCGAACGTGCGGTTCGCAAAGACTGCGTACCTGCACCTGCGGAAGGGGAGGGAACCTCTGATGTCAAATTACCGCCGCAGCCATATCCCTGGCGGTACCTGGTTCTTTACCGTCAATTTGCGAAATCGGCAAAGCGATCTTTTGACCCGCCATATCGCTCAACTTCGCGCTGTGACAGCTGATATTAAACGCAAAAAGCCCTTCCTGATTAACGCGTGGGTTATTTTACCCGAACATATGCACGCTATCTGGACGCTACCGGAAGGTGATACCGATTATTCGGGACGCTGGCGGGATATTAAAAAAACATTCACCCGCGAACTGGGAATGCGCGAGGTCTGGCAGCCCCGTTTCTGGGAACATGCGATCCGTCATGAGGACGATTACCGACGGCATATGGATTACGTTTACATCAATCCGGTGAAACATGGCTATGTGAAGAGGGTGATTGACTGGCCGTATTCAACTTTTCATCGTGATGTGAGCCTCGGGTTGTATCCGCCGGATTGGGCTGGGGACGTTGCCGATTTTGACGCCGGAGAGCGCAAACAGAACGCCGGGTGACGGCTCACGCCTTACCCGGCCTACAGAATCCAGACTCACATTCATCCCGTAGGCCCGGTAAGGCGCGAGCCGCCATCGGGCAATATATGCGGTGTGGTACACAATCCCGGAGCCCGGACCGTAGGCCCGGTAAGGCGCGAGCCGCCACCGGGCAATATATGCGGTGTGGTACACAATCCCGGAGCCCGACCGTAGGCCCGGTAAGGCGCGAGCCGCCACCGGGCAATATATGAGGTGTGGTACACAATCCCGGAGCCCGGACCGTAGGCCCGGTAAGGCGCGAGCCGCCATTGGGCAATATATGCAGTGCGCTACATAATTCCGGAGCCGGGACCGTAGGCCCGGTAAGGCGCGAGCCGCCACCGGGCAATATATGCGGTGTGGTACATAATCCCGGAGCCGGGACCGTAGGCCCGGTAAGGCGTGAGCCGCCACCGGGCATCTCGCGGCTCAGTCCTCGAAGAACCAGTAGCCGCAGTTGACCAGTGCGGCAAGCATTGCGAGGAACGATGGATCTTCCAGCGCATCGCCAAAATGTTCCGCGTTAAGCGACAGATGCGTGGCCAGCGCGTCCAGCGCCGGACGGTGCGGCGAATTAATCTTCTCGCCGTTGACGAACACCTCGCCATCGATACGCAGTACGCGCAGCCCGCCCAGCCGCACCAGGCGATCGCCCTGTTGTAGCGCGTCGTAAATCTCATCAGGCTGATACGGCGGCTCAGCAGGAGCGACGTCCAGCTCATGGCGGGATTGGGTGATAAACTCCCCAAACCACTGCTTAAAATGCTCTGGCTGGTTAATCAACCCCAGCATCATATCGCGCAGACGGTCGAGTTCAGCCGGCAGAATATCCGCCGGATGATCGCGGGAAGGCACATCCGGATCGACATAGCGCTGGCTACCCAGTTCACGTTGCAGAATATAGTCGGCAAAGCCGCTGAACAGCTCGCGGGCATTTGGCGCGCGATAGCCTACCGAATAGTTCAGCGAGTTTTCCAGGGAATACCCCTCGTGCGGGAATCCCGGCGGAATATAGAGAATATCGCCCGGCTCCATCTCTTCATCAATGATGGCGTCGAACGGATCCACCTGCAGCAGGTCTGGATGCGGGCAGTGCTGCTTCATCGGGACTTTATCGCCCACGCGCCAACGACGCCGGCCGGTTCCCTGGATGATAAACACGTCGTACTGATCGAGATGGGGACCTACGCCGCCGCCGGGCACGGAGAAAGAGATCATCAGATCATCAATACGCCAGTCGGGGAGAGCGCGGAAGGGCTGCATCAGCGCGGCCGTCGGCTCGTGCCAGTTATTCACCGCCTGCACCAGCAGCGACCAGTTGTTTTCGCTCAGATGGTCGTAGCTTTCGAAAGGACCATGGCTGACCTGCCATTTCCCGTCCTGATGGCTGACCAGGCGGCTATCGACTTCGCTTTCCATCGCCAGCCCGGCCAGTTCATCCGGGCTAATGGGATCGACGAAATTCGCGAAGCCGCGCTTGAGGACTACCGGGCGTTTTTGCCAGTAGCGTTCGATAAAGTCAGGCCAGTTAAGCGTTAATTGATAATCCATTTTATTTATTCCACAGCAGGTGTCTGTTTGGGATTATACACGCCATGCTTCAAACTGCCTCTTTGTTGACGGCGATTGTGCTTCGTAGTCACAGAGTTTGCCCAGGCGTGGGAAGCGGGGCGATTCAGCTTTCCGTATCGTCGGGCAGCTGGCGGCCAAAAACCACCTCCATGCAGGCTCCGCCGAGCAGACTTTCGCCGGTGAGAATGTCGCCATCGTATTGCTCAACGATCTCCCGGGCGACGGAGAGTCCCACGCCCTGGCCTGGCCGCAGCGTATCGGCACGTTGCCCGCGATCGAATACGGCAGTCCGCTGGTTTAACGGGATGCCGGGGCCATCATCTTCCACCAGAATATGCAGGTGGTTGTCGTTGGTCTGACGCACGGAAACTTCGACAAATTCCAGGCAGTATTTACAGGCGTTATCCAGCACGTTGCCCATCACTTCCATAAAATCATTCTGTTCGCCGACAAAGCTGATCTCCGGAGAGATATCAAGACTGATATTGACCCCTTTGCGCTGATAAACCTTGTTCAACGCCGAGGTCAACTTGTCGAGCAGCGGCGCAATGGGGTGCAGTTCGCGGCTGAGCAGGGTACCGCCGCTGCGCATACTGGCGCGATGCAGGTAGTAGCCGATTTGCTGCGAGATGCGGCTGATCTGCTCCAGCATGATCGGTTCTGCTTCATTAAGGTCAATCTTTTCGCCGCGCAAAGAACGCAGGGTGCTTTGCAGCACGGCCAGCGGCGTTTTCAGACTATGGGTCAAATCGGTCAGCGTGGTGCGATATTTGTCGTAGCGCTCGCGCTCGCTGGTCAGCAGCCGGTTAAGGTTGCTGACCAGTCGGGTCAGTTCGCGGGTGGTATTCGGGTTGAGCATGTCGCGGTGATGCTCTTCCAGCTCGCGGACCTCTTTTGCCAGCGACTCGAT
>NZ_JMPP01000051.1 GCF_000735435.1 Klebsiella planticola ATCC 33531 | reverse complement strand
ACCAGGCCGCCACCCAAAGCAGCGGGATCACCAGCAGCAGGTTGGCAACCAGCACATAGATAAACCAGCTCCAGACCATATAAGAGCGTTTCAGCTCGACAGGAATGGTGTCGATCACCACGATGCTCAGCTGCGGCATCTTATCGGTTGCCGGGTAGATATTGATCGCCACCGAGTGGGTCATTTCTGAACCATCATCCTGCTGGCGAAGGGCGTCCAGCTCCTCCTGGAACTGTTGATTGTTGCGCAGCAGCATGCTGCTGCTGTCAACGTCGGACTCGATTTCGTGGAAGCCGTTGCTTTTCAGCCATTCAGGTTGAATGCGTTTTGCCAGCCAGGCGACATCGCGCTGCATCCACAGCAGTTTGCCTTTGGCATCGTATATCAACGTAACCGTTGGGCTCTGCATGTTGAGGTTTTCGGGGATATCCACGTCGATGTGGTTGTTTTCCCACCTTGCCAGCATATAGAACAGGTTGCTTTCGCCGCGCAGCAGGCGGAAGGTGGTTTTATCAAAGCTGACGCTGTAGCCCACCAGCGCCACCATGCCGTAGGCCAGCGAAAGCACCAGCACCACTGCCGCCGTCGCCAGCAGAAAACGCACGCGTAATGAAAGCGGCAAAATATGCCGCAGCGGACTTTTCATTCGCGTAGTTCAAATAAATAGCCCTGGCCGCGCACGGTCGTAATGACGTCATGCGGGTGCTGAGTCTGAATTTTTTTCCGCAGCCGCCCCATCAGTACGTCGATGGTGTGGCTTTCGCGCAGTTCAGCATCGGGGTAGAGCTGGAGCATTAATGAATCTTTGCTGACGACTTTGCCACGGTTACGAATCAGCGTTTCCATAATGGTGTATTCAAATGCGGTCAGCTTGATGGGCTGTTCGTTAATCGACAGCTCGCGGCGTGACAGGTCAACCTGGAAAGGCGGAATGGAAATAACCTGTGACGCCAGGCCGCTGTTTCGGCGCAGTAGCGCCTGCATCCGGGCAGCGACTTCTTCAATATGGAACGGTTTGGTGACGTAGTCGTCCGCACCGGCGCTCAGCACCTCGACTTTATCCTGCCAGCCTTCACGGGCGGTCAATACCAGTACCGGAACCGACACGTCATGACTGCGCCAGCGGCGAATCAGCGAGAGACCGTCTTCGTCGGGCAGGCCCAGATCGACAATGGCGATATCCGGCACGTGTTCACCCAGATAGTAATCGGCTTCCTTTGCATCTTCTGCTGCGTCCACCTGATGGCCTAATTCCTGGAGCTGAACTTTCAGGTGATGGCGCAGTAAAGCGTTATCCTCAACGACGAGCACGCGCATGCCTTTTCTCCCATTTATTTTGGTTTCGAGTAGTGTAGCGCTGAATAGATATACTGAATTTAAACGGCTGTAAATGAAAGGCTTGCGTTATAACTTCACCTGCCGTCCCCATTTTCTGGCCTGCCAGGCCGGTGGAGAGAGGGAGGTAGCGCCAGCGCCCGATATACATCCGGTACGAGAAAGGGGCATACCGTGGGCATATATTGGCAAGTTTATCTTCGTGTTTCCACTTCGACGAGCATTGTGCTGATAATTTGGTGGGTCTGGCCAGGATGATTATCCGTCAACGACCGGGCAACTAGCGAATGATCGTATATCCTTAGTGATGATTATCTCTGCATCCCCCCACACATGGAGTTCACGTATGAGACTGAATGGGTTGAAACGCGCTTCATTGATGCTAACCACATGTTTAACCTTAGTTTTCTGTTCATCAGCCCTGGCAGAAAACCCCGCCAGCAGCACGTCAGAAAAACAGGCGGAAAAAGAGCAGCTAAAAAATCCGGATCACATCATCGATGACTGCAGAGCCGTCAGCGGTGCACAAGTGAAGGAGGAGTGTAAAACTCAGGCTGAGTTAAAAAAACATGAAATGAAAAATGAGGCAAAAATGAAAAGCGGCACATCGATGGATGATGTGACGAAAAAGTGAATTAAGGCGCGTGACGGGCACGGTCATCGCCCTGACGAATTGATGGCCGGAATGATTCCCGGCCATCTGTTTCTCTGCATTCACGCACTCTCCGCCGATTCACGGAGGAAGGTGAGACAAAGCGATTACTTCAGTTCGTCAACCATGGTGGTCGCGCGACCGATGTAGTTGGCCGGCGTCATGGCTTTCAGGCGAACTTTCTCGTCTTCCGGCAGCGGCAGGCTGTCGATGAACTGTTGCATCCCTTCCGCGTCCACGCGCTTACCGCGGGTCAGCTCTTTCAGCTTCTCGTACGGTTTTTCGATGCCGTAGCGGCGCATCACGGTCTGGATCGGCTCAGCCAGCACTTCCCAGTTATGATCCAACTCGTCCAGCAGGCGATCGCCGTTCAGTTCCAGTTTGCTGACACCTTTGAGGGTCGACTGATAAGCAATCAGCGCGTAGCCGATACCGACACCGAGGTTACGCAGTACGGTTGAATCGGTCAGGTCGCGCTGCCAGCGGGAAACCGGCAGTTTGCTCGCCAGGTGCTGCATCATGGCGTTAGCCAGGCCGAGGTTACCTTCGGAGTTCTCGAAATCGATCGGATTCACTTTATGCGGCATAGTGGATGAACCGATTTCACCGGCGATCGTCTTCTGCTTGAAGTGGTTCAGCGCGATGTAGCCCCACACATCGCGATCGAAGTCGATCAGGATGGTGTTGAAGCGGGCGATGCAGTCGAACAGCTCGGCAATATAGTCATGCGGCTCAATCTGCGTGGTGTACGGGTTCCACTGGATGCCCAGCGAGGTAACAAACTCTTCACTGAACTGGTGCCAGTCCACTTCCGGATACGCCGCGATGTGGGCGTTATAGTTACCCACCGCGCCGTTGATTTTACCCAGAATCTCCACCTGGTTTAGCTGACGATACTGACGCTCCATACGGTAAGCGACGTTAGCCATCTCTTTACCCATTGTGGACGGCGTGGCCGGCTGACCGTGAGTGCGGGACAGCAGCGGTACATCGCGATACTGAACCGCCAGCTCTTTCACCGCGTCGATAAGCTTGCGCCAGTACGGCAGAACCACCTCATCGCGCGCGGTTTTCAGCATCAGCGCGTGGGAGAGGTTGTTAATGTCTTCGGAGGTGCAGGCGAAGTGGATGAATTCAGATACCGCATGCAGTTCAGCGATATCGGCCACTTTTTCCTTGAGGAAATACTCTACCGCTTTCACATCGTGGTTGGTGGTACGTTCGATGGTTTTGATGCGCTGCGCATCTTCAACGCTGAAGTCGGCAACGATTTTATCAAGGAAACCGTTTGCGTCAGCAGCAAAAGCAGGAACTTCCTTGATCGCTGCGTGCGCGGCTAACTTCTGCAGCCAACGTACTTCGACTTGTACACGGAATTTCAGCAAACCGAATTCGCTGAAGATACCGCGCAGCGCGCTGACTTTATCGCCGTAGCGTCCATCGACAGGGGAAACGGCGGTCAGTGAGGATAATTCCATAGATCACAACTCCGGGGTTAAATGAGCAAGAATTTGTTTTGCCTGGTTAACCAGACGATTACGAGAAAACATGAGCTGCATGCGCCCGCCGCCCACCTGGTGCCAGAGCACGGCGGCACGAATGCCAGCCAGCAGCGAGGCGCGGACCTTGGCCTGAACCTGCGGGCTTTGCAACACGGCGGGGGAGCCGGTCACCTGAATACGCGGGCCCAGCGGACTGATGACGTCAACGTAGATCCCCGCCATGGCGCTGAGCAGCGTTTCTGATTGCAGATCGAAATGCTCCAGCTGACGGCGCAGGCCGGCGATGCGGTTGCCAAGGGTATCCATCGCCCCTTTGCTCCCGTCAAGCTTACGCTCAAGCACCATCAGGCTTAAGGTGTAGCGGGTCAACTCAGCATTGAGACCCTGGCGGCTGCCGCTGTTGAGTACGCCAAGCAGCGTTTCCAGCCCGAGGCGAAGATTGGCTTCACTACCACCGAACACCGCCAGCGTTGAATCCGGGTTGAGATCGATGATGCTGTTCAGCGACACGTGCAGGGCATCGCTGTCGCAATGGCCCTGGTGCGCCAGCTGCTGAACCAGACGGGCGGCCTGGCAGATGCCCGCCAGCGCCAACGTGATGTCATAATAATTCTTCGCCACACCTACTCCTTGTAAACCGTCGGGGAGGGTTTTGTCTCACCGGCGGTAAAAACTGTCTGTCAGGACTGCAGCGGCAGACGCTGCTCGATCACGCCGCCGCCGAGGCACACTTCGCCAAGATAGAAGACCGCCGACTGGCCCGGCGTCACCGCCGCAACCGGTTCGTCAAAAAGTACCTCGATGCGGTCGTCATCCAGCGCTTTCACGGTGCACGGAATATCGGTCTGGCGATAGCGGGTCTTCACCGTGCAGCGCAGAGTGCCTTTAACCGGCTCGCGATCGACCCAGTGCAGCTGTTGGGCAATCAGGCCCCTGGACATCAGACGCGGGTGGTCGTGGCCTTGAGCTACGACCAGAATATTGTTTTCGACGTCTTTATCAACAACGTACCACGGGTCCTCGCTGCCTTCTTTGGTGCCGCCGATGCCGAGGCCTTTACGCTGGCCAAGGGTATGGTACATCAAACCCTGATGCTCGCCGATTTCGTCGCCGTCAACGGTGACGATTTTTCCCGGCTGAGCAGGAAGGTAGCGGCCGAGGAACTCGCGGAATTTGCGTTCGCCGATAAAGCAGATCCCGGTAGAGTCTTTTTTCTTCGCGGTGATCAGATCCAGATCCTCGGCGATCTTGCGCACCTGCGGCTTTTCCAGCTCGCCAACCGGGAACAGGCTCTGGGCAATCTGCTCATGGCTAAGGGTGTACAGGAAGTAGCTCTGATCTTTGTTGCCGTCCAGGCCGCGCAGCAGCTGGCTTTTGCCGTTGACATCGGCACGGCGCACGTAGTGACCGGTCGCAATATAGTCGGCGCCCAGATCTTCTGCTGCGAACTCCAGGAAGGCTTTAAATTTGATTTCTTTGTTGCACAGAATGTCCGGGTTCGGCGTGCGCCCGGCTTTGTATTCAGCGAGGAACAGTTCAAATACGTTGTCCCAGTACTCTGCGGCAAAGTTAACGGTATGAAGCTCAATCCCGAGCTTATCGCAGACGGCTTGCGCGTCGGCGAGGTCGGCAGCGGCGGTGCAGTATTCCTCACCATCGTCTTCCTCCCAGTTCTTCATGAACAGGCCTTCTACCTTATAACCTTGCTGAAGCAGCAACCAGGCAGAAACAGAGGAGTCGACGCCGCCGGACATGCCGACGATCACTTTTTTTTGGCTTTCTGACATTGGAATATTCACCACATTGAACTTCAAGGCGGCATATTCTAGCACGCACGAGCGGCTCAGGCACCCCCCAGGAGCGGCCAGTTAAACGCACCAATTAATGACAGCGGGTAGCGCGGGTCCTGTTGATAGCTGCGGATGCTTTCAGCAACCAGCTGGGAGCGCAGATTTGGCGCAGTCAGGATCTCATGCGCACTCAGCCACAGGCAGCGGTCGATATCGCTGTCATGCGGCTGCGTGGCGCACGTATCGTTAAGTTCGATGGCGAACAGGAAGCGTAAAAATGGCGTATTGTCCGGCGCAATCCACTGGTGCATGCGGATAAAATGCTGCGGCGTGGCGCGAATGCCGGTCTCTTCCCACAGCTCTCGCTCGGCGGCCTGCACCAGCGTTTCATCTGCTTCGAGGTGTCCTGCCGGCTGATTCCACAGCGCTTTGCCGTTGATGGTTTCCTCAACGATCAGAAATTTGTCTTTCGCGTGTACGACGCAGGCGACGGTGACGTGCGGTTTAAACATACTTCCCGTTCCTTGTGTGATTAGCCGACCTGGCGCCACTCGCCGTTGGCCAGTCCGTCGAGAGTATAGCCGCCCATGGCGTAACGAATAAGCCGCAGTGTGGGGTAACCTACGTGTGCGGTCATGCGTCGCACCTGACGGTTGCGTCCTTCATACAGGGTGATTTTCAGCCAGCTGGTGGATATGGATTTGCGTTCGCGGACCGGCGGGTTGCGGGGCCACAGCCAGGCCGGTTCAGCAACCCGCTCAATGCCAGCGGGCAGGGTAGGACCATCGTTGAGCGTGATGCCTGCGCGCAGCGCGGCCAGCGCATCTTCTGATGGCAGGCCTTCAACCTGAACGTAGTAAATTTTGCCGGTGCGTTTGCCGGGCTGAGTCAGCGTGGCCTGCAGCGCGCCATCGTTGGTCAGCACCAGCAACCCTTCGCTATCGCGGTCAAGACGACCCGCAGCGTAGACCCCGGAGACTGAAATAAAATCTTTCAGCGTGCTGCGTCCGGCTTCGTCCGTAAACTGCGGCAACACATCGTAGGGTTTATTGAACAAGATCACGCGTTTTGGCGCGTGTTCTTTGCGTTGTCTGGCGACTTGTTGTGAGCTGAATCGCTCAACGCGATGTTTTCTAAATGAAGTTTTCTGCATGGTATTTTCAGATCCTGACAATTGCCGCATTATAGCCTAATTACGAATGCCTTTCATGGACGCAAACATTCAGGTAGTATTGACATGCTCATCACAATTTTTTAACAAAAATATTGCTCAAACTGATTCGCGCTACTAGAAGGCGGCACGGACGCGAATCTCCGGTTAGCGGGATGACCCGGTGGCGGAGTGGGCGGATAAAGCCAACGCTCGGTTAGTGTGAAAAGGAAGAGCAGAACCAGAAGCGCTCGAAGGAGAGGTTAATGGAAAGCAAAGTAGTAGTTCCGGCGGAAGGTCAAAAAATCACCCTGCAAGATGGCAAACTGAATGTCCCTAACAACCCGATCATCCCGTTTATCGAGGGTGATGGTATTGGTGTTGACGTGACTCCGGCGATGCTGAAAGTGGTGGATGCCGCCGTTGAGAAAGCCTATAAAGGCGAGCGTAAAATTTCCTGGATGGAAATTTACACCGGCGAAAAATCGACCCAGGTGTATGGCCAGGACGTCTGGCTGCCTGCCGAAACTCTTGATCTGATTCGTGACTATCGTGTTGCTATCAAAGGCCCTCTGACGACGCCAGTTGGCGGCGGTATTCGTTCTCTGAACGTTGCGCTGCGCCAGGAGCTGGACCTCTACGTCTGCCTGCGCCCGGTTCGTTACTACCAGGGTACTCCGAGCCCGGTTAAACACCCTGAGCTGACCGACATGGTTATCTTCCGTGAAAACTCCGAAGACATCTATGCGGGCATCGAGTGGAAAGCGGACTCTGCTGAAGCAGAAAAAGTGATCAAATTCCTGCGTGATGAGATGGGCGTGAAGAAAATTCGCTTCCCGGAACATTGCGGTATCGGCATCAAGCCGTGCTCTGAAGAAGGTACCAAACGCCTGGTTCGCGCGGCTATGGAATACGCTATCACCAACGATCGCGATTCGCTGACCCTGGTACACAAAGGCAACATCATGAAGTTCACCGAAGGCGCGTTTAAAGACTGGGGCTACCAGCTGATTCGCGAAGAGTTCGGCGGTGAACCGATCGACGGCGGCCCGTGGCAGAAGGTTAAAAACCCGAATACCGGTAAAGAGATCATTGTCAAAGACGTGATCGCCGATGCCTTCCTGCAGCAGATCCTGCTGCGTCCGGCGGAGTATGACGTCATTGCCTGTATGAACCTGAACGGCGACTACATCTCTGATGCTCTGGCAGCTCAGGTTGGCGGTATCGGTATCGCACCGGGCGCGAACATCGGTGACGAATGTGCGCTGTTCGAAGCGACCCACGGTACAGCACCGAAATATGCTGGTCAGGATAAGGTGAACCCGGGTTCTATCATTCTGTCCGCTGAGATGATGCTGCGCCACATGCAGTGGTTCGAAGCGGCAGACCTGATCGTTAAAGGCACTGAAGGCGCTATCGCCGCCAAGACCGTGACCTATGACTTTGAACGTCTGATGGAAGGCGCTAAACTGCTGAAATGTAGCGAATTTGGCGACGCGATCATCGCGAACATGTAATCCAGCCTCTGGGTTAAACAATAACGGGAGCTTAACAGTTCCCGTTTTTTATTATTAGCTTTCGAATGGTTATCAAAATATTATCAAAACAAGTTATCAAAACCCCCACCAAAAAAATCTCATATAGCCACTTTGGTCCATCCTTTTCCACGGTCATCATGATATCTGTCCGTTTGTTGTTGAGTCTTATGCCCCAGTAAATCTTTTGTGTTTATACCCTGTGCTTTATAAAGTCGTTCGGAAAGCGATCTTTGCTCATGGAGCGCCTGGGAAAGCGCTGACGACTGGTTTTATTGAGTTACCGCGCGTAAGTTGACCAGGTTTATTGAGAGGATTTTGTAGTGGGGAAAAAACAAGAAATGCCGAACACCGGCTATGCGGTTATCAGATGCGATGGTGGGGTTATTGTAGCCCGCCTCAGGTCGTTTCCGGTATGCGAGCGTGCTTTGATGTACCGTCGCGGTGATACAGTTTCCTTTATGCCGCTCTAGCATGATGAAATCGTGGGGATTCTTTCGTTGTTTGCGCAGATGGTTGAAAAGGCTAGTCTGGTGATGGTTACCAGTTTCCGTGGGGTTCTATTAATCTCCCATTCCAACAGTGACGAATCAACACTCATTGCGCCTTGGAGAAACACCTTGGCGCAACGACCAAGAGTAAGGGAAAATATATAAATTTCTATTTTTTCAGGGAAAGAACTTTACAGTTTTAACGCCATAGATAAAGAAGGTAAATAAAAAATCATTAATAACAGTCGCTTAATGATTATCTTCTCATGATTAGGTTGTAAAATCTCACATTCATATTGATATTTTTTTTACATTTGCTATTACTTTTATTGAAAGTGCTCGCTGTAGGATTAATGCAGCTACCGTTGTATCTTCCTCGATGATACTTAGGGTGGGATTGATGAGCCAGGTAAATTCTAAAAATATGCAAATTATTGCTGCATTTACTTTTGGTGTTGTTTTTGTATCAGTTGTTTTATTTCTTGTTTTTTACACCAAAAATCTAGATGATAATAAGATGTGGGTTGTTCGTGTTGTTATGTCCTTAGCTGCGGCAGGAGTTGCTGCTGTTCTTCCAGGATTTATTGATCTACAAGGTAAACTGCCGTGGCTAAACATGACTGTAGTGAGAGCTGGAGGCGCGATGGCAGTTTTTTGTTTGGTATTTCTGTATCCTATCACAGTAAATCCCAATCCAGATAAGACTCCTTATACACCAAAAACAAATTCATTTGAAAAAGCAAAGAAATGGATTGATTTAATCAATGTTAGAGATTTTCGAAGTGCCTATAAAGAGTTGACTTTGGGAAATAAGGAACAACATAGCTTAGACTCCTTTGTTTCTGATGTGGATCCAATTGTAAAATATTTAGGTAACTCGGAGGAACTATATAAAGATTCGGATAGGTCATTTTTATCACCACCTGTTACTGGTTTTGACGTAGGCTCATATAGGTATTATAGATTTTTAGCGAAATATAGTAATGTGGCAAATATAGTAATTCTGGAGGTGATGTTAGTTGGGGAAGAAAAAACTAAAGACTGGAAAGTTTATAGTTTTTCATTTTATAAATTAAATCCTGGAGGTGTAGTGGTCCCAGTAACGTCATGATAGATTTAGGGTCAGCTTTTGCGGAGGGATAGGATAATAACAATGCCTTATAATATGGAGGAGATATGTTTAGTAAAATCTTTTTTTTAATTTTTGTAATGGTCCTACCTGTGAAAGCTGATGTCAATTTAAACATTCCTCATTTTATGCAGCAAACTCCTGTATGGTGCTGGGCGGCCGCAGCTCAACAGATTATTGCTTACAAGAATGGTCCGGGGAATATACCATCACAGTGTCAGATTGTAGAGGTTGCCAGCAAATTGAATCCAGGTGAATGTTGTCATAATAGTAACCCGATATGTTTTCATGGTGGCGATTTTAATACGGTTGCTAATATTATTTCTTATTTTGGAGGTGCGTATTCTAATTATGTGTTGCCGGCTAATCCATTAATTATTGAGTCAACACTAGCAACGGGGAGACCAATTCTTGCACAATTGGCAATGGCGGGAGGGACAACACATGTTGTTGTTATTCGTGGGATAAGGATGCTCCCTGCTCCAACACTTATTGTCAATGATCCATTAATGAATGCTCCCATGTTAGTACCATTTCTCAATCTTGCAAGTGTTTGGATGGATGGCATTGTAGTAAACTAGACTGCTTCATATGCTTAAGTTGAACCTATTATTTATTTTTGATGCTGCTATTAATAGATGACATGGTTTGCGGATTCAATATTTTGAGAGACTAAGTGTTCTACTATGAAATACAGTTGTTAGACTGTTGGTTGGTAATTTAAGAGGGTAGGCCTGAACAACCTATACCTGCTGCGCCACGGAGAGAAACCATGGCACAAACCATCACAAAACCAGAAGCAATAAAGACTGGCAGTCATAATGACAACGTTGGTCTTTCGTCATTCCAGAAATTGAACCCACGTCAGCAGGAGGTGTTTGTTCTCCTCGTTGCATTCATCAAAAAACACTGTTACCCACCTACGGCCAGGGAGCAGTCAGAACTGATTGGCGCTGCGTCCACGCACGCCGTCGCCGAACATCTTCGCGCATTGCGCAGAAAAGGGGTTATTACCATCGCTCCAAATATGTCCCGCGGTATTTCTGTAAGTATCCCTCAATCCGCGCCATTCACTTTTAGAGATCTTCCGACATATGACCCTGGCCCAAAATCAGTGCAGTGCTAAATTAAAGATCTTCGTCTTTCCGGAGACTTCGGATGAATTAAGCCGGAGTCATGTCATTTAGTGATGAATGCGTCCTCTCATGATTATATTCTCTGCGCCACTTGTCGAGTTTGTCCTGCGCATCTTCCAGCGACAGGAACCAGTGAATGTTCAGGCATTCATCCCGCAGGCTACCGTTAAATGACTCAATAAACGGGTTATCTGTTGGTTTTCCGGGGCGGGAGAAGTCCATCGCGACACCGTGTTCATACGCCCATTTATCCAGACTTTTTGAGATAAACTCGCTGCCGTTATCCGTCTGAATACGTACCGGCAGGCGCTTATCCAGTACCCGCAGCGCTTCCATTACGCTGACCACATCCTCACCCTTCAATGATTTTCCAGCATGGATCGCCAGACACTCACGACTAAAATTATCTACTACAGTCAGCGCCCGAAAACGCCGTCCGTTAAACAGATTATCCGACACGAAATCCATATTCCAGCACTGATCGATATGCGTCAGGGTCGGGCGATGATGGCGGCGTGCTGCACTGACATGCATGCGGGGGCGCTTTTTGCGCAGGTTAAGCACTTCCAGGCAATAAATCCGATGTGTTTTCTTGTGGTTAACCCGCCAGCCTTCCCGTTGCAACTGGATTTGAATACGCGGGCAACCGTATCGTATCCGGGTTCCGCTATTTCCCGGATACGCAGGGTTATCGCCCGATCGTCACGCCGACTCTGCCAGTGGTAGACCGGTCTGCTCTGCATCAGCAACCCGCATCCCCGGCGGACAGTGATACGATATGCTCCCTGCAGAAAATGCACCGCCTGGCGCTTCTGAGCCGGCCTCAGAACTTTTGCTTCAGCACCTCCTGCAGCATCTCCTTGTCCAGACTCAGATCAGCCACCAGTTTCTTCAGCCGCTGATTTTCATCTTCCAGTTGCCGCAGACGTCGCAGCTCCGTCACGCCCAGACCGGCGAATTTCTTCTTCCAGTTACAAAAAGTGGCCTCAGAAATGCCCGTCTTTCTGCAGACTTCCCCGACGCGGGTACCGGTTTCAGCCTGTTTCAGGGCAAATGCAATCTGTTCTTCGGTATAGCGGGTCTTTTTCATGGCAATAAGCCTCTCTGTGAGCAGGAGGGAAGACCGGATACTTCAGTTTAGACTGGCACTGTTTTCAGGGAGGAGATCAATAAACACTAGGGAAGACGCATCACAGGGGCTGCCCTGCAATGGTTTTGAAGTACCCTGGCAATCTGTAAGGCATATCTCTGATCAGTCGCCAGGCTATTGTGTTAGGCTAAATTACTATTTTCAGGCGGTTAAAATGACCATTCCTGCTAAACCGGCCTGAAACGATAGCCAACCCAGGGAACCGTAGACCTGATGCTAAAAATGACAATGTTGGTTGAAAACCATCTCTCCCCGCGGGCCGTGCCCGGTATGCAACCCCGCGCGGGGCTCTGTATTCTGCTGGATGACGGAGACAGCCGGATACTGTTTGATACCGGCCCGGATGAAACATTTATCCGCAACGCCCGGCTGATGAATGAACCTTTGTCGAATCTGAGCGCGGTGGTGCTATCGCACGGCCACTATGACCATATCGGCGGCGTCAACTGGCTCAATTCAGGTACCAGGATTATCTGTCATCCTGACGTTGTACGGGAAAGATATGCCTGTGTACGAGTCCCCGGTAAGGCAATACCGGTCAAAAAGCTTACACGGCACCTTAATTTCACCGGCGAAAATGTGCTGTTCAGTAAAGGCCCGCACGCAGTGGGAAAACGCTTTACCTGGACAGGTGAAATTCCCGTCGAAAAGCCCGTTGCATATGGTGTTACCGATGTCCGTACCGGAGCACTTGATTATGTGCCTGATGAAGGGGCCCTTATCTGGCGCTCCTCCCGTGGCCTGGTCATTATTACCGGATGCGGTCACCGCGGGCTGGAGAACACGATTCGCCATTGCCGGAATATTACGCGGGAAGAGAATATTTATGCCGTTATCGGCGGACTGCACCTGCGTACCGCGTCGCCATTAAAACTGATCAATCTTATGAAGTTTCTCAGGGAAATAAAGCCTGAAAAAATCATGGGATGCCACTGCACGGGACGATGGGGCAGACTGTGGCTTAAGGATAAATATCGCCTTTCCTGCGGGGATACACTCTTTTTTGACGCATAGCACCTTTCTGTCTTGCCGGTCATCCCGGCACATCTGTCTACGGGAGGGAGCATCTGTGTATCAAATCAGCAGCCCTGTTAAACACGCGTAATGCTCACCTCATGCTTGCGCAAGTGGCGCCTCTCCTACACTGAAACTGACCGCCAGCCGAATATGTTGCATTTGGGCGGCGTGAGCGGATTTAAGAACCGTCTTCAGCACTCCGCGACGCTGTCGCGCGTTCTTTCCTGACAGCATGACCATACTGCCAGGTGGATACCAGACATATCAGTAAAACAGGTAACATCATCAGGCCCAGCAGTTTCCAGCCCAGCAATGCCAGCATCACCCCCGCCCCTGATGTGGCGATCGCGGAGAAAATAAAGCGGCTGGTTTCGGCCAGACCCTGCGCTTTTTTTCGCTCATGATCACGATAAGAGAGACTAAGCAGCGTAGAACCGCCCACAAACATAAAATTCCATCCGACCCCCACCAGAAGCAGACTTAAGCCGTAAGCCAGCATCGTTTCCCCGGTCAGGTTAACCATGATGGCTGACATGTTGAGAGCGATCCCGGCATATAACAGCACGGTGATCCCCACTTTTCGTATCAGGAGACCGGTAAACAGTGAAGGGACATACATTCCCAGCAGATGCAGCTGAATGACCAGGGCGCCATCATTCATTGAATGGTGGTGCGTAACGGAGAGAGGGGCCGCCGTCATGAGAAAAAGCATCACCAACGAGCCAACGACCAGGTGAAACCAGGCAGTACGATAATCCGGACGTTTCATTAGCTCCCGGCTGGTCGGTGACCGTACCGGGGGAGCCGCGGTGTCCGGAGCAGAGGGATATTTTTTTGATCGGCCGAAGAACAGCGCCAGATTAAGTGCCGACATAATACCCAGTGCCGCCACCACGAGATAAACACCGGCAAAGCGAGGTAGCCCGGGAACATCCCGTGCAATAATCGTCAACAGTGGCCCGAGGATTGCCGCCACAACACCGCCAATCATGACCAGAGAGATAGACTGCCCCTTCACTTCCGGCGGGGTGTGATCGGCGGCAACCAGGCGATAGTACTGGCTGAAGGCCTGATAGACCCCCACAAGAAAGCAGCCGGTGCAAAAAAGTAAAAAACTGCCCTTCAGCACAGCGAGAAAAGACAATAATCCGCCCGCTGTACCGCATACAGACCCCAGTATAAACGCGAGTTTTTCGTTTCCCCGCCCGATCATGCCGGCAGCAAACAGACTCGAGAACGCGCCGGCAACAGTGATGAGCGCAAATGGAACGGTGGCCAGTTCATCAGACGGGGCCAGCTGATAACCCACCAGGGTGGCAATGGTCAGGTCAACAGAGACAGCACAGGTAAAAAACAGATTACTGACCGCAAGGATAGCGGGTATACGGCCTGGTATGTATCGCATGATGCCCTCCTGGAGGGATGAACTTAACGGAAGTCAAGCGGCGGCTCCTGAGCCTAAGTCTCATGGAGTGAACCGGGAAGAACAAAGAGAAGCGGTTGCAGGCGGGCGTCTTTCTCAACGCGAAGCTCCTTGTATACATTTTTAAGATTCCATTCGTCATTCGTTCACTCAGGACGCTATATGTATTGCCTCTCCATGACGTGAGTAATAAATAAAGCAAAAAAGGTGCCATAAAAAAAGGGGGGGACCTGTTATTCATGGCGCTTCTGCACCGTCCGCAAGCAAAGTTATCATTCTCTGGTGCAATGAGCTTAATTACATAATGTTATTATTAATTATAAAATAGATAAATTGTTTACTGATGTCGGTTTTAAATTTAAAAAAAGTCATTGAGAGCGTGTGGCGGCCATGCCATAAAGTTCAGCAGTAATAAAATGTATCCGAAGCCAACCGGTTTCGCGGTCATTTTCGTTGCCATGCGTTCCAGTCTCAGCCTACACGGTATGTCCAGTAAGGCCTTGAATGAGGATGGTAAAATACTGCGGGAGATCGTGTTGATCTCCACCGCATTTAAGCACGAAAAATGCCGGATGTTTACGAGCATCCTGAAAGCGGTTCTCAAATCGGCAGCGGCAGAACGCTGTGCCTGCAGCGCCATGACCTCATTGCTGGCGCGATCGCGACTGCGCGGGCCGCAAAGAAAAATTCAGAATATCCTCCTGCAATAACGGTCTGCCAGGCTTAAATGCAGCGATTTTTTCGGAGGTTGCAATAATCAATAACATAAAATATGAGAATGAACCCCGGGTCATTTATCATGCCTGGTCCACAGAGAGACTTAATTGTCACTTCTTGTGCTTGAAATATCATCAAATGGTGCAAAATTTGAATGATGTTAATTTTAATTAATTGATATATAAGGTTTTAATGAAATTTGATGACAAAAATAAAATGTTACTATAGAGTAAATTTTAGTATATTAATTGCCGTGTTTTTATCATGAATACGGCTGAAAAAGAGGGTCTGGCGCCGGTGGGAAATTTACGCTGCCAGTGAGTGCCTGTCAGATAGCACCTTATTTGTCGACTCATCATATCGGGATAATTCCCGCTGATCTTACCGGGGGGCAGAGGCGCCCCTGCACCTGACAGGATATCCCCTCATGCAACAGATCGCTTTTTATATTCTTATTGCCAGCCTGACCATCGCCAGCCCCGGTCCGGGCGTTTTATTCACCCTGACGAACACCCTGAACTATAACTTGCGTCATGCCATGGCCGGGATCATCGGTGTGGCCGCAGGAATGGGGGTGATATCGATCGTCGCGGCCAGCAGTGTCGGGGTGATCATTACCACGTCCCGGTTGGCCCTGCTGGCAGTGAAAATCATCGGAGCCGCTTACCTGATTTATCTCGGGAGCAAATTATTTCGTTCACTACCCCGTGCGATGAATAATAACGCGGCCATACCGGGAACCGATGTCGCGCCATCCGCCAGTCAAAGCTTTCGCCAGGGTCTGCTGATTTCTCTGCTGAATCCCAAACCCATCGTCTTCTTTATGGCGCTGTTCCCGCAGTTCATTAACCCGCAGCAGCCGTTTGTCCCCCAGTTTTCGATACTATCGGGTATTTTTTGTCTTTTGGTGATCGTCATCCACACGCTTTACGGGCTTTTCGCACACTCCGTAAAGATGAAGATGTCTTCCGGTAATCTCTTCAGTAAACTCAATAAAACCGGCGGAGTGCTGTTCATGTGTTTTGCTGCAGGCCTCATCATTTCCGCCCTGCAGCCTTATATTTGAACCTATGTTCCCTTATTCCCCCATGGAGTCGTTAAAATGGATATTTTTGTTTGCTATCGCTAATTACTCTGGGCATCAATCTTCTTGACCCCCTCAGATTGCATATCCCGGCTTTGTGGGGTGAGTGGGCTGGACTCATCATGATAAACCGTGGTTACCGGGCGATAACGTTCCCGAACATATCCCGCTGACCCTGGCCGTATGCCGTGACGCTGGAACTTATTAAACCGGGTACAGCGACGCAGAATGTGACGCCGGAAGAGCACCGGCTGATAACCAGGAAAGCGCAACTATCAAAAAGGGCATGAAGCTAAAACAGGTGTAGTGGCAATACCGGCTCAGGTATTTGCTATCATCCCCACATGGACACGTGAAGGTTGTCTATGAAGGCAAAACAGCAGCAATGAAAATCCTGTCAGAAGGGAAGCCCATAGTAGGTTGCGCCGGCTACGTAAGATACTTTTCCTGCGGGAAATTGACGGCGGGTCGCCAGGATGTTCTGAAATACAGGTGAAAAATGTTTCAAAAAAAACCGTTTCTCCTCTCCCTGCTTATCGCTCTCTATTCAGGGGGAGTTATCCTGACAACTTTTCTTCTCCTTGGCGGTATCTATTTCTTTCAAAAGAAAGAAATAGAAGATTCTCTCCTTGAGAGCAACCTGGCCTACGCGATGAAAATTGCTGATACGACAGACCGGTATCTGGCCATGGCCCAACGTGAATTAGCCTGGACAGCTTCTGAATTACATAGCACCGATGCATCCGTGGCCAGGTATGAGGTAGAGCGTCTGCGACTCCGGTCAGCCGTATTTAACTCTGTTGGGGTTGTTGACGCTAAGGCTGCGATTATTGCCACTTCACCTTACCTGCCCGCACTGACCGGCGTCAGAGTACATTCCGCAGCAAGCCAAAATGCTCTGGCTGTTCAAAAGCCGCTGATTTCTGGTCCATTCACGTCGATTGCCGGAAATGACATGATAATGCTCTCGCATCCACTCCGTTCGCCGGATGGCCACTATCTGGGCTATCTCGGCGGAAGTATTTATCTGAAAAAACAGAGTATGCTCAGTGATATTATTAGCCTTCATTTTTATAAAGATAATGTATCTGTAACTATTGTCGATCGCGATGGCAAAGTTATATTCAATACTGCTCCCACGATGACCAGGTCGCCCGTCAATCTCACGCCACAATTGAAAACGTATATGAGCAACAACTTAAACGGTTCTTTTGCCGGACGAGATTATTTGGTTGGCTATGCGGGTCTTAAGAAATCTAACTGGAATATTATTGTGTCGACGCCGTCAGAGGTTGTCACCAGTATGTTGTTCAATACGGTGAAGAAAATTTCCGGACTGGTGCTGGCTATCCTGTTCTTTATTACGACAGGGGTGGCTTTTCTGTCGTCACGTATCGCAAAACCACTGGAGCAGCTTGCGCGGCTGGTTCAGACCAATGACAGTCTCACGTCGCCAGAGAAACTCTCTTCCATCAGGGCCTGGTACCAGGAAGCTTATTTACTCAGAGAGGCGATGGAAAAACGTTTTCGTTTAGTCTCTGCCCAATTTGCAGCGCTCAGTGATGAGGCGATGACAGATCCTTTGACGGGTTTGTATAACCGGCGTGGTTTCTATGAGCAATTAACTTATATCAAGAACCTGAAAAATCAGTGCGCGATTGCAGTAGATATCGATCATTTTAAAGCTATTAACGATCGGTTCGGACACAGTACGGGGGATGACGTGCTGGTTCATACGGCGGATTTACTCAGACTGACATGCCGAAAAGAGGATGTTATCAGCCGCTTTGGTGGAGAGGAGTTCGTTATCCTTTTGACGGAAACCACGCTCGCCGGGTCTGCTGCGATAGCCGAGCGGATCCGCCAGGTCATATCGGCTACCGAGTTCTCTGAGGCAGGGCACCTTACGGTCTCGATCGGTGTCGCGGGGCTAAAAGATTATGAGGGTGACTACGAGCGACTCCTCATGGCAGCTGATTCCGCGTTATATCAGGCTAAACGACAAGGACGAAATAGAGTCGTGGTCAGTGGGCATAGCCAATAGCCATGATGGTCAGAAGTGAATGCGCTCAAATTGTGAATGTTCGGTTTTGCTTTATGAACAGAGGCTTGCCGGCCCGGATTTTACCAAAAGTGGTTCTCAGACAATAAAATGTGCGATTTTCCCAACGGCACATTACCAGATTGCTATCTGGCAGACTGGACAAGGAAATCCAGATATCTACGTTCTCAATTTTCAGCCGCTTTGTCGGCTGAAAGGTTCGCAGGTAAGACTAATCTGCGGATTCTGCTATTGTAAAGAATTAAGATGTGGAACAACTACCGGTAGGAGATAACCGATACGGCGGATACGAGCAGCTGTTGCTGAACTGCTCGAGTAATTCTTGCCTGGTCATCAACCAGTGTATTATTTTGCCGCTTTGTTTTTTATATCTGTCGGAATTTTTTCCGGACTGACAACCAACCACACAGAAATACACACTATTAACGCACCGATAATAAACCCTTCATTAATGGTTTCACCCAGCGCCAGATAGCTCCACAGCACCGCAAATGGTGGGATCAGAAAGGTGACAGTCAGTGAGCGCAGTGGACCAATATCAGCGATCAGGCGGAAATACAAAATATAAGCAAAAGCAGTACAAACTATCCCGACGGCGAGAATGCTCGCCCATACATCTCCCTGCAGCCAGTGAACTGACGGCCCGGTTGTGGTACTCCAGATAAAAAAAGGCAGTAAAAATAAAGTCGCGCCGATCTGGCTGCCGAAGGCGACAGTCTTTGGATCCAGCCCACCTTTATTTGAGATCCAGAGACGGGTGAGAAAACCAGCTATACCATAGCATGCAGTAGCCACAAGGCATGCCACAACGCCAGCGATAGTTTCATTCGTAGAACGAGACTCTCCGACGCTGGTGATGACTATTATCCCGACCAACCCAAGTAACACACCACCCCATTTTCGTGTTGTCAGTTTTTCACTGAAGAAAGTAAATCCAAGCAATGCTCCCATTAATGGTGTAGTTGCGTTGAGAATAGCTGAATATCCGGCTGGCAACCATCTTGCAGCAAGACAATACATTAAGAAAGGCAAGCCAGAATTAATTACCCCTAAAATAATAGATGATTTGAACTTATCTTCAAAATTAAATGAAGATTTAAGGGTGAATAAAATAACTGCAAGCCCGCTAAAGCCAAAAAAAACACGTAAAAAAGCAGTGTTTATCGCACCAAATTCAGGTGCGGCAATTCGCATGAACAAAAAACTAGCTCCCCAAATGGCGGCAAGAAGTAATAATCGGATATAATCGGCCACACGCATTTTAACTCCTCTTTCTATTAAAATAAAAATGTCGTATATAATCTTGGTTAATAAAACTTAAACATAAAAAACTTTAAAGGCATGTCAGCAAACACACAAACAAGTTTTTCTTTTATAATTCAGTTTAACTAATGCATAGGTTCAGGCAGATTATGAAACTTCCTCCTTTACATGCACTTATGTGCTTTGAGTCGGCCGCCAGGCATTTAAGCATGAAAAAAGCGGCCGAAGAATTGTGCGTCACCGCTAGTGCGGTCAGCCAGCAGATTGCAAAACTGGAAGGCATGATACACATACGTCTTTTTATCCGGAGTCCACGAAGTCTTGAACTGACCGATGAAGCCCGGATCTATCTGCGTGCAATCCGCCCGGCGTTCAGTCAGATAGCAGAAGCGACGCAGCGGCTGATGAATGAAGGGAAGTCGAATAAAATTACCATCAGTTGCACCAGCGGTTTTGCGATCCAGTGGTTGCTGCCGCGACTACCAGAATTTGAAAAGGAGAACCCCGGGGTGGAGGTGCAAATCAGCACCACTAACCGGCGGGTTGATTTATTGTCAGAAGGGATCGACTTTGCCGTCAGACACGGCACCGGCTATTATCCCGGTCTGGAATCGGAATGTCTTCTGAACGACCGGCTGAGGCCCGTATGCAGCCCAAGTCTTGTCCCTCAGGAGCAACCACTCTCTTCGCCGTTTGATATCACCCGGTATACTCTGTTGCATGATGAACACCGGATGGACTGGGCTCTCTGGTTTAATGCAGTGGGTATTGCTGGCGCCGATACCGATAAAGGTCCCGTTTTTGTCGATTCGAATGGCGTACTGGAGGCGGCGCTAGCAGGGAAAGGTATAGCCCTTATCCGTGACGAGCTGATCCGGGAAGAACTGAAAAACGGGACGCTTATCAATCCGCTGCGGATGGCCATTGATTCACCGATAGCGTACTACCTGGTGTATCACGAATCGGCCACTTTACAGCGAATAAGCCGACGGTTTCGGGACTGGCTCTCGGCCACTGCAGCTGCTAACAAAAATGAATACCCCACTTGAACTGCCTTCAGAAAGAGAACACCGACAGGAGTTCTCTGTTTTAGTTTAGCAAACTAAACTATCGTTTAATTTATATCAGTTGTGCGATCCCGCCCTCTAATTAGATTTTCTCCTGAGTTTACTTTTTCTAACTCATAAGCCCAGATGATTATTTTCAGTCATCCTGAAGAAATACCATGGTAGATTTTCAAATATTTCGCGCGATGTGTCGGGATAAGTTATTACACATATGTGAACTTGATAGTTCAGGTCTTCTGTCAGTTATTGCTGATTATGACCGGATCATATACTAGGCCAGGCTCCGTCAGTCTTAAAAACTGGCCGAGGGAAATAGGAACTTTGTTTGCAGATAAACGTTGGTGAGAAATCAGCATACGAAATGAATCCAGAATGATAATAACGGGCGCTGAAAACATTCAGGAGAACTCCTGCTCACTTATATCCAATGTCAATTTTCGCCCATAGCCGCTATGGTTCCCTCTACCTGTAAGGGCGGCGTCTTCCATAAACCAGGCCGCCTTCCGGCGATGCAGTCCTGGTATAGCCGCCAACATTCCCGCTATAATCGCAGAAATTTCTCAACGGGTTCAGAGACGAAATGACAAAACTCACCTTACAAGAGCAGCTGCTGAAAGCCGGGTTAGTGACCAGCAAAAAGGTCGCTAAAGTGCAAAGAACGGCCAAAAAATCACGGGTACAGGCGCGTGAAGCGCGAGAGGCGGTGGAAGAAAACAAAAAAGCGCAGCTCGAACGCGATAAGCTGCTGGGCGAACAGCAAAAGCAGGCCGCTTTAGCCAAAGAATATAAAGCCCAGGTCAAGCAGCTGATTGAAATGAACCGGATTGTTCCGGCAAAAGGCGACATTGGCTTTAACTTTACCGACAACAATCTCATTAAAAAAATTTTTGTCGATAAGCTGATTCAGGCTCAACTGATTAGCGGCCGTCTCGCGATCGCGCGTTTGGTGACAGACAGCAGCGGCGAGAGCGTATACGCGATTATTCCGGCTAACGTCGCGGATAAAATTGCGCAGCGCGATGCGGACAGCATTGTGTTACACAGCGCGCTCAGCCAGGAAGAGCAGGATGAAGACGATCCGTATGCTGATTTCAAAGTGCCTGATGATTTAATGTGGTAGCTGGCCTTGCCGTTCGTCATCTGTGCCTATGAATGGCCGCGTCGCTGAAAGGGATGAATGCATCGTCTCGCTGCGAAAAATGTCGCTCCCTATCAAAGGATGAATCAATGATTATGCTCCGCCCGATGGGCGAAGAAGAATACCCGGCATATCTGGAATACTTTATTGCGGATTACGCGCGTGAAATTGCCGCCAACTATCGGCTTAGCGCGGAGGATTCGCTGGCAAGAGCGAAGCGTGAAATCGCAGAGGATCTTCCTGAGGGGGTGAATACGCCCGGGCAGGTTTTGCTGTGTCTCTTTAACCAGGCAGACCATTGCGACGAGCACGTCGGTTACCTCTGGTACAAACCCGATACCGCCACGCAAACCGTGTTCATCTTTGATTTTTATATCTTCAACGCCTGCCAGGGGCAGGGGCTGGGCACGCAGGCGCTACGCGCTTTTGAGCGGGAGATGCGAGAGCAGGGGATTGAACAGATTCGACTTCGCGTGGCCGGAGATAACCAACGAGCCCGCCACGTCTACGAGTCTGCCGGCTTTTGGGTGACGGGAATCAATATGAGCAGGACGTTATCCGATTAATGCTCGTGGAGGCAGACAAAAGTCACGTATTCCGACGGGCCGCACGGCGGTGAAAGGGGAGATGAACGCGCGGGGCTTCAGGCTTTATGTTCGGTCCTGCTGCGCGCTGTTCGGTCCGGCCAGGGTTCTGGATAGCGATCCGAACGCCTGACCCGGACTTCTCTTTCAGCGCGCTGACACCGCCCGCGTTATTTCGCCAGCAGTTCCTTGCGGACGATCTCTGCGCCTGCACTTAACGCATTGAGTTTGCCTCTGGCGACCTGACGAGAGAGGGGCGCCATCCCGCAGTTGGTCGAAGGATAAAGCTTATCGGCATCGACAAACTCAAGCGCTTTACGTAGCGTACCGGCGACCTCTTCCGGGGTTTCAATAGCATTGGTTGCCACGTCAATCGCGCCCACCATCACCTTTTTGCCGCGAATCAGCTCAAGCAGGTCCATGGGGACACGCGAGTTATGACACTCCAGCGAGATGATATCGATATTCGATGTTTGCAGCCTTGGGAACGCCTCTTCATACTGGCGCCACTCTGACCCCAGCGTCTTTTTCCAGTCAGTATTGGCTTTGATGCCATATCCATAGCAGATATGTACCGCCGTTTCACATTTTAGTCCTTCAATCGCTCTTTCTAACGCAGCGATCCCCCAGTCATTCACCTCATCAAAAAAGACATTAAATGCCGGCTCATCAAACTGGATAATATCGACACCCGCCGCCTCTAATTCTTTCGCTTCCTGATTGAGAATTTTGGCAAATTCCCAGGCCAGCTTTTCACGGCTTTTATAGTGGTTATCATAGAGGGTATCGATCATCGTCATCGGCCCTGGCAGGGCCCATTTAATAGGTTGTCGGGTCAGCTGACGTAAAAAACGGGCATCTTCAACGAAAACCGGCTTCTGACGCGCCACTTCACCCACGACCGTCGGCACGCTCGCCTCATAGCGATTGCGAATTTTCACCACTTCGCGCTTCTCAAAATCCACGCCGCTGAGATGCTCAATAAAGGTGGTGACAAAGTGTTGGCGCGTTTGCTCGCCATCGCTGACAATGTCAATTCCTGCGCGTAGCTGATCATACAGGGACAGGCTTAGCGCATCTTTTTTCCCTTCAATTAATTCCTGATCGTGTAATTTCCAGGGCGACCATAGTTTCTCAGGCTCTGCCAGCCAGGAAGGTTTAGGTAAGCTGCCAGCCGTCGAGGTGGGTAATAATTTTTTCATAATAGAAAGCCTTGTATGTTCGGTGAATTAAAGCGCGTAGCCAGCAGACCATTTCTCAAGAATATTCTGGTAAGGCTTGATGAAATGCTCTTCAGTAAATTTTCCCTGCTCGATCGCCAGCTGGCTGCGCTCTTCCCGATCATAAACAATTTTTGTTAATGAATGATCCTGGTGATTCAGGTTCGGTTGATAATATTGCCCTGCGGCGGCATTGGCATTGTAAATTTCAGGCCGGTAAATTTTCTGGAATGTCTCCATCGTACTGATGGTACTGATAAGCTCAAGATTAGTGTAATCACTAAGCAGATCCCCAGAAAAATAAAACGCTAACGGTGCAACGCTATTCTGCGGCATAAAATAGCGAACCTTTAATCCCATACGGGAAAAATATTGTTCAGTCAACGACGAGCCATTTTGCTGATATTCGATACCCAATACCGGATGCTGATTTCCCGTCCGCTGATAGGTGTCTTTGCTCGATACGCTGAGGCAGATTACCGGCGGTTTGTTAAAGTTCTGCTGGTATACAGTAGAACTAACGAAGTGTTTAAAGATATTGCCATGTAACTCACCAAAATCATCCGGGATGCTAAATGCGGATTGCTGTTTGTTATGCTCTAACAACCGCACGCTAAAATCATAATCGCGTACGTAAGAGGAGAAATTATTCCCGGCGAGGCCGTCAATACGTTCGTGCGTTTTTTTATCGAGAATGTTTGTTTTTAAGATCTCAATGACCGGAAAGCTGCCGCTGCGGTGCTGGTCATTGAGTGTCATTTCAACTGAAATAATTTCAAGTTCGACAGAATAACGATCGCCTTGTGGGTTATCCCAGTACGCCAGCGCATTAAAACGATTGTCAATCATCGTCAGCGTGTTACGTAAGTTGTCCTCGCGGTTTTCCCCTCTGGCCAAATTCGCGAAATTGGTTGTAATTCGCGTATTTTCAGCGGGGTTATAATGCGCGTCAAAACAACTACGTTTAATCGTAAAAGTAAAATCTTTATTCATCGCGATGGTGCACCCTAAGTCTGATATGAAAACTGAATGTATTCCCTGAATCCCAGCATATCCTTTCTTTTTATCTGGTTATGTCATTCAGTAATCATCATATTGTCTCTGATTAATAGAACATATTTTATGCCAGAGTCCCTGGATGAGTGAAAGCGACATAATTTCATTACAACATGAGTCATCTTCATGGTCGAAGAGCAACCCCACTGCGCCAAGGCTGGCGGAGAGTCCTGCGTCGAACGTTGTACTTATTCGCGCAGGCGGCTCTTGCGCGCGAGATCTTCCCGTGTAGGCCCCTGAAAATAGAGGGTGCTGATATGACAGCTGCGGGGCTGAGTGAGGACAAAGCGAATGGTTTCCCAGACCGATCGCCCGTTCAGCAGGCGTTCGCCCATTTTGACGCTATCGTCGACATGTTCGTCTAAACCGCTCAGTTCAAAATCCGGCGGATACAGCCCGGTGACGCGGATGTTTTCAGCCGCCAGCTGGTGCGAGAGCGTCTGGGTAAACCCGCTCAGACCATGCTTGCTGGCGAAGAAAGCAGGATGCGCGATTGAATCGGTAAAGTGCGGGATACCGCAGGCGGAGATCATGGATACAATATCCGCCTGCTCCGAGCGTCTTAATGCCGGTAATAACGCCTGAACTAACAACACCGAACTTGTTAACCCGGAATGAAGGGTATCGACGATCTCCGGGGGCGAGCGATCGTCTAAATTGCCGGACAACCATTGCGCCGCATTAAGAATAAGAATATCCACCGGCGTCTCAGACTGTAATAGCTGCGCGGAAAACTGCGCAATGGATGCCGGTTGCGCTAAATCACACAGGTATCCTTGCGCCGTCCCGCCCTCCGCCGCGATCAGAGTGCTGGTTTCCTGGATATCCGCCGGGCGCCGGGCGCAGTAATCGACGCTGACCCCTTCGCGGGTCAGCCAGACGGCCAGCGCCTGCCCAAATCCGCTTCCTCCGCCCGTAATAACGGCTCTTTTACCTCTCAACATCAACTGACTCCTGGTGAGTGACAAGCATGGACACGGAAGTGATTGTGCACAGGAGGCGGGAGGGGCATCTTTCCATTTGTGCCATTCGGCCAATCATGGCATCAATGAACACATCCCCACGCTGTGTTAACCGGAGGTCGGCCCCAATGGACGCCGCACAGGGCTTGCATTATGGCCGCCATATTGCAATGCAGTCGCAGAACCGGCGGCAAGAGAATGCGTATGGAGAGCGGTTTGAAGGGCCGCCAGGCTGCGGCAGAAAGCGGCAGAATGTCGGCCCAGGGGCGGTCAGAAGGCAATCAGACTTTAAGCAGTTTCACCGTGGCATCAATGTCAATCTCATCTTCTGAGAAGATCAATGTCGTTCCCTGAAAAGTGGTGATCGCCAGTTTTTTCAGCGAGCGCATGTCACCGGGCTTAACGTCGGATTTCGGCTTGATGCTGCTCATCAGGATCCCCACGGACAGCACCGCATTTTCTTTATCAATGCGGGTATCGGCAGGCACTTCTTCGCTGTAGACCAGGTAGGATTTGATCGACGTGAGCTTCAGGCGCTCGCCGGCGATATAGATGTATTTGCTTTCCGGCACCACTTTCACCGCATAAGCTGACAAACCCTTGTTATTGGTGGTGGGTTCGAAGGTCACCGCCACATCTTTCTTAATCAGATCAGGATTGGCGACCTTAATCACATGAAAATAGCGGTTATCGCCGTTTTCATCTTTGATAAATCCAAAACCTTTATCTTTAAACCAGGTTGTGATTGTTCCGTTCATCGCCGTTACCACCTACTTAATCGTGTATTAACTCAATTTTTGCAGCGCGCAGTGTAATGCACAACGCCTGCGCAGACCACGTCTTTGCTTTCAGTCTGGACGATAAATTTTGGCTATGCGAGGGGGAATAGCGTGCGTCAGAATAACAACACGCCCGTTTATCCTGGCCAGAGAGCCCTGCTGAGGCTACTCATTGCCCCACTGATTGAGGAACATCGCGATCTCATCGATACGATCCGCGGGGAGACCGGCTTCGCGCGCCATGTCTGCCTGGGCCTCTTCGCTGATCTCCTCGTTGTTCATGAGACGAGTGAGCAGCAGTTGAAAATAGTGCGCCAGAGGTTCGCGTTCTGATTCACTGACCGGCTTTGCGCATTCCGTCGCGTACTCATCGGCGATGTCATAATACTTTAGCGGTATTTCATTATTCATTAAGTAGGCCCTTAGGTTAATGCCGGTATCATTTGCCGAAGATCATATCATCCTTATTTCATTTTATCTGCCATCCGCGTTGTGGATAGCAGAACGCGAACAACGTCCTGAGTGCAACGGTCTGATTTTCTGTCCTGCCGGGTGCTCTGACCGTCACGGAGTGCGCGTCAGGGAAAACCGGACCGGGCATCACTTTCTTTTTATTCCCGACGGATGGTAATGTTGCCCGATAACGGGTAACCCGATGCTGCTAATGAAGATATTGCTCGTAAGACATGGTGAAACTGAATGGAATGGCGTTAACCGCCTGCAGGGGCACCTTGATAGCCCGGTGACCGCGCGCGGGCATAGACAAATTGCGGCGCTGATCCGCGCGCTTGACGGTGAGAAAATCGATCGAGTGGTCTCTTCTCCCGCAGGTCGCGCCGTCGCGGCGGCCACGCCGATCGCGGCCCATTTTGCCTGTCCGATCCGTTTTGATGCGCGGCTCATTGAAAGGGGCTTCGGGCCATTAGAGGGAACGGTCTACTCGCAGCTCAACGACGAGCAGCGGAGGTTGTTCGATGCGATCTACTCCGGCGATCCGCACGTGACGCCACCGCACGGCGAGTCGCTGGCCGCTGCCGTCGCCAGAACAACAGCGGCGCTGCTTGAAGCCGGTGAGGCGGGGGACCGGTGCGTGTGCGTGGTTTCTCATGGCCAGGTCATGCAGGCGGTTATCTCTACGCTTGACGGCCATGGTGCGGAGAACTTTCCCCGCTATGCGCATCTGAATGGCAGCTACTCGGTTCTGGAGCGCGCGGAAGGTCGGTTATCGCTGGTGAAATGGGGGATAGCCACCCATTTGCTGTTGCGGGGATAAGCAGACAGCTTATCCCCGTATGGCGTTTAGTCGGATTTCAGCATGCCGAAACTGACTATCCGGGAGCGCCCCTGCTCTTTGGCCCGGTAAAGTGCGGCATCCGCGGCTCGCAGCAGACTGTCGCTCTGGGTATGCTGCGGGAAACTGGCAATGCCGATTGAGACATCCACCTGGCCAATCTCGGTGAGACCATCGCGCAGGGTCAGGCTGCGGACACTGTCGTAAATCTCCTCTGCGCAGGCCCGGGCCGTCTCTTCATTGGCGCCGGCAAGTAGCACCAGAAACTCCTCGCCGCCGTAGCGAAAAGCCATGCCTTTGTCGCGTACCGCGCGTTGGACAATGACCGCCACGCTCTTGATCACCAGATCGCCGGCTTCATGACCATACCGATCGTTAATCGTTTTGAAGTGATCGATATCGATCATCAGGCAGCTCAGCGGAGCATGGTTTTGCACCGCGAGATTGATTTGCGTATGCAGGGCATCATCCAGATGATGACGGTTACGCAGCCCGGTCAGCGAATCAAACAGCGCTTTCTCCAGCAGCGCGCTGCGCAGACGCTGGTTTGCCAGCGCCAGACCCAGCGCTTCGGCCATCAGCTCCAGATAGGCGCGAGAAGGGGCGGTGGCGGGAGTGACATTCCTGAAGGAGAGCAGGCCGATCGCTTCTCCTTGCGCAACCAGCGGCACGCAAAGCGATTGATGAATGCAGGCGTCGGGCAGGTGGGTGCAGGCGATGTCAGGCTCACCATTGACCGGCGGATGGCTTAATCCACGGCGCACGGCCCAGCAGTTGTCAGGATAAAAGACCTCGGGTTCATCCGGCGGCGAGAGCCATTGAGCCACACAGCGCAACTGCCAGGGATTGGTTTCGAGAACATACAGGCGCCCGGGAATTGCGGGGGCGATATTCGGAGCGAAGAGCTCGGCGACCTTGATAACATCGTCAAAAGATTCGCAGCCCTGCAGACGCTGCGTCATGCGCGCCAGCAGTTCCCGAATCGCCCAGTCGGCATCCCGCTCTTGCTCAAGACGCTGACGCGCCAGGCCATTTTCGCGGAAAATACGGATCGCCTGGGCCATATCGCCAATCTCATCGATCTGCGTGAACTGGGGGGCTTCGACGGCATAATCCTGTGAGGCAAGACGTTGTACCACATCACTTAAACGAACAACCGGGTACAATACCCGCCGTTGCAGGATAAATCCGAGGACAAACAGGAACATCAGCGCCGTCAGCGCGACCATTATTTCTGATAACGTACGCCAGGTGTGCGATTTTTCCGTGGCTTGCGCAATGGCGCTGGCGGCCCGGCCTTCCAGCATAAGGCGGAAGTGATCGATCTGTGTCTGTACCCGTTCAAGCTCCTGTTCATAAGGCTTGCCGTAGAGCAGGGTGAGCGCCTCGCTGTCTGCTCCACGTTCAATACTGGCAAGCGCGGCCTGCTGTTCATCCTGCAGCTCATCCGCTATCTGCAGCCCCTCGCGCAGCAACATCAGCTCCTGCGGCGTCGCTCCCCGATCTTTCAGCTTTTCCAGCCGGTGCTCTATCGTCGTCAGCGAACGGGCCTGCTGGCGGTATTCCTGTAACACATCCGGATTTTTGTTAATGACGTAAGCGCGAGCGAGGTCGGATAATTCCCAGCTCTCGGTTTCAACCGTTTCGGTTAGCTGGTCGAAGATCTGCCGCTGTTGTACGACCTGGCGTTCGGCGGTCTCCGCGTTGGACGCCATCAGCATGGCAATACCGGAAGTGATGGTCAGGCAAACGGTGATCCCGTAGGCCCAGTTGGTCATGGTGGCGATTCTCACCCGAATTTTCCTTGCATGCAGATGAACAAATGACGTTACGTCTAATTATAGAACCCGCTTCTGCCCATTTGCGGGCAGAGGGTTAGTCGCGTTTTTTCCGAATAATCGTGCTATGTAGCGTGTCGGCATGCTGGCATAACGTACAAAAAACATCTTTATCCAGGGCGCCATTTATAACATCGTTCTCTATCAGCTGTAATGCATCCTGATAACGCATGGCAACGCGATAGGGGCGATCTTCGGTCAGGGCGGTAAAAATATCGGCAATGGCGATGATACGGTCAGGGAGTTGCAGATAATCCTGATTCAGATGCAGCGGATAGCCGCTGCCATCGAGTTTTTCATGGTGGTTGGCCGCCCAGTTAATGATTTCACCGAGTTCACTAAAGGCGCTGAGAATTTCACCGGTCATATAGCTATGCTCTCGCACCTGACGCAGTTCATCAGGCGTGAGTTCGCTTTGCTTTTCCAGGATATCCAACGGGATATTAATTTTACCAATATCGTGCAAATAGCCGGCAATCTCGATTTTTTTACACTCCTCTTCCGGCAGATGCATATAGGTTGCCAGCAGGCAGGATATTTCGCCGACCATAATACTGTGACTGGCGGTGAAGCTGCTGTAGGTATCGACAATTTTGGCAATTAACAAACAAATATCTTTCAGCCCGTCGATATCGATGTACAGCTCGTTAATCGGGCCGATGATCTCCAGCATCCTTTGGATATGTCCGGGATGAAGATGCAGCCAGAAATGCTCTTTTTGCGCGAGCTGGCAGACGGTGTCACAGAGCATCGGATCAATCTCATGATGCGATGTGCGAAAGGTGTCGATGATAATGTCGGGGTGATGATCTGTGGTGATATTTCCGCTGGAGAGCAGACGTTCAAAAGCATCGGCAAAAAAAACGATATGCTCTTCGAGGTTACCTTTATACGCCGGGTTAAAGTGGTGATGGCGAATAACAGGCAAAACAGGCGCGAAGGTGGGTAAGCCGCCGAGCATCTCGGCGCCCCGATGCTGGTGGGGGTCTTCGATATTATCAATGTCATTCAGCGAAGTGACGATTCGCTTATCCCCGAGCACGCCAATATCGTGAAGCAGTGCGGCGCAAAATATGGTCTGCTGCTGCGACCGCGGCAGTTCCAGAGCTAACGCGAGCTCGAGAGCAATTAGCGCCGTGCGTTGCATATGCAACTGAAGTTCCGGGTTGATTATCTGTATAACGCGCGTGGTTAGCATCAATGCTGATTTTAAGGCGAGACGCATCGTTTTTCTCCATCCGCGTGATTGGGATAATATCGGCTCATTCCGGTGGTCTGTATCCAGATAACGCCAGCAGAGGGTAGAGACGCCAGTACGTGGCGAAATGATCGGCGAGTAAATCCCGAAATAATTTCATTTATAGCAATACTCAAGCCCGAAATGCATGGCGACAAAGACGCATAAAAGCGTGAAAAAGTTTTTAACAGACGTCAGTTAATCATTTTGCTCATAAAAAGAAAATACATTGTCGTGAGCCACTTGCGTTATCTCGCTGCCGGGATGATACATATCTGATTCGATCGTCGGCAAAACGAATTTTAGAACAAGATGCGTGATGGGGTGATGAACGCTTGCCGGCCGCCGCTGACGGAGACGCAGTTTCCTCGCGAGTTGTCGGGGGCGAGACGCCTTTACAGCGCCAAACGTCGGCATCAAGGCTGAAAGGCGTGCTAAAACGTCACCGTCACCGCCCTATGGCGGGACGGTGACGGAATACCCGCACAACCTTTTGCTCACCCCCAGGTCGTCATCAGAATGTCATGGCACCTTGCAGATACAAGGTCCGCGGCTGGCCGACATAGATGCCTTTGTTGTTATCGTCGTATGAGCGGGTGTAGTACTCATGGTCGAAAATGTTTTTCACGCCGAATGCCAGGTTGAGATTGGCCATTTGCGGGCCAAAATCATAGGCGACGCGGGCGCCCCACAGCATGTAGCCCGGAATGCGGCCGTTGCTGCCGTCAGCGCTCTCCGCCACGGTGTTGGCGTTGTCTGCAAACTGACTGGACTGAAAATCGCTATTGAGGTTGAACGTCCAGTTACCCGGTTTGTAGTCCACGCCAAGCGTACCTTTATGTCTGGGTGAGAAAGGCACCTGGTTACCGTAGGTATCGCCTTTCTCACGAATGACGGCGTTGACATAGGCATAGCTGGCATAGACCGACAGATTTTCCAGCTGCGGATTGAGATCGCCAAGGTCGTAACGCGTCTGCGTCTCCAGTCCGCTGTGGCGCGTTTTACCGCGAGCGGTGACGGTATCGTTGGTCTGGTTGGAGTCGTACTGATTATTGAAGTTAATCAGGAAGAGTCCCATTTCCGCGCTCAGCGCGCCGTTGTCGTAGCGAGTACCGACTTCCCAGGTACGGGCTTTTTCCGGTTCCACATTGCCGCTTTGCACAGCCTTGCCAATTTGGCTGTACTGTACGGTACCGAACGATCCTTCTGTGTTGGCATAAAGATTCCAGCTGTCGGTGAGATGATAAAGTACGTTAAGCGCCGGCAGCGGGGCGTTATAGCTGACCTGCTGACGGGTGCCTTTCAGACTGTCATCCTGGTAAGACTCAATATGTTCGAAACGCATGCCCGGCGTGACCGTCCAGTTGCCGATATCAATACGATCGTCGATATACCAGGCGTGAGCCTCGGTGCCAGAGCGGGTATCGCGGTCGTACGGACTGGCGGTGTCGGGCAACTTGCCGCTGATGGTGGGGGTGTAGTAGCGCATCTCGTGCGTGGATTCATTCACGTAGCGATAGCCGACGCCGACTTCATGAGCGGAAGCGCCAAGCATAAAGCTCTGGCTGTAGCGCGGTTCGATACCACGCACCCAGTATTCACGCGGGGAAAGCGTGGTGCGCTTCCCTTGCTCCAGATAACCGCTGCGCAGCGTATGGGTATAGAAGCCCTGAATGTTGAACTTGTGCTGTGCATCCGGCTGGAACTGATAGCCGAGGCTGGCAAGCTGACGTCGTCCCCAGAAGCGATCTTTTAAGCGGGTGGACTGCCAGCGATCGGCAGCATAATCGGCGCGGGACAGGCCGCCGGGCATATCGGCTTCACCATCGTAGTATTGCAGCAAGCTGTTGAACGTGTGCACCGCGTTTGGCGCATATTTGCCTTTCAGCATCACGTCATCGATGCGCGTGGCGCTATGTTCACGCCAGTCGCTGCCGCGGGTACCGGAATAGAGCAGGGCAGCCCCCAGTCCGTTATCGGCGGTCCCCCCCAGCATCAGGTTGTGGGTCTCTTTGGGATTGTTCTGCGAGGAGGTCGGGCTGAGCTGACCTTCCACGCCGCCCGCTATGCCAAAATCCTGCGGGATGGCCCGGGTGACAAAGTTCACTACGCCGCCCACGTTTTGCGGTCCGTAGCGCACGGCGCCTGCGCCGCGAACCACATCTACAGCATCCATGTTGCCCAGCGATACCGGCGCCAGCGATAGCTGAGGTTGACCGTAGGGGGCGAAAGGTACCGGAATACCGTCCATCAGTACCGTAGAACGGCTGGCGAGGCGTGGGTTCAGCCCCCGGATGCCAAAGTTCATCGCCAGATCGTGGCTGCCGGTACCGGTATTTTCCGGCGCATTGACGCCGGGAATGCGATTCAGGACTTCGCGCATGGTGGTGGCGCCGGTTTTGGCGAAATCGTCGCGGCGGATAACATCGCGGGCGCCAGCATGTTCAAAAACATCGTTTTCCCGGGCGTCGCCAAGCCAGTCGCCGACCACCGTCAGCGTGGATTCCGTATTCGCCGGCGCCGGTTCCAGCGTCCAGGCCTGATTGCCCAGAGACTTCAGCTGCAGCCCGCTACCGTCGAGCAGCGTTTGCAGACCGTCTTCCACCTCATAGCTGCCGTGCAGGCCATCGCTGTGTTTTCCGCGAGTCAGGCCGGCGTCCGCCGAGAGCGTAATGCCGCTGCGGGCGGCATATTGGTTCAGGGCGCTGTCTAAATCCCCGGCGGCAATGTCAAACTGCGTTGCCGCCAAAGTGGGGGCAGCGACCAGCCCCGCGAGAGGCAGCAGGCTTAAACGGATTGCCATCACCAGAGGCATCGGTTTGCGTAATACGCGTAAAGGCGTCATGTGTTCTCCACAATCGTTTTGGTTGTCATCACCTGTTAAGTCGAACGAGCAGGTGAAAAGGGACAATGGAGAAGGCTAATTTTTTGTTTTTTTCTCAGGCCGCGACGACAGTGACCCAGTAGCGGGTGGCAAACTGCAGTTTTACCGGCAGGGTCTGCGCGATGATGCGCAAAATCGCATCAGTGTCGCCCAGTGGAAAGGTGCCGCTCAGACGTAAACCGGCGACGGCGGGATCGCAGCGCAAGATCCCCGGGCGATAGCGGGAGAGTGTGGCGAGCACCTCATGCAGGGGACGATCGCGGAAACTGAGGACGCCCTGCGTCCAGCTTACGTCGCTGCCATTCAGCGGCTGAAGGTGGGAGAAGGTGTCGTGGGTAAACCACAGACTCTCGCCGGCGTGGACAATCTTGCGCTGTCCGCCTGACAGCACCGCCTCGACAGCGTGCTTTTGCACCGTCAGGCGCGTGTCACGGGGAAACTGGCGGAGGGTAAATTCGGTGCCCAGCGCGGTAAGTAAACCATCGCGGGTCTGGACGCGAAACGGTCGCTGTCGGCGGTCACGGGCGGTAGTAACGGCAATTTCGCCGTAGCGCAGGCGAACCAGGCGCAGGCGATCATCAAAGCGCACATCGGCGGCGCTGTCGGTATTGAGCGTCAGCAGAGTGCCGTCGTTGAGGGTTTGCCGCAGCGGCAGGCCTTTTGCCGTGCGGTAATCGGCGCGCAATCCTTCCGCCAGTTCACTGGTCCACATTTGCCAGCCGCCTCCGGCGGCGACCAGCAGCATCAGCCCTTTCAGTACCTGGCGACGCGTCAGGCGACTGTCGTTGAGCGTCCGGCTGGCAAGGGGGCCGGGAAGTTGTCCCATCTGCTGGCGCAGGTTTTCGACCTGCTGCCACGCCCACTGGTGATCGCGGTTTTGTTCATACCACTGTTGCCAGCGGGCCTCTTGCTGTGGGTTAACGCGACCATCGCTTAATACCGCGTACCAGCGCGATGCGGAACGCAGGGCCAGGCGACGGGATTCGGTTAATGCGGAACTCACAGGCCATTCTCCAGGCGAAAAAGCAGGCAGTGCTCAGTTGCCCTGGCAACATATTTTTTCACTGAGCTGACCGAGACCATCAGGCGTTCGGCAATCTCGGCATACGTCAGCCCCTCCAGTTGCGAAAATAAAAAGGCCGCGCGGGCTTTCCGGCTCAGGCCATCCAGCATGGCATCGACCTGCTGCAGCGTCTCCAGCTGGATGTGCTGTAGTTCCGGCGAAGGGACCATGGCCTGCGGAAGCTGGGCAAGCATCTCCAGCCACGCGCGTTCCAGCGCGTTACGGCGAAACAGATCGATCATCACCCGTCGGGCGATGGTGCACAGGAAGGACTTAGGATCGCGGATAGCGGGCAGAGATTCGCTGCCCATGACGCGCAGAAAGGTATCCTGAGTGACATCATCGGCGTCAAAGGCGGATTGCAGCTTGCCGGTTAACCAGGTTGTCAGCCAGCCGTGATGGGCCTGATACAGAGAGGCGAGCGTGAACGGTGTGGCGGCGGAAAGCTGAGACATGAGCAGATTCAGAACAGGTTATCAATAGTGATATGTTAATATGAGAATGGTTATCATTACAATTAAAAGGCGGCGCAAAAATGGGCCGCGCGAACAATAATTTCAATAAGTGACTGTTGCGATTGGGAAATGTTGTTGATTTCACGGTATCCGCTCTCAGGCCTGCGTTACGGGCGGCTGATCGCCGAAGATTGGGGGATAAAAAATGATAATTGTTCGTTACAAACGAATGATGTGCGATTTATTTTCTGAAGGCGCCAGATATTGCGCGGATTTATAAAATAAGGTGATTCTTATTTGATATATAGAAAAGGAATGAAAAGATACGTTGCATGCTATTTCATAGGTTATGACTCTGATATATGGAGAAGCGTTATATTGATTGCCGCGATTCTTTAGCGACGTTTATACTTTTTACCTCCGCGCCGCCGCGCGCAGGATGAGAGGGCGGTAGGATGTCGCCGGCCAGTGACAGCAGGGGTTGCGAAGCAATATGATACTGAAAAGTACAAATTGATTTAATAATGTGCAATCAGCGAATCGAAATAATTAGCGAGAAAAGGGTTGCCATAGTAAATATTTGTAATGAGATCTTCTTTTTTATTTTACATTCTGTTACAACTGTGAGGGTATTATGCTTTTTTCACCGCGGGGATGTTTTTTACTTGCCGGAGTGAATTTAGCCGGATTACTATTGTCAGAGTTGCTATACGTACCGCCTAACGACTGATGAATGGACTTCGTTTTTTCCTTAAGCGCTACTCATTTATAGACGTTTACAGGAAAAATCATGCCTTGCGCTTTTAATAAAAGTCTTCTGCACCCTCGCAACTGGGGGACCTGGTTTGGCCTGGCCATTCTCTGGTTAATCGTGCAATTGCCTTATCCTCTGTTACATATCATCGGCACCAGCGCAGGAAAGGCGTCGCGCCGCTTCCTTAAGCGCCGCGAACATATTGCCCGCCGCAATCTTGAACTCTGTTTTCCGGACATGTCGCCGCAAGCGCGGGATAAGATGATTGAGCAGAATTTTATGTCGCTGGGGATGGGGCTTATCGAAACCGGTATGGCCTGGTTCTGGAGCGACGAGCGGGTTAAAAAATGGTTCGACGTTGAAGGCTTTGAGAATCTGAGCAAAGCATTAAGCGCCGGGCAGGGCGTTATGGTCGTTGGCGTGCACTTCATGTCGCTGGAACTCGGTGGCCGTACCATGGGCCTGTGTCGGCCAATGATGGCGACCTATCGCCCGCACAACAGCCCGCTGATGGAGTGGGTTCAAACCCGCGGACGCCTGCGTTCGAATAAAGCGATGATCGATCGCCGTAATTTATCTGGTCTGGTGCACGCGCTGAAAGCCGGCGAAGCGGTATGGTTCGCCCCGGATCAGGATTATGGCCCGAAAGGCAGTGTGTTTGCGCCGTTCTTCTCCGTCCCTCAGGCGGCGACGACAAACGGTACCTACGTCCTGTCGCGTCTCTCCGGTGCGAAGATGCTGAGCATCAGTATGGTGCGCAAGATGGACCGGAAAGGTTACACCTTATACATCAGCGATGTGCTGAATGACTATCCTGGTGAAGATAAACAGGATGCGGCCAGCTACATCAACCGGGTGATTGAAAAAGAGATTCTGCGCGCGCCGGAGCAATATCTGTGGGTACATCGGCGTTTCAAAACCCGCCCGCTGGGCGAGGGCTCACTCTACTAAGCCAACAAGCACCGTAAGCGCTTTCAAAATCGCGGCAGTTGCGTTAACGTGAGCGCGATCATGTTTTTTGTTGAAAGCGAAGGAGTGCAGCGTGTTCGCTGAGTTTGGTGTGTTGAATTATCTGACCTATCTGGTCGGGGCTATTTTTATCATCCTGGTGCCCGGCCCTAATACCTTTTTTGTTCTGAAAACCGGTATTGCGCACGGCGTTAAAAAGGGCTATCTGGCGGCGGCTGGCGTGTTTATCGGCGACGCTGTGCTGATGCTGTTGGCGTTTGCCGGCGTCGCGACCCTGATTAAGACCACGCCGGTGCTGTTTAATATCGTTCGCTATCTGGGGGCGATTTACCTGCTGTGGCTGGGGGGCAAAATGCTCTATTCCGTTCTGACCCAGCGGGAAGGGCACGCGGACGCCGGAGCTGAACCGGGAAGCGCGATTCTGAAACGCTCGCTGACGCTTAGCCTGACGAATCCCAAAGCCATTCTTTTCTATGTCTCTTTTTTCGTGCAGTTCATCGACGTTAGCGCGAAAACGCCCGGGCTGGCGTTCTTTATCCTCGCGCTGACGCTGGAAGTGATTAGCTTTATGTACATGAGCTTCTTGATCCTGTCCGGTTCGTTCGTGACGCGCTACGTGAAGACCAGAAAGAAACTGGCAAAAATCGGCAACAGTCTGATTGGTCTGGTGTTTGTCGGTTTTGCTGCGCGTCTGGCAACGTTGCAATCGTAAACCGCAGGCCGGTCGTGATTCCGGCCTGATAGCGATATCCTCTGGCTTGTAACAAAAACCCTTCAGTTTTTATTGCATTAATGTTACATATACAGCCGATTATCGGTCAGAGAAAAGGGAACCCGGATGATTCTGCAAAAGCTCATCAGTAACAAAAACAGCAAGAAATTCTTCTTGTCGATAGGGATTGTGTTTGCCATCGCGCTTACCGTGGTGGGCCGCGCAACGTTTGGCGGGGTCGTTAGCGAATACAATATGCCGTACTCCGAATGGAGCACATCGATGTTTTTCCTGCAGGGGGCGATGGTGACCGTGTACAGCATCGTGTTCACGCTGCTGTTTTCCATCCCGCTGGGTTTCTTCTTTTTAGGTTCTGACCGTCAGGACTAAGACTATGGGGCGAACGCGCGTTCGCCCTGTTTAACCCTTCCGTCACCAGCCGCGGCCGTCATGATGATGGTGGTGGTGCCTGTGGTGATAGCCGTCCTCAACAATACATCCCGATAACAGCGTGCATAGCGCAAGAATCAACGATAACACGATCGGTTTTTTCATTTCTCACTTCTCCGTTGTCCACCGTCCGCGGGCAAAGAGCTTGCGGAGTCGGCTGATGAAGTGAGTGTATAGCGTTAACTTATTGAGTGGATAGGATAACTCCGCAATAACGCTCTGACGAATGATCCCCGGCCGCAGGCGCTACCACCAGCCGAACTGAACGCCGGCCAGGGCCACGATCGCGATGATAATCATCAGAATGGTACTTTTTTTCATTACGCGCCGCCCGGAGCCGCGTAGCCGCCGACAAAAAACCAACCGAGAAAAACAACGGCGACGATAAAAATGGCCACCGGGAAAAGAATACCCAATCTCATGATGTTACCCCTGAAGCTAAAAATATGACCTGTCCTGCCACAAAACCATTAAGCCGTTGCATTACATCGCCACAGCTTACCGGAAAACCTCGCTATCATACTGGATATCGCCGTCAGGTTTTAATCAATATTCAGAAAGGAATCACGCCGACGGGACTTTTTATCCTGATACATCGCATCATCCGCAGCGCGCAGCGCACTTTCGACATCCTGAATCTGCGGATTCACCTCAGTGACGCCAAAACTGGCACCGGGATAGTTAATTCGGTGTTCACCCAGAAAGTAAACTCCGCGTAAGGCCTCTCGCAGGGTCGCAACAAAGGACTGTTGTTGCACAGTGTCCAGTTCGGTGCCGACGACCAAAAACTCATCGCCGCCCAGACGCCCCACCAGGTCTCCCTGGCGAATATTCGCCTTCAGCCGTTCGCCAATCTGGATCAAAAAGCTGTCGCCGCACTGATGACCAAAGCGATCGTTGATCGCTTTAAAATCATCGAGGTCGATAAAGATCATCAGCAGATTGCGCTGCCGTTCGCGCTCGCGGGGAAACATTGACGACAGATGCTTAAACAGCGCCCGGCGATTGGCTAAGCCGGTCAGCTCGTCGGTATAGGAGTGCATTTCCAGCGCGACGTTGGCGGTGCGAAGCTGATCAACCAGCGTCTCTTTCTCAATATAGTGAGAAATTAAGTTAGCAAACAGCTCCATCACCTGCTCGCCTTCGAGGTTATAGGGCTGCTTATTGCGGCTGGTTGCACACAATGTGCCGTACAGCGAACCGTCGGCGAGGCGCACGGGAATGCTGAAGAAGGTGATAATACCCATGCCCTGAGCGGCGATGCACGACGGCCAGCGGGTGTTGACATCGTTACTGAACTGGCAGTTATCATCGATTGCACGTTTACACAGCGACTCATTCCACGGCACCGAAAACCCTTCCGGGATCTGCATTTCGCTGCTGTTATGCGCGTACAGGACCAGCTGGCGCTGCGCTTTTAAATCAATACGAGTCAGATAAGTCGACTCCATTCTGGTCACAAGCTCCAGCATCTCTAGCAGCTGCCTGACTAACATTTCGAGGGAATGTTCATTGGCGAGCGTTTGCGAGACGCGAGCAAGAATAAAATCTGACATGAATGTACGGCTCCCGATCGCGGGTGGGGCCGTCAGTCATTTATGCTGGAAAACGGCTACCAACGAAGAGTAAACATAGATACAACAAATTTAACACATTAATGAAGGGAATACCTGCGATCGCAGCGGGGAAAAAAAGCCCCGTCGGGGGCGACGGGGAAAACTCATTGATTATGGAATGATCTGTTCTCTGGTCAGTTCGAGAACAAGCGCTACTCTACGGGGCAAAAGTGTAGTTAAAATGGAGAAACCATGAAGAATCAGGGCAAATACCTGCTCTGTGCAAAGAAGGAGCAGAAATGAAGTGGATGATAATGCTACTGCCGCTGACCCTGGCCGGATGCGCGAAGCAACCGCAGCCGCAAGATGCCCCGCCGCCGCCGCAGACTATCGGCATGGCCAACCCGGCTTCCGTCTACTGTACGCAAAAAGGCGGTAGTCTGATTCCGGTTCAGACGCCGCAGGGCGTGCGCAGCGACTGTAAGCTGCCCGGCGGGGAAACCCTCGATGAATGGGAACTGTGGCGCCGGGATCACCCCGCTAAGCCGTAACCGGTAGATTCTCAAGCCAGTTAGCCAGCACCAGCGCATGGTTTTGCCGGGTATCTTTGGCGGCATACAGCAAGGTTAAGGGCTGTTGGCGAGCCAGCCCGGCGAGACGTAATCCTTCGTCACGCCGGGCGTCGAGTTCCTGGCGATACTGTTGACTGAAGCTGGCAAAATCGATCGCCTCGCCGTGGAACGCTTTACGTAGCGCCGAAGAGGGCGAGAGCGATTTGCACCATTCATCGTAGCGCAAAGCCTCTTTTTTCATCCCGCGCGGCCAGAGTCGGTCGACCAGGACGCGGTAACCGTCGCCGGCCTCTGCCGGATCATAAACGCGTTTACAGTGAATCATCGCTATTTTCTCTCTGTTGCATCCAGGCGAGGAGTTGGGGCAGCTGTTGGTCGGAAAAAACGGCGATTCCGTGTTCACGCAGCAGCGCCGCCGCCACGCCTGAGCCCGGCTTTCGCTGCCCGCTGAACGTCCCGTCGTAAATAAACTGGCTGCCACAGGTCGGGCTGCCATCGGTTAACAACGCGGCCTCGCAGCCGGCATCCTGTGCGGCGCGCAGGGCCAGCCATGCGGCCAGCTGATAGTGCGGGGTGACGTCCTGACCGTCGCTTTCAACGATACGCGCGCGGTCTTGCATGACATCCGCGCCCTGGGCGTGAAGGATTTCGGCCGGCAGTCGGGGGACCGGCAGCCCGGCGGCCAGCTCCGGGCAATGAATTACCAGCCGACCTTCGCGCTGCCAGCGCGCCAGCGCGTCGGCAAGCTGCGCTTTTTGGCTGCCATTATAGCGAACCTGAAAACCCATCAGGCAGGCGCTGACCAAAATTTTGCTTTTCATAGGCGGTCCATCATTATTCCTCGGCGCTATACAATAGCGCCTGCGCGGGGAAATTACCCGCGCACAAAGCAATCCGAAAGCACGAATGGCCTTCTGCCGTGGTGAAAACAGGGGTTGTGTTCCGCGACGGAGATCGCTAATCTGAGGCTCCTTGTGTTGCCCGAAAATCGCTCTGACATAAGGATCCTGCTATGAACACCCCCCTGCGTATTGCCCTGGTTGGCGACTACAATCCTGACGTGATTGCCCATAAAGCTATCCCCCTGGCTATCGACGATGCTGCTGCCGTGCTGGAGCTGCCCGTGCGCTATGAGTGGCTGGCAACTCGTGATATTCATCATGCCGATGCGCTGGTGGATTACGCTGCTATCTGGGTCGTGCCCGCCAGTCCGTACGAAAATGCCGAAGGCGCGTTTACCGCCATTCGCTACGCGCGCGAAAACAGCGTGCCTTTCCTTGGAACCTGCGGTGGTTTTCAGCACGCGATAATCGAATATGCGCGTAACGTGATGGGCTGGCAGGATGCGGCACATGCTGAAACCGATACCGAAGGACGGATGGTGATAGCGCCGCTCAGCTGTTCGCTGGTTGAAAAGTCGGACACCATTGAGCTGCGCGCTCATACCCTGATTGCCCGTGCGTACGGTCGCGATCATATTGAAGAGGGCTACCACTGCAACTACGGTATCGCCGACAGCTTTGCCCGTGAACTGGAGCAGGGGGAGCTGCGGGTAACCGGATGGGATGAAGAGGGGGAGATTCGCGCGGTGGAACTGGTCACACATCCGTTCTTTGTGGCGACCTTGTTTCAGCATGAACGTCATGCCCTCGAAGGGCGTCCCGCACCGCTGGTGCAGGCGTTTTTACATGCCGCAAGCCAGTAATCTCACCGCCGGTTAATCTTACTGGATTGAGTCCGCATTGCCGGCATCACCCCGGCGGCGCGGGCGAGCAGGAAAATATTGCCGCCATCGTAATGGCGGCTTATCAAAGCGCTATCCGTTTATCTCCCGGTTGCGTCCGGCCAGTGCACCGAACAGCGCCATGACGACTGAAATCAGCGCCACGGCGATAAGCGGGATCTGCCAGTCGCCGTTGGCATCATGAATTTTCCCCATGAGCGGTGGTCCGCAGGCGGCCAGCAGGTATCCGATGGTCTGTGCCATCCCCGACAAGGCCGCTGCCTGGTGCGCAGAGTTTGCGCGCAGGCCGATAAACGTCAATCCCAGAATCATGGTCGCCCCCGAACCGAAACCAAAGATCAGCGTCCAGACTACCGCCTGTCCCGGCCAGAACCACAGCCCGCAGGCGCTGATGGCGCACATCAGCGCCACAATGACCGCGATGGCGCGCTGGTCTTTAAGGCGATGAAGAATCAGCGGAATCGCCAGCCCGGGGGCCGCGGTGGCCAGCTGGAGCAAACCATGCAGAGAGCCCGCCTGCGCCTCGCTGTAGCCAAGGCTCTGCAAAATGGCCGGCAGCCAGCCAATAATAACGTAATAGACCAGCGAGTTGATGCCGAGGAACAGCGTGACCTGCCAGGCGAGCGCGGAGCGCCAGATTCCGCGATTGTGCATGGCGCCGGAACCGGTGAGCGGCGCAGTCGCGGTCTTGCGCGTTTGCGGTAACCATACCAGCAGCGCCAGCAGCGGAAAGACCATTAACATCAAGAGCGCGCCGTGCCAGCCGAAACCCGCCAGCGCCAGCGGCACCACCATGGCTGAACCCAGCGCGGCCGCTCCGCCCATAGTGATCGAGTAGGCCCCGGTCATCCTCGCAACATGCTGTGAGAAATCGCGTTTGATCAGACCTGGCAGCAGAACGTTACCGAGCGCAATTCCGCAGCCGATGATCGCCGTACCGCCGAACAGTAAGGCGGTGGAAGGAAGCGAACGCAATCCGATACCCAGACAAATAAGGACTAACGCGACCAGCAGACTGCGCTCAATGCCTAGCCGGCGACCGACGCCTGCCGCTAGCGGCGATACCAGGCCAAAGGCCAGCAGCGGCAATGTGGTGAGCATCCCGGTTTGTGCGGTGGAGAGACCATAGTCCGCGCGAATGGCGTCCAGCAGCGGGGCTGCGCCGGTAAAAGTCACGCGTAGCGTGGAGGCAATCAATAAAATCCCGGCAATCAGCAGCAGATGACGGCGGCCGGTAGAAGGCAGAACAGAACTCATGGCAATCTCTGACGAGTAAACAGGGCGGCTACAATAGCGCGTTTGCCGATGGTTTAAATCAAGCTAAAATGACAGATTATCGCTAATATCGGACAAAATCATGATAGGACTTGGCCTGGATGGCTACGATCCGGACAGCGGCCATGAATCGGCCCTCGCTTTTCGCATTCAGGTGGTGGAGGACGAGCAGTTCATCCCTCGCCATCAGCACCGCAAAGGCCAGCTGATCCTCGCCTTGCATGGAGCGCTCACTTGCGAGGTGGAGAACGCTATGTGGATGGTGCCGCCGCAGTACGCGGTGTGGGTACCGGGTCAGATGCCCCACAGCAACCGCGCCACGCCGGGGGCGCAAATCAGTTTTCTGTTTATTGAACCGGATGCTGCGGCAATGCCGGCGCACTGTTGTACCTTAAAAATTTCTCCCCTGGTTCGCGAGCTTATCCTGACCCTCGCCGGACGTCACGGGGAGGCGTTTGCCCATCCGACTACTCAACGGCTGGTACAGGTGCTGTTCGATGAGCTCCCACGACAGCCGCAGGAACATCTGCAGTTGCCGGTTTCCCCCCATCCGAAGATTCGCCAGATGGCGGATTTCATGGCGGTTGATCCGGCCCGTTGGCAGACGCTGGGGCAGTGGGCGGCGGAATTTGCGATGAGCGAACGGAATCTGGCGCGGCTGGTGGTGCGTGAGACCGGGCTGAGCTTTCGCCGCTGGCGACATCAGCTGCAGCTGATCCTGGCCCTGCAGATGTTGATTCGCGGGCAAACGGTCCAGCAGACCGCGCAAACGCTGGGATATGACTCGACGACCGCGTTTATTACGATGTTTAAAAAGGGGCTGGGCCAGACGCCAGGGCGCTACCTGGCGAGTCTGGTTACGACTTCCCGATAAACAGTGAAATGATGCCAGCGGCGATCAGCGGGCCAACCGGTACGCCGCGGAACAGCGCTACGCCAAGGACCGTGCCGACCAGCAGCCCGGCGACCAGCTGCGGTTGCGACCCCATCAGCGCCACGCCGCGACCGCCCAGCCATGAGACGAATACGCCCACCGCAATCGCCAGCAGCGACTTCCAGTTAACGAACGAGTGCAGCAGCGTCGACGGCGGCAGCGTGCCGCTGGCAATGGGGGCCATGACGCCAATGGTCAGAATAATAATACCGATCGTCAGCCCCTGTTTTTCAATCCACGGGAAAAAGACGTTGAGCGGCGTGACGCGAACGATGATTAAAACGAGGATAGAAATGGCCACGGTGGTGTTATGGCTGATAAAACCCAGCGCGGCCAGCCCCAGCAGAATAAACAGGGTTGTATCGAACATGAAGGGAGATCCTTGCCAAAATAATAAGCCTGTCTACTTTACGCGTAATAGCGTGAATAGACAGGCTTTTTTTGACGAACGACCGCGTATTCAGGCATCTGCACAATTTTGCGTGGCGGCGTACTATCACACCTCAGCTTTCGCGGCGAAAGGCGACCAGTTCCGGGCGGGCGATGCGCAGATAATCCCTGGTGTTGAGGATAATGGATTTATCCAGCTGGCCGGCGTTAAAGGCAATTTCAGGGTAGCGATCGAACAGCAGCGGATCGGCAATCAGCCGCAAGTCCGGATGAAAGCTGAACGGTGGGATGGCGCCAAAAACGCAGGCGGTGAGCGTATCGACTTCCGCCGGACTGGCCAGCGACGCCTTGCTGCCGCCGATATGCTGCGCCAGGCGTGACAGGTCTGCCTGTTGATCGGCGGCGAGGATCGCCAGCACATGCTGGTTCACGCCGTTCCCTTTGACTTTACAGACCAGCGCTTTTGCGCCCTGGCCCAAAGCGGTACCGCGAATTTCCGACACGGCCTCACATTTCCCCACGGCCTCATGTTCTACGACGCGATAGCGTGCCTGATGCTGTTCAAGCAGCGCGAGCAGCTGACGGTGGGTGTTGCGTTTTTCCGGCATGTTCATCTCAATCTTTCCAGCATGACAAAGCCGTCAGCATAATCTTCTTCACGCCTGATGAGAACCCACGGAGCCCGTAGGAGCATTTTGTTCTGATTGCTTGCGCGGTGAATGTTGACCTGAGAGGAGAGGGATAAACGACATGATGCTCAACGATCAATACCTCCGCGAACGGTGAGGGCCAATTCATATCTTCTCATCGGATTATTCGTATTTAATTCATAATTTAAGCAAATTCTCTTCAATTTATCGTTGGCCAAAGCACTCCTCACGACAAAATGGAAAGAATTTATTAAGCAATAGAACTTTTCTCATTTTATTGAGTCCTTAACAAAATCGATAGTAGTGCGGTTAATTGTGGTTACGAGGATATGATGATAGATAACACAGCGGTGCGGGTATCCCCGAAGAAGTTTAAAAAAATAAGGGAACTTAACAGGCGCCGTAATTATTTTACAAAAAGAGTGCGTAACGCCTTACGGGTTTATATCGCAAAAACGCTGTGGGATAGCCCTGCGCGTCATGAGCCGGATTTGTCATCGGCAAAAACGGTGCTGCTGATGCGCAATGAAGGCGCTATCGGGGATGTGGTTGTCGATTCTGCATTGGTTAAGTGCCTTCATCAGTCAGGGTTTATCGTGGATTTCCTGCTGACAAAATCGAATAGCCAGGTGATGCGGTATCATCCGGGCATTCGCCGGATCTATGAGGCTGAGAATGTAGCCTCCGGTGATTTCCTGCATAAATTTACCCATAATGTTCCTGAGTCCGTTATTAATGAGCTTGCGAATAATAAGTATGACATTGTTATCGATCCCTCTTTATTCGACATGCCCATACACCGGATGCTGTTATTGCGGCAAATAAAAGCAAAGTCGGTCCTGGGGTTTAATAAATGGGCATCTATTAATCACTATTCAAAATCCTTTGATTTTGATTGTGAAAACTGGCATGTCAGCAAAACCTATACGTTTATCGCCGAGCATCTGAATCTGGATAAAAAACATCTGGAGCGCTATGACCTCCATATTCCAGAAGATATTTATCAGCAAACCCGGCAGTATCTGGCGGGGATTGTCGGGCGAAAAGTCATCATTAATATTTTTGCCGGGCATCCGGACCGCAGCCTGTCGCAGGCGCAGTTGTCATCCCTCATCGGCAAACTGCAGGAGGCCTATCCCGATGTACAGATCATTTTGCTCGATCACCGCAATGAGATCCGACTCCCGCTGCCAGAAAAGGTTCGCATTAACCCTTTCAAAACGCTGCATCACGCCATGGCGCTGATTGCCGATGCCGATCTGGTTATCTCACCGGATACCTCGGTGGTCCATATGGCGGCAGCGTGGAGAAAACCGCTGGTGGCTATCTATAAAGATGTGCGCATGAACAACCGATTGTGGGCGCCGGGATATGACAACGCGCGGCAGATCATTGTCAAATGCGGCAAGGTCCATCACATGGAGAATCTGGCCAGTCTGATTATGAGTGAGATTGAAGGTGGCGTGCTGGCAAAAGAGCCCGGGCGGGATGGTCTCAACGATCGATAATCGTCGCTGCTGGCAGAGGGTACGTCCGGCAGCAGGGCATCATCACGTGGCCAGCGATACAAGATCGCTGGCTTTTTTATGCACCAGATTCCCGGTCAACCAGCACAATAGCAGGAGTCAAAAAGGGGGGATTTACGCCACAGGGATAATCCGGCGGAAGGGCCGGCCAACGGGGAGCGGCAGTCAGCCGAACGGCAGGTCATGTAAAACGAAAGACCTTTTAGCCTGAATTTTGCGACGGCTAATTATAATGGCGCGTATTCAAAACCAAGGCGCTCGCGGTAAGCGGAAGGCCGTCTTACGTTGATGCCGGGGAGCGCCTCACCGTTTTGCTTCCAGACTCTCGTCCGTTGCCTGTTGCGCTTTCATCAGGCCTTCTGTTCCCTTGCGGACCCGATTGGAGGTACTATCTAACCCATTATCTCTTTGTAACAGGTAACCTCTCCAATGGCTCTGATCCCTAAAAACTATGCCCGGCTGGAAAGCGGCTATCGTGAAAAAGCACTAAAAATCTATCCGTGGGTATGTGGGCGCTGCTCGCGGGAGTTTGTCTATTCCAACCTGCGCGAATTAACGGTCCACCATATCGATCACGACCATACCAATAATCCGCAAGATGGCAGCAACTGGGAGTTATTGTGTCTGTACTGCCACGACCATGAGCACTCCAAATACACCGAGGCGGACCAGTACGGCACTCGAGTGGTAGCGGGGGAGGATGCGCAAAAGGATGTAGCCGCCGCAACCTATAATCCCTTTGCGGATTTAAAATCGATGCTCAATAAGAAGTCATAAAATCAGCCATCTTTCCTGCTGGCACAGGGCTGCCTGAGCCGCCCTGACAGGCGCATCTTTGCGTGGTTCAGGTCTGGCTTATCACCGCGACTTTGCTGCCCGGCGCATTCGCTCAGACAGCACCCTTCGCCGGTTTGCCGACTGCGGGCAGCTTATGCCAGTCGCCCGCAGTAGACAGTGCATGATTACCAGAAGACGTTAGCCTGAATACCCACAGCCCAGGTGTCGTTGTCCAGACCATTATTGAAGGACGATTCGCTGGCATCCGTCCAGTTATCCCGGTCGCTATCGTAGTGGCTGACGAATACGCGTAATTCTGGCTTATCGCGACCGTAGGACAGCGCCTGAGCAAGGGTGTACTTTGCTCCGCTGCGATCGTAGTCAGTCCCGTTAACCGTTTTCTTGTCGTCGAAATAACCCATTTCAAGATACGTTCGGGTGTAATCAGACCAGTGATAGGTCACTTTCGCGCTGACGGACGCCGTTGACGCATCGCCCTTATCACCATTCCACAGCTCAACATCGTTGGCGGCAGCATAGTTCAGCGCATGGCTGACATCCCAATCCGCGGCAACCGGGATGGTGCCGTAGTTACGCAGTGCCCAACCTTCACCCTCTTTAACCGTGCCATTGAGCGTGTCCGCAGCGCCGAAGGTCACGCCTTGCAGGGCAGAGCCTTTGCCATAATACTGGATAACCGTATTGTTAACGCCTTTGTCGAAGATCGGCTGTTTCAACACCACCATCGCGGTTTGGCCATCGACATAATCGTGGTTGGCTCGCTCGACTTGTTCATCGTTAGCATCTGCGTGGAGATATTTATAACCCACCGCTAACGTTGCGCCATCCCACAGAGGCTGGCTGTCATACATGAGTTCAAGTTGATTGGAATCGATCAGCTGCTGAGCGTCCACTTCGCCTTCGGCAAAGGCAGAAAGATCTTCATCAATATCGCGATGTAAGAATGCGACAGAAAGTTTCCCCTGACCGAGACTCATTTTTTCAATACCGCCGCCGACGTTGGTATGGTTCCAGTAATCGTAGTCGTTGGCGTCAATACTGTATTTATTATACTGGCGAATACCCGCCCAGGTTGTTTCATCAAGGCCCATGAAGTTACGGAACTGGATATTCATATTTTCCCAGCCGAACTTATTTTCGTGGCTGCTATTGGTATCGCCGTCGTACATATTGATCATCGTCTGAATATATACAGACTGACTTCCTGAACGATATAGTTCTTTACCAAAGCCAACTTCAGCGTAGGTGTCAAATTCATTACCCAGACGGCCGAGTTTATTCTTCTCGAAGCTGCCACCGGTCGCGTCTTTCATCGAACCACCGCCGTCACTGGCGCCCATGCCTGAACGGAAATATCCATAAAAATCAATGCCGGCTAAGGTGTCGGTGGCGGTAACGGTTTTGGATGGGGCATCTGTTTTATCATCTGCAAATACGGCTGTGGACACCATTGAAAGTGACGACGCAATGGCAAGGGGCAATAAAGATTTTTTCATTAATTAATTCCTGGTGTTTTAAAATATAATTTCCGTAACAAATTGCACGGGATTTAATTATTAAATTTCAGCCGCTGCTGGTGGCGGTTAAAAAGGTAAAATATTTTAATTGCTATAAAAGAATATTAATTTTTCAGGCGCTATTGCACGTTCAGGCATAGTGTATGGTGTAACCTGCGGCTCTAAAACAGCACATTTATTTAAAAGTAAATATTGCCCTTGCGGAATATTAAATTGTGGACTAACGCACAAAAATAAGCGTTTTAAAGGCAACGCTGACCCTGAGGAGCCGCTTGGGAGAGGGGGCTGGGGGAAGGGCAACCTCCGCCGCGTCATGTTGGAACGACAGTCGGCTTTGGTTGCGCCAGTTGAAACGGGATCCGGAGGGACTAATTCAGCAGACCTGCGCCGACGTTGACCGACAGACCCAGTATCGCGAGATTGAACACAAAGGAGATAACCGATTGTAGCAGCGTGATTTGACGAATCCCGGTTGTCCCGGTGGCCACATCGGCGGTTTGCGAGGCCACCGCAATCGTAAACGCGTAGTACAGGAAGTCCCAGTATCCAGGGTCCTCCGGCTTTTCAGGAAATATCATCGGGGTGACGTCCTGCGTCCGATGCAGATAGTGCTGATGGGCATAGTGCATAGCGAAAGAGCTGGGCAGGAGGGCCCAGGAGACAATGAGGGTTGCCACCGTCAACAGCAGATGCACTATGCGCGGCGTGCCGGAGAGCTCTTTCAACGCGGAGAGTTCGCTTAAAATGGCGACAATGCTGGCTGCACAGGCCACAATCACTATCGTTAGCACGAGCATCGCGCTTTGGTCCTGTAATCGGGCAATGCGCTGAATGCCCGATACATCAGTAATCAACATGCGGATCCAGATAAAAATCAGATAAGGCCATGCCAGCGTATTCCAGCCGATCAGCACTCTTTGCAAGGTTCCCAGGTGTGCCGGAAGCAAGAAAAAACAGACGACGCCCAGAACGATAGAAATCAGCAGGGGCAGACGAACGTAGAGGTGGGCGGTAAGGCGCATAGCGGCAGTCGCTTCCAGTCAGACACTGATTCAGGCTTATTCAAACGTCATTATTGGAATTGACGCGCAAATACTTAACGGCCAGCCTTCAAGGAAAACAGTCAGGATCTTAATGTAACTGACTGTTTTTATTGGCTAGTTTCTGACCTCGGAACCCTGCTTGTGGAACAGTTCGCGGAACACCGGATAGATATCTTCCTGGTCGCGAATGTGCTGCATAGCAAAGTTCTCAAAGGTTTCCTGCAGATGCTCATATTCGCGCCACAGCGTCTGGTGCGCGCGGCGGGTTATCTCTATGTAGCTGTAGTAACGCACCACCGGCAGAATATTTTTAGCCAGCAGTTCATGGCACAACGGTGAATCATCCGCCCAGTTATCGCCGTCCGAGGCCTGTGCGGCATAGATATTCCACTGCGACGGGTCGTATCGTGCTTTAACCACCTCATCCATGAGCTTCAGGGCGCTTGAGACGATAGTGCCGCCGGTTTCCTGAGAATAGAAAAATTCGTGCTCGTCCACCTCTTTGGCCTGCGTATGGTGGCGAATATAGACGACTTCAACGTTCTTATAGGTCCGGCTGAGGAACAGATACAGCAGGATATAAAAACGCTTAGCCATATCCTTGGTGACCTGATCCATCGAGCCCGAGACATCCATGAGACAGAACATGACCGCCTGACTGGAAGGCTCCGGGCGTTTTTCGTAATTCTTGTAACGCAGGTCAAAGGTATCGATAAACGGCACGCGTTCGATTTTTGCCCGCAGCTCGGCGATTTCCCGACGTAAACGCTCCTCTTCCAGCAACTGCGCCGGTTCACTTTTGGCTATTGTGTCCAGATCCTCCTCAAGCGCCCGTAGTTCGCGACGCTTGCCCGCCGTCATCGCGGTACGTCGCGCCAGCGAGTTTTGCAGGGATCGCACCACGCTGATATTGGCCGGCACGCCGTTGGCGGTGAAGCCTGCCCGGTGAGTTTTAAATTCGGTGAGCTGGCGCTGCTGATTTTTCTTCAGGTTCGGCAGGGCGAGATCCTCAAACAGCAGATCCAGATACTCATCTTTCGATATTTGAAAGACAAAACCATCCTGGCCTTCGCCGTCGGCGCTGGCTTGCCCTTGGCCGCTCCCGCCACCGCCACCGCCGCCCTGAGGCCGCTCGATGCGGTCATTTTGTACAAAGTGATCGTTTCCCGGATGTACACGGTTACGCAGCCCCCCGCGTCCCTGATGAAACATCGGTTCGTTGATATCATCCGTCGGGATAGAAACGGATTCTCCGCTGTCAATATCCGTCACTGAACGCTTATTGATCGCCTCGGAGATGGACTGTTTAATCTGCGCCTTATAACGGCGCAAAAAGCGCTGGCGATTCACCGCACTTTTATTCTTTCCGTTCAGGCGCCGGTCTATGAACCAGGTCATATGCCCTCCTGTGCTGCAATTGCCAACCTTACGCTGCGACGGAAATGCCGGATGGCGCTGAGCTTACCCGGCCTACAGGTCGCTGTTGTTGTAGGCCCGGCAGGCAACGCGCCGCCGGGCAATTTCCGTTATCAGGATGATTTACGTACGCGCAGGTACCATTCGCACAGCAGACGGACCTGCTTACGGGTATAGCCTTTCTCCATCATACGATCGACAAAATCGTCGTGTTTTTTCTGCTCGTCGGTGGACGTTTTGGCGTTAAACGAAATCACCGGCAGCAGCTCTTCGGTATTGGAGAACATTTTCTTCTCAATAACCGTGCGCAGTTTTTCATAGCTGGTCCAGTTCGGGTTCCGTCCGTTGATATTAGCCCTGGCGCGCAGGACGAAGTTGACTATCTCATTACGGAAGTCTTTCGGGTTGCTGATCCCGGCCGGCTTCTCAATTTTTTCCAGCTCTGCGTTCAACGACTCGCGGTCAAACAGTTGGCCGGTGTCCGGATCGCGGTATTCCTGATCCTGAATCCAGAAGTCCGCATAGGTGACATAACGGTCAAAGATGTTCTGCCCGTATTCGGAGTAGGACTCAAGATAGGCGGTCTGAATCTCTTTACCGATAAACTCGGCGTATTTCGGGATCAGATAGCCTTTGAGGAACTCCAGATAACGTTCCGACTGCTCTTGCGGGAACTGCTCGCGCTCGATTTGCTGTTCCAGGACGTAGAACAGATGGACCGGGTTCGCGGCGACCTCGGCGTGGTCAAAGTTAAACACGCGCGACAATATTTTGAAGGCGAAGCGGGTGGACAGACCGTTCATCCCTTCATCGACGCCGGCATAATCGCGGTACTCCTGATAGGATTTCGCTTTCGGGTCGGTATCTTTCAGGCTTTCACCGTCGTACACGCGCATTTTGGAGTAAATGCTCGAGTTTTCCGGCTCTTTCAGCCGCGACAGTATTGAGAAGCGCGACAGCGTCTCCAGGGTCCCCGGGGCGCACGGCGCGTGGGTCAGCTCACTGTTGTTAAGCAGTTTTTCGTAGATACGCATCTCTTCGGAAATGCGCAGGCAATAAGGCACCTTGACGATATACACGCGGTCGAGGAAGGCCTCATTGTTTTTGTTATTACGGAAGGTCACCCATTCGGATTCGTTGGAGTGGGCGAGAATAATGCCGTTAAACGGCAGGGCCGAAATGCCCTCGGTCCCGTTATAGTTGCCTTCCTGGGTCGCGGTCAGCAGCGGATGCAGCACCTTGATAGGCGCTTTAAACATCTCGACGAACTCCATAATCCCCTGGTTGGCGCGGCACAGGGCGCCGGAGTAGCCGTAGGCGTCCGGATCGTTCTGGGCATAATGCTCCAGTTTACGAATATCCACTTTACCGACCAGCGCGGAGATATCCTGGTTATTCTCATCACCCGGTTCGGTCTTGGCGATGGCAATTTGCTCAAGGATAGAGGGCCACACTTTGATCACGCGGAATTTGGTGATGTCGCCACCGAACTCATGCAGGCGTTTTGCCGCCCACGGCGACATAATGGTGCCGAGATAACGGGTAGGCACGCCATACTCTTTATCGAGAATCTGCGCGTCTTCCTGCGGGTTAAACAGGCACAGCGGATGATCGTTGACCGGGCTACGTTCACCGTTGGCGCTCAGGATATAGATAGGTACACGCTGCATTAAGGATTTCAGACGTTCAGCCAGCGACGATTTACCCCCACCCACCGGGCCCAGCAGATACAGAATCTGTTTCTTCTCTTCCAGACCTTGTGCGGCGTGTTTCAGGTAAGAGACGATCTGCTCGATAGCATCTTCCATACCGTAAAACTCTTCAAATGCCGGATAGCGCGCGACAACCCGGTTTGAAAAGAGACGGGACAGCCGGGGTTCCAGGGCCGTGTCGACCATGACTGGCTCACCAATGGCCATCAGCAGCCGTTCTGCCGCGTTGGCATAAGCACTGCGATCTTGCCGGCAGATGGTAAGAAACTCCTGCAGTGTGAACTCTTCGTCCTTGGCAGCTTCATAACGCTGGCGATAGTGATCGAATATATTCATGGCATGCCGTCCTTTCGTTTTTAGCACAAGTTGAGAGCCGTTCATATGAATAGTGGGAGCTCCCGGAAGAGGTAAACTGCGCGACGTTCATCGATTCTCCAGCAACCCTTATGCCAGGTTGTCGAAGCGACACAGACAACGTGCGCTAAAATCACTTCTTCTAAATTAAAGCGTAGATGCATTTAGAAAACTTGCATGCCGTCAAAAATCAATTTCAATGACATATCAATAACTCATCCGGAAAAAAGGCGCTTTTTCGCACGTCTTGCCAGGCCGCGTCATGGTGCTGTCATCCGGCTGCAAGTTATGGTCATCTGGCGATGAGAAATTGAATGGTTTATGTAATGACGGGTAAAGAATTTGAGGCATGAGGCCTACGACGGTAAACTGCCCCGGCGTATTAATTGACAAACGGGAATATGGATTGTGAATAAGATCAAACCTCTGGCACTCAGCGTGTGCCTTGCGGCCTCTGTTTCGGCTGCCCACGCGGAAGGGAAATTTACGTTAGGGGCCGGCGTGGGTATCGTCGAGAACCCTTATAAACAATACGATGCCGATGTTTTCCCCGTCCCGGCAATTAGCTATGAGAGCGACAGCTTTTGGTTTCGTGGTCTCGGCGGCGGCTACTATTTGTGGAATGACAACACCGATAAGCTGTCCGTGACCGCTTACTGGTCGCCGATGTACTTCAAGCCGGGCGACAGCGATAGTGAGCAAATGCGCAAGCTGGATCGCCGTAAAACAACCATGATGGCCGGGCTCTCTTATGTCCACAACACGCAGTACGGCTTCTTGCGTACTACGCTTGCGGGCGACACGCTGGGTAACAGCAACGGTATCACCTGGGATACGGCCTGGCTTTATCGCTATACCAACGGCAACCTGACCTTGACGCCGGGGATTGGCCTGGAGTGGAACAGCGATAACCAGAACGAATACTACTACGGCGTTTCACAGCATGAGTCGAATCGTAGCGGCATGCGTAGCTACGACCCGGATAGCAGCTGGAACCCGTATCTTGAGCTGTCGGCTAACTACCGTTTCCTCGGCGACTGGAGCGTGTATGGCGCGGCGCGTTACACCCGCCTGTCTAATGAAATCACCGACAGCCCGATGGTGGACAAATCCTGGAGCGGTCTGATCTCCACGGGGATTACCTACACCTTCTGATTGAACACGAGCGCGATCGTCGAGCAGACGATCGTGCACCATAACGAAGAAATTCGTGCATCAAAACAGGGCGTCGCGCCCTGTTTTGCATTACGGTGGTGCAACGGCATAACCGAAGGGGGCGATGATGGAAAAAACGGTATCTTTTGGCGATCGTGCGGCAGTTCCTGCCATCGGGCAGGGCACCTGGTATATGGGTGAAGACAGGGCCCGACGCGCGCAGGAGGTTGCTGCACTACGAGCGGGCGTGGAACGCGGGCTGACGGTCATCGACACCGCTGAAATGTACGCGCATGGCGGTGCGGAAGAGGTGGTCGGAGAGGCGATTCGCGGCCTGCGGGATCGCGTCGTACTGGTCTCCAAAGTATACCCGTGGCATGCCGCTGGACAGAAGATGATGGATGCCTGCGAAGCCAGCCTGCGCCGCCTGGGGACCGACTACCTCGATATGTACCTGCTGCACTGGGCCGGCGAATTTTCCTTTGCGCAAACCGTTGAGGGCATGGAGACGCTGGTGGCGCAGGGAAAAATTCGCCGTTGGGGCGTATCGAATCTCGATACTGCCGCGATGCAGGCGCTGTGGCAGGTTGCCGGTGGCCAACGGTGCGCGACCAATCAGGTACTGTACCACCTGGCGTCGCGAGGAATTGAGCATGACCTGCTGACGTGGTGTCAGCAACGGTCGCTGCCGGTAATGGCCTACAGCCCGTTGGCTCAGGCCGGACGCTTGCGCGATGGACTTTTAAATCACAGCGTTGTGAAAAATATTGCTGAACAGCGAGGGGTGAGCGCGGCCCAAATTCTGCTGGCCTGGGTTATCAGTCATCCGGGCGTCATGGCTATCCCGAAAGCCGCAAGCGTAGAACATGTGGCCCAAAATGCCGATGCGCTGACGATAACGCTCACCGTGCAGGAGCTGGCGCAGCTGGATAATGCCTTTCCCGCGCCGGGCAAAAAAGTCCCGCTCGATATGGTATAAAGAACAATTATTCGCCAAAACACTGGCGCTTAGTTGATGAAAATCAAGGTTCAGTGGTGATTATCTCCTTAAAGATAAAAGAAAAAGGAGATTTACATGACTGAACTGAACAAGCCTCTGGATGTGAAGCTGGCTTTCCCGCTGTGGAAAGCGATTCTCACGATACTCTTTGGCGTTATTATCTGGTTTACTCCGCCGCCTGATGGACTCGCCCTCCACGCATGGCAAATGTTTGCCATTTTTGCCGCCACTATCTTTGCCATCATTCTTAAGGTGCTCCCGATGGGGGCGGTGACGATGATTGCGCTGATCGTCTCTGCGTTTTTGGGCGTGACGCCTCTCTCGCCGGGTAAAAGCGACAAAGTTGCGGCGTTATCCGGATTTGCCAACGGTACTATCTGGTTGATTGGTATCGCTATGTTCATCTCCCGGGCGGTGATCAAGACCGGGCTGGGTAAGCGGGTGGCGCTGTGGTTTATTTCTAAATGCGGTTCCAGCATGTTGGGTGTTGCCTATGGACTGGCGCTGTCAGATGTCGTCCTCGGACCGGGGATCCCCTCGGCATCAGCGAGGGGCGGTGGAATTATGTACCCGATTACGCAGTCCATTGCCACGGCGTACCAGTCAGAACCTGGCGCGACGGCGAGAAAAGCCGGCGCCTTTTTAATGATTTGCGTTTCACAGATCGATGCCATCGTCTGCACCATGTTTTTAACGGCGATGGCGGGTAACCCGCTGGTCGCCGAACTGGCAAGAAGCCAGGGAATAGAGATCACCTGGACGACGTGGTTTGTCGGGGCCATCGCTCCGGGGATTGTCTCACTGATCCTGCTGCCGCTGGTGATTTACGCGATTTATCCGCCGCAGTTGAAGAAGACGCCGGAGATACCATCGATTGCCCGGGAAGAGCTGCGCAAAATGGGACCGATGTCGCTGGCAGAAAAAATTCTGGCGTTTGATTTTGTCCTGCTGATATTGCTATGGACCGTCGGTGATATTTTCTTTTCGATTCCCGCGACGCTTTCGGCGTTTATTGGGCTGATGGTGCTGCTTATCAGCAACATCATGTCGTGGAAGAATATTATTGAAGAAAAAACGGCCTGGGACACCATGTTCTGGTTTGCCGTACTGGTGATGATGGCAAATGCGCTCAATAAGTACGGCATGATTAGCTGGATATCTGAGCGAATTGTCGGCTATGTCGGTCACTTCGAATGGATAACGGTTTTTTTACTGCTTGTCGTGGTTTATTTCTACACCCGCTATTTTTTCGCGTCGGCGATGGCGCATATTTCCGCGATGTATCTGGCGTTTCTTGCCGTGGCCGTTTCCGTCGGCGTACCGCCGCTTTTTGCCGCGCTGGTGCTGGGGTATACCTCTAATTTGTCGATGGGGCTCACGCAATACTCCGGGGGCCCGGGGCCAGCGCTGTTTGGCTCGGGATATAACACGACAGGGCAGTGGTGGGGAGTCAGTTTCGTGGTATCGCTGGCCTCTATTGCTATCTGGTTAGTGTTGGGAGGCGCGTGGATGAAACTGGTGGGATTCTGGTAACGGAAAAACGTCACGAGTGTCAGCAAACAAAACAGGGCGATATCGCCCTGTTTTTAATCCCTCATCTCCCGGCAATCGGGAGTGGAAGGGACTAGCCTCGTTTTACCACGCGGATAGTTTGCGCCAGGCGAGACGGTTTCTCTTCGCTGGTTTTCTGCGCTTCGGTGACGCAACAGGTTTCGACACAAACAAAGGTTTTGTACCCGTCATCCGGCATATCGCCCATGCTGATGGAGAGCGCCGGACCTGGGTTCCAGCCCACGACGTTGCTGTGGTGGTGGTGGACAACATCGATGTTGCGGTTCAGCGCAGCGTCGTGAATCACGCTACAAGCTTCGGCATTCAGATATACGCGGTCGGTACGGTCAGGGAAGGTCTCTGTTCCGTTGCTTAATACGCCTTCTTCGGCATTTTTCACTTTATCAATATAACGGTCGCCCAGACCGCTGACCTTCACTGCCGCAATGTCGCCGACGTTGAAGTAGGTATGCAGTGCGGAGGTGGTTTCAAATTCGCCGTGCGCCTCCAGCTCGATCTCGCAGGTTTTACCCAGCTTGAAACGCGCATAGAGCGTAAATTCGTGCGGCCAGTATTTGCGGGTTGCATCACTACTTTTTAGTTCAAAGGTCAGCATCACGCCGCTTTCATCTTCATCGTGGCCTTTCAGCGCCCACGGCAGGTTGCGGGCGAAGCCATGGGACGGTAAACCCTGTTGCGCCGCCGGGCCGAACCACGGCCAGCAAACCGGCACGCCGCCGCGCAGGGCCACGCCGTTTTTGAATGGCGTATTGTTGCTGAGCCACAGCACTTCTTCTTCGCCAGCCGGTTTCCAGGAGAGCAGGTGCGCGCCCTGAAACGCAACGGAGGCTTTCACCTGCGGATGGTCAACAACGATAAGCTCCAGCTCATCAAGCTGGCGGCGGGAGAGGACAGGGGTAAGTTGTTCAACTACCGGGAGAGCAAAAATTTTGTTAATCATGGTGCAATCCTAAAGGTTAGCCGTAAACGTGAAGCCATAAAAAAAGGCGACCGAAGTCGCCTTTTTGGATCAATGTCTCATCTCAACTTATTTGGAGATGTGAGCGATCAGGTCCAGAACTTTGTTGGAGTAACCCGTTTCGTTGTCGTACCAGGAAACCAGTTTCACGAAGTTGTCGTTCAGTGCGATACCTGCTTTAGCATCGAACACGGAAGTGCAAACTTCGCCGTTGAAATCGGTAGAAACAACGTCGTCTTCGGTGTAACCCAGAACGCCTTTCATTGCGCCTTCAGAAGCCGCTTTGATTGCTTTCTTGATTTCTTCGTAAGACGCTGCTTTTTCCAGACGAACGGTCAGGTCAACAACGGATACGTTCGGAGTCGGAACGCGGAACGCCATACCGGTCAGTTTGCCGTTCAGTTCTGGCAGTACTTTACCGACGGCTTTAGCAGCACCGGTAGAGGACGGGATGATGTTCTGTGCTGCGCCGCGGCCGCCGCGCCAGTCTTTGTGAGACGGGCCATCAACGGTTTTCTGAGTAGCGGTGGTCGCGTGAACGGTGGTCATCAGGCCTTCGATGATGCCGAAGTTGTCGTTGATAACTTTAGCCAGCGGAGCCAGGCAGTTAGTGGTGCAGGATGCGTTAGAAACGATGTCCTGGCCTTCGTATTTGTCAAAGTTAGCGCCTTTAACAAACATCGGAGTGTTGTCTTTGGACGGGCCAGTCAGAACGACTTTTTTCGCGCCAGCAGTGATGTGTTTACGAGCGGTTTCGTCAGTCAGGAACAGACCAGTTGCTTCAGCAACAACGTCAACGCCTGCTTCGTTCCACTTCAGGTTAGCCGGATCACGTTCAGCGGTAACACGGATTTTTTTACCGTTAACGATCAGATGACCGTCTTTCACTTCAACGGTACCGTTAAAACGGCCGTGAGTGGAGTCATACTTCAGCATGTATGCCATGTAGTCAGCGTCTAACAGGTCGTTGATTGCAACGATCTCGATGTCAGAACGTTCCTGAGCAGCACGGAAAACAATGCGACCGATACGGCCAAAACCGTTGATACCTACTTTGATAGTCATATATTCCACCAGCTATTTGTTAGTGAATAAAAGGTTGCCTGTAAAATTACAAAAACCTTACGCAGCGTCAAGCGGAATCGTGTCAATCATTGCGACAAATCAATCCTGAGCATACCTTTGCTCGAATGTTTTGCCTCACTCTCCCTTTGAGCCCAATTCCATATTGGGGCCGCGCCCGGAATTTTAAAGGGCGTTAAAGATAAAAATGTGATGTTAATCACAATTATCTGGGCTGCCTTTTGGCATCGAATAAGTTTAGAACAAAAGTCCACGCTTCATTGTTAATGTTTTGTTAGAATCGAGGCGTAAAGTTGTCCTTTCACAGTGAGAAGCAAGCACATGGCGAATAAACCCTCCTCGGACGAGCTCAAAAAAAATTTGAGCGAGATGCAGTTTTACGTGACGCAGAATCACGGTACTGAGCCGCCGTTCACCGGACGACTGCTCCATAACAAACGGGACGGCGTCTACCACTGCCTGGTGTGCGACGCGCCGCTGTTTCACTCGCAAACGAAGTATGATTCAGGCTGCGGCTGGCCGAGCTTTTACGAGCCGGTAAGCGAGGAGGCGATTCGCTATCTGAACGATTACTCTCACGGTATGCAGCGCACTGAAATTCGCTGCGGAAACTGCGATGCGCATCTGGGACATGTGTTTCCCGATGGACCGCAGCCGACGGGTGAGCGTTTTTGCGTCAATTCGGCCTCATTAAGCTTCAATGACGACGATAATGGCGAGCAGATTAAAGGCTAAAGAAACGATTCAGCAAATTATTCCAGTGCGGAGTTGAGCGGACCATGGAAATCGAGCAAATAATAGACAGTATGACGCCGGAAGTGTATCAGCGCCTGGCGACGGCGGTGGAGCTGGGAAAATGGCCGGATGGTGTGGCCTTAACTTCCGGGCAGAAAGAGAACAGCCTGCAGCTGGTGATGCTTTATCAGGCGCGACATAACAGCGACGCGCAGCACATGACCATCGACACCAACGGCCAGATGGTGATGAAGAGCAAGCAGCAGCTGAAAGAAGATTTTGGCATCGCGCCCAAACCGATTGCAACGCTGAAAATGCAGTAGCCCAGCGCCTGATGCCCGGCTCAGGGCCTGTAGTTGGATAGCGCAGGCTCGTTAAGGCAACTCCGGCAGGCCTGTAGTTGGATAGCGCAGGCCCGTTAAGTCACCCTTCCGGGCCTGAGGTTGAATGACGTAGGCCCGGTAAGGCAACGCCGCTACCGGGCAAGGTTGTGACAATTGACAACTCGGGTAAGACGCCGCTCAATCACCCGACGGCCGATCGCCGATTAATGTTTAATCCCAAGCGATGTCGCGAGCTGCTTCGCCAGCTGATTGTGGTCATCGGCGCCATACTCCCAGAACATAGCCCCCGCCAGACCTTTTTGCTTAATGTAATCAGCCTTTATCGCCACCGAACGCGGATTCTCGTACGACAATGCGAACAGCGCTTTGCCGTCTGCCGACTGGACCGACAGCCACGGCACCTTCGCCTCATCATCCCAATGTTCGGTAAAGCGTTTTTGCGGGTCGTTAAGCATTTTCTCGACGATGTCGTTATATTTCACGTACGTGTCTTTAGTCAGATCAAAGCCCAGCGATAAAAACAGGGCGATTTGCTGTGGTCCGAACCACGGCTGAGTGACGGGATTTTTTTGCGCATCCGGCTTCGTCCAGTCGATACCCGGCTCAAGGGCGCGTTTTGGCACCCGGCCATAAAAGCCGATCCCCAGGTTCATCTGGCTCGGTTTTAAACCGGCGGCGAGATAGTTATTGACCACAAAATCGGCGCTGTACTTATCCGCAGCCGCTACCGTCGGCCAGCGGGTTGAATCGTACAAGTTGGCGTTGAAGTACTGGGTACCGTAGGCCATGTCGTAAGTCATCAGGTTGATATAGTCGAGCGACGGAGCAATCGCTTTGATATCCACCCAGCTTTTCGGGCTCTCTGCGTTAGCGCCCACGGCGATGGTCACCAGTTTCTTCGTCCCAAATGCCGCGCGCAGCTCTTTCAGTAAGGCCGTGAAGTTATCGCGATCGGCCGGTTGGCTGGCGACCAGTCCCCAAGCGCCATTGACCGGATACTCCCAGTCGAGATCGATGCCATCCAGACCATACTTTTCAACAATCTCCTGCGCGGACTGAATAAACACCGCCCGGGATTCCTTCGTCGCCGCTGCGCCGGAGAATCCGCGCGCCCCCCAACCGCCGACGGAAAGCAGGACTTTCAGATTCGGGTTCTGCTGGCGCAATGTCGGGATTTTCTGCAGGTCAGCCTGTACTTTCGGCGACAGCCAAATCTGATGCAGCTTGCTGGCATCTTTTAAAGCGTCATTGGTTTCGTCTTTTTCGTCGTTATAGACCAGACCAAACGAGTAGTTGAGATGAGTTATCTGCCGCACGTCCAGCTTATCGATATCGCCACCGGGACCGGCAGTGACGTCGCCGCCGCCGTTAAAGTAGCCGACGGACATCAGGGAGCTGGCGGAGACCACGGAAACGCAGAGCAGGGGTAATGCTGCCAGTAAAGGCAAAAGCTTCATATCAGATCCTCTTTGACTTAAATAAGTGACATTAAAAAACAAACACGCCACGTGAATGGCGTGGCGAAAAAACAGCCTGTAAAGACTAGCATCTTCCGCAGAGTAAAACTGCGAAGAGGTTCACGGCTGTATCAGCGTTGCGATAGTCGTCCCTCCTTGCGTCATTCCCTGAAACTGCGCAGGCGTATTTGTGATCTAAGTTGTGAAAAGCAGATCAATATCTGCTTTTTAAAGATTTCACATTGACCTTAAAGATTTTGTGGTTAAGTATTGCTGTCACTGAAGCACACCAAACATAAGGGAAGAGGCAATGAAAGCACTGGCAAGATTTGGTAAGGCCTTTGGCGGCTATAAGTTGATTGACGTACCAGAACCAAAGTGTGGCCCGGACAACGTAGTGATTGAAATCAAAGCAGCGGCCATCTGTGGTGCGGACATGAAACACTACAATGTTGATAGCGGATCCGATCAATTCAACTCGGTTCGTGGTCACGAATTCGCCGGTCAAATTGTGCGAGTGGGTGACAAGGTTAAAGACTGGAAAGTTGGTCAGCGGGTGGTTTCTGACAACAGCGGACACGTTTGTGGCGTTTGTCCTGCCTGCGAACAAGGTGATTTTCTGTGTTGTACAGAAAAAGTCAACCTCGGTCTGGACAACAATACCTGGGGGGGCGGCTTCTCGAAATACTGCCTGGTACCGGGGGAAATCCTCAAAATTCACCGTCATGCGCTGTGGGAAATCCCGCAGGGTGTTGATTATGAAGAAGCCGCTGTGCTGGATCCTATCTGCAACGCCTACAAATCTATCGCCCAGCAATCCAAATTTCTTCCCGGTCAGGATGTCGTGGTTTTCGGTACCGGCCCATTAGGGCTCTTTTCCGTACAGATGGCGCGCATTATGGGGGCCGTCAATATCGTGATGGTTGGGCTGGAAGAGGATGTGGCGGTGCGCTTCCCGATTGCTGAAGCGCTGGGCGCGACGGCAGTGGTCAACGGTTCGACCGAAGATGTGGTCGCGCGTTGTCAGGATATCTGCGGTAAAGACAATCTGGGGCTGGTCATCGAATGTTCGGGCGCCAATATTGCCCTCAAACAAGCTATAGAAATGCTGCGTCCAAACGGTGAAGTGGTTCGCGTGGGTATGGGCTTCAAACCGCTGGACTTCTCCATCAACGACATCACCGCCTGGAATAAAAGCATTATTGGCCATATGGCCTATGACTCCACTTCCTGGCGCCACGCCATCCGCCTGCTCGCCAGCGGCGCGATCAAAGTCAAGCCGATGATTACTCACCGCATTGGCCTGTCGCAATGGCGCGAAGGTTTTGACGCCATGGTCGATAAAACCGCGATTAAGGTCATTATGACTTACGACTTTGATAAATAATCCATTTATACCCGTCATACAGCAAGTTGCAGGTGTGCTGGCTGCGTTCGCTCACCCGAATCACTTACTACCGTAAGCTCATCGGGTTTCGTTCAATTGCCGCCTTCCTTCAACTCGAATTATTCAGGGCATATTAAGGAAGGTTTTCGGATGGAACAGATAGCAAAACCGCACTGCGGCGCCAGGCTGGATCGCCTGCCTGACTGTCGCTGGCACACTACGATGTTTGCCATGGTCGCTTTCGGACTACTGGTCTGCTGGAGTAATGCCGTCGGCGGGTTAATTCTTGCGCAGTTAAAAGAACTCGGTTGGACTGATAATTCTACTACCGCTACGTTTTCCGCCATGACGACGGCGGGAATGTTTCTTGGGGCGCTCGGCGGCGGCATCATTGGCGATAAGATCGGCCGTAAAAACGCGTTCATTCTGTATGAAGCGATTCATATTATTGCCATGGTCGTCGGGGCGTTTTCCCCGAATATGCACTTCCTGATCGCCTGCCGTTTTGTCATGGGAGTGGGATTAGGCGCGCTGCTGGTGACCTTATTTGCCGGTTTTACTGAATATATGCCCGGTAGAAATCGTGGCACCTGGTCCAGTCGGGTCTCGTTCATCGGCAACTGGTCCTATCCACTCTGTTCACTGATTGCAATGGGATTAACGCCGCTAATTAGCGCGGAATGGAACTGGCGCGTGCAATTGCTGATCCCTGCCGTGCTGTCGCTGATTGCCACCGTTATTGCCTGGCGCAGTTTCCCTGAATCGCCCCGCTGGCTGGAGTCTCGCGGACGCTATGCGGAAGCTGAAAAGGTGATGCTGACCATTGAAGAGGGCGTGGTTCAGCAGACGGGCAAGCCGCTGCCGCCGGTGGCTCTCGAAGATGACGGAAAACCGCCGCGTGCCGTTCCCTATTCGGCCTTGTTAACGGGCGTATTACTCAGACGGGTTATTTTAGGCTCCTTCGTCCTGATTGCCATGAATGTCGTGCAGTACACCTTGATTAACTGGCTGCCGACGATATTTATGACCCAGGGAATTAATCTGAAAGACTCTATAGTTTTAAATACCATGAGTATGTTCGGCGCACCGTTCGGGATTTTTATTGCCATGCTGGTGATGGATAAAATACCCAGAAAGACCATGGGGGTGGGACTGTTAGTGTTAATTGCCGTCCTGGGATATATCTACTCGCTGCAAACTAGCATGCTGTTGATTACGTTAATTGGTTTCTTCCTGATTACTTTTGTCTATATGTACGTTTGTTACGCCTCTGCGGTTTATGTCCCGGAAATATGGCCAACCGAAGCGAAGCTCCGCGGTTCTGGCCTGGCGAACGCGGTCGGGCGAATCAGCGGTATCGCTGCGCCCTATGCAGTTGCGGTATTGCTTAGCGCTTACGGCGTGACGGGGGTGTTTGTGCTACTGGGGGCCGTCTCAATTATTGTCGCTATTGCTATCGCTACTATCGGAATTGAAACCAAAGGCGTCTCTGTCGAAAGTCTCGGTATTGATGCAGTTACCAGTAAATAATATTCACAGGAAATAAAATGAAAAATTCGAAAGCGATATTGCAAACTCCGGGCACAATGAAAATTATTGCTGCCGATATCCCGGTGCCCAAAGAACATGAAGTGCTGATCAAAATTGAATACGTCGGTATTTGCGGTTCAGATGTTCACGGGTTTGAGTCAGGCCCCTTTATTCCGCCGAAAGATCCCCATCAGGAAATTGGCCTGGGGCACGAATGCGCCGGTACGGTGGTGGCGGTAGGAAATCGTGTTAGCAAATTTAAGCCGGGCGACCGGGTGAATATTGAACCCGGCGTGCCGTGCGGCCACTGCCGCTACTGCCTGGAGGGGAAATATAATATTTGTCCCGACGTTGACTTTATGGCCACGCAGCCTAATTACCGCGGCGCGCTAACCCACTATCTGTGCCATCCAGAGAGCTTCACTTACAGGCTACCTGATAACATGGACACCATGGAAGGGGCGCTGGTGGAACCCGCTGCGGTCGGTATGCACGCTGCGATGCTGGCGGACGTTAAGCCGGGTAAGAAGATCGTTATTCTTGGCGCAGGCTGTATTGGTTTAATGACCCTCCAGGCGTGTAAGTGCATGGGCGCAACCGACATCGCTGTCGTTGATGTGCTGGATAAACGCCTTGCCATGGCCGGGAAGCTCGGGGCCAAAACCGTTATCAACGGGGCAAACGAGGACACCCTTGCGCGCTGCCAGCAGTTCTCCGGCGAGATGGGGGCCGATATCGTTTTCGAAACTGCCGGTTCGGCCATCACCGTTAAGCAGGCACCCTATCTGGTTATGCGTGGGGGAAAAATCATGATCGTCGGTACGGTTCCCGGCGATTCAGCGATTAACTTCCTCAAGATTAACCGTGAAGTTTCGATTCAGACTGTCTTCCGCTATGCCAACCGCTATCCGGTCACCATTGAAGCTATCTCTTCCGGGCGTTTCGATGTGAAGTCGATGGTGACACATATTTACGATTATGAGGATGTTCAGCGCGCGTTTGATGAATCCGTTAACAACAAACGCGAAATTATTAAAGGCGTTATTAAAGTTAATCATTAATTTATTGGAAAGGGAGAAACAACCATGTTGGCAGATATTAAATATTGGGAAAACGATGCTCAGAATAAACATTATGCGATTGCCCACTTTAACGTGTGGAATGCAGAAATGTTAATGGGGGTAATTGATGCGGCGGAAGAGTCTAAATCACCGGTGATTATCTCTTTCGGCACCGGATTTGTGGGAAATACTTCGTTTGAAGATTTTTCGCATATGATGGTTTCTATGGCGAAAAAGGCTTCGGTACCGGTGATCACCCACTGGGATCACGGGCGCAGTATGGAGATTATCCACAACGCCTGGACCCACGGCATGAATTCACTGATGCGCGACGCATCCGCCTTTGATTTCGAAGAGAATATTCGCCTGACCAAAGAGGCGGTGGACTACTTCCATCCGCTGGGTGTTCCGGTCGAAGCGGAGCTGGGGCACGTGGGGAATGAAACGGTCTACGAAGAAGCGCTGGCGGGCTATCACTATACCGACCCGGATCAGGCTGCGGAATTTGTCGAGCGTACCGGCTGCGATTCACTGGCGGTGGCGATTGGCAACCAGCACGGCGTTTATACTTCTGAACCGAAACTGAATTTTGATGTGGTTAAACGCGTGCGCGAGGCGGTTTCCGTGCCGCTGGTTCTGCACGGCGCGTCCGGCATTAGCGATGCGGATATTAAGAAGGCCATTTCATTAGGTATTTCGAAAATCAATATCCACACTGAACTGTGTCAGGCGGCAATGTCGGCTGTGCAGGAGAACCAGAATCAGCCTTTCCTGCACGTTGAGCGCGAAGTCCGCAAAGCGGTAAAACAGCGCGCGCTGGAGAAAATCAAACTGTTTGGCTCTGACGGTAAAGCGGAATGACAATATGGATCATATCGAGGTTATTTGTATAGGGGCGGCAATCGTTGATATTCCCTTACAGCCGGTGAGTAAAAATATTTTTGATGTCGACTCTTATCCTTTAGAACGAATCGCCATGACCACCGGGGGAGACGCAATTAATGAAGCGACTATTATTTCTCGTCTTGGTCATCGTACCGCGTTAATTAGCCGGATAGGGGATGACGCTGCCGGGCATTTTATAGTAGAGCACTGCCGGCGTGAGAATATTGATATTCACAGTCTGAGGCAGGATGGCGAAATTGATACCTCAATCAACGTGGGCTTAGTTACCGCTGATGGCGAGCGTACTTTTGTGACTAACCGCAACGGCAGTCTGTGGAAGCTGAATATTAATGATGTCGATTTTGACCGCTTCTCTCAGGCAAAGCTGCTGTCGCTGGCGAGTATTTTTAATAGTCCGCTGCTCGACGGTAAAGCGTTAACGGAGATTTTCATTCAGGCGAAAGCGCACGGATTAATTATTTGTGCCGATATGATTAAGCCGCGGCTTAACGAAACGCTGGAAGATATTCGACAGGCGCTGAGCTACGTAGATTATTTGTTTCCCAATTTTGCCGAAGCAAAACTGCTCACCGGCAAAGAGACGCTGAATGAGATTGCCGACAGTTTCCTGAGCTGCGGCGTGAAAACGGTGGTCATTAAGACCGGCAAGAGAGGCTGCTTTATTAAGCGTGCTGATATGAAGATGGAGGTTCCGGCGGTTTCAGGAATTACCGCCATCGACACCATCGGCGCGGGGGACAACTTTGCCTCGGGATTTATCTCCGCGCTGCTTGAAGGTAAGCCGCTGCGCGAGTGCGCATTGTTTGCTAACGCAACGGCTGCGATCTCGGTGCTTAGCGTGGGCGCCACGACGGGCGTGAAAAACAGAAAGCTGGTTGAACAACTTCTCGACGAATACGAAGGGTAATAGCGGCAGATGAATATGATTCCTTTAGGCAGTACGGATATTACGCTTTCTCGCATGGGATTAGGGACATGGGCCATTGGCGGCGGCCCGGCATGGAACGGCGATCTCGACCTGCAGATTTGTATCGACACCATTGTTGAGGCGCATCGCTGTGGCATTAATCTGATTGATACCGCGCCAGGCTACAACTTCGGTAACAGCGAAGTCATTGTCGGTCAGGCGCTGAAGCACCTGCCGCGCAGCGAGATCGTGGTTGAAACCAAATGCGGTATTGTCTGGGAGCGTACGGGCAGTCTGTTTAATAAAGTCGGCGATCGCCAGCTGTATAAAAACCTTACCCCCGAGTCGATTCGGGAGGAGGTGGATGCCAGCCTGCAAAGACTTGGCATCGAAAGCATCGATATTTATATGACCCATTGGCAGTCGGTTGAACCCTTTTTTACGCCGATTGCTGAAACCGTCAGCACGCTAAACGAGCTGAAGAAGGAGGGGAAAATACGTTCAATTGGTGCGGCTAACGTGGATGCCGGGCATATCAGGGAGTATCTCAGGCATGGCGAGCTGGATATCGTGCAGGCTAAGTACAGCATTCTCGATCGAGCGCTGGAAGCAGAACTACTGCCGTTATGCGAGCAGCATGGCATCGTGTTACAGGTCTATTCACCGCTTGAGCAGGGACTGCTGACGGGCACTATCGCGCGAGATTATATCCCGGGCGGTGCGCGGGCCAATAAAGTCTGGTTCCAGCGTGAAAACATGCTGCGGGTGATTGATATGCTTGAGCAGTGGCAGCCGCTTTGTGATAAATATCGCTGTACTATCCCCGCACTGGCGCTCGCGTGGATTTTAAAGCAAAGCGCTTTAATCACTTTGTTGAGCGGCGCAACGGCGCCAGAGCAGGTGCGTGAAAATGTCGACGCCCTGACCATTGCCTTGACCGATGAGGACTCATTGTTGATGAGGCGAATGGCGGAAGCGTTGGAGACGAAATAAGATTGATGTATTGACCTCTGTTTCTGTGTGAAATAACATTAAAATCTGTGATTCAGACATGTTTTTTTGAAAGTAAATATAGTCTGTGAGATACTTGGGTCTTATTATTACTTTGCAGGAAACAGGGGTGTCATCGTGGCGGCAAAAGACAGAATTCAGACCATCAAGCAAATGGTTGCGAACGATAAGAGGGTGGCGGTTTCTAATTTAAGTTCAATTTTTCAGGTTACTGAAGAAACCATTCGCCGCGATCTGGAAAAACTAGAAAATGAAGGTTTTTTGACCCGAACCTATGGTGGTGCGGTATTAAATACTACCGCGTTGTCCGACAATATTCATTTTTATAAACGTGCAAAGTCTTTTTTAGAAGAGAAGCAGACCATCGCTCGTAATGCATTACCATTTATTAAAAATAAAACTACTATGGCTGCCGACTCCAGCAGTACGGCGATGGAATTATTAAAGCTGCTGAAGGAACGCAACGATCTCACGCTGCTAACCAACTCGGCTGAAGCCTTTCATGAGCTGGCGCAGTCTGAAATCAACGTGGTTTCTACCGGCGGCGAGTTGAATAAGAATACGCTGTCGCTGCAGGGAAGGATCACTAAGGAAATTATTAGTCGTTATCATGTTGATATTATGGTGATGAGCTGCAAAGGTCTGGATATGCAGAGCGGGGCGCTTGACTCTAACGAAGCGGAAGCAGAAATCAAGAAAACCATGATCCGCCAGGCCACGGAAGTGGCTCTGCTGGTCGATCATTCAAAATTTGATCGTAAAGCTTTCGTCCAACTCGTGGATTTTAGCCATATTAATTATCTTATAACCAATAAGGCTCCGGGTGCAGAGTGGATTGCATTTTGTAAAGAAAATAATATTCAACTCGTTTATTAACTCCAGGGTTGGTCGTGTCGATATTATTTTAGCTTGTACCTGGATCATGCCATAAAAATTTAATGATGATGGTGGCGCGGGAAAATGACTCTGCTGCGCTCGCCATATTCTATATTTTAGCTGAATTTGAGGCATCCAGATGGAACAATGTGACCCTATCGGCGCAAGATTAGATCGCTTACCCTTATCCCGATTTCATTTTCGTATTTTCGGTATCATTAGTTTTAGTTTATTAATCACTGGCTTTCTCAGCTATTCCGGTAACGTGGTGTTGGCCAAGTTAGTCAGTAACGGCTGGTCAAATAATTACCTCAATGCGGCATTCACCTCGGCACTGATGTTTGGCTACTTTCTCGGGTCGCTGGCCGGTGGGTTTATTGGCGATTATCTCGGACGACGTAAAGCATTTCGCGTGAATTTACTGATCGTCGGGGTCTCTGCCTGCGCGGCAACCTTTGTACCCAACATGTACTGGCTTATCTTTTTCCGCTGTTTGATGGGCACTGGAATGGGGGCGCTAATTATGGTGGGCTATGCCTCATTTACCGAATTTATTCCTCCCGCGGTGCGCGGGAAATGGTCTGCCCGGCTGTCATTTGTCGGCAACTGGTCGCCAATGCTATCGGCGGCAATTGGCGTCGTGGTTATTGCCTTTTTAAGCTGGCGGGTGATGTTCCTGCTTGGCGGTGCGGCAATGCTGCTGGCCTGGTATCTGTCGGGGAAATATTTTATTGAATCTCCTCGCTGGCTTGCGGGCAAAGGACAGCGAAGCGCGGCGGAAAAGCACCTCCTGCAGGTGGAGTCACAAATCGAGGAAGAGAAAAAAATCACCTTGCCCGCCTGGCACAGCGCTGGCCATATGGCGGACCCGGGCGTGGAAAGCGGGTCGTTCTGGCTACTGTTTAAAGGCCAGATGCTGCGGCGAACGCTGGTGGCGATCACGGTACTTATCGCCATGAATATTTCGCTCTATACCATTACGGTGTGGATCCCGACGATTTTTGTCAATTCGGGGATCGACGTGACAAAATCTATCTTGATGACCGCGATTATTATGATTGGCGCGCCGGTTGGGATATTTATTGCTGCACTGATTATTGACCGTTTTCCGCGGCGATTATTTGGCTCATCCCTGCTGATTATTATTGCAATGCTCGGGTACTTCTATTCCATTCAAACAGAAGAGTGGGCTATTTTGAGCTACGGCCTGGTGATGATCTTTTTCCTGTACATGTATGTCTGCTTTGCCTCGGCGGTGTATGTACCGGAGCTGTGGCCAACGCATCTCCGATTACGTGGTTCGGGCTTTGTTAACGCGGTGGGGAGAATTGTCGCCGTATTTACGCCCTACGGCGTCGCCATTCTGTTGACCCGCTACGGCTCGATTACGGTCTTTATCGTCCTCGGCGTGATGCTGGTGCTTTGTGCGCTGATTCTGTTCTGCTTTGGCATCGAAACGCGCAAGGTTTCGCTGGAAGAGATTTCAACTCTGGTTTGAGATAACAGGCCGGCAGGTTTCCCGCCGGCCTGTTTTAAGCCTGAGTTTCCAGCCAGTCGTCGAGGGTGTACAGCGTAGCGCCCGCGGCGGCCATCTCCATAAAGGCGTGCGCGCTATCCTGCGGCTGGAGGTTGACCCCGCGGCAGCCGTCGGTAATGACGTTGACGGTATAGCCGAGATTCAGCGCATCCAGCACGGTGAATTTGACGCAGTAATCGGTCGCCAGCCCAAGAATGATCAGATCGGTGATATCGCGTTGGCGCAGCCACTCATCAAGCCGGGTTTTTTGCCGATGTCCGTTGTCAAAAAATGCGCTGTAGCTGTCGATCGCCGGATTTTCCCCTTTATGAAACACCGCGGCTATCGCCTGCTGCTGCAGCAGCGGATGCAGCGCCGCACCTTCGCCGTTCTGCACGCAGTGATCGGGCCAGAACGTTTGCGCCAGGCCATCGAGCTGTCCCTGGGTATAAGGTTCGACCTGATGTTGGCTGGCGAAGCTGCCGTGGTTTGCCGGGTGCCAGTCCTGGCTGGCGGCAACGGTTTCGCCGCGGGCGAGACAATGGTCGATAAGTCGGTTGGCGATATCTATGGTGCTATCACCTTCCGGTACGGCAAGTGCGCCGCCCGCGCTAAAATCGTTTTGTAAATCGACCAGCAGTAGTGCGCGATTCGTCATCGGTTCTCCTTACTCATCGGGGGTCAGTTCGCCACGCAGGTTTTCCTGCATCAGGTTGCGAATCTCATCGACGCTCAGATTCTGACTCAGCAGGTAGTGTAGCTTGGTCAGCGTGGCCTCAACGGTCATATCAAAACCGCTGATGACGCCTGCCTGGGCGAGGGCGTTACCGGTGGCATACCCGCCCATATTGACCTTGCCGGACATGCACTGGGTCAGGTTAATGACCACGATCCCGCGCTGGCTGGCTTCCGCCAGAACCTGGATGAACTCGCCGTTTTGCGGGGCGTTGCCGACGCCATAGGAGCGCAGAATCAACGCTTTCACCGGCTGACGCAGGAAATTTCGCACCACATCGGCAGAAATGCCCGGATAAATCGTAACGACGCCAATTGGCTGCGGCGTGATGGGATGCACAATCAGCTCGCCGATACCGTGTGGCGCTGGCGGCGTGCCGAGGCGACGAATGTGGATCCCGGCTTCCAGTAAAGGAGCCAGATTAGGGGAGGCGAAGGCATCGAAACCATCGGCATGGGCTTTGGTCGTGCGGTTGCCGCGATAGAGACGGTTATTGAAGAACAGCGTCACTTCATTAATCGGGTAATTAGCGGCAACGTACAGAGCATTCAGCAAATTGATCTGCCCGTCGGAGCGCAGCTCGGCTAACGGGATTTGTGACCCTGTCACAATAACCGGTTTACCCAGATGCTCGAGCATGAACGACAGCGCTGAGGCGGTAAAGGCCATGGTGTCAGTGCCGTGCAGGATAACAAAGCCGTCGTACTCGTCGTAATGCGCGCGGATGTCGTCGGCGATGTGCTGCCAGTCTTCTGGCGTCATATCGGAAGAGTCCATCAGCGGTTCATATTCATGAATCGTAAAGTCCGGCATCTCCGGACGGTGGAACTCAGGCATCAGCGCCAGCTGACGCTGCAGGTGGCCGGAAACGGGAATATAACCGTGTTCTGAGCGCTGCATACCGATGGTCCCACCGGTGTAGGCAACGTAAATCGATTTCTTTTGCATATCATCGCTTAGGTTGTACATAGACAGGCGCAGTATAAGGTGACCGCTAAAAAAAATACAGCGCAATCCCCTTCATACTTCAAGTTGCAGGTGCGTTGGGGCGCGTGTTCCCCCGACAACATTGACGTTGTCGGGGGAGAGGGGCCAGATGGAGGAATTAGCGGATATTGGCACAGGTTAAGCAGAACGCGTAGCGGTTCTGCGGATCGTTGAACGCGGCGAGCTTATCGCTCTCAGCCTTGACGGCATTGGCCGCGGCGGCAACCGGCGCCGGCAGCCAGGCCTGCAGTGCCGCTGGCAGCGACGCGCGGACCGAACCGGTCAGGCTATCGATCACCATTGAGAAGAACGTCGGCTCTTCCTGATAGTAGTTGATATGCCACTGTTTAAGCTTCGCCAGCTCCGCGGCTTTTGCCACCGCGTCGTCAAAGTCGCCCAGGCTATCAACCAGCCCGTTAGCTTTCGCATCTTCACCGGTCCAGACATGGCCCTGGGCAATCTGGTCGATTTTCTCCGGCGTACTGTTACGCGCGTTGGCCACCAGCGTGATAAAACGTTTGTAGCCGTTTTCGATGCTCAGCTGCATCAACTGCTGAACCTCAGGCGGCAGCGATTTGGTGGTGGAGACATCGGCCAGCGCCGACGTCGCCACGCCATCGGTATGGACGCCGATCGAATCCAGCGTATTTTCGACGGTGTTAATGACGCCGAAGATGCCAATCGAGCCGGTGAGGGTGCTTGGGTTGGCGACGATATAGTTGGCCGGCGTGGAGATCCAGTAGCCGCCGGAAGCGGCCATGCCGCCCATGGAGACCACCACCGGTTTACCTGCGGCTTTCGCCGCCGCCAGCTCTTCACGAATCACTTCCGAGGCGCTGACGCTGCCGCCCGGGCTGTTGACGCGCAGGACAATCGCTTTCACCTTCGGATCGAGGCGGGCATCGCGAATCTGTGCGGCGGTCGTGTCTCCGCCGACGTTACCCGGCGTCTCTTCGCCGTCCATGATCGCGCCGTTAGCGAAGATCACCGCAATGGTAGCGCCCTGGTCAGACGGCGTTTTCACGCTGTAATCGTAATAGCTGATCGCGCGATAGTTATTATCCGCTTTGCTCCAGCCGAACTGTTTGGTCAGCGCCTTCTCCACGTCGGTGGCGGTACCCAGCTCATCTACCAGCTTGTTGTTCAGCGCGTACTGCGCCGTATCGCCGTCCACTTTACGCAGACCGTCAATCAGCCCCTGAGCGCCAGGGAACAGCTGCTGAGCCGTGATTTGGCGGTTAGCGGCGATGGTATTGAGGTAGTTTTGCCACAGCTCGCCAATCCAGCGGCTGTCGGCTTCACGGGCGGCAGGCGACATATCGTCGCGGATAAACGGCTCGACCGCCGATTTATAGGTCCCGACGCGGAAAACGTGGGTTGAGACTTTTAGCTTGTCGAGCAGAGATTTGTAATACAGGCCGTTGGTGGCAAAACCGTGCAGATCGACCTCACCCTGCGGCGAAAGCCAGATTTTATTGGCGAAGCTTGCCAGATAGTACTGCCCCTGGCTGTAGCTGCTCCCCACGGCATACACCGGTTTACCGCTATCGCGGAATTCGCGCAGCGCCTTACCGATATACTGCATTGAAGGCTGATCGCCGCCGGCAAAATTTTTCAGATCGAGGACGATACCGGTGATATTGCGATCATCTTTCGCCTGACGAATGGTCTGTACGATATCAAACAGCGAGTTTTCCTGGAGACGGTCGGAACTGGCGCCAAAGAGCTGACGACCGATCACGCCGAGTTTGCTACTGGCGGACGGTTTATCGACCACCACGCCGGTGATATCCATCAGCAGCGCGCCGCGAGCGGTATGTTCCGTTGTGGTGCTGCTGAACTGTGCCCAGATACCGACACAAACCAGAACCAGCAACAGGAAAACCACGTTCAGTGCGAGCTGGCGAATAAAGTTGAGTACCCGCCATGTCCATTTAAAAAATCCGGCGAGCAGCCGCCAAAGAGTTCGCATGTATTCTCCCTAACATTGTTAAAAATGGGCTAACCGCATGGGTTGCCGCGTCTGGTTATCCTAAAGAGACGGCTGACGGTTGTCAGCAGGAATCACCGGTCGTGCTGTAACAAAATTCTTGCGCATGTTAATTTTATGCAAAATGACATCACAGGAGTTACACAGATGGATGCTCTCGAACTACTGATAAACCGCCGCAGCGCTTCTCGTCTTGCAGAGCCGGCACCGAGCGGTGAACAACTGGAAAACATTCTCCGCGCCGGACTGCGCGCCCCGGATCATGGGACGCTGCAACCCTGGCGTTTCTTTATTATTTCTGATGAAGGCCGTGAACGCTTCAGTCAATTGCTGGAGAAAGGGGCGATTGAGGCCGGGCATGATGACAAAGGTATTGAAAAGGCCCGCAGTGCGCCGTTCCGCGCTCCGCTGATTATCACCGTCGTCGCCCGCTGTGAAGATCACCCGAAGGTGCCGAAATGGGAGCAGGAAATGTCGGCCGGCTGCGCCGTGATGGCCATGCAGATGGCGGCGTTGGCGCAGGGCTTTAACGGTATCTGGCGCAGCGGCGCATTGACCGAAAGCCCGATCGTCCGGGAAGGTTTTGCCTGCCGCGAGCAGGATAAAATCGTCGGTTTTCTCTATCTGGGAACGCCGCAGCTTAAAGCCTCCACGACCGTTTCTCTGCCGGACACCGCGCCGTTTGTGGTCCGTTTCTGAGCAACGCAGAGTCAGAACAGCCCGGCAGGCGTGAACCGCCGGGCTGTCGCGCCGACTATTTCTGCTGTTTCGCAAACTCGTCTTTGGCTTTTTGCAGCTGCTGCTGGAAGGCCGGATTGGTATGCAGGGTTGCAACCACCGCCGAGCCGACAATCCGCGCGGCGTCAACATCGCTCTGCCAGTGGTAACCGCAGATCACCCGACTTTCACCGAGCTCATAGCCGCGCTTGAGAATCTCATTCTGGCGCTGCGGGTTGATTTCGGCCAGCACCAGGGCGGTCGCCCAGCCGATAGAGGTGTGTCCGGAAGGGTAGGAGCCGTTTTTCGACAGCTTATCCTGTTCGGTGGTATTGCAGGTGGACACGCCGTAGAAGGCAAACGGACGAATACGCATATACTTCTCTTTCGCGCCTCGGGTCGCCAGATCGCCCGCGTCTTCAATCATGTTGGTGAGCAGTTTGTGCAGCGCCGGGGCGTCTTTTTCGCTGATCGGGGAGCCGAATGCTGCGGAGAAGGCGTTGGCCACGCCACCCGCGCTCAGGTTGGCATCCTCTGCCGCCAACTTGCCGCGGGCGGTGGCGCGCAGCAGACGGCCTTTCTCATACATCGCCTGATCGTTTAAAAACGCAATGCTGCCCACTTCCGGCGGCGGTGGCAACAGCGCCAGGCTGTCAATGGCCTGGGCATTTTTCAGATAGTAGAGATCGGGCTTGGTGGTGGCATCATTGCCGGCGGGAACCAGCGCAAAGGCGCTAACTGAAAAGAGGCTGGCAAGGCAAAGGGCGAGTACACGCTTTTTCATCAAGATATCCTTATTGTGGTGGAGGGGGACAATGGAGCGAAACTGACGCATTAAGATCCATTGTTTTGCTGAAATTAAGAGTCTGTCTCCTCAGGGCTATTTTGCGGAGCATTTTGCCCCGGGCAACGCTGACAACGATTTCACCTTTCAGGGCGGCCCGTGCGCAACCTGCCTGTGCCAATAACGCCTGCCGGGATAGACGCTAAACTCTCTCATCCGGCGCGTTTTTCTTTGCCGGATGAGAGACGACTCAGGTACCTTTGATACCTGTTTACCGATAAACCGAACGTGCGATGCGGGTGTAGGTATGCCTGACCCCACGAATAGCAATACTGTAGGCCAGAATATTCTCCGGTAATGCCATCCCCATATAACCCGTATCGCCAATATGGTGCAGGTCGGCGCCCGCCATTTTACTCATCAACGCTATCTGACGAACGGTGCCGACATCAGCGCCTTCCTGGGAGGTCCCAATCGCCGTCATCGCCAGCACGCCATGCGCATGCGCCGTATCGATAAGCGATGCCACACGTTGCTGACTCATTCCCGGTATCGTGCCTGGGGCCGGGAGCAACACAATATCCGCCCCCTGGGCGGCGAACCAGCTAACATCCTGCTCGCTGATAATGCTGCTGCCGCTTTCGCGCACCACTCCCGCACCGTGCATTTTCCCGGTGATAATCACCGCGCTGTCGCCCACCGCCTGGCGAATCTCTTCGGCGGCGATCCCCAGCGCCCGGTTGCTGACTCCGTTAGCCGGGTTGCCCGTTAACACCAGAATTTTCGCCCCCATGGCGACCAGCTTACGGGCATTGTCAGCCGTTGCCGAGCGCCCCGGTCTCATTTTCCAGATATCGTCATGGGCAACCGCAAATTCCGGGTCTACGGCCTCCAGATTGACACCAATAATGCGCCCGGTCAGGCGCTGCAGTTCATGCAGCGTTTTTTCCGGCGCGATATCGGCAGGCAACCCCTCAATATGCGGGTTTTCACAGTCAAACATATTAATCAGCAGGATATCCGCGCCCTGCGATGCGGCAAGCTCGGCATTGGTGACATTGTTCAGCAATGGCTGAGTGATGGCGATAGATTCACTGACCATGACCCGGCCTTCGCTGGCGCGAATGGCATACAGCAGCTGCGCTTTATTCATCGACACAAAATCGGAAGCACAGCAGTCCAGTAAACGTTTAGTTGTCATTGATATATGCCTCGTTGCTGAGTCAGTTCTCTGATTTTTCCTGCGGCCTGAGCAGGCAGTATCAGCGCCTCGACCCGCCGCGGCATGCTGGCGGAAAAAATTCCCTGCATCAATTTACCTCAGTCATCATCAGCCATCTTTGGTTCAGTTAAAACTAAACCACTTGTGTACCATTAGTGAACCATACAGAATAAAAATGGATCCTGCCTACGACAAAATGGCCATTTTGTGATCTGAGAGGCTTTTCTCTGTCGCTGATTTGAGGATGACAACGAGCGATTCCTGGTTAAGAATTGGTTCACAGAAACTGGACCAGTTACCACTTGCGCAGAGAGACGATGAACACAACTTCGCATCCCGGGTTTTATCTCGATCAATCCAGCGCGTTGCCGCTGTATATGCAACTGGTGAATGCCATTAAGTTAGCCGTTTCTGAAGGCCGGCTCCGTCCTGGCGATGTTCTGCCGTCAGAACGGGCGCTGGTAGAGATGCTGAATATTGCGCGAGGCACAGCCCGAAAAGCATTACAGCAGTTGCTGGAGGAGGGGGTGCTGATCCGCAATCAGGGATCCGGGACCTTCGTGGCTCCTCATGTGCGCCAGTCCCTGCCGTCGCTGGAAAGTTTTACTGAAATGGCGGCAGCGAGCGGAGGCACAGCACAAAGCGAGCTGGTGGGATATCTGCGGCGGTTAGCAACCCAGGAGGAGCGCCATGCTCTGCAACTGACAGAAGGTCAAAGTGAAATTGTCGAACTGACCCGGCTCAGGAAAATTAACGGTATCGCCGTTTCTTTGCAGACGGCGGTTTTGCCGGCGCTTCTGCTGGATAAAATCAGCGAAATGGATGAATCGTTATATCAGCACCTGGAGACCAAAGGCTCACCGGTACTGCGGGCAACTCAGCACTTCAGGGCCGTATCAACGGACAGTCAGCTGGCTTACTATCTGAACATCAAACAAGATGAGCCGCTTTTGCTGGTGACCCGGATTGGCTTCACCTACGATGACAGGCCCGTGGAATACACCCGGACCTGGTGCCTGAATGATTACTATGATTTTACGCTTGAGCTACGTCGAGAAGCGCCATAGCGGCGCGCTGCCGCTCGGTGGCAGGCTGGCCCGCTAAGCGTGAAAATGGCGGCAGGATCCCGGGCGCAGAATTTCGCGATGGAAGGCGCTGATTTTTACCGTCCCGCCGATCCGCATTTTGTCTGAGATGTCTGATAATCCTGAACCTCATCGGACTTTCAGCGACAGTGAAAATAGCGCGCTCAAGAGGGTTGTCCATCGCAAAATCGTCTATTTGTCTGCTTAATGAGCAACCATTCGCGATTTCGGACTGTCATACTTACCACCTTGGCGTTTGAGCGCTACCATAGCGGGATTGCAATGACAGGAGATGTCCATGAGCGAGCAAGCTATTCGTTTAACGCAATACAGCCACGGAGCCGGTTGTGGTTGTAAAATTTCCCCTAAAGTACTGGAAACTATTCTGAAGAGCGATCGGGCGAAGTTTATCGATCCGAACCTGCTGGTGGGGAATGAGACCAGTGATGATGCGGCGGTTTACGACCTTGGCAACGGGACGTCGATCATCAGCACCACCGACTTTTTTATGCCGATAGTCGACAGCCCGTTCGACTTTGGTCGTATCGCCGCCACCAACGCCATCAGCGACATTTTCGCGATGGGTGGAAAACCGATTATGGCGATTGCCATTCTTGGCTGGCCGATTAATACCCTGGCGCCGGAAATTGCCCGCGAAGTCGTGGACGGCGGGCGTTTTGCCTGCCAGCAGGCGGGCATCTCCCTGGCCGGTGGCCACTCGATTGACGCCCCGGAGCCGATTTTCGGTCTGGCGGTCACCGGCGTGGTGCCCACCGAGCGGATCAAGAAAAACAGCACCGCCGAGGCGGGCTGCAGACTCTATCTTACTAAGCCGCTAGGCATTGGCGTGCTGACCACCGCAGAGAAAAAATCGCTGCTCAAACCGGAGCACCAGGGGCTGGCAACGGAAACCATGTGCCAGATGAACCTCGCCGGCGCGGCCTTTGCCACCATCGGCGGTGTAAAAGCGATGACCGACGTTACCGGTTTCGGCCTGCTGGGGCATCTGAGCGAAGTGTGTCGCGGCGCGGGTGTTCAGGCGCTACTGAACTACGCGGATATCCCGAAACTGCCGGGCGTTGAAGAGTACATTGCGGCGGGCGCCGTTCCCGGCGGCACCGGGCGCAACTTTGCCAGCTACGGCCATCTGATGGGCGACATGCCGGCGGCGTGGCGCGATCTGCTGTGTGACCCGCAAACCTCCGGCGGTCTGCTGCTGGCGGTGACGCCGGAAGCGGAAGCCGAAGTGCGTGCCGCAGCCGAAGAGTTCGGAATTAAGCTTGCCGCCATCGGCGAGCTGGTGACCGCACGCGGCGGACGTCCCATGATCGAGATCCGTTGATTACATGCGGTTGTTTATTGCGGAAAAACCCAGTCTTGGTCGCGCCATCGCCGACGTGCTCCCCAAACCGCATCGCAAAGGTGATGGTTATATTGAGTGCGGTAACGGGCAGGTGGTCACCTGGTGCATCGGCCATTTGCTCGAGCAGGCTCAGCCGGACGTCTATGACGGGCGCTATGCGCGCTGGAATCTGCTCGACCTGCCTATTGTGCCGGAAAAGTGGCAGCTGCAGCCAAAACCGTCGGTGACCAAACAGCTCAACGTCATCAAGCGTCTGCTGGGCGATGCGCAGGAGGTGATTCACGCCGGTGACCCGGACAGAGAGGGACAGCTGCTGGTCGACGAAGTTCTCGACTATCTGCAGCTGGCGCCGGAAAAGCGCCAGCAGGTTCAGCGCTGCCTGATTAACGATCTTAACCCGCAGGCGGTGGAGCGGGCGATATCTCGCCTGCGCGCTAACAGCGAGTTTATTCCGCTATGCGTTTCGGCTCTGGCCCGCGCCCGCGCTGACTGGCTCTACGGGATTAATATGACCCGCGCCTATACGCTGCTCGGCCGCAATGCCGGTTACCAGGGCGTGCTGTCGGTCGGGCGGGTGCAGACGCCGGTGCTGGGGCTGGTAGTGCGGCGTGACGAAGAGATTGAGAACTTTGTCGCCAAAGATTTCTTTGACGTCAAGGCGCATATCGTGACGCCGAAGGATGAGCGTTTCGTCGCCACCTGGGTGCCGAGCGATGCCTGCGAACCGTATCAGGATGAAGAGGGGCGTCTGCTGCATCGTCCGCTGGCCGAACACGTGGTTGCGCGCATTGCGGGCCAGCCAGCGCGGGTGACCGCCTACAACGATAAGCGAGATTCGGAGCCGGCGCCGCTGCCGTTTTCGCTTTCGACGCTGCAGATTGAGGCGGCGAAGCGCTTTGGCTTTAGCGCGCAAAACGTGCTGGATATCTGCCAGAAACTGTATGAAACCCACAAACTGATTACCTATCCGCGTTCGGACAGCCGCTATCTGCCGGAAGAGCATTTTGCCGGTCGGCATGCGGTTCTTAATGCCATCGGGGTTCATGCGGCGGATCTGTTGCCGCAGCCGGCGGTTGATCCGGAAATCCGCAACCGCTGCTGGGACGATAAAAAAGTTGATGCGCACCATGCGATCATCCCGACCGCCCGCAGTAGTCAGGTGAAACTGTCCGATAACGAACAGAAGGTGTATAGCCTGATTGCGCGCCAGTATCTGATGCAGTTCTGCCCGGATGCGGTGTTCCGCAAGTGTCAGATCGATCTTGATATTGCCAATGGCAAATTTGTCGCCAAAGCGCGTTTCCTCGCCGAAGCCGGCTGGCGCGCGCTGCTGGGTAACAAAGAGCGGGATGAAGAGAACGACGGTACCCCGCTGCCGGTCGTGGCAAAAGACGACGAGCTATTGTGTGAAAAGGGCGAAGTGGTGGAACGGCAAACTCAGCCGCCGCGCTATTTTACCGATGCAACGCTGCTGTCGGCGATGACCGGGATTGCCCGTTTTGTGCAGGATAAAGAACTGAAAAAGATTCTGCGTGCGACTGACGGTCTGGGTACGGAAGCGACCCGCGCCGGGATCATCGAGCTGCTGTTTAAGCGGGGCTTTTTAGTTAAAAAGGGACGCTATATTCACTCCTCCGATGCCGGACGCGCGCTGATTCACTCCCTGCCGGAGATGGCTGCGCGGCCGGATATGACCGCCCACTGGGAGTCGGTACTGACGCAAATCAGCGAGAAGCAGTGCCGTTATCAGGACTTTATGCAGCCGCTGGTCGGCACGCTTTATCAGCTGATTGAGCAGGCCAGGAGTACGCCGGTGCGTCAGTTCCGCGGCATTGTCGCCCCGGGCGGCGGTAAAAAGAGTTTTAGCAAAGGTAAAAGCAAAGCGAAAACGAAAGACAAGAAGCCCGCCGCGGATTCCGCCACGGAAAACTCATAAAAAAC
>NZ_JMPP01000050.1 GCF_000735435.1 Klebsiella planticola ATCC 33531 | reverse complement strand
GTTTTTTATGGTTGCCGCTCATCCCCGGGGGTTAAGGGACGGCGGCAGAGAACCACGACGTCTTAAATGACGCCCTGCGCCAGCATGGCATCGGCCACTTTGACAAAACCGGCGATATTGGCGCCGCGGACGTAGTTGGTCTGCTGCGCTTCGCCGCCGTATTCAACGCAAGCGTGGTGAATATCCAGCATGATGTGGTGCAGGCGGGCGTCGACCTTCTCGGCCTTCCAGCTCATACGGGCTGCGTTCTGCGCCATTTCGAGTCCGGAAGTGGCGACGCCGCCGGCGTTCGCGGCTTTGCCCGGCGCGAACAGCACGCCCGCTTCGAGGAACAGATCGGTGGCGGCGATGGTGGTCGGCATGTTAGCGCCTTCGGCAACGGCCTTCACGCCGTTAGCGATCAGCAGGCGCGCCGCATCGACATCCAGTTCGTTTTGCGTGGCGCAAGGCAGCGCGATATCCACAGGAACAGACCACGGCTGTTTGCCTTCGAGGTAGGTCAGACCATACTCGCGGGCGTAGTCGGCAACGCGGCCGTCGCGGCTGGCTTTGATTTCGCACAGACGGGCCAGTTTTTCCGGGGTAAAGCCGGCTTCATCGACAACGGTGCCGCTGGAGTCGGAGGCGGTGATCACGCGGGCGCCGAGGGCCATCGCTTTTTCGATAGCATATTGCGCCACGTTACCGGAACCGGAAACCGCCACCCGCATCCCTTCGAAGCCCAGGCCGTGACGCTTGAGCATCGCGTCGGTGAAGTACACCAGACCGTAGCCGGTCGCTTCCGGACGAATCAGACTGCCGCCGAAGGAGAGCCCTTTACCGGTGAACACGCAGGCGCTGTTGTTGGAGAGTTTACGCATCATCCCGGCCATAAAGCCGACTTCACGACCGCCCACGCCAATATCGCCTGCCGGAACGTCGGTGTCCGGGCCCAAATGGCGATACAGTTCGGTCATCAGCGCCTGACAGAAGCGCATCACTTCACCGTCGCTCTTACCTTTCGGATCGAAGTCGCTGCCGCCTTTTCCGCCGCCCATTGGCAACGTAGTGAGGGCGTTTTTAAAGGTCTGTTCAAAGCCGAGGAACTTGAGAATCGACAGGTTAACCGATGGGTGGAAACGCATGCCGCCTTTATACGGACCAATTGCCGAGTTGAACTGTACGCGCCACGCGCGGTTAACCTGAACCTGATTACGGTCGTCGACCCAGACGACGCGGAACTGAATAGCACGCTCTGGTTCAACCAGACGTTCCAGCAAAGAGAGCTGGCGATAGCGCGGGTTTTCCTCAAGGAAAGGCCACAGCGTGGTCATAACTTCACGGACGGCCTGAGCAAATTCGGTTTGATGCGGGTCGCGCTGTTGAACGCGGGTGAGAAAGCTTTCCAGAGTGCACATCTGATCCATAGATATAATTTCCCCTTATGGTTGTGGTTGCATGTATACGCGTCACGTTACAGATTGCCTCGCTGCCCGCTTCGGGAGCGCTTCTGCGGCCGCCCGATGCAATCTGAATGATTTTGTATCTCTTTTTTTATTATTCGGCCCTTGAAAAGACCGATTTTCCGACTATAACACCGGCAATCATCAGGCAAGCAAGGAAAAATTATCCAGACAGGAAAATTTATAATCTGGCGTCAGTCATAACTAAAAACGATGACGCCAGTGGCAGGGAATTAACGGGGAAGATCGGCGGCGCGTTGGGCAATAAATGCGTTCAGCAGCGGAATATCTGCCGGAGCAAGGTCGAAGGCGAGGGCCTCTTGCGGCGTGCACCAGCGCAGCTGGCGATGATAGTGGGCGGTGGGAAGGCCGCTAAAGCGCGCCACCCACCAGGCGTGCAGGTGAATCAGGCGGCCGGAGACCTCCCGTTGATGGCTGGCGATATAGCGCTCAACCTCCGCCGTGATACCGAGTTCTTCCTGCAGCTCACGGATAAGCGCCTGCGGCTGACTCTCGCCGGGTTCCACTTTGCCGCCGGCAAATTCCCACAGGCCGGGCTGATCGGCGTGGGGTGGGCGCTGCGCCAGCAGAATTTTGCCATCCTGTTCAATAATGGCGGCTACAACATCAAGCGTTTTTTGCATCTGAATCATCGTTCCGGGCAGGATAATGGCCTATTATCACCGCCTTTGTCTTTGCCAGACAACCTTTAGCCCATCGGAGATATGTTGTGCTCGATAGTCATCTGCATCCTCGCCTGAAACCCTTGCTCAATGTTTGCGCCGCGCGGCTGGATCGCCTCGGCGTCTCAGCCGACGGCGTGACCCTGACGGGCTTCGCCATTGGCGTTCTGGCGCTGCCGTTTCTGGGACTTCGTTGGTACGGGGCGGCGCTGGCGGCGATTGTAGTGAACCGGCTTCTCGATGGGTTAGATGGCGCGCTGGCGCGTCGCCGCGGGTTGAGCGACGCGGGGGGATTTCTCGATATTTCCCTCGATTTTCTGTTTTATGCCCTGGTACCGTTCGGGTTTATTATCGCCGATCCGGCGCAAAACGCCGTGGCCGGAGGCTGGCTGCTTTTTTCTTTTATCGGAACCGGCAGCAGTTTTCTCGCCTTTGCCGCGCTGGCGGCCAAACATCAGATAGCCAACCCGGGCTACGCTCATAAATCGTTTTACTATCTCGGGGGATTGACGGAGGGGAGTGAAACCATCCTGCTGTTCGTGCTGTGCTGCCTGTTTCCCGCGCATTTCGCCTGGCTGGCGTGGCTGTTCGGCGCACTCTGCTGGCTGACCACCGCCACCCGTATTTACAGCGGCTACCTGACGCTAAAGCAGCTTCAGCGTCAGGCATAACGCGGTTACTGGCTGCTATCCGGACCGCGCACGCCGGTCTGCACCGGGTTTTTCGGATCGCTGCTCCATTCGTACCAGCCGCCATCGTACACCGAGACATTTTTCCAGCCCATCGCGCGGGCGTACATAAAGGTCTCTGAGGCGCGCCAGCCGGTGCCGCAGTAGAACGACACCTGCTGATCGGGACGAATATTCCACTGTCGCCACATGGCGGTTATATCCTCCGCGCTGCGCATGGTGCCGTCCGGGTTGTGGAAGTCTTCCATATGGGTGGAGTCGCTCCCGGCATGCCCCCAGCGGGCGCCGGCAATCTCGCCTTTGGGCTTGATATAGCTATAGCCGCTGGTGGTGCCGATAAACTCCGGCCACGAACGGATACTGACCAGCGACGCATCCTGACGATGGAGCAGCGCGCGCGCCTGCTCCATGTTCAGCATCAGCTGCGGCTGACCGGGGATCGGCGCGCCGAAGTCTGGCGCCGGTTTTTGTTCCGGCGGCATGCCGCGTTCGACCGGCAGACCGGCATCGGACCAGCTTTTCCAGCCGCCGTCGAGCAGACGCACATCTTTCACCCCGGCATACAGCAGAATCTGCGCCACGCGGGCGGCGGCGTAGACGTCGCGGCCGTAGAGAATCACCGTGGTGTCATGACGAATACCCTGTTTCGCCAGCAGCGCTTTCAGCTGCGCATCGGAGACCTTATTCCACAGCGGTTCGCTTTCGACCTCGTTGGTGTCGATATATCCGGCGCCGGGAATATGATTCAGCAGATAGAATTTTGGCGCGCCCCAGGCCGCTTCAATCACTTTCCACTGTCCGGCCGGTGCGGCGGCTACCGTTTTACCCTGCTGCAGATCGTGCAGCCACTGCGGGTAAACCAGTTGCTCAAAGTGCGGCAGCTTTTGCAGGCGATCGGGCTGACTCAGCGCATCGCTTAGGGTACTGAGATGGGTAAACCCTGCGGCCTGCAGGCGCGAGGCGACTTTCACGTTGTCTGTCTCGCTGCCGTACAGCGCGACGGGAGTCTCGGCCTGCAGCTGATGCTGTCTGGCCCACGCGCTAAGCTGTTCATCGTTCATGGCGCTGAGCCAACTGGCGGAGAGATTCAGCGCCTGCGGTTCGTGACCCTGCGGGCCGTTGGCCTGTTGGGGCCAGCCGTTGTAGAACGCGCTCGGGCGGGTATCAATCGCGATACCGTGCTGGCCCAGGAGAGTAGAGAGCGTCAGCGTTGGCATGGTTTCAGCGGCGAAGGAGGTGGAAGCAGCAAGCCCGATCAGCAGGGCGAGTGCGGTCAATTGAGAAACACGTTTCATCGAAATGCCCGACAAGAGAAAATTGAGCGCACATTTTCCGCTGCTCCCGGCGGGAATTCTTTGCGATAACGCAGGTTAGCAGGGTTTTCATTGCCAGTTGCGCATATTCAGACAGCGGCCGCGGTCGGGAATATCGTCACTGTCGTGAGTCACCAGCACCGCCGGAATGGCGAGGCGCGCCAGCTCATCAAATACCCAGCGGCGAAAACCGGCGCGTAGTTCGGCATCCAGGCGATTAAACGGCTCATCCAGCAGCAGTGCCAGCGGGCGCGCCAGCAGCGCGCGGAGCAGGCTGACGCGGGCGCGCTGGCCGCCGGAGAGTGTCGCCGGATCGCGGGAACTGAACCCGGCCAGTCCGGCCTGTTCCAGCGCCTGCTGCACCTGAATTTTGCGCTCCGCGCCGCGGATGTCTGCCGGCAGCGCCAGCAGCAGGTTTTGCCCGACGCTGAAATGGTCAAACAGCAGCGCATCCTGAAACAAAATCCCAATCCGCCGCCGCTCAGTGGGGCGTTCATCGCAGCGTTCGTTGTTGAGCCACAGCTCGCCGCTGGCATGAAAAGGGGCCTCCAGCGCGCCAATCATCCAGGCGAAAAGCGTGGATTTGCCGCTGCCGGATGGCCCCATCAGCGTCAGCACTTCTCCCGGCGAGACGGAAAATGCGATTTCCTGCAGCAGGGGACGATGATGCAGCGTCAGGGTCAGGTTGTTTACGGTGAGCACTAGCGTAATCCTCGTCGATAGCGGCCTGCCAGCCAGGCCAGCAGGGCGGTCAGGGAAAAGACAATCGCCGGCAGCAGCAGTTGCCATAATGCCTGCGCGGCGAGCGTTGAGGTATCGCCGCCGCTGCTGAGCGCCACGGCTTCGCTGGTTAATGTCGGCGTCCGCCCAGCCCCCAGCCACAGGGTGGGCAGATACTGGGCAATGCTGACCGAGAAGCCGACGGCCAGCGCCATCAGCAGCGGGCGTACCAGCATCGGTAGTTTTACCCGCCAGACTCTTTGCCAGCGCCCCCAGCCAAGGGTTCGCGCTACCAGTTCCAGACGCGGATCGCGGTGACGCCACGCCGGACGCAGAACAAACAGCATCCACGGCACTACCCACAGCAGATGGCCCCACAAGACGGTGGCAAATTGCCCATCCTGCCAGGTATACAGCGCCAGTTGATACTGGCCGTCGGCCAGCGGCAGTGCGGGCAGAACCAGCGGTAGCCAGACCCAGCCATCGCCGCGGGAAGGGCCGCACTCCAGCCACAGCAGGCAGATAAGCGCCCCCGCCAGGCAGGCGAGAAGCGCCAGCCCCAGGCTGTTCGCCAGGCTATCGTTTAGCGCAGAGGCGCTCTGCGCCAGCGCCGCCAGCAACAGCGCGCAAAGCAGACCGCTCAACGGCAGGCCGATTGCCAGCAGCCGTCCGGCGAGGGCGCGCGGCTGCGGACGACGAATACCTCGCAGGTCAGGGATCTGTCGCTGCCAGAGACGCCATCCACCCCAGGCGCAAACCAGCAACCCTCCGAGTATGAGCAGTAACAGCAGGCTGGCGAGGGCGCCTTTCGCCTGCTGCATATCATCCCCCTGGTTTAACCATTGCCAGGCGAGTACGGCAAGCGTAGGCGGGTTGCCCGGCCCGATCACCAGCGCGACATCCACCGTCGACAGGCTCCACGCGGCGGTGGCCACCAGAACGATAGCCAGTGAAGGCAACAGCGTCGGCAATATCAGCCAGTTCAGACACTGCCAGCGGCCGTATCCCTGGCTTTTCAGGACCGTGGCCTGCTCCGCCAGACGCTTTTCGCTCAGAAGACCGTAGATCACCCACAGCAAAAATCCGCTCTCTTTGATGGCCATCGTCAGCCCCAGACCAATGCCGTAGCGATCGGCCAGCGGAGAGCAAACGGAACAGATGCGATACAACCCGCCGCCTTCGGCGAAAAGGAGCAGCGCGCCGGTGGCAAAGGCGACGTGAGGCACCGCTAACAGGAGCGGCAGGCGTCCCGCCAGTTGACGCCAGCCGCGGGAAGGCCAGAGCGCGGCGACGAGGGTCAGGCTTATCAGCAGCGCGCCGCCGAGCGCGAGGAGCGTGGAGATCAGGGTCGCCGCCAGCGCCTGCCAAATCTGAGGATCGGCGAACAGCGCCTGCCAGCAGGCGAGGCGGAACGCCGGGGCGATCATGAGCGCGATGGCCGGGAAGACGGGCAGGTAAATCAGCGCCATGATTCCCCAGGCCAGCAGAATCAGTGGGTACCGTAACGGCGCAGCCATTCCTGCTCCAGGGCATCAACCCAGGCCGCGTGGGGTTCCGCCAGTACCGGCGGCAGGTTCTGTGGAGTCAGCGCCTGCAGCGCCTGGCGCTGGTCGTCGGGTAAGCTCTGCGGGTTTAACACGCTGGGGTCTCCCCACACTGCCGGATCGGCTTTACGCAGCTGTGCCGCCGGGGAGAGCAGGAAGTTGGCCACCACTTTGGCGCCCGCCGGGGCGCGCGCATTGGCCGGAATGGTCACGAAGTGCACATTGCCGAGCATCCCGCGCTTAAAACCAAAGCCATAGCTGTCCTTCGGCAGCTCGCCGCTGACCGCTTTTTGCCGGGCATGCAGCGGGTTAAACGTCAGCGACAGGCGGAGCGTGCCGTTCGCCAGCATGGCATCCATGCGGGCCGGCGAGCCTGGGAAGTCGCGCCCCTCCCGCCACAGCAGGGGATGAAGCCTATCGAGATAGCGCCACAGCGGTGCGGTGACGGCGGCAAACGTCTGCGGGTCCGGGGGGAGACGCAGCGCGTCCGGGCGTTCCGTCAGGTCAGACAACAACTGTTCGAGAAAGGCGGTACCGGTAAAGTCCGGCGGACGCGGATAGGTGACCTCGCCGCGATGCGCGGCGGCAAAGGTCAGCAGCGCCTCCGGGCTGTCAGGCGGCGTCGGCGTCTGCGTACGTCGGGCGATAAAGGTGAGCTGCGCGCTGCCCCACGGCGACTCTGCGCCTTCGGTCGGCAGGGAGAAGTCTTCACGCACCGGCTGGCGGGTATCAACATAGCGCCAGTTTGGCAGCGTCTCCGCCCATCCGGTTTGCAGCAGGCCGGCGGTTTTCAGGGTGCGGAAGTTCTCGCCGTTGACCCACAGCAGATCGACGGAGCCATTATGCGTGCGCCCGGCACGGGCTTCCGTTTGCAGGCGCTTTACCGTATCCGCGGCATCGGCGATATGCACAATGCGCAGGTCGATAGCATAATCGCGTTTCACCTCAGCGCTGACCCAGTCGAGATAGCGATTTACCGCCGGGTCGCCGCCCCAGGCATTAAACCAGACCGTCTGTCCGTGGGCCTGGCGAGCGATCTGTTGCCAGCTATCGTCGGCGTGAGCGGCAAGCGGGGCGCACAGCAGCGCCGCGAGCCAGAGTAAACAGTAGCGCATGATCCGCTCCTTATGATTTGGCGTCTTCTGAAGAGGTTGGCTGGCGGATCTGGCACAGGCCCTGCGCCGGGATCGCCATCGCGGAATTAAACCGTGCCGACAAATTTTGTAAGCCGATCAGCGCCGTGAGTTCGGTCAGGGCCTGGGCATCAAAGCGCGCCATCAGTTTGCCGCGCAGCGCATCGTTGACCGTTGGCGGCGTAAGGCTGGCGGCTTCGGCATACTCCAGCGCCAGACGTTCGTGTTCGCTGAACAACGGGCTCTGGCGCCAGCTGGCAACGGCGAGGAGTTTATCGTCGCTGCCGGTGCGTTCAGCCAGTTTCATGCTGGTGATGTCCACGCAAAATTCGCATAGACACATCTGAGCGACGCGGGCGCTGACCAGTGCACGCAGCACCGGATCAAGGGGCGAACGCTTGCGTTCAAGATAGCCGACAAACATCGACACCAGATAAAAGACCAGCGGAATACGCCCCCACCAGCGAATAGGGCTAAGCACCTCGCCATAGTGACGACGATGCAGCCAGGCCTGCGGGCGCAGGATCAAGGGGATGGTGCGCAGCGGCGGCAACCTCATCAGGATTTCCTCTTATGACGTTCGAGATAGCAGGCTTTAGCTATAAAGATAATCAGCATCAGCGCAAACAGAACCGATAATGCGCTAATAAACCAGAATGTCCCGCCGGTTAACTGACTGCCCACCCACGAGTACACTAGCGTGGCGGGCAACTGGCCGATGCCGGTAGCAAACATAAACTGGCGAAAGCGAATCGACGTCAGACCCGCCGCATAGCTGATGGGATCAAAGGGGACAAACGGCAGCAGTCGACAGATCAACACCGTCTGTTGGCCGTAACGGTCGAAAAAGGCGTCCATACTGCGCAGCACCGTTTTTCCGGTCAGCTTTTCAACCGCTTCACGGCCCAGCACTCTGGCGATAAAAAAACACAGCGCGGCGCCGGCCATGGCGCTGGTCCAGGAAAGCGCAGCGCCCCAGAAGGCGCCGAACAATGACGCGTTGGCGAAGGTGATCAGAAAGGCGGGGAGCGGCGCCACGACAGCCTGCAGGATCATTAAGGCAAAGGAAACCAGTGCCGCCTGCGGTCCGTAGGCGTGAATAAAGCGCTCAATGGCGTGCTGATCTAATGCGGAAAAAGCCGCCAGGCTGTGCTGAATAAACGCATTCACGGCGGGGATACGCCACCAGGCGACGAGCGCGGCGACGGCGATGATGACCAGCGCCGCGCGACCATACCAGATGAGACGGGCGTTATTTTTCTTCATGGCTAACCTGCAGCGTGTCGGGATCGATCTGCCGCCGCCGGGCAAAGGTTTTGGCCCCCTGAATGAGGCTAAATAAGGCGAGGCCGGCCAGGCTCAGTTTCAGTATAAACCCCAACGTAATGCCCTCTCTGGCCAGTTCGCTTGCCATCAGGGTATAGATAAACAGCCCCGGCAGGGTCGCCAGGACCGATATCAGCATAAATGAGCCGAACGGAATGGCCGTCAGGCCATAGGCATAGTTTTGAATGTTGTACGGAAACAGCGGCACCAGGCGGGTAAATATCAGGAAATCAGTACCGCTGCGGGCAATACCGCGTTCAATAGCCTGAAAGGTCGCGGTATGTCCGGCATATGTCAGCAGCAGATCCCGACCCAGCCAGCGGGCCAGCAAAAAAGAGAGTGCCGAGGCCAGCGTGGCCGCACACAGCGATAACAGGGTGCCCCATACCGGGCCAAAGACTACGCCGCCGACCATCACCAGGATACTGCCCGGGATCAGGCACAGGGTTGCGACGATAAATAAGGCAACATAGAGCGTCCAGCCGAGCGGGCCGCTGTGTTGAATCAGCGACTGGAGATGGCGGAAGTGGGTGACCAGATCGACAAAGCCGGAGAAGGAGATAATCGCCACCGCGGCGCAGAGCAGGGCGAGAATCAGCAGCAGCTGAGATTCCGCTTTATGACGGCTTCTTTTGCATGGGGGGTCTCCTGTTTTAACCGCGTTCCGTGAACCTCCGCCCCGGTCGCCAGGGCGTGCGCGACAGTATAATAAATGGCGAACAACAACAATGTCTTACCGCAGATTTATTGATTTTGCTCAGGATAAGCGGACTCTCCGCGGCCGTCAGGCCGGGAGAGTCGACGGAGAAAACGCGTTACGGTTTAAAGGTGGCCCAGACCGGCGCATGGTCGGACGGTTTTTCCATGCCGCGAATGTCGTAATCAATACCGGTTTCTACGCAGCGCTGCGCCAGCGGAGAGCTTGCCAGCAGCAGGTCGATACGCAGCCCGCGGTTATCGTCAAAGCCTTTGGAGCGGTAGTCAAACCATGAAAAGCGATCCTGGTTGTCCGGGTTGGCCTGACGCCAGGTGTCAACCAGACCCCAGTCCAGCAACCGCGCCATCCACTCCCGCTCTTCCGGCAGGAATGAGCACTTACCGGTGCGCAGCCAGCGCTTACGGTTCTCTTCGCCAATGCCGATGTCGAGGTCGGTTGGGCTGATGTTCATATCACCCATGATCAACACCGGATTATCTTTGTTCAGCTCACTATCAAGATAGTTTTGCAGGTTCTGGTAGAACGCCGCTTTTGCCGGGAACTTGGTTTCGTGGTCGCGGCTTTCGCCCTGCGGGAAGTAGCCGTTGATCACCGTCACATTGCCGAAGGCGGACGGAATTTCCGCCATGATGATGCGGCGCTGGGCCTCTTCGCCATCGTTGGGGAAGCCGCGGCGTACGGCGACAGGCGTCTCTTTAGTCAGCAGCGCCACGCCGTAGTGCCCTTTTTGACCGTGGTAGAACACGTTGTACCCGAGCTTTGCCACCTCTTCGAGCGGAAACATGTCGTCGTGTACTTTGGTTTCCTGTAAGCCAATGACGTCAGGCTGATGTTTGTCGACGATGGCGGCCAGCTGGTGGGGGCGGGCACGCAGGCCGTTGATATTAAAAGAGAGAAATTTCATAGTCGCTGCCACTGTGCAAGGTGAATAGTGCAGGGATGGTAGCAGAAATTCGCCGGGCTGGCTGCCCGAAGGCATTTTATTGTGCCTGTTGTTCTGATTGGCGGCGCTGGCGTAACCAGCGTGCACCATTCCGGCGCAGGCTGCGCTAAAAAAGGGCGGATATCTACAATAAATTTCGTAGAGGATCACAAATACAGAATTATATCTTACAGATGCATAAACTATCTGATTTATTCACTGTTATGGCCGACAGATAGGATATTTATTCACTATTTATGCATTTATTGTGCATAAAATGAAATCGTAACCTATTGATATTCCTTATTTGATTCTGATTTATGCATTTTCCCCTCTGGCTGGCACGAAGCGTGCAATCTACATTTACAGCGTAATAACCCATAATTTTTAACATTATTCATACTTTTTATTTACCTGAAGAGGTCGATATGTCTCAGTCAATTACGCGTAACAATTTTGATGAATGGATGATGCCGGTCTACGCGCCAGCGGCTTTTATTCCGGTACGCGGTGAAGGTTCACGCCTGTGGGATCAGCAGGGAAAAGAGTATATCGATTTTGCCGGCGGCATTGCGGTGAATGCCCTGGGACACGCTCACCCCCAGCTCATTCGCGCGTTGACGGAACAAGCAGGAAAGTTCTGGCACACCGGCAATGGATATACCAATGAGCCGGTCCTGCGGCTGGCGAAACAGCTGATCGATGCGACTTTCGCCGATCGCGTTTTCTTCTGTAACTCAGGCGCAGAGGCTAACGAAGCGGCGCTGAAGCTGGCGCGCAAATATGCTCACGACCGTTTCGGCAGCCATAAAAGTGGCATCGTCGCATTCAAAAATGCCTTCCACGGTCGCACCTTATTTACCGTCTCTGCGGGCGGCCAGCCGGCCTATTCTCAGGATTTTGCCCCGCTGCCGCCGCAGATCCAGCATGCTGTCTATAACGATCTCGAATCCGCCCGGGCGCTTATCGATGACAATACCTGCGCGGTGATTGTCGAGCCGATGCAGGGCGAAGGGGGCGTGGTGCCCGCCGATCCGGCTTTCCTGCGCGGCCTGCGTGAGCTGTGCGATGCCCACCATGCGCTGTTGATTTTTGATGAAGTCCAGACCGGAGTGGGTCGCACCGGCGAGCTGTATGCCTACATGCACTATGGCGTCACGCCGGATGTCCTGTCGACGGCGAAAGCGCTGGGCGGCGGTTTCCCGATTGGCGCGCTGCTGGCAACGGAAGCCTGCGCCAGCGTCATGACCGTCGGGACGCACGGTACCACCTACGGCGGTAACCCGCTGGCCAGCGCGGTGGCCGGCGAAGTGCTGTCGATCGTCAATACGCCGGCGGTACTGAACGGCGTGAAGCAGCGCCACCAGTGGTTTACCGAGCGACTGAACGCCATTAACGCGCGCTACGGCCTGTTTAAGGAGATCCGGGGGCTGGGATTGCTGATCGGCTGCGTCCTCAATGATGCCTGGGCCGGAAAGGCGAAAGCCATCAGTACCCAGGCGGCGGAAGAGGGGCTGATGATTCTGATTGCCGGCGCGAACGTGGTGCGTTTCGCTCCGGCGCTCATTGTGAGTGAGGAAGAGGTCAAAACCGGGCTGGATCGCTTTGAGCTGGCCTGCCAACACTTCCTCGCGGGAGCGTCATCATGATGGTGATTCGTCCTGTAGTCGCCGAAGATCTGGCCGGTCTGATGACCCTGGCCGGTGAAACCGGCGGCGGCCTGACATCGCTGCCTGCCGATGAAAAGACGCTGGCGGCGCGGATTGAGCGTTCGCAGCAAACCTGGCGAGGGGAGCTGCCAAAAAGCGAACAGGGCTATGTTTTCGTGCTTGAAGAGACCAGCAGCGGCGCGGTGGTGGGGATTTGCGCTATCGAAGTTGCGGTGGGGTTGAACGATCCCTGGTACAACTACCGCGTGGGGACGCAGGTTCATGCCTCAAAAGAGCTGAATGTCTACAACGCGCTGCCGACACTGTTTCTCAGCAACGATCACACCGGCAGCAGCGAGCTGTGCACGCTGTTTCTCGACTCGGCCTGGCGTAAAGAGGGCAACGGCTATCTGTTGTCGAAATCGCGCTTCATGTTTATGGCCGCGTTTCGCGAGCACTTTAATGAAAAAGTCGTGGCGGAGATGCGCGGCGTGATTGATGAACATGGCTATTCGCCGTTCTGGGAAAGCCTCGGCAAACGCTTTTTCGCTATGGAGTTCTCCCGTGCCGATTACCTGTGCGGGACCGGGCAAAAAGCCTTTATTGCCGCCCTGATGCCGAAGCATCCGCTGTATATCGACTTTTTATCCGATGAGGCGCGCGCGGTGATCGGCGAGGTGCACCCGCAAACGGCGCCGGCACGTGCGGTGCTGGAGAAAGAAGGGTTTCGCTATCGCAACTATATCGACATTTTCGACGGTGGGCCGACGCTGGAGTGCGACATTGACCGGGTGCGGGCGATTCGTAAAAGCCGGCTGGTGACCGTAGCTGAAGGGCAGCCCGCGCCGGGGGAATGGCCGGTATGCCTGGTTGCCAACGAGCAGTATCTGCAGTTTCGCGCGCTGCTGGTGCACGCCGATCCGGATACCGATCGCCTGCTGTTAAGCGCGCGCGAACTGGATGCCCTGAAATGCCATGTCGGCGACCGGGTGAGACTGGTGCGTCTGATTCCCGAGGAGAAAAAATCATGAGTTTATGGATCAACGGTGACTGGCAGAGCGGACACGGACCGGCGCGGACAAAAACCAACCCGGTCAGCCAGGCGCTGCTCTGGCAGGGTAATGATGCCGACGCCGGGCAGGTGGCGCTGGCGGTCAGTGCCGCGAGACGGGCTTTCCCGACGTGGGCCAGACAGCCATTCAGCGTCCGTCAGGCGATAGTGGAAAAGTTTGCCGCGCTGCTGGAAGCGAACAAAACAGCGTTAACCGCCGTCATTGCCGCGGAAACCGGTAAGCCGCAGTGGGAAGCAGTAACGGAAATCAGCGCGATGATCAACAAAATCGCCATTTCCCTGAAGGCCTACCATAGCCGTACCGGTGAGTCGCAGACTGCTATGGGCGACGGCTCGGCGACGCTGCGCCATCGTCCGCATGGCGTGCTGGCGGTGTTTGGCCCATACAATTTTCCCGGCCATCTGCCCAATGGGCATATTGTGCCGGCGCTGTTGGCGGGGAATACGCTGGTGTTTAAGCCCAGCGAACTGACACCGCACAGCGGTGAGGCGGTGGTGAGGCTGTGGGCCGAGGCGGGACTGCCGCCGGGGGTACTGAACTTGCTGCAGGGCGGACGGGAAACCGGCGAAGCGCTAAGCGCCCAACCGGATATTGACGGGCTGCTGTTTACCGGCAGCTCGGCGACAGGCTTTCAACTGCACCGCCAGCTCGCCGGCCAGCCGCAAAAGATTCTCGCGCTCGAAATGGGCGGCAACAATCCGCTGATTGTCGACGACCCGCAGGATATTGATGCGGCGGTACATCTGACCATTCAATCGGCCTTTATTACCGCCGGACAGCGCTGTACCTGTGCTCGTCGCCTGTTAGTGAAGCGCGGCGATAAGGGCGATGCGTTTCTCGAACGTCTGGTGACAGTGTCACAAACACTGGTACCCGACGCCTGGGATGCGTCGCCGCAGCCGTTCCTCGGCGGGCTTATCTCGCCACAGGCGGCGCAAAAGGTTCATCAGGCCTGGCTCGGGCACGTTGCTAAAGGCGGAAAAACGCTGCTGGAGCCGCGGCTGCTGCGGGCCGGAACCTCGTTGCTGACGCCGGGAATCATCGAGCTGACGACGGTGGCGGAAGTGGCCGATGAGGAAGTTTTTGGTCCTCTGCTCAGCGTCTGGCGCTATGACGATTTTGATGAGGCGATTACCCTCGCGAATGCCACCCGGTTTGGGCTTTCCTGCGGGCTGATTTCTGCCGAGCGCGAGAAATTCGACCGTCTGCTGCTGGAGGCGCGGGCCGGAATTGTTAACTGGAACAAACCGCTGACCGGCGCCGCCAGCACCGCACCGTTTGGCGGCGTGGGGGCCTCCGGTAACCACCGTCCGGGAGCGTGGTACGCGGCCGATTATTGCGCGTGGCCGATGGCAAGTCTCGAAACGCCGGAACTGACGCTGCCGGAGACCCTCAGTCCCGGTCTCGACTTCCTGCGAGGTGGCGGACGATGAAAGCCTTTGAGGTCAACTTTGACGGGCTTCCCGGTCTGACCCATCACTACGCCGGGCTCTCCTTTGGCAATGAGGCGTCGACACGGCATCGCTATCGGGTATCGAATCCACAGCTGGCGGCGAAGCAGGGGCTGAAAAAGATGAAGGCGCTGGCGGATGCGGGCTATCCTCAGGCCGTCATTGCGCCACAGGAACGGCCGAATGTTCCCCTGCTGCGCCGGCTTGGATTCAGCGGCAGCGATCCGCAGGTGATCGAGAAAGCGGCCCGTCAGGCGCCGGACCTGCTGTCGGCGGTGAGCTCGGCTTCGTCAATGTGGGTGGCTAACGCGGCGACGGTTTCCCCCTCGGCCGATTCGCTGGATGGCCGGGTTCACCTGACCGTGGCCAATCTGAACGATAAATTCCACCGCGCCAGCGAAGCGCCAACGACCGAAGCGCTGCTGCGCGCGATCTTCCCCGATGAACAGCGTTTTGCCATCCATCCTCCCTTGCCGCAGGTGGCGCTGTTTGGCGATGAAGGGGCAGCGAACCATAATCGCCTCGGCGGCGAATATGGCGCGCCGGGCCTGCAGCTTTTTGTCTACGGCCGCCAGCAGGGGGACGAGGGGGAAAGCCCGCGGCGCTACCCGGCACGGCAGACGCTGGAAGCCAGTCAGGCGGTTGCGCGCCTGAATCAGGTTAACCCGCGGCAGGTTATTTTTGCCCGACAGAATCCGGCGGTGATTGATAAAGGGGTGTTTCACAACGATGTGATTGCGGTGAGTAATCGCCAGGTGCTGTTTTGCCATGAACAGGCGTTCGTCGATCAGCCGCAGCTGATGCGTCAGCTTGCCGGGCAGGTTGCCGGATTTACGCCCGTTATCGTACCGACCCACGCGGTAACGGTCGAAGAGGCGGTGGCGACCTATCTGTTTAACAGTCAGTTGCTGAGTAAGCCCGATGGAACGATGCGGCTGATCCTCCCCCGGGAGGCGCAGGAGCATCCTGGCGTCTGGCGCTACCTGAACACGCTTCTGGCGGCAGACAACCCGATTGATGAACTGCAGGTTTACGATTTACGCGAAAGTATGGCGAACGGCGGGGGACCGGCCTGTCTGCGCCTGCGAGTGGTATTGACGGAGGAGGAGCTGCGGGCGGTGAATCCGGCGGTGTTGATGAACGAGGCGCTGTTTGTGACCCTCAATGACTGGGTCGATCGTTACTATCGCGATCGTCTCACCCAGGCGGATCTGGCGGATCCACAGCTGCTGAGCGAAGGTCGCGAGGCTCTCGATCGGCTGACCCAAATCCTGCAGCTGGGTTCCGTTTATCCGTTCCAGCAGTCGCTGTGACTCTGTTTTCGTTATCAAGGAGGCGTCGTGGACGACTTTCTGGCATTAACTCTGGCGGGGCGTTTGCCCCACCATTTTCATGGCGAAACGGCGCATTTTCGCTGGCACTGGCTGGACTGCGGGGTATTGCAACTGACTCCGCATGCGCGCTGCGAGCGTTCGCTGGTTCTGTCCGCGGGTATCCACGGCAATGAAACCGCACCGGTGGAGATGACCCATCTGCTGCTACAGCAGCTGTTTAGCGGTGAGCTGCCGCTGCACTGGCGGCTGCTGGTGATCTTTGGCAACCCGCTCGCGTTGCGGGAAAATAAGCGCTACCGGGACAGCGATATGAACCGGATGTTTGGCGGGCGCTGGCAGCATTTTCCCGTCAGCGACGAAACGGCCAGAGCGCGTCAGCTGGAGCAGGTACTGACGCGGTTTTATGGTAGCGGAACGGGCAGCCGCTGGCACCTCGATCTACATACCGCGATACGCGGATCGCTGCATACGCGCTTTGGCGTACTTCCGGCGCGGGAAGCCCCGTGGGATGAGGGGTTTTTAAGTTGGCTGGGGGGGGCCGGGCTGGAGGCGCTGGTCTTCCATCAGCAGCCCGCGGGGACATTCACCCATTTCAGCGGCGAACGCTTTGCTGCGCTCTCCTGTACCCTGGAGCTCGGTAAGGCGTTACCGTTTGGCGCTAACGATCTGGCGCAATTTAACGTCACTCAACGGGCGCTAATGCGTTTGCTGGTGGGCGACCTGACGGTAGTTGACGCCGATCCGGTGCCGCTGCGCTATCGGGTGGTGCAGCAAATTACCCGTCATAGCGATGATTTTCGCCTCTATATGTCGGATCAGACGCTCAATTTTACCGCCTTTCCTGGCGGAACCTTGCTTGCTGAAGATGGCGATACCCGCTATGTGGTAGAAAAGGCACAGGAGTTTGTTCTGTTTCCTAACCCGTCTGTGGCGCGCGGGCTGCGGGCCGGGTTGATGCTGGAGCGTTTACCGTAGCCGCTAGCCGAATATTCTGCCGCTCATTCGGGCGGCTGTTTAATTTTGCATAGTCATCTTGTGCGCGTAATCTTATTTTTTCGTGCGCTGGTACCTGATTGCAGATTATTCCTGGATAAATGATTTGTTTTTAATCTTCGCTGCTTTATAATCCATCAAAACCAATCAAAAACAATGCGTTATATATTTTCTGTTGCAATTCTCTCCTTAATTTCCTTATTTTCTCCACAATTGGTGAGAAAATGTTTTTTACACTTTCATTGTTTTACTCTTGCTCTGACTAATTGACGATAAACGTCGTAAAGTTTATCTCGTCAACACGGCAACACGCCGTAAGAATAACTTAAAGTAAGGACTGGATATGAAGAAGATTACTGCTCTGTTTGTTGCCTCTACACTGGCTCTGGGTGCGGCTAACCTGGCTCACGCTGCTGATACCACTGCGACTCAGACCGAAAGCAAACCGATGATGCACCATAAAGGAATGCATGGCGGCCAGCACGAAATGATGTTCAAAGGGCTGAACCTGACCGATGCGCAAAAACAGCAGATCCGTGACATCATGAAGGGCCAGCGCGAAAACATGAAACGTCCGTCCCTCGACGAACGCCGCGCGATGCATGAGCTGATCGCCAGCGATACCTTCGATAAAGCGAAAGCGGAAGCGCAGATCGATAAAATGGAAGCGCAGCATAAAGCGATGGCGCTTTCCCGTATGGAAACCCAGAACAAGATTTACAACATTCTGACGCCGGAACAGAAAAAACAGTTCAATGCGAATTTTGAGAAGCATCTGACAGATCGCAAAGCGCCAGAAGGTAAAATGCCTGCACCAGCTGAATAACTCAGCGCTTTGAATGAAGACCGCCGGTCTTGCCCAACATACGCCGTCAGGCATTGGGCAGGACCGGCGGTTTTTTTTGTGCTAGCGAGGGGAGAGCGGATGCAGTGTAAAACGGCCGCTTAGCAGCGGTTTGCAGAGAATTTTATAGCCATCATGATCAAAACCGGCCGGCTGGCGCGTTAAGGTCTCCGCCTGCTCCAGCGTCTCGACCGATCCCAGCCACAGCCAGTTATGAATGACGTGATAGTGGGTGAGGTCCGGGCCTTTCTCTTCCAGCGCGACGGCCCCAGGCCACGGCCAGCACACCAGCTGCAGCTGCGCCATCCGGGCGCGGAGTCTTTCATGATGCGCGGTAAGACTTTCCCGGCCGCAGCAGGCGCCGGCGCAGCGCCCCAGCGCGTGCCGGAAACAGGCGCGCCCCGCAGTGAGCGTCTCCAGTCCCAGCAGCCCGTAGCAAAGATGATGCTCGTCAGCGAGGGTTTTCAGCGCCTGCAGCGCCGCCCGCCGGTTCGCGAACAGGCCATACAGATGATTCTGGCGGGAGAAATCCACCTCACGGGCGTACACCACCTGCGGGCGTGCGTCTTCCAACAGCAACGAGCAGAGCTGCTTATTACGCCGCAGGCGCTTATTAAACAGCGGCTGGCGCTCTTTAATTAGCTGCGCCTCCAGCAGCAGCGCCCCCAGCTCTCCCGCGGTACGCTGCCAGCTGATGCTCCGCGCCTGACGCAGCATGGCCGCCTCTTCAGGGGCACGCAGATGCGACAGCACCCGGCTGCGGAGATTCACGCTCTTACCGATATACAGCGGGAGCGTATCGCTCTCGCCGTGAAACAGATAAACGCCCGGCAGATTAGGCAGTGCCTCCACCCACGGACGCAGATGTTCGGGATATTCATAGATAGCCGCGGCGTCGAATTCCAGACGCGGGGCAGATTGCCTTCTCACTACACGGGCTCCTGATGCTGGTTATTTATCCAGTATAGCAGGGCGTTCAGGTAGCGAAAAGTGCAAAAAATAACCCCGGCGAGGGCCGGGGTCAGAGAAATGCGGCGAATGCGTTATTTTTTCCAGAAGTCATCGAAAACGGTGATCGGCGTCCGGCGCTTATGCTCGGTTTTCAGATACCAGCCTTCAATAATTCTGGCGATGCTCGCATCCAGCGTTTTGCCTTCCAGATAGTCATCAATATTGTCGTAGGTCACGCCCAGCGCAGCTTCATCCGGCAGAGACGGGCGGTCGTCTTCCAGGTCGGCGGTCGGCAGTTTCTTATACAGATGCTCCGGGCAGCCCAGCAGCGCCAGCAGCTGCTTACCCTGGCGCTTATTGAGACGGAAGATAGGGTTGATATCCGTACCGCCGTCACCGTACTTGGTAAAGAAGCCGGTAATCGCCTCAGCCGCATGGTCAGTGCCTACCACCACGCCGTGGGTCATCCCGGCAATACTGTACTGCGCTTTCATGCGTTCACGGGCTTTCTCATTGCCGCGAACAAAGTCGCTGAGCTCAATACCGGCTTCCCGCAATGCCTGCTCGCTGGCCAGTACGGCACCTTTAATATTCACCGTCAGCACCCGATCCGGCTGGATGAAGGCGATCGCATCCTGGCAATCCTGCTCATCCGCCTGGACGCCGTAAGGCAGGCGTACGGCAATAAACTGCAGCTTTTCATCGCCGGTTTCGGCACGCAGTTCATTGATCGCCTGCTGACAAAGTTTGCCTGTCAGGGTTGAATCCTGGCCGCCGCTGATTCCCAGAACCAGTGACTTAATAAAAGGGTAGGTCTGCAAGTACGACTTCAAAAAGTCCACGCTGCGGCGAATTTCACCCTCAGCATCGATCTGGGGCTTTGCGCCCAGCGCCTGAATAATTTCTTGTTGTAGCGTCATCGCGCCCTCCGGAAAGTGAATCTGTTTGGCTGCCAGTAGGGGTTAAAGCTACCTCTTTGCCGGGAAAACGACAAGGATCACAGAATTGAGTGGTGCAAAAGAAAGCAATCAATGACATAGGATTTTTTTATTAGAAAGAGCTTAAATTTGCCCCTTTTGTACCTTCGGCTTGAAAAATAACGGTATTTATTCCAGGCTTATTAACACGCAGAATAAAAGAGGACGCAATATGAACAAGAATTTATCAGGATTTCTGGGCGCAGCAGCAGTTTTGACCATGCTGGCAGGTTGTACGGCTTACGATCGTACCGCCGATCAGTTCACTCAACCGGTCGTCAAAGATGTCAAAAAAGGGATGACCCGGTCACAGGTTTTACAGATTGCCGGTAAACCCTCTTCTGAGGTCACCATGATCCACGCACGCGGAACCTGTCAGACCTATATCCTGGGTCAACGAGATGGTAAACTGGAGACCTACTTTGTTGCCCTCGACGATACCGGTCGCGTTATGAACTCCGGCTACCAGACCTGTGCGGAGTACGATACCGACCCGCGCAACAGCAAGTAATGCAACATGCTGAGATCTACGAAAGCCCGACCATTGGTCGGGTTTTTTTATGATGGCTAATGCTTATTTAATTGCGCGAATTATTTGGGGGAAATGTGAAGGTAGTCAAAACACGAGGTCAATGAGAGACAATTTTGATTAACCAGGAATTATCCAGGCCCCGCACGATGCCGTATACTCAATGCATAAACAATACTAATTGAATGATTACCTGTCTTCGCCGGCTTTCAGACAGAAGGTGCTACTGAAGCCGCCAGGTCTCACAAATTGAGGAAGCGCTCATGGAAAAGAAACACATCTATTTGTTTTGCTCGGCTGGAATGTCTACTTCACTGCTGGTCTCTAAAATGCGTGCACAGGCGGAAAAATATGAAGTGCCGGTCATCATTGAGGCCTATCCTGAGACACTTGCTGGAGAAAAAGGCCCTGAAGCCGATGTCGTATTATTAGGTCCACAAATTGCGTATATGCTTCCGGAAATTCAGCGGCTGTTGTCGAATAAGCCGGTGGAAGTTATCGACTCTGTGCTTTATGGCAAAGTCGATGGGTTAGGTGTACTAAAAGCGGCCGTTGCGGCCATTAAGAAAGCTGCTGCACAATAATTTAATTTTAAAACTCAATATCTTTTTTGTTTTCGCTGAGTCAACAGTGCGCTAAAGCATTATCTGATTTTCGGCATAGCGAAAGGTGAGAGTTTATTTTCCCGTCAAAGAGTAATTTCATACATCTATGCCGTAATGATTCGATTACGGCTTTTAAGGGTATTTGCTATGAGTAAAGTGATTGACTCGCTTGAAAAGGTACTCCTTCCTTTTGCAGTTAAAATAGGAAAGCAACCGCACATTAATGCGATTAAAAACGGCTTTATTAAATTAATGCCGCTGACCCTCGCGGGGGCCATGTTCGTATTAATCAACAACGTTTTTCTGAGCTTTGGTGAGGGGTCTTTCTTCTATTCAATGGGTATTCGCCTGGATGGCTCGACCATTGAAACGTTAAATGGCTTTAAGGCTATCGGCGGCAACGTTTATAACGGGACGTTAGGGATAATGTCGCTGATGGCGCCGTTCTTTATTGGCATGGCGCTGGCTGAAGAGCGTAAAGTCGATCCGCTGGCTGCGGGGCTGTTATCGGTCGCTGCCTTTATGACCGTTACACCTTACAGCGTGGGCGAGGCCTATGCGGTCGGCGCAAACTGGCTGGGTGGGGCAAACATTATCTCGGGCATGATTATTGGCCTGCTGGTGGCGGAAATGTTCACCTTTGTTATCCGTCGCAACTGGGTTATTACCCTGCCGGACAGCGTACCGTCCTCGGTATCACGCTCATTCTCAGCGCTGATCCCGGGCTTCCTGATCCTCTCCGTATTCGGCATTATCTCCTGGCTGTTGGCCAACCATGGCAGCAACTTCCACCAGATCATCATGGACTCCATCTCCAGACCGCTGGCGTCGATGGGCAGCGTGGTGGGCTGGGCCTACGTTATCTTTAACTCCCTGCTGTGGTTCTTCGGCGTACACGGGTCTCTGGCGCTGACCGCACTGGACAACGGCATCATGACCCCGTGGGCGCTGGAAAACATCGCGCTGTACAACCAGTACGGTTCCGTTGAAGCCGCTATCGCTGCGGGCAAAGAGTTCCACTTCTGGGCCAAGCCGATGCTCGACTCCTATATCCTGCTGGGGGGGTCCGGGGCCACGCTGGGTCTGATTATCGCCATCTTCATCGGCTCACGCCGCGCAGATCACCGCCAGGTGGCGAAACTGGCGCTGCCGTCAGGCATCTTCCAGATTAACGAGCCGATTCTGTTTGGTTTGCCGATTATCATGAACCCGGTGATGTTTATCCCGTTCGTCCTGATTCAGCCGATTCTGGCGGCGATTACGCTGGCTGCTTACTCGATGGGGATTATCCCGCCGGTGACCAATCTGGCGCCGTGGACCATGCCTACCGGCCTCGGGGCGTTCTTTAACAGTAACGGGAGTATCGCCGCACTTTGCGTGGCGCTGTTCAACCTGTGTGTGTCGGTGCTGGTTTACCTGCCGTTCGTTGCGGTCTCCAATAAGGCACAGGCGGTTATTGAAGAGCAGGAAAGCGAAGAAGATATCGCTAACGCGCTGAAATTCTGATGTCGAGCGGTACGGGAGCTTTCCCGTACCGCCTGAGAAATGAGGAAATACTATGTTTGATCTGGACAATATCGAAGCGGTTGACGCACCTGAGAATGACCTCGAAGAGGTGGTGATGGGGCTGATTATCAACTCCGGACAGGCCCGTAGCCTGGCATATGCTGCCCTTAAGCAGGCCAAGCAGGGAGATTTCGCCGCCGCTAAAAACATGATGGAGCAGTCGCGAATGGCGCTCAGCGAAGCGCATCGCGTGCAAACACAGCTCATTGAAAGCGATGAAGGCGAAGGCAAAATGAAGGTCAGTCTGGTACTGGTTCATGCGCAGGATCATCTGATGACCTCAATGCTGGCGCGTGAGCTGGTTGCCGAATTGATTGAGCTGCATGAGAAGGTACAATAGGCCATCAACACGATGAGGCAGCCAAAGATGATAACCACCGAAATCAGTACCGCACGGGAACAACAGCTTTTCAACGGGAAAAATTTTCATGTGGTTATCTACAACAAAACGGAGAGCGTAAGCGGGCTTCACCAGCATGATTATTACGAGTACACCATCGTTTTAACCGGGCGCTATTATCAGGAAATCAATGGCAAACGGGTGTTGCTGGAGCGCGGGGACTTTGTCTTTATCCCGATGGGGTCGCACCACCAGAGTTTTTATGCTTTTGGCGCGACTCGCATCCTTAACGTCGGCATCAGCAAAAGTTTCTTTGAGAAACACTATCTGCCGCTGCTGCCGTTTGGTCTGGTTGCTTCGCAGGTCTACGCGGTAAAAAGTACCTTTCTCAGCTACATCGAGTCGGTTATCGCTTCGCTGAACTTTCGCGAAACTGAGTTTGACGAATTTATTGAGCTGGTCTCGTTTTATACCATTAACCGTTTACGGCATTATCGCGAGGAGCCGGTGCAGGATGTCATTCCGCAATGGCTGAAAAATACCGTCGAAGATATGCACGATAAGCTGAAGTTTGGCGAAGGCGCGCTGGAGAATATGGTCGCGCTCTCCGGGAAAACGCAGGAATATTTAACCCGGGCAACCCAACGCTATTATGGTAAAACGCCGATGCAGATTATTAATGATATTCGCATCAATTTCGCCAAGAAACAGCTGGAAATCACCAACTACTCGGTAACCGATATTGCTTACGAATCGGGGTACAGTAGCCCAAGTCTGTTTATTAAAACATTCAAGAAGCTGACTTCGTTTACGCCAAGCAATTACCGAAAACAACTGACCAGCATTAATTAACCGGAGCGGAGTGTTCCGCGCCAGGACATATTCAATTTAACTTTCCGTCTCCAGGCGGAGGGTGGGCTACGTACAATTCGTAGTGCCCCAAGGGAGAATATAATGAGCCAGAAATTAAAAATTGTCACTATCGGCGGCGGCAGCAGCTATACCCCGGAATTACTGGAAGGGTTTATCAAACGTTATCACGAACTGCCGGTAACAGAATTGTGGCTGGTTGATGTAGAAGAAGGGCAGGAGAAACTCGATATTATCCATGCGCTGTGCCAGCGTATGGTGGAAAAAGCGGGCGTGCCGATGAAAGTCTACAAAACGCTGGATCGCCGCGCCGCGCTGGAAGGGGCTCATTTCGTCACCACGCAGCTGCGGGTTGGCCAGCTGAAGGCGCGTGAAAAAGATGAACGTATTCCGCTCAGTCACGGCTATCTCGGTCAGGAGACTAACGGCGCCGGCGGTCTGTTTAAAGGTCTGCGTACCATTCCGGTGATTTTTGATATCGTGAAGGATGTACAGGAGATCTGCCCGGATGCCTGGATCATCAACTTTACCAACCCGGCGGGGATGGTTACCGAGGCGGTGTATCGCCACACCAACTTTAAGCGCTTTATCGGCGTGTGTAATATTCCGATCGGCATGAAAATGTTTATCACCGATGTGCTGCAGCTGACCCCGGAAGATGAACTGCATATCGACCTGTTTGGTCTCAATCACCTGGTGTTCGTTCGCGATGTGCTGGTGAATGGCAAATCGCGCTTCGACGAACTGCTCGATGGCGTTGCCTCCGGTACCCTGAGCGCCAACTCGGTGAAAAATATCTTCGATTTACCGTTCAGCGAAGGGCTGATCCGCTCGCTGCGCCTGATTCCGTGCTCCTATCTGCTCTACTACTTTAAACCTAAAGAGATGCTGGCCATCGAAATGGGTGAGTATTACAAAGGCGGCGCGCGCGCCCAGGTGGTGCAGAAGGTAGAAAAACAGCTGTTTGAGCTGTATAAAAACCCGGATCTGAATGTGAAACCAAAAGAGCTGGAGCTGCGCGGCGGCGCCTATTATTCCGATGCGGCCTGCGAGGTGATTAACGCCATCTACAATGACAAGCAGGCCGAGCACTACGTTAACATTCCGCATCATGGCCATATTGATAACATCCCCGCGGACTGGGCGGTGGAAATGACCTGTACGTTGGGGCGCGAAGGGGCAACGCCGACACCGCGCATCACCCATTTCGATGAGAAAGTGCTGGGGCTGATTTATACCATCAAAGGCTTCGAAGTGGCGGCCAGCCAGGCGGCGATGAGCGGTGAGCTGGACGATGTGTTGCTGGCGCTCAATTTGAGCCCGCTGATTCACTCTGACCGCGATGCTGAGCAGCTGGCACGCGAAATGATCCTCGCGCACGAAAAGTGGCTGCCCAACTTTGCCGCGACAATCGAGAAACTGAAAGCGTAACGGGAGAGCTGATGGAACGCGTGTTAATCGTTAATGCCGACGATTTCGGTCTGAGCAAAGGTCAGAACTACGGCATTATTGAAGCCTGTAAAAATGGCCTGGTCACCTCAACAACGGCGCTGGTTAACGGGGCGGCGATTAGCCACGCGGCCCAGCTGAGCCGCTGCGTGCCGGAGCTGGGGGTCGGGATGCATTTTGTCCTGACTCTGGGGGAACCCTTGTCGGCGATGCCGGGGCTGACCCGCGAGGGGCGCCTGGGGAAGTGGATTTGGCAAATGGCGGAAGAGGATAGCCTGCCGCTGGATGAAATCGCGCATGAGCTGGAGTGTCAGTATCGTCGGTTTATCGAGCTGTTTGGCTGCGAGCCGACGCATATCGACAGCCATCACCATGTGCATATGATCGCCCGGATTTATCCCATTGTTGCCGCATTTGCGCGCGAGAAGGGGGTGGCACTGCGTATTGACCGTCAGCTCGCTCAGCGTGACAAACTGGCGCAGGATGCCGCGCGCAGCAGCGACGGTTTTGCCAGTGAGTTCTACGGCGAGGCCATCTCGGAGGCGCTGTTTTTACAAACCCTGGATGCCTCTATCCAGCGGGGCGAATCGTCTCTGGAAGTAATGTGCCACCCGGCGTTTGTTGATAACACCATCATGGGCAGCGCCTATTGCTACCCGCGGCTGGCAGAGCTGGAGGTGCTGACCTCGGCCTCACTCAAGTATGCGGTTGCCGAACGCGGGTACCGTTTAGGGACCTACCGCGACGTTTAACGCGGGTGGAGGGGAAGCGCACGGCTTCCCCTGATTGCGCCCGTTCACCGGACATCCGGCGAGCGGGATCCCGCGCGGTCCTTTTCTGTCAGGCCGGAATAGTCGCCGTTTTACCGGCGCGCGACCATACCCGATGCGCCGCCATCAGCGCGAACAGCGTATCCATCGCCGGAGCGTCAATGGCGTCCGTCTCGACAACGCCTTCCTCCCCCTGACTGGCGACCTGCAGCAGGGCCTTAAACTGGCGTCCGTCGCCCGCCAGCACGATCGGTTTTAAATGCTTATAGGCCTCCAGCAGGTAGTAATGCAGCTCCCCGCTGTTGCTGAGAAGGGACAAGTCGCCGCCCGGGACGATGACCGCATCGACCGTCAGCGACGGCGAACTGCTAAAAGTCCCGGCGATGGGCAGCCGCGTGCCGTCATCGGCAATCACTTCCCCCATCCGTGAATAAAGCAGTCGCGCATGAACCCCTTTCGCCTTCAGGGATTGCAGCAGGGTCAGCACATCCTGCGCTACCGGGCGATCGTTGAGCAACACGGCGACGACGCGGCCCTTGATCTCCCCGCCGGGGATAGCATACAGGCTCAGGCTGGGATCCTTTTTCACCCCGTTAACGTCCGGCGGCGGCGTGATCTTGCACTGCTCGTCGCTGAGCGTGATGCCTAAATTTTTGCCAACGGCCTGCGCCAGCGGGATATCGATGTGCGCCAGCTGGTCAACCACCCGTTCGCGGATCCATACCCGGACCACTTTGCTTAACTCAAAGCTAAAGGCATCAATAATATGCTGCTGCTCAACCGGCGTCTGGCTGCGCCAGAACAGCAGCGGGTGGGCGTAATACTCGGCGAACGAGGGGCTACGCTGGCGAATTTTCTCACCGTCGACGCGCTCGGCGTACGACTCAAAACCGCCGCGCTTAGGGGCCGGTGGCGTTTCGCGCGGCCAGTTATCATTGATCGAGTTTGGCTCGTAGTTGGCGGGGTTGGTATCAATATCCATCCGGTGCATGCCGTCACGCTGGAAGTTGTGATACGGGCAGGTGGGTTTGTTAATCGGGATTTCATGGAAGTTAGGCCCGCCCAGACGGCTAATCTGCGTATCGGTATACGAGAAAAGGCGGCCCTGCAGTAACGGGTCGTTGCTGAAATCTATCCCCGGTACGATATGGCCTGGGTGGAACGCCGCCTGTTCGTTTTCGGCGAAGAAGTTATCCGGATTGCGGTTAAGCACCATTTTCCCGACCCTCTGTACCGGAACCAGCGCCTCGGGGATCAGCTTGGTGGGATCGAGCAGATCGAAGTCAAACGCCTGTTCATTCTCTTCCGGGATCAGCTGCAGACCCAGCTCATACTCCGGATAATCGCCGGCTTCTATCGCTTCCCACAGATCGCGGCGATGGAAATCCGGATCCCGACCGGTCAGCTTTTGCGACTCATCCCAGAGCAAAGAGGCTTTACCGGCCAGCGGTTTCCAGTGAAAACGGACAAAGGTGGCCTTACCGTCGGCATTGATCAGGCGGAAGGTGTGAATACCAAATCCTTCCATAGTGCGATAGCTGCGCGGTATGCCGCGGTCGGACATCGCCCACATCACGTTATGTAACGTTTCCGGCTGCAGCGAGACGTAATCCCAGAAGGTGTCATGGGCGCTTTGTCCCTGCGGGATAGCCCAGTGCGGTTCAGGCTTCACGGCATGAACGAAATCGGGGAATTTTAGCGCATCCTGGATGAAGAAGATCGGCGTGTTGTTCCCGACGAGGTCAAAAATGCCTTCATCGGTATAAAATTTGGTGGCGAAGCCGCGAATATCACGCACCGTATCGGCCGAGCCGGCGCCGCCCTGGACGGTAGAAAAGCGTACGAATACCGGCGTTTTCCTCGCGGGATCGCAGAGAAAATCGGCTTTCGTGACGTCGCTCAGGTTGCGGTAGGGCTGAAAATAGCCGTGCGCCGCCGATCCGCGCGCATGGACGATGCGCTCCGGGATCCGCTCATGGTCAAAGTGAGTAATTTTTTCACGCAGAATAAAGTCTTCCAGCAGCGTGGGTCCCCGGTTCCCCGCGCGGAGCGAATTCTGATCGTCGGCAATACGTACCCCCTGATTGGTGGTCAGGGGGACGTTGTCGCTGTCTTTGCGCTGCTGCGCCAGCGCGTCAAGTTTGCTGCTGTGGATATCGGGCGCTTTGAGGCTTCCCGGTGCGCTGGGTTCTTCCCCAGGCGCCGTGGGATGCGGCGTCGGGCGCCATGATTGATCATCCGGAGCCAGAGCATCCAGACCGGGCTGTGCTTCGCTGGCGTCGTGAGGCGCTTTGTGGTTTTGTGGTTTATGGTTCTTATCAGACATTGCTCGTCTCCTGTTTTCATTACTGAAAAATGGTCGTTGCGCTACCAAAACCCTTCTAACTATAGAACATCTCACCAGATGAGCCGGCTGGAGGCGTGAAAACTATCGCCCGGCGGCAGAACACACGTAAGGGGCGACGAAAGGCAGGGCAATCGGCTATGATAGCCGTTTCTGTTTCCCGCTTTGTTTAGTGAATCTATTGGTTATGAAAACACTTCGCCAACAAAACCGCCCTGTCATTAGCTACGTGCCTCGGGTGGAACCCGCCCCTCCGGAACACGCCGTCAAAATGGACGGTTTTCGCGATGTGTGGCTGTTGCGCGGCAAGTATGTCGCCTTTGTGCTGATGGGTGAACATTTCCGCCGTTCGCCAGCGTTTAGCGTCCCGGAAGCGGCGCAGCGCTGGGCCATGCAGATGCGCCAGGAAGGCGAAATTACCTCATGAAAGGGTAGACGAGAAATAAAAAAAACCGACAAGATAG
>NZ_JMPP01000049.1 GCF_000735435.1 Klebsiella planticola ATCC 33531 | reverse complement strand
GTTTTTTTTGTGCCCGTTAGCTTAGCGATGCGCCAGCTCGGCGTCTTCTTCGCTGTCGAGAATCGTTTTGTCGGTCTGGCGCAGCCATTGGCTGGTCAGAGTACCGGCGGTCATTGAGCCGTTCACGTTCAATGCCGTACGGCCCATGTCGATCAGCGGTTCGACGGAAATAAGCAGCGCTACCAGCGTCACCGGCAGTCCCATGGCCGGCAGGACGATCAGCGCTGCGAACGTTGCGCCGCCGCCGACCCCCGCAACCCCAGCGGAGCTTACGGTGACGATGCCGACCAGCGTGGCGATCCACAGCGGATCAAACGGGTTGATACCGACGGTCGGGGCAACCATGACGGCCAGCATCGCCGGGTAGAGACCTGCACAACCGTTTTGACCGATAGTCGCGCCAAAGGAGGCGGAGAAGCTGGCGATGGATTCCGGTACGCCCAGACGGCGGGTTTGCGCTTCGACATTCAGCGGAATCGATGCGGCGCTGGAGCGGCTGGTGAAGGCGAACGTCAGTACCGGCCACACCTTGCGGAAGTATTTCAGCGGGCTCACGCCGTTAATGGCCAGCAGCAGACCGTGAACCACAAACATAATGCCCAGGCCAAGGTAGGAGGCAATCACGAAGCTACCGAGCTTGATGATGTCCTGCAGATTGGAACCGGCCACCACTTTGGTCATCAGCGCCAGCACGCCGTACGGCGTTAACTGCATGACCAGACGTACCAGCTTCATCACCCAGCTCTGCAGAGTGTCGATGGCGGTCAGGACGCGCTGGCCCTTTTCAACGTCATCTTTCAGCAGCTTCAGCGCCGCGACGCCGAGGAAGGCGGAGAAGATAACGATGCTGATGATCGAGGTCGGGTTCGCACCGGTCAGATCGGCAAACGGGTTCTTCGGTACAAAAGAGAGGATCAGCTGCGGTACGCTCAGGTCGGCGACTTTACCGACATAGTTGCTCTGAATCGCATTCAGACGCGCGGTTTCCGCGCTGCCCTGCACCAGACCTTCGGCCGTCAGGCCGAACAGGTTGGTCACCAGCACGCCGACCAGCGCTGCAATCAGCGTGGTGAACAGCAGGGTACCGATGCTCAGGAAACTGATTTTTCCCAGCTGTGAGGCATTATGCAGGCGAGCAACGGCGCTGAGAATAGAAGCGAAAACCAGCGGCATGACGATCATCTGCAGTAGCTGGACATAGCCATTACCGACGATATTGAACCATTGAATGGAGTCTTTCAGCACCTGGCTGTCGGAACCATAAATCAACTGCAGCGCCAGGCCGAACACGACGCCAATGACGAGGCCGAGCAGTACTTTTTTGGCGAGGCTCCACTGTTTGTGGCGGGTTTGCCCCAGCGCAAACAGCAAAACCGCGAACACGATAACGTTCGCTACTAATGGAAAATTCATCCCCGTTCTCCTGATAGGTTTTTATCCGGCTGGTCTGTTACCAGCTCTAATGGCGCAAGGTTAGCAGAAGAGGAATTCATTACTTATATTCAAATGGAATGGTTTATAACTATTTTGACCGTTTTGCCTGTTTATCGTCCGGTCTGGTGACTAATAAAACGATTAAAGGTGATCTGCAGTGAATTAATCATCCCCGAAGACCAGCGCACGGCGCTGTTCTCTGCGAAAGTTTGTGGCATCCATACGGCATAAACGAACAGCGCCATACACAGCGCACGCTCCAGCTGGTTGCCTTTACGCGGCGCGAGGATCGGCAGGCGGAAGCGCCAGCGGCAGGGCCACAGCAGCGGCACCCCCGCCGGGGTGAGCATATCGGCAAGAATATGGCTGAGATAGCCCAGTACCAGCCCCTGCACGGCATCGGCGGGCACGAACCAGCTTTCCGGCACTTTCAGATAAAACAGCGTGATAGCGCCAAAAACCGCCAGCAGGCTATGGGTGAACCCGCGGTGGCCAAAGGCGCGGGCGACAGGCTTCGATATCCAGCTTAGCCGCTGCCCGAGAAAGGACTTCGGATGGTCGATATCCGGCAGCAGGCAGGTCAGTACCGCTGAGGGAACAATATGCCACCAGTCACCCTGTGCCAGTACGGGGGTTAATTCCGCATTTTTCGCAAATACCGCACAGGCGATAGAAAAGAAGAGATGGCCTTCCGCCGTCATGATAAAAACCCTAAACTGTCAATTCATACAGTATAGGGTTTTTATACAGTGTGTGAAAGAGGTGACGGTGTAACTCTTTGTCACAAAACTATTAACGTGCCAGCCAGCCGCCATCAACCGCCAGCGTATATCCATTGATGTAATTCGCAGCCGACGACGCCAGGAACACGACCGGGCCCTGTAAATCATCCGGGACGCCCCAGCGCCCGGCCGGGATACGGTCGAGGATCTCTTTACTGCGATCGGCATCATCGCGTAACTGCCGGGTATTATCGGTGGCCATATACCCTGGGGCGATGGCATTGACGTTGATATTCTGCCCGGCCCATTCGTTGGCCATCAGGCGGGTTAAACCGAGCACGCCGCTTTTTGAGGCCGTATACGAGGGGACGCGAATCCCGCCCTGAAACGAGAGCATGGAGGCGATGTTAATGATCTTTCCGCCGCTGCCCTGCTGAATAAACTGCCTGGCGACCGCCTGCGATAAAAAGAACACCGACTTGAGGTTGAGATTGATGACGTCGTCCCACTCTTTTTCGCTAAAGGTGAGCGCATCGGCGCGGCGTATTGTACCGGCATTATTAACCAGAATGTCCACCCGGCCCATGGCGGAGACGGCTTGCGCGACGATGTCGGCGATAGCATCCTGGCGGCTGAGGTCAGCCTGAATGGCGGTGAATCGACGCCCGAGCGCCAGGACCTGTTCGGCCGTTTCATGTGGGATCTTGCGATTGACGCCGACGATATCGCAGCCGGCCTGGGCAAGGGCCAGGGTCATTCCCTGGCCCAACCCGGTGTCACATCCCGTCACGATGGCGACCTTACCCGTCAGGTCGAAGGTGTTAAGTACCATATGCACCTCTGTCTGCTGATTTATGCGTTTAATCACGCCGTTTTTTCAAGCATAGAGGGTGCTGAGCGGAAAAACAATTAAAAATGAAACATCGTTTTATTTTTGTGATGGTTCAACCGCTGTGCGCCGATCGCTGGTCGGAAAGCGGCCGCAGAGCTCGCTGGCGCTGAGTGACTCCAGCGTCGTAAGCTTCACGTCTGCCAGCACAAAACGCGGATCGTGGCGATTTTCCTCGGCCGGAACGACGATAGAGCGCATGCGGGCTGCCTTACTGGCGATCATCCCGTTGACCGAATCCTCCAGCGCGACGCAGGCCATCGGGTCCACGCCCAGACTGGCGGCGCAGTTGAGATAGACCTGAGGATGGGGCTTGCTGTACGGCAGTGATTCTGCGGAGGCAAGGGCGTCAAACTGCTCGCGCAGCTCGAACATGGTGAGGACCTTTTCCAGCATCCGCAGCGGCGAGGCCGATGCCAGGCCCACTTTCAACCCTTGTGCCTTACACAAGGCCACGGCTTCTCGTACGCCGGGTAACAGAGGGCGGGAGACTTCAACCAGCTCAATCGCACGGCTGATAATCCGTGCGGTGACTTCAGCGCGATCCGCGCCTTTCCATGGCTGCTGGGCAAACCACAGATCCACCACTAAATCGATGCGCAGTCCCAGCGTATCGGGCAGCTCATCGCGGCGGCTGATATCGACCCCGAGGCTTTCAATGACCTCCAGCTCCGCCTGATCCCATAGCGGCTCGGAATCAATCAGTAATCCATCCATATCGAAAATAGCGGCATGAATTTGTCGCCTGGCTGACATAAGTCCTTCTCCTGTAGCGCAAGTAGATAACGAATTGGTCCTCATGGTATATCATACCGCGCATTATTGGGCGAAATTCGCCGCTGAGGGTAGACTTAGACGGTGATTAAGGCGTCTTAAACAAGGGGAATCCATGACGTATCAACAAGCTGGACGCATTGCAGTGCTTAAACGTATTTTAGGGTGGGTTATTTTTATACCCGCGGTGATTTCAACGCTGATTTCGGTACTGAAGTTTATGTACGAACACAGCGAAAAAAAACCGGGCATTGATGCGGTACTGATGGATTTTGCGCACGTTATGATTGAAATGATGCGTTTCAATACGCCGTTCCTCAACTTTTTCTGGTACAACTCGCCGCTGCCGGATTTTAAACACAGCCTGAATATTGGCTTCTGGATTATCTATATCCTGGTGTTTGTCGGCATGGCGCTGCAGGCGTCAGGCGCGCGCATGAGCCGTCAGGCCAGGTTCCTGCGTGAAGGAGTTGAAGATCAGTTGATTCTTGAACAGGCGAAGGGGCCGGAAGGGCTCAGCCGTGAGCAAATTGCGGCGCGTATCGTGGTACCTCGCCATACGATTCTGGTGCAGTACTTCCCGCTGTATATCCTGCCGGTTGTCATGATTGTTCTTGGCTATGTGTTCTTCTCGCTGCTCGGATTTTTGTAAAAAATGGCCCGGCACGCCGGGCACTTTTTATTCGCCAGGTATCGCGCGCGGCTTACCCTGATTGTCGACCGCCACGTAGATAAACAGGGCTTCCGTGGCTTTATAACGTTGGCCAATCGGCTCAGACGACACTTTCTTCACCCACACTTCGATGTTGATGGTGATAGAGGTGTTGCCGCGTTTCACGCAGCGTGCGTAGCAGCACACCACGTCACCCACGGCCACCGGCCGTAAAAAGGTCATTCCGTCAACGCGCACGGTCACCACGCGACCCTGCGCAATCTCTTTGGCCATAATCGCGCCGCCGATATCCATCTGCGACATCAACCAGCCGCCAAAAATATCGCCATTGGCGTTCGTGTCCGCTGGCATGGCCAGGGTGCGTAAAACCATTTCGCCCTTCGGGGTGAGATCTGTTGTTGTCATTCTGTACTCTGTGCTGGTCAAAGAAGATCAGCGCGATGCTACTATGAAAATGGCAGGGAGAAAACAGGGGAATACGCCCGCGGCTGCGGGCGTGGGTATTCAGAAGGAGAGGGTGACGCCGGCGTAATAGGCGCGACCGGGTTCGTTATAGGTCGAAGCGCCCGCGTTTTCGCGATAAATTTGCTTATCGAACAGGTTACTGATGCCGGCATTCAGGCGAAGATCTTTCAACAGCTGGTAGTTCGCACCGATACCGACAACGGAATAGGCACCGACTTCATTCGTGGCGAGCGTGCCGGTCTCGTTGCGGATCTCCGCATACTGACGCGGTTTCTGGCGGCCGTACATCGTCCAGTTGACGTTGGCCGAAAGTTTGCTGTTGACCTGCCAGTCCAGCATGGTGTTAATCGTATATTTCGGGATCACCGACAGCGGATTACCGGTATCTTTGTTCTCCGATTTGATCATATAGGTCGCATTGGTTCGCCAGTCCAGCGTGTCGGCCACAATCGGGATGAGCAGGGTGCCTTCCAGCCCTTCGACGACCGCTTTGCCGCCGTTTTGCCATTGCAGAATATTGTTGCCGCTCGAGGTATAGCCCAGCACATCGGTACCGGAGACGATTTTGTTTTTATAATCGTTACGGAACCACGTTACCCCCGCGTTATAGCCGTTGAGGTTAAATTCAAGGCCGAGCTCTTTATTGATGCTGATTTCCGGATCGAGGTCCGGGTTGCCGAGCAGGTAGCAGCTGCCGTTGCTGATGGTGTTCGGGCAGCCGTTGCCGCGGGTCGACAGCAGATAGCCTTCGCTGGACTGGTACAGGTTTGGGGCCTTGAAGACACGTGCAATGCCGGCTTTGACTTTGAACATCTCGCCCAGCTCCTGCGCCAGGTTCAGGCTCGGGCTCCAGTTACTGCCAAATTCATTGTGATAGTCAAAACGCAGTCCGGGGATGATATTGGTGCCCGGCATAGCCTCAATATTATCTTCCAGGTAGAGGCCGGTGAGGGTCGCGCTGTTGGTGGTGCTGCGCTGGGAGGCCTCGCCTGAGGTGCCCGGGATGGTCTCGCCGCTGACGTTGGTTGCCTGCATGGAGGCGGGGTCGTTGAGTTCATCGCGGTTCCACTCCATCCCGAGGGTCAGGGTCTGGTCGGCCAGCCAGTGGAAGGGGAGATTCAGCTCGCCGGTCGAACGCCAGGATTCAAGGCGGCTGGTGGCGTACTCATCGCTGTTGATCATCCCTTCTACGCGCCCGGTAGAACCTTCCTGCAGACGAGTGTTATTGGTTTTCTCGTAATAGACTCCGGCTTTGGACTGGCCCCAGTCCCAGATTCCGTTATAGGTCAGCCCCCAGGACTGGCGATACAGACGGTTGGTTTCATGGCCATACAGCTCGCTGACCAGGCCATCGGGGCTGAGGTTACCGTTACTGTATTGGGTATCACCGGCGTAAATATTGCCCTGGCGGCTATAGGCGTAGTTAAAATCGACAATCTGCTGCGGCGTCAGTTTCCATGACAGCAGGGCGTTGATGTCCTTGTTGCGCACCCCTTCGCGACCGGCGGCGTACGAACCATTTTGCGCATGGTTGATGTCCCAGGCGTCGGCATCCGTTTTATTGATGTTACCGTACAGCCGCATGGTCAGCGCATCGCCGGCCAGCGGTCCGTTGAGGCTAAAGTTGGCGCGATTCGTCGCCCCCTCTTTGTTGTTTTCCGGCTGGTTGGTATAAAACGATAGCGAGCCATGCCAGTCGTTGGTGGGGCGTTTGGTAATGATATTGACCACGCCGCCGGCGGCACCGGATCCGTAGCGGGCTGCTGCCGGGCCGCGCAGAACTTCAATGCGTTCGACCATCTCCGGTGGCACCCAGTTGCTATCCCCGCGGGTATCACGTTCGCCGCGCCAGCTGTAGCGTACCGAGTTACGGGAGGTGACCGGTACGCCATCGATCAGGATGAGGGTGTTCTCCGGCCCCATTCCGCGAATATCGATCTGCCGGTTGTTGCCCCGGCTGCCGCTGGCGCTGTTGCCGGTTAAATTGACGCCGGGCATTTTACGAATGATTTCCGACAGGTCGTTAACCGGGGGATCCCGGGCAATATCTTCAGCGGTGATGACAGATACCCCCGGCTGCTGCTTGAGTGCTTCTTCAGCCGTGCTGTGTACCACCATAGTTTCGGTATCGCGTTCAACCTCGTCAGCAAAGGCGTCGGGCGTCAGAAAGCCTGCAAATACCAGCGCGAGGGGCGTAATGGCATAATAGTTCTGCGATCTCATTGTAAATATCCATATCAAAGCGTTAAAAATTGAGACTGCGAATATCAATGATAATTATTATCATTTCAATGTGTGCAAATGAATCTTCATCAAATCCTCACAATTGGCGCAATTTTCCCGGGTTATGGCAGAAATGGTGAATAAACGGGCGGGATTGACGTCGGCTGCAGGAGATAGCTGTCGGCGCCGCGGGGAATAAGGCGCAGAGTGGGTGGGTTATCGGGGCCAGTGTTTGTCTTCTTTCGTCTCAGACTCGGTGGACGTTTGCCGCTGATGCCAGGCCGCAGTTCCGCCAGACGGATACAGGTGAGTGCGCTTACTGAACGGTTTTCTACGCAAGACGCGGGTCAGGAAAACGGCAAATAACGCGAGTCTCAAGAGCAAGCGCTGAAAACGAGGAGAGGGGAATACGCAACGCAAAAGAGAGCGGGGGCAAAAGCGATACCCCCGGCTTGCCGTTGATTAGTGGTTATCGTCCTGCGGCATATGGCGATAAATGTACACGCCGCTCAACAGCGTGAAGACCAGCGTCAGCGCCGTCAGGCCGAAGACCTTGAAGTTGACCCAGATATTCTGCGGCAACCAGAAAGCGATATAGATATTGGCCAGACCGCAGAGAATAAAAAACAGCGCCCAGGCGAGATTCAGACGCGACCAGACCTGCTGCGGCAGGGTCAGCTCTTTGCCGAGCATGCGTTGAATCAATGGCTTTTTCATCACCCATTGGCTGAACAGCAAAGCGCCGGCAAACAGAGCGTAGATGACCGTGACCTTCCATTTTATAAACTCATCATTATGGAAGAAAATGGTCAGGCCGCCAAATACAGCAACCAGCACAAAGGTAATCAGCGCCATCTTTTCGACTTTACGATAGCGTACCCAGGTATAGATCAGCACGATAGCGGTGGCGATAATCAGCGCGGTGGTTGCGGCGTAGATATCGTAGAGCTTGTAGAAGGCGAAGAAGACTACCAGCGGTAAAAAATCCAGAAACTGCTTCATACATCGGACCCGTCGTTCAGATAGGGCCGGAAGAGTCCCGGCCCAGGTTAATTTAGTTGCGGATAAGCATATACAGGCGGAACAAATAGATCAGCAACAGTGCAGAGATCAGATTGCTGATCGTATTGATAACCACCGCGCCGACGTTCGGCGTCAGTACCGCAAAGCTGGATGCAAACAGCAGCAGTAGCGTTTTCGCCAGCAGCCAGCCAATCACCGCCGGGGCGACCAGACGCATATTGGCCCACACCAGACGCATACTGCTGCGCATGGCGTTAAAAATCCCCAGCTTATCCTGCACCAGCATGATGGGGGCAAAAGCCAGCACGATAGCGAGCAGCACGCCCGGCACCAGCACCAGCATCATCCCCATCTGCACCACAAAGGTGGTGAACAGGATCAGCAGCAGCAGCTTTGGCAGTACCGGCGCAGAAGCTCCGATAGCGCGCAGCGCGCTGACCCGCTGTCCGGCGGAGACCAGCTGAATCATCAGCAGCACGCCGCCGGCCAGAATGGCGTTACCCACCAGACCGGAGAAGGTCGATGCGGCCGAGGCGCGCAGCAGGATCTGTTGTTGCTCCGGGGTCATGTTTTGCACCAGCTCAAACAGCCCGGCGCTCCCCGCCAGATTATCCCCTTCGCTCAGAATCGAGAGCTGCTCTTCACTGGGTGAAAAAGCATGGCCAAGGACTACCGTAATTAACGCGCATAACAACGCAATCAGTAAAATGGTGACAAACTGATTACGAAAAAAATTTCCCGTGTCACGGTAGACGGTCTTCGCCGTGATAGACATGCACTCTCCTTGAGTATTGCAGGTGTTAACTAGCCGGCGATTGTACCGCAAATCCCTCGTGGGTAGCAGCCTCTGCCGTTGTCAGGCTAAGTATATCTTTGTAAAGAGGGATGAGCGGCGGCAAGCCGTAGCGGGCGCGGGCCCGGTTGCAGGCTTCGTTTACCTCGCCGCCTTCACCGGACTGGACGAATTCGCGGCAGGGAGAGGGGCGGTGCTGATAAATTGAGCAGTGCACCGATTCGCCGATTTCCCCCTTGAGGGCGGCGCAGCGGCTTTGTCGTTGGTTGGTGCCGCTCATGCAGCGCAGAAAAGGGGTTAGCGGCTCGGTAAGCTTCGTCGGCACAACGCCGCCGGCATCGTCGGCTTCCGCCCAGTAGAAAGAGACTCGAAAATACGCACAACAGGCACCGCACGTCATGCACGGGTTGATTTCACTCATGATTACACCTGATAAAAACGCATCAACACAGATTGTCGGCAGATAAATTATCCAGACGCATCGAAGGCGGCAAGGGGCGGGGAAAAATTTTTTCGCTGCCCGGAAAGTGAAAATTGATGTGAATGTGAGTTTTTTGGTATCGCCATGAAAGTAAAAATTAATCTGGATCAATAAATGTTAAATCTCACAACTTTATGTGATCGAGAACGGATCAAAGGTAACTCGTTATGGGTATATTAGCCCGCGCTGAATAACCATAATGAGGAAGTGGATATGAAAAAGTTAGCAGCGGTTGGCATTATTTTGAGTACCCTTTCCGGCAGCGTCTGGGCGCATGAAGCCGGAGAGTTTTTTATTCGTGCGGGTTCGGCCACCGTTCGACCGACGGAAGGTTCTGATAACGTGTTAGGCAGTCTGGGCGGGTTTAACGTCAGTAATAACACGCAGCTGGGCTTGACCTTCACCTATATGGCGACGGACAACATCGGCGTTGAACTACTGGCGGCCACGCCATTCCGTCACAAGGTTGGCACTGGCCCGACCGGGACCATCGCCACCGTGAATCAGCTGCCGCCAACGCTGATGGCGCAATGGTATTTCGGCGATGCCCAGAGCAAAGTACGCCCGTATATCGGTGCAGGTATTAACTACACCACCTTCTTTAATGCCGACTTTAATGACACCGGTAAAAATGCCGGGTTGAGCGATCTGAGTCTTAAAGACTCCTGGGGAGCGGCAGGTCAGGTGGGGCTGGATTACCTGATTAACCGCGACTGGTTGCTGAACATGTCGGTGTGGTACATGGATATCGACACCGATGTGAAATTTAAAGCCGGCGGCGTGGACCAGAAAGTCAGTACTCGCATCGATCCGTGGGTGTTTATGTTCTCTGCCGGCTACCGGTTCTGAGTTCTTCTGCAAACCCCTTCTAAAAAAACTGGTCATGATATGACCAGTTTTTTATTTCCTACGGACCCTCTCAGTTATCCCCTGTGACGTTATGCCGCTTCGCACAAGCGAGCCCCCTGATGATGGTCAGTTATTTTGTCTAATAATCGCTTATGAATTGCCTGTCCGGGGAATTTTGCCGCGAGGGATGCAAGGAGAGCAAAGATACAGCTTTGCATGACTGTTGAGTGTGATGGTAACGGGTTGTACTTAGGTGACGGACGGTACCATGCAAACAACAGATAAATACGGAAAAGAGGCGAGAATCGAGCGGATAAAGGCGGCTATTAATCCGCGGGGTTATGGTCAGTCAGCCTGTTCCTCTTCTTGATACTCAGCGCGAAGAAGAGGAACAAGATGAACAGGATTAGCTCAGCAGGACGAACCCGCTGTGGATAGCCAGATAGAGACCCATGACGGCAATCAGCAGGCTTGAAAAATAGGGGGCTCTGCGGGCAAGAGTATGAAAACCGTCCCAGCGTCTGGCGACCTGACGGACGCCGATTGCAGCCCCCACGCCCACCGTCACCAGCGTCAGGGCAAGTCCAATACTAAAACTCACCACCAGCGTTGCGCCCAGCGCCAGGGCTTTGATCTGGATACAAATCAACATTACCGTAATGGCCGCAGGACAGGGGATTAACCCGCCGGTCAGGCCAAAGAGTAAAATCTGCCCGTTGGTGACCTCTTTATTGGTGAACCGTTTTTCTATGTCGTGCGCGTGGGCCAACTCATGCGCATCCCGGTACGCTGTGGAATCGACATCCAGCCCTTCAAGTTCCGTATGATCGTGCGTATGTTCATGCTCGCAAAATTCCAGGTCGTAATCATGGACATGGCCGCGATGTCCCAGCGACAGGCGAACGCGAAAATCATGTGGTTCCGGAATGGAGGATGTTGACTGCAGATAGCTACCGCAATCGACAAAAGCAAATGACTGCGTACCAGCGGGCGATTCTCGCTGCGTCACTAACGAAACAGTCCCGGCATCCCATTCTCTTCCGCTGAGCGTACGTATACGCCAGTGCGGCGGCTGACCCTCTTCAAAAATGGACAGTTCCACTTCGCCATGACCGGTATCGATCAGTCTTGATTCATCATGATGGTGCCGCTCGCTTTCCTGCTGGCTGGTCAGCCAGTTTTTTTCTCCCTTCCAGGTTCGGCAGAACATCCAGACGGCGGTACCGAGAATGATGATGGCAGAAACCAACTGCAGCCACGGCTCAGCCGATTCGGCGGTAAAACGGTTACTGATATACATTCCGCCAAAAGCAATCAGCCAGACGATGGCGGTGTGTGAAAGAGTGGCCGCGAGTCCGAGCATGGCAGCCTGTCTGGCCGTGCCTTTTATGGCAATGATGAAGGCCGCCATCATCGTTTTTGAATGTCCTGGCTCCAGCCCATGAAGTGCGCCGAGAAGCACCGCGCCTGGAATGAAGAACCAGGCGTTTCCTTGCTGAAGTAGTGTTGTAAAGTCGGTCATGAGTCGAATTCTGGGTCGTGGAAGGTGTCTGGATTCTACTCCCCCCCAGTACTAAATACTACCCCCCAGTAGAATCGTAATGGTAGAATCAGCCACGACTTTTCCATGGGAGATTGCAGCATGTCGCATACCATCCGCGATCAAAAAAAGCTTAAAGCCCGCACCAACAAGATTCAGGGGCAGGTCATTGCGCTGAAAAAAATGCTCGATGAACCGCATGAATGTGGCGCCGTGCTTCAACAGATCGCCGCAATACGCGGGGCGGTCAATGGATTAATGCGTGAGGTCATTAAAGGCCATCTGGTCGAGCACATTGTTCATGAAGGGGACGAGGCGAAGCGAGAAGAAGATCTGGACGTGGTGCTCAAGGTCCTCGACTCCTATATCAAGTAAGCAGCCGGTCGTGAATGATAAGACTGGCTCCATGCCCTGAAACGGGAGTCAGGGATGCCGGGATGGTTGTACGTCGTCCATTGAACGGATCACCACGGCACGGTTCTTCCCTGATAATCCAGGTACTCCAGACCAGGTCTCTGCTGTTTCGCCAGCAGCACGTTAACCAGATGAGGAATCGTCTCTTCGATACTCAGCGGCGCGTCATCGCCACCCAGCGCGGTACGAATCCACCCCGGCGCCATCACCACCAGCGGACGTGATGTCGAGCGGGCGGCAAAACTGCGCATAAACATATTCAGCGCTGCTTTACTGCCGCGGTAGAGCTCGCGCTGGCCGCGGAGATTATTGGTCAGGCTGCCCTGGCCTGAGGACATCGCCCCCAGCAGGCCCTGCGGCGTCACATGGTGCTGAAGGCGTTCAAGTACCCGCATTGGCGCAAGGGCATTCGTCAGCATTACCGCAATAAACTCCGCGGTGGAGACTTCGCCAATGGTCTGTGTCGGATCGCGATTGGTGGTGCCCGCATTAACAAACAGCATATCCAGGCGGTCAGCGGAGAGCTTTGTATCCAGCGCGGTCAACTGGTCATTGTCACACATATCCAGCGTTTCCAGACGTACCCGATCGGGGTTTTCCTGCGCGAGTTGATGCAGCGGGGTGGTGGGTTGAATATCGCGTACGGTGCCGATCACATTCCAGCCATGGCGCAGAAATTCAGCGGCCATCGCATGGCCGAGACCGCGTGAAGCGCCGACAATCAGGACGGTAGGGCGAACGATCGTGGTCATAATAAAACTCCCTGAGCAAAGCGTGAGTCCATGACTATAGTCATAGGACATATCAGGCGGAAGGCGCAGCATTTGCAGTAATAAGATGCAGCAGACGCCATGACTGAACCCAGGAGCGCAAATGACCGATCCCGATTTTAATTTACTTGTGGCGCTGGATATTTTACTGGCGGAAGAGAGCGTGGCGGGGGCGGCGCGACGCGCAGGGCTTAGCGCCTCGGCGATGAGCCGCACCCTGACCCGTCTACGTGAGGTCACCGGTGACCCGTTACTGGTGAGAGCCGGGCGCAAAATGGTCTTAACGCCGCATGCGCAAGACTTAAAAGCGCGAACGCAAAACGTAGTTTCTGAGATGCGTTCGGTGCTCAACAACTCCGCTGCGCCGCTTCATCTTCCGACGTTGGAGCAAACCTTTACTCTGCGTACCAACGAGGGATTTGTCGAAACTTTTGGCCCGGCATTAATTTGTGCCTGTGCGGCGCAGGCGCCGGGAGTGAAGCTTAATTTCGTCGCCAAAAGTGAAAAAGGACCGCAGTTTCTGCGCGACGGGAACGTGGATCTGGAGATTGGGGTGCTGAAAAATATGGGGCCGGAAATTCGGCTGCAGGCACTGTTTCGCGATCGTTTTGTTGGCGTACTGGCTCCAACACATCCCCTGGCGCAGGGCGGACAAATTACTCCCGAGCGCTATGCCGCCTGCGAGCATGTGATTGTTTCCCGCCATGGGATGGTCCGCGGGCCCGTGGATGACGCGCTGGCGGAATTGGGTCTGAGCCGCAAAATTGCGGCGGTGGTGCCGGGTTTTACCGCTGCGCTGGCGGTTGCCCGAGATTCGCAGCTGGTGGCGCTGGTCCCGGCTTCTTGTCTGCATCATGGCATGCGAGAGGGCATCGTCGCGTTTGAACTGCCGGTCAGCACACCGGAGATTACCGTCTCGCAGATGTGGCATCCGCGTCAGGAGCTTGCCCTCGGTCATGGCTGGCTGCGCCAGCAGGTGTTGAGCGTTTGTCGGCAGGTGGCATGAT
>NZ_JMPP01000048.1 GCF_000735435.1 Klebsiella planticola ATCC 33531 | reverse complement strand
AAAAAAGCCCGCACAAGTGCGGGCGAAAAATACTGGAAGCAATGTGAGCAATGTCGTACCGAATACCTGAGTGTTTTTCTCAACTATTCGGTAATGAGAAAGATAATAGTTCTCATCTAAGATATCAACCCCATCTTTTGTGCGGAAGCGATTTTTTTAATTAATCACAAAAACGGTGCGTTTCTGGCTGTTGTCGCGCGGCCATGCGTTCGCCACTTCGCTGAGCGCAAGCGGGGTGGTGGCGATGGTAAAACCGCCTGCAACGGCGGCCTGCAGCATTTCGCCGGCCGCCGCCAGGAGCTGCGGCATCGACAGGCTACCGATACCACTGCCCATCAGTTGTAGCGGGGCCGCTCTCAGCACCGCGCCGTTGAGCGCAATTTCCGCGCCGGAAAGCGACCCCACCTGCATGTAGCGCACCGGTGCGTTGCCTGGACTGTGTTTCGCCAGCGCGGGCAGCATCAGTTCGGCGCTGCGGCCCCATAGATAATCCACCACCACATCAACCTGCTGTGCCGCCTGCTCGCTGAATTGTGCCTGTAGCGTTGGATCGTCTGCCGTTAAGTCGATACAGACGTCGGCACCGAGGGCGGCCAGCATCTGCGTATTCCGACCGGTGGCGATGATCTTTCTTGCGCCGAGGAAGCGGGCAATCTGCACAGCAAGCTGACCGGCGCTGCCGGTTGCGCCGTTGATCAGTACGCTCTCTCCGGCGGCCAGTCCGGCACGCTTTACGAGCGCGGCCCAGGCGGACATTCCGGGATTTGCCATCGCGGCGGCGGTGATATCATCCAGGTCATCTGGTAAAGGCAGGCAGTTTTCGACGGCGACCGGCGCCCACTGCGCCATACTGCCCCAGGGCGCAGTGGGAAAGGCAAAATAGACCCGCTGCCCATCGGCCAGCGTTCCGACGCCATCAATGCCGACCACAAACGGCAGCCGGCCGTCGAAACTGTAATGCTTACCGGAGGCGCGAGCTTTCACCACATGGCTGATGGCGGCGGCATTCACTTTTACCAGGGGGTGATGGGCATCGGCCTGCGGATCGGTAAAATCGGCCCAGACAGGGCCCTGCTGCAGATCGAAAACTACGGCTGCTTTCATAATGTTATCTCCTGAAGGCAATTATGTGTAAAATGCACATAATAGATAACGGCACTATACCCGGTTAAAAAATATATGCAAGATGCACATAATAATTACGACATTACCGATTTCCACGGCGCGTTGCTCGATATCATTAGCGTGATGAACCAGCCCGTTCGTGATGAGCAGCTGCTTCAGGCCGCAGATGTCCAAATCGATCAAATTCTGTTTCCGCTGCTGGTGGCCATCGGACGTTACGGGCCGGTAGGGGTCGTGGAACTGGCGGATAGCCTGGGGCGCGATTACACCACCGTCAGTCGTCAGGTAAAAAAACTGGAGGTGCAGGGACTGGCGCTCAAACAACCTAATGCCCAGGATCGGCGGATCAGCGAAGTCACCTTGAGCGAGCAGGGAAAAACTGTGCTTGAACGCATCGCGGTAGCGAGGACACGGCTGATGAATCAGGTACTGGCAGAGTGGGCTGAGGAAGAGGTAGCGGCGCTGTTTCGCCTGACGCGCAAATACGCTGACAGCTTGCAGAGGAAGTAGTCCTCTGGTGTCGATATTGACGGCAGAGAAGATTCTGCCGTCAGATGGCCGCTTGCAACATCTGGACAAATGTCTGTAACCGATCTGCGGTTTTGTAGATTGTTGGCATTGCAGTCCCCATCTTGTTGCGGCGTATTCCTCAGCCGTAATAATAATCCGTTGGTGAAAAAACAGCGGGGATTGTGGCTGAGCATTTTGTCGGATTAGATGATAAAGGCAAGGCTTGTGATGAAATCCAGAAACAGAGGTTTTGATTTATCAAGGTGGCGAATGGAAAAGATAAAAACATAAGGTTTTTATATTATTTATGATGAAATAAAAGCGTGGTTTTCGTTCATTGGTTTATTTAGTGAATGCCATTCTTTATTTTATAGATGTAATGAATGGATATATTCTCGTCGTTGTATTGCGTCAGTGATTTAATATCTTGAATTTTATAGAAATAAAATTATCGTCTAATTTTGTTTGATCTCATTGAAGATCTGGAGTAAATAAAACCCATTAAATTAACATTGGCAAACATAAGGGTTTTATATGCAGCACCCGCTCTTTTTCATCTCTCTGCAAAGGCCGTTTGATTATCACCAGAAAATATTTCCCACAAAACAATGCTGGCGTATTGTTGCTGTTCTGGCCGGATTATTTCTCCTGGCCATATCGCCATATACCCGCGCGGATCAATCCAGTGCGGCAGTGGCGCAATCCACAGCAGAGGGGGACGCTGGTAACAAGCCATTAAGAAAACTGTCTCCTAATCAGCTTTATGTTACGGTGGAAAAATCTGGGGATTATATCGTGGGGATTTACTTTGATACAGGTAGTCCACGGGAAAGAAGAACAACGAGTAAGCTTACATTGGAGGACGTCAAGGTAGTAGATGTTGTTTTTAATAGGGCTTTTGAGAGGATCAGATCTTACTTAAAAAATGAATTGACTGGGACGATCCGTATTTATGACGCTCAAACCGGGAAACTCTTGCATGAAATATTGATACCGAAGATTAATGCTTATCCCGACATTGAGCCATTAGTAGAGAATGACGGTGTAGGTTATGATTACTTACGCAAGATGGACACTGGCTCCTACATTATAATTCCGGAGCTTTATAGTTCTGGCGCGGATTTTTCCAGCTATACGTTACTTTTTCGACGTCATTATGGTAAGTAATAAAATTAGGATGATTTTATGCCATACACTGTAACTATTAAAAATGACTCCCTGTTTACTAATGGGCAGGGTGCGATTCATACATGGCTGGAGCTCAGTGATGGAAGTAGTGACGTGGTTTATTTTGGATTTACGCCTACTGATCTTGGTTATTTCAATAACAAAGGTTCGTTGGATAGCGGTGATTATCTTAAACAAAGAGTTTCCTCTGAACAGTTAACCATTGGAATAACGGCAGAGCAATACGGCAGTATGGCCAAAGCTATCAGCAAGTTTGAAAAATCCTCTCCGCTGTACGATCTTATTCCGGACGGTGACGGTAGTGATTTTAACTGTACTACTGCTGCCAGTTTTATCCTTAAAAGCGCGGGCATTGATTTTCTGGATTCAGTTCAGTCACCTTTCGGCGTCGCTGCAAAAATTAATGGCAATAATGATTACACGATGAATGACCTGGTGGAAGATGTCCTCGATGCAAAAGACGTGATTGATAATGCCGTCAGCCATACCTATAACAGCATCCGGGATAAAATCACAGAGCTCTTCGGGAGTACAGCTGAATCAATACCTGGAGAACAGGCCGCTCTGGCGAACGAATTACTTAATCTTACGGAAAGCTGGTTGAATACCACCCGTGAATCGGTTTATTCGCTCTTTGGTGAGGTCGCCGGGAGCGATAATTATCCGGGGAGCTATTTTGGCGAGATCATCGGGCATTATAAAAGTTTGCTGGATACGCTGATGAGCAGTATCGAACAGCTACTTCAGGGCTGCCCTGTCCCAATCAATATCGGTGGGGTGAATTTATTTACGCCAGGTTTTATGGATCCGGTAATGGGTCCTGGCCTGGTTTGTGCAGAAAACCAGGCCAGCCCCATTATTATTGACCTCGACGGCGATGGCATCGAAACCTTATCCGTCAGCAGCGGTGTTTTCTTCGATCATGATGGCAACCAGTTTGCGGAAAATACCGGCTGGGTGGCTCCGGACGATGGGTTGCTGATATTCGATCGTGATGGCAACGGGCAGATTGATAGCGGCAGTGAACTCTTTGGCAATAATACGCTGCTGAAAAGTGGCAAACTGGCGGCCAATGGCTATCAGGCTTTGCAGGAACTGGATGAAAATAAAGACGGGCAGTTGAACAGTGATGACGCTATCTGGGCGTCATTGCGCATCTGGCAGGATGGGAACAGTAACGGCCGGGTTGACGAAGGAGAGTTACTTTCCCTTGAAGAGGCCGGTGTGGCCGCCATTGGCACCGGCTACAGCACGTCACAATATGTTGATGAACAGGGGAATGCCCACCGGCAAACCAGCACCATTACGCGTTCAGATGGCGCTGTCGGCCAATCGGCGGACGTCTGGTTTGCGGCCAACAAAGGATACTCACGCTACACAGGCGATGTGACCCTGTCCGCTGAAATTCAGGCTCTACCGTATATCCGCGGGTTTGGCAATATGGCCGACCTGCATACGGCAATGAGTCTTAATCCGCAACTTATCACACTGGTTCAGCAGTTTGTGGCCGATCCCATGGCCGCTAAAGCGTCTGGCCTCATCGAAAAGCTCCTTTTTACCTGGGCAGGCGTAACGGATATCGCTGAAAACAGTCGCGGGAGCTATATCGATGCCCGACAGCTTGCGGTTCTCGAAACCGCTGCTGGTAGGGGATACCGGAACACGGTTAACGGTACGGTTAATCCTCTGAGCAGCGCTGCGGCCTTATTACAGGATGAATACCGCCGTTTTGCTGCCTATACCGAAGCCTGCCTGTTGGCCACAACAGTATATGCCAGCGATTTTGATTTTATTCATCTGCAGCTAAGCCCCGATCTCAGCGGTCTGACGTTGAACTTTGAGGCATTTGAGGCGCATCTGAATACTCTGATGCAGACGGACATGGGGCGCTATCTGCAGGTGAGTAATGTCCTGTATGCCTGGATGGAATACCTGCCATCCTTTGCAGATGTCCGGGTGAGATTAGGTATTCCTGAGGCGTTGACATTTACCGGCAGTGACAATGCGGATGTCGTGACGGGCAAAAACACGAACGATGTGCTGTGGGGAGGAAAAGGAAATGACCAGCTGAAGGGCGGATACGGGGATGACACCTACCTCTTTAACGCCGGAGACGGGCAGGACACGATTATTGAGAGCAGCGGAGCGGACACGCTGCGGCTGGGAGAAGGGCTGCTGGCGGAGCAGGCGGTACTTTCCCGGCAGCGGGTGCAGGGCTATGACAGCCTGGTGCTCGGCTTCCGCGACCGGGCGGACAGCGTGATTATCCAGGGGTACTTCAGTCTGGACAGCTATCAGGTGGAGCAGATTGTCTTCGCCGACGGCACGGTATGGGATGTGGCCGCCGTGAAGGCGATGCTGCTGGCGGGAACGGAGGCGGCGCAGAGCCTGCAGGCCTACCGGGAGGGGAGCGAGATCCACGCCGGGGGCGGAAATGACGTGCTGACCGGGGACAACGGCAATGATGCGCTGTACGGCGAGGCGGGGGATGACACCCTTGACGGCAGCTTCGGCAACGACCTGCTGAGCGGCGGCACGGGGAACGATCTGCTGAAGGGCGGATACGGGGATGACACCTACCTCTTTAACGCCGGAGACGGGCAGGACACGATTATTGAGAGCAGCGGAGCGGACACGCTGCGGCTCGGGGAGGGGCTGATGGCGGAGCAGGCGGTACTTTCCCGGCAGCGGGTGCAGGGCTATGACAGCCTGGTGCTCGGCTTCCGCGACCGGGCGGACAGCGTAATCATCCAGGGATACTTCAGTCTGGACAGCTATCAGGTGGAGCAGATTGTCTTCGCCGACGGCACGGTATGGGACGTGGCCACCGTGAAGGCGATGCTGCTGGCGGGAACGGAGGCGGCGCAGAGCCTGCAGGCCTACCGGGAGGGGAGCGAGATCCACGCCGGGGGCGGAAATGACATGCTGACCGGGGACAACGGCAATGATGCGCTGTACGGCGAGGCCGGGGACGACACCCTTGACGGCAGCTTCGGCAACGACCTGCTGAGCGGCGGCACGGGGAATGACACCCTGAAAGGCGGCAGCGGTAACGATATTTACCTCTTTAACGCCGGAGACGGGCAGGACACGATTATCGAGAGCAGCGGGACGGACACGCTGCGGCTCGGGGAGGGGCTGCTGGCGGAGCAGGCGGTGCTCTCCCGGCAGCGGGTACAGGGCTATGACAGTCTGGTGCTCAACTTCCGCGACCGGGCGGACAGCGTGATTATCCGGGGTTACTTCAGTCTGGACAGCTATCAGGTGGAGCAGATTGTCTTCGCCGACGACACGCTATGGCTGCCGGAGGATGTGCTGAATTATATCGAACACAATATTCCTTTACCGGTCATGGACACCGCGGAAAGCACGGCAGACATCGCGCTGTTGAAACAGGAGATCTGCCAGTTTCTGGCCTCGGGCGACGTTGATGATGCGGACGATGCCGGGGTGGCTATACCGCTGGCTACCGCGCAAACGACGGCGGAAAACTGGCGAACAGCCGTTGGCTATTAGTGGAGCTGCGTTATGTCATCGGATGATAATCTATGGCAGGGGCTGCGGCTGATTGCCCGCTACCACGGTACGGCGGTGAATATCCGCGCCCTGCGTGAGCAATTTTTTGTCGATGCGGAACATCACATCACCCTGCAACTGGTTCGTGCGGCCCGCCATTGTGGCTTTCGTTGTCGCTACTATCCCCGCCTGCACGTCACCTCTCGCTTACCTCTGCCGGCGCTGGTTCATTTACCCGATCGGGGATATAGCGTGTTGTTGGCGGTTAAGGACGGGCAATGGCTGGTTCAGGAGATCGATCGGCCGCAACCCTCCGTGTACTCGCCCGTGGAGGGGGCCAGGGTCGGCGGTTTTTTATTTAGCCAACGTTTCTCTGTGGAAAAGCTGGCCAACGAGTTCAATCTGCGCTGGTTCTGGCAGGCATTTATGCAGTATCGCAGGCTGGTTGGTGAAGTCTTGCTGGCTTCATTTTTTATTCAATTGCTGGCATTAATCACCCCCCTTTTTTTCCAGGTTGTGGTCGACAAGGTTTTGGCCCATCAGAGTCTGACGACGCTGGACGTCCTGGCGCTGGGAATGCTCTGTATTACCGTTGCTGAAGTCGTGCTGGATGGACTCCGAACTTACCAGCTGGCACATACCGCGCAAAGAATTGATGTCACCTTGAGCTCATTGCTCTTTCGTCATCTTCTGGCGCTGCCGCTGGCGTGGTTTAAGGAACGGCAGGCAGGCGTTACCGTAGCACGGGTTCACGAACTCAAAACGGTACGGGAATTTCTCACCGGCAGCGCTCTGACGCTTTGTACCGATCTGCTCTTTATGGTGATTTTTTTCGTCGTCATGGCGTTCTACAGTATCCCATTGACTCTTATCGTCATCATTTCGCTGGTTTTTTACGCCATTTTATCGGCGGTTATCACGCCATCTCTGCGCCGTCGTCTCAACGAACAGTTTCGTCAGGGAGCGCAGAATCAGGCTTTTCTGGTGGAGAGCATCACGGCGATTGAGCCGCTGAAAGCGATGGCGGTTGAGCATCATATGGTCCGTCGCTGGGATACCCGAATCGCCGCTTTTGTCAGTAGCAGCTTCAGAACGCAGAATTTGGGGAATATAGCCGGGCAGATTTCCCGCTTTATTAGCCGGGCAACCAGCGTGGCGATCCTGTGGTACGGCGCGCAGCAGGTTATTCAGGGCGACATGACGGTCGGCGCGCTGATTGCCTTTAACATGTTTGCCGGCCAGGTTACCGCGCCGGTGCTGCGCTTCGTACAGCTATGGCAGGACATACAGCAGGTCTCGGTTTCCATCAAACGGCTGGGGGATATTCTGAATATGCCTACCGAGCAACAGCCTGCGAGCGGCATCGCTCTCGCCCAAATGCAGGGGGCGGTAAGGTTCGCCGGGATCAGCTTTGCCTACCATCCCGGCGGCGCTCAGGTGCTGAACAGCGTGACGCTATCCGTGCGGCCAGGCGAGGTTATTGGCATCGTAGGGCGCTCGGGCTCGGGTAAGAGTACGCTGGCGAGACTGATGCAAAGGCTGTATTTACCCTCGGTAGGCCAGATATTTATCGATGGCACGGATATCGCTCATACCGATCCGCAATGGTTGCGCCGTCAGGTTGGCGTCGTGTTACAGGAAACTCAGCTTTTCTCCGGCACCCTGCGGGAAAATATCGCCCTTGCCGTACCCGATGCCTCGCAGGAGCAGGTGATGGCCGCTGCCGCGCTGGCCGGCGCCCATGAGTTTATCAGTGAACTCCCGATGGGCTATGACACACCGGTTGGCGAACACGGCGGGCAACTTTCCGGCGGGCAGAAACAACGTATCGGCCTTGCCCGTGCGCTGATAACTGACCCGAAAGTATTGATTCTCGATGAAGCCACCAGCGCGCTGGACTACGAATCTGAACGGATTATTCACCACAATATGGCGGAAATCTGTCGGGGGAGGACGGTATTTATTATCGCCCACCGCTTGTCCACCGTGCGGCTGGCCGACCGTATTATCGTGATGGAAAGGGGCGGTATCGGCGAGCAGGGAACGCATGCTGCGCTGCTTGCCGGGAATGGTCTGTACGCGCGTTTATATGCGCTACAGCAGGGGATGACCGGATGAAGCGTTACCGGGAATTTCTCCCCGCGGTGCTGGAGGTTCAGGATTCGCCGCCTTCGCCTGCGGGCAGGGGCATCATCTGGTGCGTGATGTTGACGATGTCAGCGGCGCTCTTATGGGCAGCCTGGGGTAAGGTTGATATTGTTGCCGTGACGCAGGGGAAAATCGTGGTGAGCGAACTGTCGCGCCCGGTGAATGCCGCGGTCACCGCTGAAGTCGCGGCGGTGATGGTGCGGGAGGGGATGCACGTGGCCCAGGGCCAGCCGCTGATCAAATTTAACGACGGTCATTTGCAGGCGCAAATCAAAGAGAACCGGCTGCGCCAGCGTATTAACCGGTATCATATTGCGCGTCTGACATTGCTTAACCGTTATTATCATCAGGGGAGCGTTACCGCTCAGCTTCCTCCCGCCTATCTACAAGAGGATGTTGCGCTGGCTGAACAGGCGGCGTTACGGCTAACGGCGGAAATCGAGGCGGATCGCCGTGAAAAAGCGGTGTTTGACAGCCGAAGAGCGGTTCTGCTGGCGCAGCTGGCCGAGGGACAGGTGGAAAAAGCGCTGGCTGAAAATTTGCTGCCGCTTTTCAGAGAACAATATCAGGCGCTGGAAGCGCTGTATCAGAAGAAGCTCACCAGTCGGGACAGCCTGCTGGAGAGCGGGAAAAAATATACCGAGTCCCGCCATCGGGTGGGGGCCGCAGAAACCCGCGCACAGGAGGTGCGTGACAGCCTCCATCAGATAGATGAAGAAGCGCAGGCCAGAACGGCCGATAAAACCCATGCCCTTGCCAAAGAGAGCGCGGAGCGCAGCGATGAAAACCGGGTGCTGGAAACCCAGCTCAATCAGCTCCAGTCCCTGAGCGCACAATACCTGTTGCGCGCGCCGGTTAGCGGAACGGTGGAGTCTTTGGTCTTCAGGGATGCCGGCGGCGCCGTGGAGCCGGCGCAGGAGCTGCTGAAGATCGTTCCCGATAGCGGTGAACGGGTAGCGGAAGTCATGGTCAGGAACCAGGACGTCGGTTTTCTACGGCCCGGGCAAAAGGCGGCGGTGAAAATCAGTACCTTTGACTTCACCCGCTATGGGTGGGTGACGGGTGAACTTCGGCAGGTCTCGGCCGATGCCGTTGAAGATCGGGAGCTGGGGTTGGTTTATCGGGCGGTGATTTCCCTGAAACAGCGAACGTTGCTGGTTGAAGGAGAGGAAAAACTTCTTGAACCGGGGATGCAGGTTACCGGTGAAATAAAAACGGGACGCAGAACAATCCTGAGTTACCTGCTGAGTCCCGTAATGGAAGCGCTGGATGGAGTGGGTAAACAGCGCTAGTAACGGCTTTTCGCTTAAAGCCGTTACCGTATGCCGCGTTCGATTAGCGCGTCGCCGCCTTCAGGCTCTGCACGAATGCTTTGAGCTCAGCCAGCATGGTCTGCGGATCGTTAACGTTGCGCTCGATAATTTTCACGATCGCCGAACCGGAAATCGCCCCGGCCGCACCGGCTTCAAGCGCGGCGGTCACCTGTTCCGGCGCGGAGATGCCAAAGCCCTGCAGCGGCGGCGCGGCGTTATATTCGGCCAGTTTTTCCACCAGGTGGTGCAGCGGCAGCGCGGCGCGGTTTTCCGCTCCGGTAACGCCAGCGCGTGACAGCAGGTAGGTATAGCCGCGGCCCCAGGAGGCAATCTGGCGCAGCAGGTCATCATCGGCGTTCGGCGGGCAGATGAAGATCGGCGCGATATTATGGCGCAGCGCCGCCTGACGGAACGGGGCGGACTCTTCAATCGGGACATCGGCGACCAGCACCGAATCGACTCCGACACGTGCGCACTCGGCATAGAACTCGTCAATACCCGGGCTGAATACCAGGTTGGCATACATCAGCAGGCCAATCGGGATAGTCGGGTGCTTGTGGCGAATCGCCGTCAGCATTTCAAAGCATTGCGCCGGGTTAACGCCAGCGGCAAAGGCGCGCAGGGTTGCGCCCTGAATCGTCGGGCCATCCGCCAGCGGATCGGAGAACGGAATCCCCAGCTCCAGGGCGTCGGCGCCGGCTTCAATCAGCGTATCGATGATCTTTAGCGACAGCTCAGGGTTCGGATCGCCGAGGGTGACGAAGGGAACGAACGCGCCTTCCCGGCGGGTTTTCAGTTGTGCAAACAGCGTCTCATAACGTTCCATCAGATTTCCCCTCGCGCTTTCAGAATATCGTGTACGGTGAAGATGTCTTTGTCGCCGCGACCGGACAGATTAACCACCAGCAGCTGCTCTTTTTCCGGGTTTTCGCGCATCATTTTCAGCGCATGCGCCAGAGCGTGAGAGGACTCCAGAGCCGGAATAATCCCTTCATGGCGGGAGAGCGCTTTAAAGGCCTCCAGGGCCTCGTTATCGGTAATCGACACGTAATCCGCGCGGCCGGTGCTGTTGAGGAAAGCGTGCTGCGGGCCAACGGACGGGAAATCCAGACCGGCGGAAATGGAGTAGGACTCTTCAATCTGGCCGTCTGCGGTTTGCATCATCGGTGACTTCATACCGAAGTAGATGCCAACGCGACCATGCTTCAGCGGCGCGCCGTGTTCACCGGTTTCAATCCCGTGACCCGCAGGTTCGACGCCGATCAGACCGACGTTGGTTTCATCGATAAAGTCAGCAAACATCCCGATAGCGTTGGATCCGCCGCCGACGCAGGCGATAACCGCATCCGGCAGACGACCTTCTTTTTCGAGAATTTGCGCTTTGGTCTCTTCGCCAATCATGCGCTGGAATTCACGCACGATGGTCGGGAACGGATGCGGGCCCGCCGCGGTACCGAGCATATAGTGCGCGGTCTCGTAGCTACCAGACCAGTCGCGCAGCGCTTCGTTACAGGCATCTTTCAGCGTGGCGGAACCGCTGTGCACCGGAATCACTTCGGCACCCATTAAACGCATGCGGAACACGTTTGGCGACTGGCGTTCGACGTCTTTTGCGCCCATATAGATGCGGCACTTCAGACCGAGCAGAGCGCTGGCGAGTGCGGATGCTACGCCGTGCTGGCCGGCGCCGGTTTCGGCGATAATTTCGGTTTTACCCATTCGTTTAGCCAGCAGCGCCTGACCCAGCACCTGGTTGGTTTTGTGCGCGCCGCCGTGCAGCAGATCTTCGCGCTTCAGATACAGCGTGGTGCGGGTCCCTTCGGTCAGGTTACGACATTTAGTCAGCGCCGTGGGACGACCGGCGTAGTTTTTCAGCAGATCGGTAAATTCCGCCTGAAACGCCGGATCTTTCTGCGCGCTGACGAACGCTTCTTCCAGCTGGCGCAGGGCAGGCATCAGAATCTGCGGGACATACATACCGCCAAATTCGCCAAAATAGGGATTAAGTAAAGTGCTCATTATTGCTCCTTAATATGCGCGCAGTGTTTGAAACACCGAAGCCAGTTTGCTGGGATCTTTAATACCCGGCTGCGACTCTACGCCTGAATTGAAATCGAGTCCGGCACAGCCGCTTTTCGCAGCTTCTACACAGTTATCGGCACCCAGGCCGCCTGCCAGAATGACATTACGCAGGTCCTGGCCCTGCAGCAGCGTCCAGTCGAAACGCTGGCCGCTACCGCCCTGGCCATTATCGAAAACATACTTATCGACATGGGTGAAGTGACGTGAGGGTAGCGTGTCGCTGACGCTGAGGGCTTTCCAGATTTGCACCGACTCCGGAAGGGCCGCACGCAGCGCGTCAATATAGGTCTGATCTTCGCTACCGTGCAGTTGAATCGCCGCCAGCGGAAGCTGTTCTGCCCGGGCGGCGACCGCCTCGATGGGCGCGTCACGGAAGACGCCAACGTAGCGCAGCGGAGCGGACTGAATAATCTCTTTCGCCTGGGCATCGTTCACGGCACGCGGCGAGGAGGGAACAAAAATCAGCCCGCCATAAATTGCGCCGGATTCACAGGCGATCTGTGCATCCTGAGGCCGGGTCAGGCCGCAGACTTTATTCTCGCCGAGCAGCACGCGCTTCACGGCGGCATCGAGATCCGCCTGTTCCATCAAGGCGGAACCGATCAGGAAACCGTTGGCAAAATGGCTGAGTTCACGCACTTCGGCGTAAGTATGAATACCGGATTCGCTGATAACCGTCACATCATGATCCAGGCGCGGCGCCAGCTGGCGGGTGCGGTTCAGATCAATCGACATATCGCGCAGGTCGCGGTTGTTAATCCCGACCACTTTGGCCTTCAGCGCAATGGCGCGCTCCAGCTCCTCTTCATTGCTGACCTCGGTCAGCACGCCCATGTTCAGGCTATGGGCCACGGCGGCAAGCTGGCGATACTGGTCGTCGTCAAGCACCGACAGCATCAGCAGGCAGGCGTCGGCCTGGTAGTAGCGCGCCAGGTAGATCTGGTAAGGATCGATGGTGAAATCCTTGCACAGAATCGGCTGCGGCGCGATGGCGCTGACGATCGGCAGAAAGTCGAAGCTGCCCTGGAAATATTTCTCGTCGCACAGGACGGAGATGGCCGAGGCATAATTTTTATAGACGCCGGCGATGGTCGCCGGGTCAAAATCCTGGCGAATCAGTCCTTTCGACGGAGACGCTTTTTTGCATTCCAGAATAAACGCGGTGCGTGTACCGGCGAGCGCATCGTAAAAATTACGCTGAGTCGGGACGACGTCATTCTGAAAACTGGCTAACGGTTGCTGTTGTTTGCGGTCTTCTACCCAAATCGCTTTGTCGGCAACGATTTTTGCTAAAACGGTCTGCATTATTTACCCTCTTGCCGCTAATGCGGTCACTCTGTCATAGGCCGCTCCGCTGCGCAGCACGTCGATCACCTGCTGAGCGTTGGCCTTCAGGTCTTCGTGCCCGTACAGGCGCATCAGCATAGCGACGTTGGCGGCGACGGCGGCTTCGTGAGCGGCTTCACCTTTACCTTGTAGCAAGCGCGTAAGAATGTCACGGTTTTCTTCCGGCGTGCCGCCAGCCAGCTGCTCCTGATGGTAAGGCGTGAGACCAAAGTCATTAGCCGTCAGCTGATAGCTTTTAATTTCCCCGTTATTCAACTCAGCGACCACCGTCGGCGCATGCAGCGACACTTCATCCATACCGCCGCTGTGGACTACCGCAGCCCGCTGGTAGCCCAACACGCGCAGGGTTTCGGCAATCGGCAGCACCAGTTCCGGGCTGTAGACGCCAATCAGCGCCAGCGGCGGATGTGCCGGGTTAATCAGCGGCCCGAGCACGTTGAACAGCGTGCGGGTTTTCAGCTGCTGGCGAACCGGCATCGCATGGCGGAAACCGGTGTGATACTTCGGCGCAAACAGGAAGCAGACGCCCAGTTCATCCAGCGCGGTGCGGGACTTGTCGGCATTCATATCCAGGTTGATACCGAACGCGGCCAGCAGATCGGAAGAGCCCGACTTGCTCGATACGCTGCGGTTGCCGTGTTTGGCGACTTTCAGGCCGCAGGCCGCCGCCACAAAGGCGCTGGCGGTGGAAATATTGATACTGTTGCTGCCGTCGCCGCCGGTACCGACGATATCGGCGAACAGGTAGTCTGGACGCGGGAACGGCGCGGCGTTTTCCAGCAGGGCGGTGGCGGCGCCGGCAATCTCTTGCGGCTGTTCACCGCGCACCTTCATGCTCACCAGCGCGGCAGCCAGCTGCTCGGGTTTCACTTCTCCCCGCACCACCGCAGAGAACAGCAGGTGACTTTCCTGCTGGCTCAGGGTTTCGGCCTGATACAGCTTCTCGAGGATCGGCTGAATCACGTTGGTCTGCTCGAGTTTCTGCAGCGCCCATGCCAGGGTCTGCTCCAGTAGACGTGCGCCCTGGGTGGTGAGAATCGACTCAGGATGGAACTGGAAGCCGCAGACGCGGTCGGCATCATGACGCACCGCCATGACCATCCCGTTAAAGTTGGCGTTAATGGTCAGCCCGGCCGGAATATTGCTGCCCACCAGCGAGTGATAACGCGCTACCGGCAGCGGATTGGTCAGCCCGGCAAACATCGCCTGGCCGTCATGTTCGATGCTGGAGGCTTTGCCGTGCAGGATTTCGCCGGCCTGGCCGACGTAGCCGCCGTAAGCTTCAACAATGGCCTGATGACCGAGGCAGATACCGATGATCGGCAGTTTGCCGCGCATCCGGGTCAGCAGCTCCGGCATGCAGCCCGCTTCGCTGGGGGGTCCCCGGGCCCGGAGGAGAGCATCAGCACCGGATTATCCATGGTACCAATGCGCTCAATTAAGGTCTGCGCCGGCACCGAGTTACGGTAAATCACCACGTTATGGCCGTTCGCGCGCAGCTGGTCTGCGAGGTTATAGGTAAAAGAGTCGATATTATCGAGCAGCAGGATGTCGGCCATCAGAAAGTCTCCTTAGCGTGGTGGGCCTGAGCGATTGCGCGCAGCACCGCGCGAGCTTTATTGCGGGTTTCATCCGCTTCGGACTGAGGCACTGAATCCAGAACGATACCGGCGCCAGCCTGGACGGTGGCGATGCCGTCCTGCACATAGGCAGAACGAATCACGATGCAGGTATCGAGGTCGCCGTGGGCGGTAAAGTAGCCCACCGCGCCGCCGTAGCTGCCGCGGCGTTTGCCTTCGGCGGCGGCGATAAGCTGCATGGCGCGAACCTTCGGCGCGCCGCTCAGGGTGCCCATGTTCATACAGGCGCGGTAGGCATGCAGGACGTCGAGGTCGCTACGCAGTTCGCCAACCACGCGGGACACCAGGTGCATCACAAAGGAGTAGCGGTCAACTTTGGTCAGGTCGGCGACGTAGCGGCTGCCCGGCGTACAGATTCGCGCGAGGTCGTTACGCGCCAGGTCAACCAGCATCAGATGCTCGGAAAGCTCTTTATGGTCAGTGCGCATTTCCAGTTCGATACGGCTGTCGAGGTCGCGATCCAGCGATCCGTCGGCGCGGCGGCCGCGTGGGCGGGTACCGGCAATCGGGTAGATCTCAATCTGGCGGCTGAGGGCGTCATATTTCAGCGAGCTTTCTGGCGATGCGCCAAATAAAGAGAAGTCGTTATCCTGCATAAAGAACATGTACGGGCTCGGGTTGCTCTTTTTCAGGACGTCGTAGGCCGCCAGCGCCGACGGGCAGGGCAGAGAGAAGCGGCGGGACGGCACCACCTGGAAGATTTCACCGGCGCGAATGGCGCGCTGCATTTTGCGTACCACCGCGCCGTACTCTTCATCGCTCTGATCGCAGTCGCAGGTCATCGATTCAACTTTAGTCACCGGCAGCGGCGCAGGCGGCTCGTTAAGCTGCTGGCGAAGCTGGGCGATACGCTGGGTCAGACGCTGTTTTTCACTCTCCAACGGGGTGAACAGGCTCGACTGGATACGGGTATTTTTGGTCTGGTGGTCGATAACCAGCAGGGTTTCGGCCAGGTAGAAACAGTAGTCCGGGCAGGCGGTGTCGCTTTCCAGCGGCGGCAGATTTTCAAAACCGGCTACCAGGTCATAGGCAAACAGGCCGCCAAAGAACATCGCTTCGCGCTCGTCCGGCGGAACGGTGACCAGTTCCTGCAGCAGACGGAAGGCGTCAAAGACGGATAAAGAGCACAGGCGGGCATCTTCATCCAGCAGCGCGCTGACTGGCGGGAAGGTCAGGATCCGGCTATTGGGCTGGCGCTGATTGTCGATGCCCGAAGGCAGAGTATTATCCAGTAAATCCAGCAGGGCCGCGCCGTTAGCAGAAAGCGCCTGCAGAGTGACAGTGTCACCTAGCGCGGTGATGCGCAGCGCGCTGTCTACCAGCAGCAGGCTTTTTAAATCGTCTTTGCTGTCGATATCCGCCGATTCCAGCAGCAGCGTGGCCGGGCGAGCGCCGCACAGCTGGTGAAACAGCGCCGTGGGGTTTTCGCGATAGATGGCGTCGCTGGTGAGAAGCTCGAGTGCCGGTTTTGATGTTTGCATTATTGTTCTCGCCTTTCGGTATAATAATTTGTCCAATAAAAAGCCCGCTCATTGGCGGGCCGGGTATCTGTATGCTGAGTGCAAAACGCGATCACGCCGCCCGATATCAGGAGGTGCGCCACCAGCCGTGCAGAGTGATAAATTGCGTTTTCATCGTGATACCCCTTCATGTGAACTTGCGTACTAGTTAACTAGTCCAGAGGAATAAAGTCAACCCCTGTTTGCAGATTTTCTCCGCGAGTCGTTATGATAATGCGCTAATTTAAGTCCATGTCCAGCAGGAGTCTCTTTGAGCGACACCCATTACGCAGTGATTTACGATCTGCACAGCCACACCACCGCCTCTGACGGGCGGCTGACTCCGCAAGAACTGGTTCATCGCGCTCACCAGATGCGCGTCGGGACCCTGGCGATTACCGACCACGATACCGTTGCGGCGATTCCCGCCGCGCGTGCCGAAATCGCCCGCGCCGGTTTACCGCTCACGCTGGTAACCGGGGTGGAAATTTCAACATTGTGGGAAAACCACGAGATTCATATTGTCGGTTTGAATATTGATATTGCGCACCCGGCACTGAGCGCGCTTCTGGAAGAGCAGAAGGCGCGTCGGCAGCTGCGCGCACAGATGATCGCCGAGCGGCTGGAGAAAGCGCGGATTCCAGGCGCCTGGGAGGGGGCCATGAAGCTTGCTGACGGCGGCGCGGTAACCCGCGGACACTTCGCGCGCTTCCTGGTGGAAGCCGGTTATGCCAGCAATATTGCCGATGTTTTTAAAAAATATCTCGCCCGCGGGAAAACCGGATACGTTCCGCCGCAGTGGTGTACAATAAAACAAGCGATTGATGTCATTCATCATTCTGGCGGCAAAGCGGTTATCGCCCATCCCGGGCGTTACGACCTCTCCGCCAAGTGGCTGAAACGGCTGTTGGCCCACTTCAGCGAGCAGGGTGGCGATGCGATGGAACTGGCGCAATGCCAGCAGGCGCCCCATGAACGTACGCAGCTTGCCGCGTACGCCGTGCAGTTTGGTCTTCTGGGTTCACAAGGATCTGATTTTCATCAGCCTTGTCCGTGGATCGAACTGGGCCGCAAACTTTGGCTACCCGCTGGCGTAGAAGGGATCTGGCACAGCTGGGAAACGGCCGCAGAATAAAATTGAGAGGGAAGTATGAGCCAGTTTTTTTATATCCATCCGGACAACCCGCAGGCACGGTTGATTAACCAGGCGGTGGAGATTGTGCGTAAGGGTGGGGTGATCGTTTATCCCACCGATTCCGGTTACGCGCTGGGCTGTAAGATTGAAGATAAAGGCGCGATGGAGCGTATTTGCCGCATTCGTCAGTTGCCTGATGGCCACAACTTTACGCTGATGTGCCGCGACCTGTCTGAGCTGTCGACCTACGCGTTTGTCGATAACGTGGCGTTTCGCCTGATAAAAAATAACACCCCGGGTAACTACACCTTTATCCTCAAGGGGACCAAAGAGGTACCGCGTCGCCTGCTGCAGGAGAAGCGTAAGACCATCGGGATGCGCGTGCCGTCGAACCCGATAGCCCAGGCGCTGCTGGAGACGCTCGGCGAACCGATGCTGTCGACCTCGTTGATGCTGCCCGGTAGCGAATTCACCGAATCCGACCCGGAAGAGATCAAAGACCGGCTGGAGAAGCTGGTGGATTTGATTATCCACGGCGGCTATCTTGGCCAGCAGCCTACCACCGTCATCGACCTGACCGAAGACGCGCCGGTCGTGCTGCGTGAAGGCGTCGGCGACGTTAAACCGTTCCAGTAACGGACTACGTATTCCCCGGCAGCATCGCGACCCCGGCTGCCGGGGTCGCGATGAGCTTGCCCCATTCCTGATGCAGGACTGCCGCGCTATTTCGCTCTGAGTCGAAACAGCCCGTGAAGCATCGTCTTTCTGGCGCCAGGGGGGCCGTCGCGTCTTGCAAAGCTTGCCGACAGCCGATCCAGCAGGATGGCAATCAGCACCACCACGAAACCACTCTGTAGGCCAGTGCCAATTTCCAGCTGTTGGATACTGCTCAAAATATCGTTACCCAGCCCGCCGGCCCCGACCATCGACGCGATAATCACCATCGACATAGCCATCATGATCGATTGGTTTATGCCGGCCATAATCGAGGGCTGCGCAGCGGGCAACTGCACTTTCCACAGCAACTGCCACGGCGTGCAGCCAAAGGCGATGCCCGCTTCGATGCGCGAAGCGTTGACCTGGCGAATACCTAAATCGGTCAGACGCACCACCGGCGGCATAGAAAACAGAATCGTCGCGAAGATCCCCGGCGGGCGGCCAAGCCCGAACAAAATCGTCGCGGGTATCAGGTACACAAAGGCGGGCATGGTCTGCATAAAATCAAGCACCGTGCGAATGATCCTGCCGGTAGCCGCGCGTCGCGCGCTGCAGATCCCGAGTGGAATGCCGATCAGCAGGCTGAAAAACGTTGATGACAGGGTCAGCGCCAGCGTCACCGCAGCGTGCTCGCTGTAGCCGCTGTAAATGATATACAGCGAAGCAAGCAGGGCAAACAGCGCAAAACCTTTGCCAATCCGCCATGCGCCCAGCCAGACCGCGATGATCACCAGCCCCCACGGCGAAAGCGCATTTATCACGCTCTCAAGGCCCCCGGCAAAGCGGTCGATAGCCCCGGCAAAACCGTCAAAGCCGTCGCCGGCGTGTGCCAGCAGGCGTTGTACTGCATCGTCAATCTGACGACTAAAATCGAGGGGGTAGCTCATGATGGCTCCTGACGCGTTGTCCAGATATCGGCATAGCTTTCGGCCAGCTGCCAGCGCGAAACGTCGACCCCGGAGAAAAAGTGTTGCACATACGCGGTCGCCGGCGCGTTTATCAGCTCTTCCGCGGTGCCAACCTGCACCAGCCTGCCTTTTTCCATAATCGCAATCCGCGTTCCGAGGCGCAGCGCCTCTTCCATATCGTGGGTGACAAAGACGATGGTGCGCCGGGAATGTGCCTGTAGCGACAGCAGCAGCGTCTGCATTTCACGGCGAATAATCGGATCGAGCGCGGAAAATGCTTCATCCATTAACAGCACGGTGGGGTCCATGACCAGCGCGCGCGCAAGCCCGACCCGCTGTTGCATGCCACCGGAGAGCTGAGGCGGGTACTGTTCGGCAACGTCGGCAAGCCCGACTTTTGCCAGCATCTCGTTCGCTTTTCGGTAGCGCAGATCCCGGGATTCGCCGGCTACTTCAAGGCCGAACGCGACGTTATCCAGTACGCTGCGTTCATCAAACAGCGCGAACGACTGGAAAACCATGGCGATATGGCGGCGGCGCAGGGCGATCAGCTCGGATTCCCGCAGCGCGGAAAGCGTTTTACCCTGGAAAATCACCGAGCCGGAACTGGCCGGGAGCAGGTGGTTAAGCGTGCGCAGCAATGTCGACTTACCGGAGCCGGAAAGACCGACAATGACAAAAATCTCTCCGCGATATATTTCTAAATTGATATCGCTCAAGGCATTAATCGCCGCGCTTTTTGGCGCTGTTAAGAAAAAACGTGTATTATCGCTGGAATAATAATTTTTATTAACGGATTGTAACTCAAATATAGGTTGTAACATGGCATCGTGTTTATTTTAGGGTGGCGTTAAAAAACTAACATATAAAACCGTCGAGCGCGCTAATCTATTTCGTCAAATCAATATGCGTTTTCTGTCTTAGCTTATTTATTTTCTGGTATTAGATGACCGGAAGCGTGAAAACTCCAGGCTTCATCCAATAACCATGCTTTGACTTTTTCCTGCTGCGCCGAGACCGGTTTAGCATTGGCGGAAATCAGATAATAGCCCCGTTCGGTACGGTGCATCGGCCCGCATTGCACCAGCTGTTTACTGGCAAGAAACGGCGCGATCAGCGGCTGCCAGCCGAGGGCGATCCCCTGGCCTTCCAGCGCCGCCTGGATCACCAGGGAATAGGCGTTGAACGTCCGGGAGGCGGCATGATTTTGCCCGGATACCTGATGCTGGCGGAACCAGTCGTCCCACGTCATCCAGCGCTGGGGCCGGGATTCCGGCAGCTTCAGCAGGGGATAATCCAGCAGAGATTCGGGGGCGGAGACCGACGCCATTTCTTGCTTAATCTTTTGATTGCAAACAGGAATGACAATCTCAGGGAACAGCCGCTGGCTCTGCGTTCCGGCCCAGTTTCCGTGGCCAAAATAGATCGCCAGATCCGCGTTACTATCGCGAAAGTTATAGTCGTTGGGCGAAGTGGTTATCTGTACCTCCACCCCCGGAATTAACGCTTGCAGCCTCTCCATGCGGGGTAAGAGCCAGTAGCTGGCAAACCCCATATCGGTGTCGATACGCAGGACATTGCGCTGCAGACGCGTGCGTTCGAACTGCTCGCTGATTTCCAGCAGGCTATTGCGGACGATCAGATACAGACTATTGCCGGATTCGGTGAGCTGGACGCCGCGATGACGGCGTTCAAATAGCGGTGAATTAATCAGATTCTCCAGCATCTGAATACGCTGACTGACCGCCGGCTGCGATAGTCCGAGTTCATTTCCGGCGGCGGTAAAATTACCTAAACGCGCCGCCGCTTCAAATACCACTAGCGCCTGTAAAGGCGGAAGCTGTAATTTTCCTGCCATAAATTCACCTTATGTCATGATAAAAAAATAACCCCTTCACAGGGCCTGTTGATACATGAGATAAGGCTAACACGTTTTATTAATTATTTTACTGTGCGGAAAGGTCATGCTTATAAATAAACCGAATATCGTTATTCTGATGGCCGATCAGTTAACGGCCAGCGCCTTAAGAGCGTATGGCAATAACGTTAGTCTGACGCCAAATATAGATAAATTAGCTCGCGAAGGGGTGGTATTTGATTCCGCCTATTGCAACAGTCCGCTGTGCGCGCCATCGCGTGCATCGTTGATGACCGGGCAGTATATTTCCCGTAATCAGGTGTATGACAACGCCGCCGAGTTCCATGCCGACTCGCCAACCTTTTGCCATTATCTGCGCGAACAGGGCTACCGCACCTGGCTGTCGGGGAAAATGCACTTTTGCGGCCCCGATCAGCTGCACGGTTTTGACGAACGGCTGACGACGGACATTTACCCCGCCGATTTTGGCTGGACGCCGGACTGGAAACATCCTGAACGCCGACTCGACTGGTATCACAACATGAGTTCGGTGCTGGAAGCAGGCGAGTGCGTGCGTACCAACCAGCTTGATTTTGATGATGAGGCCTTATTCCTCGCCCGCCAGCGCTTGTATGACGCCGCCCGTCGCCCCGATGAACAGCCGTTTATGCTGCTCCTGTCGCTCACGCATCCCCACGATCCTTTCGCGATCCCCAAACGCTACCTCGATCGTTTTTCGCCAGATGACATCGATATGCCGGTTACGCGCGGCAACGATATTGCAGACGATGCGCATTCGGCGCGGATGCGCGCCATGTATCAGCTGGAACCGGGCTTAATCCACGATGAGCATATTCGGCGCGCCCGTCATGCCTACTACGGCGCTCTGGCCTACGTTGATGATTGCTTTGGTGAAATGGTGCGCACCCTCGAAGAAACGGGGCTGGCCGAAAATATCGTGGTTATGGTGATTGCCGACCATGGCGAAATGCTCGGCGAACGTGACCTGTGGTACAAGATGAACTTCTTCGAGAACGCCGTACGCGTGCCGTTTATCGTGCATAACCCCACGCGCTTCGCGCCCCGTCGGGTCAGCGAAAGCGTCTCGCTGGTGGATCTGTTGCCTACGCTTGTCGAGCTTGCCAGCGGCGAAGATCGCAAAGCGCAGGCTATCGCTCCGCTGGATGGCAACAGTCTGGTGCCGCATTTACAGGGGCTACCCGGGCCGGACGGGGCGGTGAGCGAATACCTGGCCGAAGGCGCGCTTGGGCCGATGCTGATGTTTCGCCGGGGGGAGTGGAAATATATTCATTCAGTCAGTGAGACGCCGCAGCTGTTCAATTTACGCGACGATCCCCACGAGCGGGTGAATCTGGCGACGAATAACAATTATCAAGCGGTCGCGCAGGCGTTCGTCGATGAAATCGCGGCGCGCTGGGATCTTGATGCCCTCTATCACCAGGTGCTCGCCAGTCAGCAAAAACGCCTGTTTTTAACCCAGGTCGCCGGACGGGATGCCATTCCAGACTGGGACTATCAGCCGTTTCAGCGCGCATCGACACGCTATATCCGTAACCATCAAACGCTGGATGAACAAGAGGCGTTCGCTCGCTATCCTTCTCCCGCGAAACACCAGGAATGATAATGAAAATGAAACGCATGACCCGACTGATGCTGTTGGCGGCCGCCGGCTGGTTGCCGCTGAGTGGCTTCGCCGCCGATGACGCGCGTTGCGCCACCGTCACACAGTCCGATCCGGGCTGGACCGATATTGCGGCGACCAATGCCCTTTCCGGGACGATACTGAATGCGCTGGGCTATCGGCAAAAAGTACAAAACCTGTCGGTGGCGCTGGCGTTTCAGGGGCTGAAAACCGGCCAGGTTGACGTATTCCTCGGCAACTGGATGCCCGCGCAGGCGCCGGTGATCGGTAAGTTCACCGCCGATGGCGCGATTAAGGTGCTCGGCAGCAATCTCCCGGCCGCGCGCTTCACGCTCGCCGTACCGGATTACGTCGCCGCCGCAGGGGTAAAAGACTTCTCCGACCTGCAAAAATTTGCTGATAAGTTCGGCCATAAAATTTACGGCATTGCCCCCGGGGCGCCGGCTAACCTCAGTCTGAAGAAGATGATCGACGCGCATGATTTCGCCCTGCAAAACTGGACGTTGGTGGAGTCCAGCGAAAGCGGCATGCTGGCGCAGGTGGCGCGCGCGGTGGAACGTCAACAGTGGATCGCGTTCCTGGGCTGGGAGCCGCACGCTATGAATACACGCTTCAGGCTGGTCTACCTGAGCGGCGGCGACAAGTACTTTGGCGCCCACTATGGCAGCGCTACGGTGAATACGGTGACGCGCAAGAATTTTGCTGCTGAATGTCCGAATCTGAATCGCTTTTATAGTCAGTTGACCTTTGACGTCGGGCTGGAAAACGCGGTGATTGCCCGTATGCTGGACCAGCAGCAAACGGCGCAGGAGGCGGCGCGCGAAGAGTTAAAACGCCGTCCGCAGCTGCTGGATAGCTGGCTGGATGGGGTGACGACGCGCAGCGGCGAACCGGCGAAACCCGCGGTTATCAGTTATCTCGGGCTATGAGTCATCATATCAATCGCTTCCAGCTGATGGCGAAACCGTCAGGAGCGGTGTGCAATATCGACTGCACCTACTGCTACTACCTGGAAAAGCAGCGGCTCTATCCGCAGCGGCAGGCCCACTGGAAAATGGACGGCGCGACGCTCGAAAACTACGTGCGGAAAAATATCGCCAGCCAACCTGCGCCAACGGTTGATTTTCACTGGCAGGGCGGCGAGCCGACCCTGCTCGGGATTGACTTTTTCCGCGAGGCGCTGCGATTACAGGAGCGCTACCGCGGCGGGAAGCGCATCAGCAATGTTTTTCAGACCAACGGAATTAACCTTGATGATGACTGGGCCCGGCTCCTGAAACAGCACGGTTTTCTCGTTGGTCTCTCCCTCGACGGCGATCGTCTCAGCAACGATGCGTATCGCCGGACGCGCGCCGGGAAAAGTACCTTTGACGCCGTTATCCGCGGCCTGGAGGCGCTGAAGCGGCACCATGTGGAGTTCAATACTTTGACGGTGGTGAATGCGGAAAACGTCAAACGGCCGTTGGCAATCTACCGCTTTCTTAAGCAGATCGGCAGTCGCTATATGCAGTTTATTCCGCTGGTGGAACGGCGAGCCGCACAGCCCGATGCCAACGGTTTGACGCTGATTTCCCCTGATTTTTCCGCGCAGTGCCGGGTGACAGAATGGTCGGTCGCGGCCAACGCGTACGGGCGCTTCCTCAACGCTATCTTCGATAGCTGGGTACAAGACGATATGGGAAGCGTTTTCGTGATGAACTTCGAGCAGACGTTGGCAAAAATGGCTGGCAGATCCGGCTCCTGCGTGATGAACGAAACCTGTGGCGACAATCTGATTGTGGAGTCCAATGGCGATATCTATTCCTGCGACCATTTCGTTTATCCCGAGCATAAGCTGGGCAACATCAACCACAATAGTCTCTCCGCGCTGGTTAACTCGGCGCAGAATATCGCCTTTGCCCAACGTAAGCGGACCCACCTCGGCCGCGAATGCCTTAGCTGTTCGTTCCGTCCGCTTTGCAACGGCGGCTGTCCGAAACACCGTTTCACACTTTCCGACGATGGACGACCCAATAAGAATTATTTCTGCGACGGCTACATGCTGCATCTGCGCCACGTTTTACCGATCATGCAGACGCTGTTGACATTGATGCGTCAGGGAGACTCGCCGGAAAGGATCAGGCAAACGCTCGCGCAGCATTATTACCGGCAGCGGGAGCGTTGAGGCGGTGACCGGGCGCCGCAGTCTCAGAGGGGAGATTGCCATGATGCTGGTCGAGTGGTCCGGCGGACAGAATTGACGGGCGACGAACTTGCGCCATTTTATTTCTGCATTGCGCAGGATTTCGATGTGGGACAGGGATAAATGGCTGCGTGTGGTGCATAATAAATGCAGCCCATCTGTGACCGCTAATACCCGCAGTCGGGGCGAATATAACCTGAAGAAGCATTCATTTCGAAGTTAGTGTAATATGTGCGACCACGTTTGCAGGCGTGTCTCAGTCGTGACGGTTATCAGGCGTCGGCTGTGGTGCCCCTTCGGGACAAAAGTATTGACCCAACAACAGGTGATGGAATTTATTAACCTGTTGTTTTATAAAGTATACCAGACGCCTGGGAAGGCGACACCTTAAGGAAGCTCAATGAGCGAGAAATTACAGAAAGTGCTGGCCCGCGCTGGCCACGGCTCCCGCCGTGAAATTGAATCTAAAATCGAAGCTGGCCGCGTCAGCGTCGATGGTAAAGTCGCCACCCTCGGCGATCGTGTAGAAGTGGTTCCTGGTTTAAAAATTCGTATCGATGGTCATCTGATTTCGGTGAAAGAGTCCGCTGAGCAGATTTGCCGCGTCCTGGCCTATTACAAGCCGGAAGGCGAACTCTGTACGCGTAACGATCCGGAAGGCCGCCCGACGGTGTTTGACCGTTTGCCGAAACTGCGCGGCGCGCGCTGGATTGCGGTGGGGCGTCTGGACGTCAACACCTGCGGTCTGCTGCTGTTCACGACCGATGGCGAACTGGCAAACCGTCTGATGCACCCGAGCCGCGAAGTGGAACGTGAGTATGCCGTGCGTGTGTTCGGTCAGGTTGATGACGACAAACTGCGTCAGCTGTCTCGCGGCGTGCAGCTGGAAGACGGCCCGGCGGCGTTTAAAACGATTAAGTTTGCCGGTGGCGAAGGGATTAACCAGTGGTACAACGTCACGCTGACCGAAGGGCGCAACCGTGAAGTGCGCCGCCTGTGGGAAGCGGTTGGCGTGCAGGTCAGCCGCCTGATTCGCGTTCGCTACGGCGATATTCCGCTGCCGAAAGGCCTGCCACGCGGCGGTTATACCGAGCTGGATCTGGCGCAAACCAACTACCTGCGTGAGCTGGTTGAACTGCCTGCGGAAACCACCTCGAAAGTCGCGGTAGAGAAAGATCGCCGCCGCATGAAGGCGAATCAAATTCGTCGCGCGGTGAAACGCCATTCCCAGGTGGGGAACAGCAACAACCGCCGTTCGGGCGGCAGCCGTAGCAACGGCTAATCTGAATAAATCCGGCGGGCACCCGCCGGATTTCTCTGCGCTACCCTCCTTGCATGTGATTCCTTTCACACTTCTGCATAAAGACAAAAAACAGGAAACGCCCGGACAAATAACGCAAAGTACGGTTTCTGCTATCACCATATACTGTCGACACTGATTACAATAACAGGTAGCCAAAAAATGGATACAGCAGGAAAGTTATCGGCAAGCTATGTGGTTATCGGCGTGAAAGAGAAAATAGGTTACGGCTTTGGTGACTTTGCTTCCAATTTATCTTTCGGCTTTGTCTCTCTGTTCTTACTGTTTTTTTATACCAATATTTACGGCATCAGCGCGGTGCAGGCCAGTCTGATATTTGTTATAGCCCGGGTCATTGATGCCATCTTTAATATTTTGATCGGTTTTGCGATTGATAAAACGCACAGCCGATATGGTAAACTGCGTCCCTGGTTATTATATGGGGCGATACCGTTAGGTTTTTTAACGGTGTTGTGCTTTGTCCCCTTCGGTGGTGAGGCTAAATTTTATTTTGCGCTGATCTCTTATACGCTGTATTGCCTGGCATATACTTCGGTCAACACCCCCTATTCGGCGCTAACCAATCGTCTGACGCAACATGAAGCATCTCGTTCATCGCTGTCGGTATATCGGTTTGTGCTGGCGATTGTCGGTTATCTCATTGTTTCAACCACCGCTGATATGCTGATCTCGCCCTTCACCGATAAGCAATCAGGGTATGTCTTCGCGGTCTCTTGCTTTGCGCTGCTGGCAACCTTTTTGTTCCTCGCCTGTTTCGGCATGACCCGTGAACGGGTGGGTGAAGAGGAAGAGACTCCGGCGCCATCGCTGCGGGAAATGCTGCGGGCGGTGATGGGGAATGCGCCGCTGCTTAATTTATCGCTGTTTACGGTATTCTTCTATATTGCCTATACCGTGTGGATGGCGATTGCGATCTATTTTATTAAGTACATTATCGGCAGTGAAGGCTATACCGCCACCTTTTTCCTGATTCAGTCTGGCGCCTATATTGTCGGCACCGTTATTTCAGAAAAAGCGATAGCGCTGATGGGTAAAAAGAAAATGGCGTTGGTGGCGCTGCTAATCGGCATTTTTGGGGTGCTGATGCAGTATTTTGTTGCCGGGCATAACCTGTGGCTGATTATGACCGGGGTGTGTCTCTACAGTATTACGCTGGGGATGGGTTTTGTAGCCATGTGGTCAATGATTGCGGATACCGTGGAATATGCCGAGTGGCATCATGGTGTACGTACCGAAGGCGCAATTTATGGTTTCTTTAACTTTATTACCAAAATTGCGATGGCGATCGGCGGCGGCTGCGCGGGCTGGATGCTGGACTACTATCAATATGATGCCGGCAATATTAGTGCCAGCGCAATTAACGGGATTAATATTTTGATGACGTTATTCCCCGGGGCAATGTTTGCCATCAGCGCGATATTTGTCGCATGTTACTCACTGGATGAAAAAACGTATCGCGAGATTGTTCACAAAATTAGCCTGCGTAAACAGAATGCGCTTTAACCTCAGGGAGCCAGAGATGAATACCGAATTGAATACCCTTATCGCGGCGATGACCGCAGAAGAGAAAGTTGCGCTGTTGA
>NZ_JMPP01000047.1 GCF_000735435.1 Klebsiella planticola ATCC 33531 | reverse complement strand
CGTAAACAGAATGCGNTTTAACCTCAGGAGCAGAGATGAATACCGAATTGAATACCCTTATCGCGGCGATGACCGCAGAAGAGAAAGTTGCGCTGTTGACCGGGAGCGGGCTGTGGCGGACGGCATCCCTGCCACAGCATGGCATCGATGATATCGTGATGACCGACGGCACCTACGGCGTGCGCTACAGCAGCGCGCAGATCGACGGCGACGAAAAATGGAGTATGGACGACTTTATCTCGGTGATTACGCAGACCGCTGACCGGGTCAACGGGGAAGAGCCTGCGGCAAAGGGCGGTAGCGAAGCGCTGTTCAGTCCTTCGTTGCCGGCGACCTGTTTCCCTAACGGATCCAGCCTGGCCTGTTGCTGGGACGTAGACCTGGTGTATCAGATGGGGCAGGCGCTGGGACGCGAATGTCAGCAAATGGGCGTAGGGATTTTGCTGGGACCGGGGATCAATATTCGCCGTACGCCGCTGGCCGGACGAGGCTACGAATACTATGCCGAGGACCCGGTAGTCAGCGGGGATATCGCCGCAGCGTTAATCAACGGTCTGCAGCAGGAAGGGGTTGGCGCCAGTCTGAAACACTTTGCGGCGAATAATTCTGAATACCGGCGTACCGAAATGGATTCGATCATCGACGAACGGGCGCTACGCGAAATCTATCTGGCCGGTTTTCAGCGGGCCATCGCCAAATCCCGCCCGTGGACGGTGATGTCCTCCTATAACCGGCTTAATGGCGTGCAGACATCGCAGGATCCTTTTTTACTCACCCAGGTATTACGCGATGAGTGGGGCTACGATGGGCTGGTGATGTCCGACTGGTATGGCATTAAAGACCGGCCGGCATCTCTGCTGGCGGGGAACGATCTGGCAATGCCGGAAACCCGCCGCGACAAGCAGACGCTGCTGGCGGCCATTCACGCTGGTGAAGTGCCGATGGCGGTTGTCGATCGCGCCTGTCTGCGGATGTTGACGCTGTTGGATAAGGTTCAGCGCCATCGTCGCCCGCAGACGCAGGCCGATTTCCCGGCGCATCATGCGCTGGCGCAGCAGCTGGCGGCAGAATCTATCGTCCTGCTGAAGAATGACGATAACCTGCTGCCGCTGCGGGCGGAATGCACCCGCCGGATTGCCGTTCTCGGCAAACCGGCGCAGGAACCGGTGATTCAGGGATCGGGTTGCGCGACCACGGTGCCCTGGCTGCTGGATCGCCCGCTCGATGAAATTTTTGACCTCGCCGGGGATGATTTTAGCGTCTCCTGGGCCATTGGCGCCCCGGACGACCTGCGTAGCGACCCGCAGGCGCTGGCAGAAGCGCGAGCGGTAGCTCAGGCGGCGGACGTGGCGATTATCTTTGTCAGTACCGCCGTCGGCGAAGACGGTGAAAACGGCGATCGTCAGGATCTGAACATTCTGGCGGTACATGAGCAGCTGATTCGGGAAGTGGCAACGGTTCAGCCCAATATCGTGGTGGTGCTGGCGAACAGCGATGCGGTGGTGATGCCGTGGATCTCTGAGTGCAAAGCGCTGTTGGAAACCTTCTTCGCCGGGCAGGGGATGGGCCGGGCGGTGGCCGAGATTCTGTTCGGTAAACGTAATCCCTGCGGCAAACTCACGGTCACAGTACCTGACAGCCTTGAAGAGACGCCCGCCTGGCTGCATTATCCCGGGGAAAACCTGCGCCATCATTATGGCGAAGGGCTGTTTGTCGGCTATCGCTATTATGATAAACGCCGCATGACGCCTCGGTTTCCGTTCGGCTTCGGCCTGAGCTACACCCGCTTTGCCTATCGCGATATCCGGCTTTCGGCGTCGCGCGTCGGGACTGATGAGACCCTCACCGTCTCTTTCGATCTGACCAACTGCGGCGAGTGCGAAGGCAAAGAGATCGTGCAGCTGTACGTCAGCGCGCCGGTCGGGGAGTTGATTCGTGAAGAGCAGGCGCTGAAAGGGTTCTGTAAGGTGTCGCTCGCAGCCGGAGAAACTCGCCGCGTCACGCTGCAGCTGCCGGTCGCTGAGCTTGCCTGCTATCATCCAGGGCTGGCGGATTGGGTGGTGACGCCGGGGCGCTGGCAGATTCGGCTGGGGAGCTCCTCTCGCGATCAGGCGCTGAGTGCGGAAGTCGAGGTAGATTGTCCGCCGCGCTATGTCCCGCTACGTGATGATAACTCGTTGCAGCAGTTAATCCAGCAGCCGGAGGCGTTCGCGCGGGTGGTGGCGCTGATTGCCCGTAAGAGTCAGCGGCCGCCGGCGCAAATCCGCGAACGACTGATCCAACTGGCACCGGACCTGTTCTGCGGGCTGCTGATCGCGCTGACGGAGTTTTTAGCGCTTGATATTGACCGCGATGAGCTGAATGCCGCGCTTAAAGGGACGGAATAATCGTCCCGCGACAGGAGATGATGCGTGTTTCCATTTTCCGTGACACATCCACGTTCGGCGACAGAGACCGGGCGCCATACGGCGAACAGTGGGTATGAGCTGATTGCCTTTGATGCTGAAAAGCTAAATGTCTTTGCGGCCGAGGTGCGCTACTGCGAACCTCACTGGCACCCGGCGCCAGAGCTTATCACCGTTCTGAGCGGGCGGTTTTCTATTGTCGTCGGCCAGCAAAGCGTGGAGATGGTTGAGGGGGACATGCTCTACATCAACGCCGAGGCGGTGCACTCGCTGCGTGCGGAAGCGGCGGGGAGTTCGCTGGTGACCGTCCAGTTTTCCCCCGGTCTGTTCGATGAGCTGCACCCGGCGCCGGTTCTGACCTGGTGTACTCGAGGGCGCCGCCAGAGCGCGGCAGACCGACAGGTACAGCAGTGCCTTTGCGACCTGCTCGCTCAACTGATTGATAATCGCACGCCGTTCCAGCGTATCGCGATGACCTATCTGCTGCTCGATGCGCTGGTACAGGCCGGAGAACCGGCCACCCAGGTGGAGAGTTCACTGCGCGAAGAGGCGATGATCAAGAAAGGGATCGATTTTATTAATCAGCACTTCGACCAGCCGCTGACCCTGAGCGAGGTGGCGAACCATAGCGGTATGAGCTATTCATGGTTTTCGCGCCTGTTCAAAAAGGTCAGCCGGCATAATTTCAAAGAGTATCTCACCCTGGTCCGGCTGAATAAGGCGAGAACGCTGCTGCGCGATACCCGTACGCCAATTACCGAAATCAGCCACAGCTGCGGCTTTCAGGAGCATAAGTACCTGATTGCCGCCTTCAATAAATACTGTGGTCTGACGCCTACGGAATACCGTAAGCGCTTTGTTTCGCGGCAGAACATGATTGAAAGCGCGCTGGCGTTGGGGGAGGATTGCCTGTGTCTGCCGTTGAATCATGCGCTGCTGGAGCGGCTGACGCTTAGTAATCAATCCCCATCTGGGCTTTGATACCGGCATCGAATGCGTGTTTAACCGGCCGCAGTTCGCTGACGGTATCGGCCAGCTCGATAATCTCCCGATGGCAGCCGCGTCCGGTGATAATCACCGTCTGCTGTACCGGGCGATTGCGCAGCGCGGTGAGTACCGTCTCAAGCGGCAAATAGTCGTACGCCACCATGTAAGTCAGCTCATCCAGCAGCACCATATCCAGGGATTCGTCGGCCAGCATCCGCTGCGCGTGTTCCCAGACGGCAAGGCAGGCCGCCGTATCGCTTTCACGATCCTGGGTATTCCAGGTAAACCCGGTGGCCATCACCTGAAACTCGACGCCGTGCGGTTCCAGCAGGTTACGCTCGCCGTTGGGCCAGGTGCCTTTGATAAACTGGATGACGCCCGCTTTTTTTCCATGCCCGATAGCGCGGGTGACGGTACCAAAACCGGCCGTCGTTTTGCCTTTTCCGTTACCGGTGAACACGATAACAATGCCGCGTTCTTCCTGCGCTGCCGCCACGCGGGCATCAACTTTGTCTTTTACCCGCTGCTGGCGTTCACGGTAGCGTTCATCACTCATTGTGCAATTCCTGGTTTACGCCCTGGCTGGGCATCGAAGGTCATTCCCGTCTTGCGACGGCTGTCATCGCCCATTAGCCATAAATAAACCGGCATAATATCGGCGGGGGTTTTGAGCTTTTGCGGATCTTCCGTCGGGAAAGCGTTGGCGCGCATTTTGGTGCGCGTTCCGCCGGGATTGATACAGTTAACCCGCAGATGACGGCTCTGGTACTCTTCGGCCAGCACCTGCATCATCCCTTCTGTGGCAAACTTGGAGGCCGCATAGGCGCCCCAGTTGGCGCGTCCCTGGCGGCCGACGCTGGAAGAGGTGAAGACCAGTGAACCCGACTCCGACTTGAGTAATAAAGGAAGCAGTGCCTGGGTCAGCATAAAGGTGCCGTTGACGTTGACCTGCATCACCTGCTGCCAGACTTCCGGTTTTTGCTGATCCATCGGGCAGACATCGCCCAGCAAACCGGCATTGTGCAGTACGCCATCGAGGCGCGGGTAGTGGACGGCGATCTGCTGTGCCAGCTGCTGGCACTCCTGCGGCGTGCAGGTTAACAGATCCAACGTGAACCAACGTGCCGGAAGCCCGCCGGCCTGGTCTATTTCCTGCGCCACGCTGCGCAGTTTCTCTTCGTTACGTCCGACCAGCACAACGCTTGCGCTGTAGCGGGAATAGGTCAATGCGGCTTCGCGGCCGATACCGTCGCTGGCGCCGGTAACCAGGATAATGCGATCTTTTAATAAATGATGCTGCGGTTGATAGTGCACGGCGACTCCTTAGGCAATCTGCTGACGATCGCGCGTTGTATTCGGTCTCATACTTTTGCGTTTTATGCCTGAAACAGCCGGGCATTGCAATCAGCGAAAGGGAAACTCTTTGCGGAATGAACATCTTGCAACGATTTCATCGTCGCTGAAAAAAACGGGAAGGGGCCTCGCGCACCACACAAAGCGCAGAGACTTCGTCACGCGGGCTGATGTACACTGTGCTTCAACGTCAGTGGTTTGCACAAGGTGAATACGTGGAATTACTTGCTCAATATGGCCTGTTTTTGGCCAAAATCGCGACCGTTGTCGTCGCCATTGCGGTTATTACCGCCCTCATCGTTAACCTGACCCAGCGGAAGAAACAGCGCGGGGAACTGCGGGTAACCAATCTCAGCGAGCAATACAAAGAGATGCGGGAAGAGCTGGCGGTCGCGCTGCTTGATGGTCCGCAGCAAAAAGTGTGGCACAAAGCGCAAAAGAAAAAGCACAAGCAGGAGGCGAAAGCGGCCAGGGCGCGGGCTAAGCTCGGGTCGACGGAGCCAAACAGCAAGCCGCGTGCCTGGGTGCTGGATTTCAAAGGCAGTATGGACGCCCACGAAGTCGCCAGCCTGCGCGAAGAGATCACCGCAGTCCTGGCGGCGGTGAAACCGCGCGATCAGGTGATCCTCCGTCTGGAAAGCCCCGGTGGAGTGGTCCACGGTTATGGCCTCGCCGCATCACAGCTGCAGCGTCTGCGCGATAAGCAAATACCCTTAACCGTAGCAGTGGATAAAGTCGCGGCCAGCGGTGGTTACATGATGGCCTGTGTGGCGAACAAAATCGTGGCTGCGCCGTTCGCCATTCTGGGCTCTATCGGCGTGGTTGCGCAGATCCCTAACCTGCATCGCTTCCTGAAGAACAAAGATATCGATATTGAACTGCATACCGCCGGGCAGTACAAACGGACCTTAACGATGCTGGGTGAGAATACTGACGAAGGTCGGCGTAAGTTCCGTGAAGACCTGAATGAGACTCATCAGTTGTTCAAAGATTTTGTCCACAAAATGCGGCCTTCGCTGGATATTGAGGCCGTTGCTACCGGTGAACACTGGTACGGCGTTCAGGCGCTGGAGAAAGGGCTGGTGGACCTGGTCGAAACCAGTGACGAACTGCTTCTGGGGCTGATCGACAATCATGATGTCATCGGCGTTCGTTACCAGCAACGTAAAAAAATGCTCGACCGTTTTACCGGTAGCGCCGCCGAAAGCGCCGACCGTCTGCTGCTACGCTGGTGGCAGCGAGGGGAAAAGCCGCTGATGTAATCAGCGCAGGTGAACAAAACAACGCGAGGCAACTGCCTCGCGTTGGCGTTTTATGCCCGCTAAATATAAGAGGGCTTAATCGGTCAGATGGTATTTCTCTGACAGCGCGTGCGCGAGGTATTTGAACATATTGAATACCGCCGTGCTCTTCGCCGTCGGCAGGCCTTGCTCATCAAGATAAAACTCGCCGCTGAATACCAGAACGCCGTTACGCTGAGCGACGTCAGTAGCTTCGATCCCGGCTAGCGTATCTTCATGTTCACGAATGAGTTTGTTGGCTATTTCCAGCAGCGACTGGCGATCGATAGGTTGGGTTGTACCTTGCATAAGTGACTCCTGTAATTCTTCGTCCGGTAGTTTACGCCGCGCGGCGAGATGGGGCAAATTTTCCATTCAGAGTACAGGGTTAATGGCAAAGCTCTAAGAAACAGGACTTTACTGGCAGGATTTGCTTTTGCATGCTAATAAAGTTGCGTAACGAATTTTATCAGGTACAGTGTGACGCTTTCGGCGATCTGGCAACAGATTTGCTTGACATTCGGCCAAAAATTCTTCGTGCTATGTCACCTGACGAGCAAAAGTCAGTAAACTCAGCTATCTGGTTTTATGGATGTGAAACTGGACGTGCAGAGGGTTGATATCCATCGACGGCGTCGCAACATTTGACGTACGTCGTCAGTGGATGGTGAATCAAAATGTGCGATGTATTCCTGGATGAATCAAATTAGGTAAAGGTGAATATGGGTAAAGCTCTCGTTATCGTTGAGTCCCCGGCAAAAGCCAAAACGATCAATAAGTATCTGGGTAATGACTACGTGGTGAAATCCAGCGTGGGTCATATCCGCGATTTGCCGACCAGTGGCTCAGCTTCCAAAAAGAGCGCCGACTCTACCTCCACCAAAGGGGCTAAAAAGCCTAAAAAGGATGAACGTAGCGCTCTGGTCAATCGTATGGGTGTAGACCCATGGCATGACTGGGATGCTCAGTATGAAGTACTTCCGGGTAAAGAAAAGGTAGTTTCAGAACTCAAGCAGTTGGCGGAAAAAGCCGACCACATCTATCTCGCAACCGACCTTGACCGCGAAGGGGAAGCCATTGCATGGCACCTGCGGGAAGTGATCGGTGGAGATGAAAAACGCTATAGCCGCGTGGTGTTCAACGAAATCACCAAAAATGCGATTCGTCAGGCTTTTGAGAAGCCGGGCGAGCTGAATATCGATCGCGTTAACGCCCAGCAGGCGCGTCGCTTTATGGACCGCGTCGTGGGCTATATGGTTTCCCCGCTGCTGTGGAAAAAAATTGCCCGCGGTCTGTCCGCAGGTCGCGTCCAGTCGGTTGCTGTACGCCTGGTCGTGGAGCGTGAACGCGAAATTAAAGCGTTCGTGCCGGAAGAGTTCTGGGAAATCGACGCCAGCACCACCACGCCGGGTGGCGATGCTCTGCCGCTGCAGGTGACGCATCAGCACGACAAGCCGTTCCGTCCGGTTAACCGCGATGAAACCATGGCTGCCGTTGCGCTGCTGGAGAAAGCCAGCTACAGCGTGCTGGAGCGTGAAGACAAACCGACCAGCAGCAAGCCTGGCGCGCCGTTTATTACCTCGACCTTGCAGCAGGCAGCCAGCACCCGCCTGGGCTTCGGGGTGAAGAAAACCATGATGATGGCGCAACGCCTCTATGAGGCCGGCTACATCACCTATATGCGTACCGATTCAACGAACCTGAGCCAGGATGCGCTGAGTATGGTTCGCGGCTATATCGGCGATAACTTCGGCAAAAAATATCTGCCAGAGAACGCCAACCAGTACGCCAGCAAAGAAAACTCACAGGAAGCGCACGAAGCGATTCGTCCTTCTGACGTGAACGTGATGGCCGAAGACCTTAAAGGGATGGAAGCCGACGCGCTGAAACTGTATCAGCTGATCTGGCGCCAGTTTGTTGCCTGTCAGATGACGCCGGCGCAGTACGATTCCACCACGCTGACCGTGAAAGCCGGCGACTTTAAACTCAAAGCGCGCGGTCGTACCCTGCGTTTTGACGGCTGGACCAAAGTGATGCCGGCGCTGCGTAAAGGCGATGAAGATCGGACCTTACCGGTCGTCAACCAGGGCGAGAGCCTGAGCCTGGTCGAACTGACCCCGGCACAGCACTTTACCAAACCGCCTGCGCGCTTTAGCGAAGCCTCGCTGGTCAAAGAGCTGGAAAAACGCGGTATCGGCCGGCCGTCTACCTATGCGTCGATCATTTCGACCATTCAGGATCGCGGCTACGTGCGGGTGGAAAACCGCCGCTTCTACGCCGAGAAAATGGGTGAGATTGTCACCGATCGTCTGGAAGAGAACTTCCGCGATCTGATGAACTACGATTTTACCGCGCAAATGGAAGACCGCCTCGATCAGGTGGCGAATCACCAGGCCGAGTGGCGTCAGGTACTGGACCACTTCTTCGGTGACTTCACGACTCAGCTGGAAACGGCGGAGAAGGATCCGGAAGAGGGGGGCATGCAGCCGAACCCGATGGTGCTGACCAGCATCGACTGTCCGACCTGCGGTCGTCAGATGGGGATTCGCACGGCCAGCACCGGGGTGTTCCTGGGCTGTTCAGGCTATGCGCTGCCGCCGAAAGAACGTTGCAAGACCACCATTAACCTGGTGCCGGAAAACGAAGTGCTCAACGTGCTGGAAGGCGACGATGCCGAAACCAACGCGCTGCGTGCCAAGCGTCGTTGCCAGAAGTGCGGTACGGCGATGGACAGCTACCTTATCGATCCTAAGCGCAAGCTGCACGTATGTGGTAACAACCCAACCTGCGATGGCTATGAGATCGAAGAGGGCGAGTTCCGCATCAAGGGTTATGACGGCCCGGTGGTTGAGTGTGAAAAATGTGGTTCTGAAATGCACCTGAAAATGGGGCGTTTTGGTAAGTACATGGCCTGCACCAACGACGAATGTAAGAATACGCGCAAAATTCTGCGTAACGGCGAAGTCGCTCCGCCGAAGGAAGATCCGGTTCCGTTACCGGAGCTGCCGTGTGAGAAGTCGGACGCCTGGTTTGTTCTGCGTGATGGTGCGGCAGGTGTTTTCCTTGCGGCAAATACCTTCCCGAAATCGCGTGAAACGCGTGCGCCGTTGGTGGAAGAGCTGTATCGCTTCCGCGATCGTCTGCCGGAGAAACTGCGTTATCTGGCCGACGCGCCGCAGCAGGATCCCGACGGTAACAAAACGCTGGTGCGTTTTAGCCGTAAAACTAAGCAGCAGTACGTAGCGTCAGAGAAAGAGGGCAAAGCGACCGGTTGGTCCGCCTTCTATATCGACGGTAAATGGACTGAAGCGAAGAAGTAAGCGTAGTTCTCTCCGTGAAGGGCCGCGATGCGGCCCTTTTTCTCACTGATTTTCCTGCCTTATTCGCCATCCTCTGACGCCGGACGGCGGCCTTATAACCAGCTTATTATTTTTCGTTAGTATCTATACACTGTAGATATAAATGATATAGTGGTTATAGCTAATCTCTTTTTTATTATTAAATCGTCTTATACATCATCGTGTTCAGGATGCTTTGTGGCGCCATAACGGCGAGTCGCAGGGACGGCAAACGTGCAGCTTGCCGGCAGGCGGCCTGAACGTAAAGTGTATGAACGAATTCATTTTACGCGTTAACGGATATCAGCCATGAAACTACAGCAGCTCCGCTACATCGTTGAGGTTGTTAACCATAATCTGAATGTCTCCTCGACTGCCGAAGGCCTGTATACCTCACAGCCCGGTATCAGCAAGCAGGTACGCATGCTGGAAGATGAGCTCGGTATTCAGATTTTCGCCCGTAGCGGCAAACATTTAACTCAGGTGACGCCGGCAGGTCAGGAGATCATCCGCATCGCCCGCGAAGTCCTGTCGAAGGTCGATGCGATTAAGTCGGTCGCCGGCGAACATACCTGGCCCGACAAAGGCTCGCTGTATGTGGCCACCACCCATACTCAGGCCCGCTATGCGTTACCCGGGGTGATAAAAGGCTTTATTGAGCGCTATCCGCGCGTCTCTTTGCATATGCATCAGGGATCGCCGACGCAAATTGCGGAAGCGGTGTCAAAGGGGAATGCTGATTTCGCGATCGCCACCGAAGCGCTGCATCTCTATGATGATCTGGTCATGCTGCCGTGCTATCACTGGAACCGTTCGATTGTCGTGACGCCTGAACATCCGCTGGCCTCCCGGGGTTCGGTGACGATTGAAGAGCTGGCCCAGTACCCGCTGGTCACCTATACCTTTGGGTTTACCGGCCGCTCCGAGCTGGATACCGCCTTTAACCGCGCCGGGCTGACGCCGCGTATCGTCTTCACCGCCACCGATGCTGACGTTATCAAAACCTACGTCCGTCTTGGCCTTGGCGTCGGGGTGATTGCCAGCATGGCGGTGGATCCGGTCTCCGATCCCGACCTGGTGAAGCTTGATGCTAACGGTATTTTCAGCCACAGCACCACGAAGATAGGTTTCCGCCGCAGCACCTTCCTTCGCAGCTATATGTATGATTTTATTCAGCGTTTTGCGCCGCATTTGACGCGAGATGTGGTGGATACCGCGGTGGCTCTGCGCTCGAATGAAGATATCGAGGCGATGTTCAAAGATATTAAACTGCCAGAAAAGTAGACTTATAAATAATAATGGCATCCTTGCGGGGATGCCAAAACCTATTATGGCCGATAATCGAAGCGCTAAACCTCGTATAAATCACAATTTTCGTTAACTCCTCGTACCACAATTTCAAATATACCTATCGCGATCAAAATAATGGTCAAAGATATCCATTTCTAAGAGAATTAACTGGATTAATCGAACAGCCATAATTAAGATTTAATCGTACCTGATAATTTTAGCGATTGGTGGTGATAAAATGATTAGTGATATCGATTATATGAAGTTTGCGATGTCACAGGAAAGTGACAAAACGGAGATTGATCCTGTGTTAAGGAGTAGGGCCTGGAGTGCCGTCATTCTTGGGCTGGCGATGTTCTGGAGTATCATCGCGCTCGTCGTCTGTAACGTTTGGATCATCAGCTGAGTCTGCATTTTCTGAATATGAATATATGTCATTTTTATGACGGAGAAATCGCAACGAATTATTCACTTTAATATACTAACGGCAACAAGGAGGAGTTATTTCGCCACGGTTTTTTTTCATCAATAATCCATTCTGTTGAACTAATCGTCAATCCACCGGCGATTAGTTCTTTTTCTTTTGCTCTCTCGTATAAATTTCATCCGCTCTCTATCCGATCCATCAATCTCTTTCAACATTCTCCCCTGTTGTTATTCAGCTTTTCTGTCCCTGGTGATTTTACCGATTTTAGCAATTTGGGTTGTTATCAAAGTGTTATGCCTGGTATGTGTTATCTTTAATATTAACCCTGAGGAGGATCAGGGCATGCCATCCCTGTGATAAAGGAGGAGCTATGTCGTCAACCCTACGAGCAGCCAGTAAGGATACGCTACAGGTCAAAGATAAAACCTACCATTACTACAGCTTGCCGCTGGCCGCTAAAGAACTGGGCGATCTGACCCGTTTGCCCAAATCGCTTAAAGTTCTGCTGGAGAATCTGCTGCGCTGGCAGGACGGTGACTCGGTCACCGCCGAAGATATTCATGCGCTTGCAGGCTGGCTTGAACACGCTCATGCTGACCGGGAAATTGCCTATCGTCCGGCGCGCGTGCTGATGCAGGATTTTACCGGCGTACCCGCGGTGGTGGATCTTGCGGCAATGCGTGAGGCGGTCAAACGCCTGGGAGGCGATACGGCGAAGGTCAACCCGCTGTCGCCGGTGGACCTGGTTATCGACCACTCGGTCACCGTCGATCGCTTCGGCAATGACGATGCGTTTGAAGAAAACGTCCGTCTTGAGATGGAACGCAACCACGAGCGTTATGTTTTCCTGCGCTGGGGACAGCAGGCGTTCAGCCGCTTCAGCGTCGTGCCGCCGGGTACCGGCATTTGCCACCAGGTTAACCTCGAATACCTTGGCAAAGCGGTCTGGAGCGAAGAGCAAAACGGCGAATGGGTTGCCTGGCCCGACACGCTGGTCGGTACCGATTCACATACCACGATGATCAACGGCCTGGGTGTGCTGGGCTGGGGCGTCGGCGGTATTGAAGCGGAAGCCGCAATGCTGGGTCAGCCGGTCTCGATGCTGATCCCGGATGTGGTGGGCTTTAAACTGAGCGGTAAGCTCCGTGAAGGCATTACCGCCACCGATCTCGTGCTCACTGTCACCCAGATGCTGCGTCAGCACGGCGTCGTGGGTAAGTTTGTTGAGTTTTACGGCGATGGCCTGGATTCGCTCCCGCTGGCCGACCGCGCGACCATCGCCAATATGTCGCCTGAGTACGGTGCCACCTGCGGCTTCTTCCCGATTGATGCGGTAACCCTCAGCTACATGCGTCTGAGCGGGCGCAGCGATGAACAGGTGGCGCTGGTGGAAGCCTATGCCAAAGCGCAGGGAATGTGGCGTCAGACGGGCGATGAGCCGGTCTTCACCAGTACCCTGGCATTGGATATGGGAACTGTCGAAGCGAGTCTCGCCGGGCCAAAACGGCCGCAGGACCGCGTGGCGCTTGGCGACGTGCCGAAAGCCTTCGCCGCCAGCAGCGAGCTGGAGGTTAACCTGACGCAAAAACAGCGCCAGCCGGTCGACTATACGCTGAACGGACAGCAATATTCGCTGCCCGACGGCGCGGTGGCGATTGCCGCCATCACTTCCTGCACCAACACCTCCAACCCCAGCGTGCTAATGGCCGCCGGCCTGCTGGCCAAAAAAGCCGTTGAGCTGGGTCTGAAGCCGCAACCGTGGGTTAAAGCCTCTCTGGCGCCAGGATCTAAAGTGGTGTCCGATTATCTGGCCCACGCCGGGCTGACGCCGTATCTCGATGCGCTGGGTTTCAACCTGGTCGGGTACGGGTGTACCACGTGTATCGGTAACTCCGGCCCGCTGCCGGAACCGATCGAAGAGGCGATCAAAAAAGGGGATTTAACCGTCGGCGCGGTGCTGTCCGGTAACCGTAACTTCGAAGGGCGTATTCATCCGCTGGTGAAAACCAACTGGCTGGCATCACCGCCGCTGGTGGTGGCCTACGCCCTGGCCGGGAATATGAACGTCAATCTGACCCGCGATCCGCTTGGCACCGGCAAAAATGGTCAGCCGGTCTATCTGAAGGATATCTGGCCGAGCGGCCTTGAGATCGCCCAGGCGGTTGAGCAGGTCACGACCGACATGTTCCACAAAGAGTACGCGGAGGTGTTTGAAGGAACGCCAGAATGGAAAGCCATTCACGTCGATCGCTCGGATACTTACGACTGGCAGGAGGATTCGACCTATATTCGCCTGTCGCCATTCTTTGACGAGATGGGGGTTCAGCCTGAGCCGGTGGAAGATATTCACGGCGCGCGTATTCTGGCGATGCTCGGCGATTCGGTCACCACGGACCACATTTCTCCTGCCGGGAGTATCAAGCAGGACAGCCCGGCCGGACGCTATTTGCAGGAACACGGCGTCGCGCGCGCTGACTTTAACTCCTACGGTTCCCGCCGCGGCAACCATGAGGTGATGATGCGCGGCACCTTTGCCAACATCCGTATTCGCAACGAAATGGTGCCGGGCGTGGAAGGGGGGATGACCCGACATCTGCCGGGCAGCGAGCCGATGGCGATTTATGACGCGGCAATGCGCTATAAAAATGAGGGGATCCCGCTGGCGGTGGTGGCCGGGAAAGAGTACGGCTCAGGATCCAGCCGCGACTGGGCGGCGAAAGGCCCGCGCTTGCTGGGCGTGCGGGTGGTGATCGCCGAATCATTCGAGCGTATTCACCGCTCCAACCTGATCGGGATGGGGATCCTGCCGCTGGAGTTCCCGCAGGGCGTCACGCGTAAAACGCTGGGGCTGAACGGCGAGGAGCGGATAGATATCAGCAATCTGCAGGCCTTGCAGCCTGGTGCGACGGTTCCGGTGACCCTGACGCGGACGGACGGTACACAAGAGGTGATCCACTGCCGTTGCCGCATCGATACCGCCACCGAACTGACCTACTATCAGAATGACGGTATTCTGCATTATGTGATCCGCAACATGCTGTAAAAAAAAGGGCCAGCAAGCGCTGGCCCTTCATTTTCTGCCGATTTATTTATTCAACAGATGCCCCATTTTGGCGGCCTTGGTGTCCAGATAGTGGGCGTTTTTCGGGTTGCGCCCGACAATCAGCGGCACGCGTTCAACGATATTAATCCCGGCTTCGCTGAGAATTTCCACTTTCTTCGGGTTGTTGGTCAGCAGACGCACCTGGTCGACGTGGAGCAGTTTGAACATATCTGCGCACAGCGTAAAGTCGCGCTCGTCTGCCGCGAAGCCCAGCTGATGGTTGGCTTCCACGGTGTCATAGCCCTGATCCTGCAACGCATAGGCGCGAATTTTATTCAGCAGGCCAATGTTGCGGCCCTCCTGACGATGGTACAGCAGGATACCGCGCCCCTCTTCGGCAATATGCGACAGCGCCGCTTCGAGCTGAAAACCGCAATCACAACGCAGACTAAAAAGGGCGTCGCCCGTTAAGCACTCAGAATGTACGCGAGCAAGGACGGGGGACTGGCCCGAAATATCGCCGAAGACCAGCGCGACATGATCCTGCCCGGTTGCCAGTTCTTCAAATCCCACCATCAGGAAATCGCCCCAGGGGGTTGGCAGTTTGGCTTCTGCCACACGTTTAAGCTGCATGTGATTCTCCAGATTCTGTCAGCACCTGAATGTGCTTTCTGTTTGGCGCTATTTTGCCACAGTGGCGCGACGTTCTCCTAATTACGCACGGCTGCCTGCGCGTAAAGCGCACAAACGCACCACTTTCCGTTATGATAGTCGGAAGAAGAGATAAGGAGATAAGATGCTGTCGATCGCCAGACGAACCGCCATCGGTGCGGCATTGCTTATGATTATGCCCGGCATGGTGTGGGTATCCGGCTGGAAGTGGCAGCCAGACCTTCCGCAGGCGTGGTTAAAACTGCTCTACTGGGTGACCGAAAGCGTGACCCAGCCGTGGGGTATCATCACCCATACGGTTTTATGCGGCTGGTTTCTGTGGTGTCTGCGTTTTCGTCTGCGCGCCGCGGTGATGCTGTTTGTGATTCTGGGGGCGGCGATTCTGCTGGGGCAGGGCATAAAATCCTGGATCAAAGAGCAGGTTCAGGAGCCGCGTCCTTTTGTGGTTTGGCTGGAAAAGACCCGTCAGGTGCCGGTCGATCAATTCTACGCGTTAAAACGCAAAGAACGCGCTAAACTGGTGCATGAGCAGCTGGCGCAAGAGCAGGATATTCCTCGATTCCTGCGCAAGCACTGGCAGAAAGAGACCGGTTTTGCTTTTCCGTCCGGGCATACGATGTTTGCAGCCAGCTGGGCATTGTTGGGGGTCGGACTGCTGTGGCCGCGGCGACGCTGGGTGACCATCGCCGCGCTGCTGACGTGGGCGACGGCCGTAATGGGCAGCCGCCTGGCGCTTGGCATGCACTGGCCGCAAGATTTGCTGGTCGCCACGCTTATCTCCGGGCTGCTGGTGACGCTGGCCACCTGGCTTACCCAGCGGCTGTGCGGTCCGCTTACGCCGCCGGGAGAAGAGGCGCAGGAGATTAAGACACGGACGATAAATCAGGGATAACGTTGATTTTCGCGCCAGACGGACGCATATCCTGACAGGGTGTCATGCTTTTCCATTTCACCGCTGCAGCGAAAATGATACTTTATAGGGCTGAACGCGGGATTTTTTCGCTCAACCCACAAAACGGGAAGTAGTGTGAAATATTTACTGATTTTCTTACTGGTATTAGCCATCTTCGTCATCTCCGTGACGTTAGGTGCACAGAATGATCAACTGGTCACGTTCAACTATTTGCTCGCGCAGGGTGAATTCCGTATTTCGACGTTGCTGGCAGTACTCTTTGCCGCAGGGTTTGCTATTGGCTGGCTGATTTGCGGCCTTTTCTGGCTGCGGGTTCGCGTTTCTCTGGTTCGCGCTGAACGTAAAATCAAGCGTCTTGAACATCAGATTGCGCCCACCAACGCCGCGCCGGCCGACGCAGGTGTTCCTGCGGTGAAGGAATAATCATTTATGCTGGAGTTGTTGTTTCTGCTTTTGCCCGTTGCCGCTGCTTACGGATGGTATATGGGGCGCAGAAGTGCACAACAGTCCAAACAGGACGACGCTAACCGCCTGTCGCGTGACTACGTGACCGGGGTAAACTTCCTGCTGAGCAACCAGCAGGATAAAGCGGTGGATCTGTTCCTCGACATGCTGAAAGAGGATACCGGTACCGTTGAGGCCCACCTGACGCTGGGTAACCTGTTCCGCTCCCGCGGTGAGGTTGACCGGGCTATCCGTATTCACCAGAGCCTGATGGAAAGCGCCTCGCTGACCTACGATCAGCGGTTGCTGGCCGTTCAGCAACTGGGGCGCGACTACATGGCCGCCGGTCTTTACGACCGCGCGGAAGATATGTTCAAGCAACTGGTGGATGAGACCGATTTTCGCCTCAGCGCGCTGCAGCAGCTGCTGCAAATCTATCAGGCCACCAGCGACTGGCAGTCGGCTATTGATGTTGCCGAGCGGTTAGTGAAGCTGGGTAAAGAAAAACACCGGGGTGATATTGCCAACTTCTGGTGCGAGCTCGCGCTGCAGCAGATGGCGAACAGCGATATGGATAAAGCGATGTCGCTGCTGAAAAAAGGGGCCGCGGCTGACCGCAACAGCGCCCGCGTGTCGATTATGATGGGCCGGGTATGGATGGAGAAGGGCGATTACGCAAAAGCGGTAGAGAGCCTGGAGCGGGTCATCAATCAGGATAAAGAGCTGGTGGGCGAAACGCTCGACATGCTGCAGACCTGCTATCAGCAGCTGGGTAAACCTGATGAATGGGAGCTCTTCCTGCGTCGCTGCGTTGATGAAAACACCGGGGCAACCGCGGAGCTGATGCTGGCGCAAATTCTCGAACAGCGCGAAGGCGTGGAGGCTGCGCAGAGCTATGTTACTCGTCAGCTGGAGCGACATCCGACGATGCGGGTCTTCCATAAGCTGATGGACTACCACCTCAATGAAGCCGAAGAGGGGCGCGCGAAGGAGAGCCTTGGCGTGCTGCGCAATATGGTGGGGGAGCAGGTCCGCAGTAAACCGCGCTACCGCTGTCAAAAGTGCGGCTTCACCGCTCATACCCTGTACTGGCACTGCCCGTCCTGCCGTTCGTGGTCAACGATTAAACCGATTCGCGGTCTCGACGGACAATAGTTTTTTAAAAAACCGCACTTTAGTTACAACATACTTATCAGTTTTTAACGCTTGCTCCCTGTAACGCCAGCGCTGCCATCGCCCGGCAGGCGGCAAAAAGCAGCCTGTCAATTTCCCTTCATCGCAGGTAGAATGCTGCCCGTTTACCTTTTTTGCGCCAAAACGGCGCCCATCAACAATTAAGGTCTGGTCATGACGTCTACTGCTTCATCTTCGCCTCGCGTTGTCACATCCTCTCCCGTTGTTGTTGCGCTCGATTATGATAACCGCGACAAAGCGCTGGCCTTTGTTGACCGCATTGATCCACGCGACTGCCGCCTGAAGGTGGGCAAGGAGATGTTTACGCTGCTGGGGCCACAGTTTGTTCGCGACTTGCATCAGCGTGGTTTTGAGGTCTTCCTCGACCTGAAATTTCATGATATCCCGAACACCACTGCGCGCGCGGTAGCCGCTGCGGCAGAGCTGGGCGTCTGGATGGTCAATGTTCATGCCTCTGGCGGTGCGCGAATGATGACCGCAGCCCGCGAAGCTCTGCTCCCGTTTGGCCAGGATGCGCCGCTGTTGATTGCCGTGACCGTCCTGACCAGCATGGAAGCCAGCGATCTCCAGGATCTTGGTATCACGCTTTCTCCCGCCGATCATGCGGCAAAACTGGCGGCGTTAACGCAGCGCTGCGGGCTGGACGGCGTGGTCTGTTCTGCGCAGGAAGCGGCGCGCTTCAAGCAGGAGCTGGGGCAGGCCTTTAAGCTGGTGACGCCCGGAATTCGCCCGCAGGGCAGCGATGCCGGAGACCAGCGCCGCATCATGACGCCGGAACAGGCGCAGGCAGCCGGCGTAGACTATATGGTGATTGGTCGTCCGGTGACTCAGTCTGCGGATCCGGCGGCGACCTTACGCAGTATCAATGCGTCACTGACTAAGGGGGCATAATGACCGATTCCAATAGTCGCCTGGTGTATTCGACGGAAAGCGGCCGTATTGACGAACCCAGGGCGGTGGTTGAGCGCCCTAAAGGCGATGGCGTGGTGCGCATTCAGCGTCAGACCAGCGGCCGTAAGGGGAAGGGCGTATGCCTGATCGTCGGTATCGACCTGGATGATGATGCGCTGGCAAAACTGGCCGCTGAGCTGAAAAAGAAGTGCGGCTGCGGCGGGTCGGTGAAAGATGGCGTAATTGAAATTCAGGGCGATAAGCGTGATTTGCTTAAATCACTGCTGGAAGCCAAAGGCATGAAAGTTAAGCTGGCCGGCGGTTAATGAACAACAAGGCCACGGTAAATACCGTGGCCTTGATTTTTAGCCGGTGCGTAAGTCTGTAAGTCTACCGATGCGGATTATTTTTATCGTTGATCCGGTTCAGGCCTTATTTACCAACCTGGTGACCGATAATCCCACCAACCGCTGCGCCACCCAGGGTGCCCAGGGTGCTGCCATCGGTTAATACTGCGCCGCCGAGTGCGCCTGCGCCGGCACCGATTGCGGTATTACGATCGCGTTTGGACCAGTTGGAACATGCGCTCAGAGACATTACTACGGTAACGGCCAGAACAGCTGCAGCCATTTTTTTGCTCATTGAAGTCATCATAATTTTCTCCTGAATAATCTATTCATGGATACAACTTCCTTAAAGCATAGCGTGATGCCAGATTTTAAGGGCTATTCCATGAAACTTAAGTTGCGCAGGTGTTACTTTAATCACGCGGGTGATAGTCACTTCCTGTTATATCGCTAACATTAATTCTACTTTTTTTAATTTTACCGGCAGGTAAAAACTCTTAATTGCGGGCTCGGAAAACTCTCAGACAGGGCTTCATGCGGCCTGCGCCCACGTGAGTGGGCGGCGGGGTAGAAAAAACGCCGGGTGAAAAAGAAAGTCGGGATGAATTCAGGAAAAACTGACAATATCGACGGTGAGCCCGCTTTCTGTCAGCTGTTGGCGGGCATCATCGTGCAGACTGCTGTCGGTAATAATGCGGCTAAAACGCGCCACCGGACCGAGCGGATAAGGGTGCACGACGCTGAACTTCGAACTGTCGCTCAGGACAATCGCCTCACAGCCCTTTTCAAGGACCGCATTGACCACATCCGCGCGCATCATATCCCTGCCGGTAAACCCGGTTTCCGGCTGCCAGCCATCGATGCCAATAAATGCTTTGCTGAAGTGGACCTGCTGAATAAACTGCCGCGTGAGCGGGCCGACCATACTTTCGCTGCGCTTCTGGTAGATTCCGCCGAGCAGAATGACCTCCCCAGGCGTCTCTTTAAGCAGATGCGCAATATAGCTGCTGACGGTGATGATGGTAATGTCGCCGCGCTCGGCAAGCGTACGGGCGAGGAGGGCGTTGCAGCTGCCGTTTTCGATAAATACCGTCTCACCGGCGTTGACCAGCTCAGCGGCGCGCGTAGCCAGTTCACGTTTGATCGAGAAATGGGTCATCATACGGGTTTCGACATCTTCGCTATCCAGCGGTACGGCGAAACCATGCGTCCGGCGCAGATAGCTCTGCTTTTCCAGTAAATTCAAATCCTGACGAATCGTCACTTCAGAGACACCGGTCATTTTCGCGAGATCGGCCACGCTCATGCGGCCTTTATCGATGACCATTTGTAAAATACTTTGTTGTCGGGCGTTCATAGCAACATCACAGTTAGGGGGCTATTTTGGCTGACAATCGACATCATTGATCGATTGTGGCGATATGGGCGATCAGATTTCCCAGGGCGCTTTGGGTTGGCCGGGTTTCGCTTCCGGCTCATCGGCAGAAAGCGCCTGAAGTTCCGCTTTGAGGATCTCCAGATTATGAATCGCAGAGTGATAATCGCCGGCAACCAGAATATCCAGCACGGTATCGATACGTTGGGCGAGCAGGCGGGCATTCAGATCAGACATAGCATTATCCTGGTTACAAAAACGAATGAAATCAATGATGCAAAAAACAGATGAAAAAGAGAAGAGAAAAAAACGCACAACGTAAATCATCTGCGATAGATAGTCAGGAAAACGAGGAAAAACGGGACAATATCAGACCACGCGGGAGAAAAATAAGCGGCCCCCGATAACGGGAGCCGCTGAAGACGGCTATCAGGCGAACGGACGCGCGATGACGCTGCGGGTTTCCATCCGGACTTCGGCAATCTTGACGTCGATGACGTCGGTAACTTTGTAGACGGTCTCGCCTTTGATCTGCACGGTACCGTTTTCCTGGCTACAGACCAGCTCATCACGAACGGCGTGCAGGAACGGCGCCGGGATAAAGGCTACGGCGCCGTTATCCACCAGGCGAACGCGCATTCCGCCCCGGCTGATATCGATAATTTCCGCGGCATAGCGCGTATCGGTACCTGCCTGCGGGCTCAGATAACGGGCGTACAGCCAGTCACCAACATCGCGTTCGGCCATGCGGTTCAGGCGACGGCGCTCGGCCATCTGTACGGCAATCTCATCTTGCGGACGCGTTGCCGTTTCACCTTTGATGATCGCTTTCAGCAGACGATGGTTAATCATGTCGCCATATTTACGAATCGGTGAGGTCCAGGTGGCATAGGCTTCAAGGCCAAGGCCGAAGTGCGGACCCGGTTCGGTGCTGATTTCCGCGTAGGACTGGAAGCGACGAATGCGGCTGTCGAGGAAACCCGACGGCTGGGCATCAAGCTCGCGACGCAGTTTGCAGAAACCGTCGAGCGTCAGCACTTCAACCGGATCAACGTGGACATCGTGGGTCTTCAGCAACGTGGCCAGTTGTTCGGTGTTGGCCGGATCAAAGCCGGTATGCACGTTATAGACACCAAAGCCCAGCTTGTCGCGCAGAACGCGGGCCGCGCAGATGTTTGCCGCAATCATTGACTCTTCGACGATGCGGTTGGCGATGCGGCGCGGTTCGGCAACGATATCCAGCACCTCGCCTTTCTCACCCAGCACGAAACGGTAGTCCGGACGGTCCTTGAACACCAGCGCATGGGTTTTACGCCATTCGCTGCGGCGCAGACAGACATCCTGCAGCAGTTTGATCTGCTGAGCGATAGACTCGCTCTCAGGCTGCCAGCTGCCGGTGTTTTCCAGCCAGTCAGAGACGTTGTCGTAGGCCAGTCTGGCTTTTGACTCAATGGTCGCGGCGAAGAATTCGATATCGTCTTCAATCGTGCCGTCAGCCGTCAGGATCATGCGGCAGGCGAGGACCGGACGCACTTCGTTGGCGCGCAGAGAGCACAGGTCGTCAGACAGCTCGCGCGGCAACATCGGGATGTTAAAGCCCGGCAGATAGTTGGTGAAGGCGCGAATTTTTGCCGCTTTGTCCAGTTTGCTACCTTCGGCAATCCAGGCGGTCGGATCGGCAATCGCTACGGTCAAATGCAGCGTGCCGTCGGCGGCGGCTTCGACATACAGCGCATCGTCCATATCTTCGGTACTGGCGCTGTCGATGGTAACGAAGTCCAGCGCCGTTAAGTCACGACGTTCCAGACCCTCATCCAGCATCTCGGTCGCAACGCCGTCCGGGGCTTCTTTTTCCAGATTGTGGCGAGCCAGGGTAACCCACCACGGAACGAAATGATCGTCGCTGAAGGTAATAAACTGGGTTAATTCGGCATAAAAGCCGCGGTCGCCTTTCAGCGGATGACGGCGCATTTCAGCAACGGCCCAGTCACCCTCTTTAAAATCATGGCTCACGCTACGATCGGCGCGGCAGGGTATGGCGTCTTTCAGCAGCGGATGATCGGGAACGATCGACAGTCGGTCATCTTTCTTATGCACTTTACCGACGAAACGGGTCAGGAAAGGTTCAATCAACTCTTCCGGCTCGGCGCTTTCACGTTCTTTTTCAGTGTGGATCACGGCGCTGATGCGGTCGCCATGCATCACTTTTTTCATTTGCGGCGGCGGAATAAAGTAGCTTTTCTGCGCATCAACTTCGAGGAAGCCAAAACCTTTTTCCGTCCCCTTAACGACCCCTTCAACACGAGGAGTCTGGGAATGCAGTTGCTGTTTAAGCTGCGCTAGCAGCGGGTTGTCCTGAAACATAATTAGGTATTTTCGTGGCTAAAAGAGCGGCTGACATTTTTACGCGATAATGCCTGTTGCAGCAAGCGATGTTTGGCATTTTACGTCTGTTGACGAACCATCCCGAGGGCGATTTTCAGACGATTCATCCAGCCACACACGCCGCTCCACGCCAGAATATCGATAATCTGCGCATGGGAAAGCCCATGTTCAGCGAGGGGCGTTAATTGCGCCGCGCTGAAACGGTCGGGCGCCCGGGTTAAAAGCTGTACCGCCTGCAGGATGATGCGCTCGGTGGGATGGCTTTGTTCCCAGGCTTCTGGCGCGCGCTCATCGTTGCGTAACGTCTCAGTAAGCAGCGGGGAAACTGACCCGGTTTCAGCCCAGGCGTTAAAACAGCTGGCGCTACCGTTAATGCGCGCGGTCATCAGCGCCACCAGCGAAGCAAAAGGCTGATTCACGCTCAACTGGGTGAGTAATTGGTGCTGGGCTTTGAGTATGGTTTCGTGGGCTGCAAGCAGCGGCGCCAGCTCAGACAGACCTGGATGCGGTAGCCAGTCGGCCAGCAGCGCCTGGCGCTCGTCATTGGCATAGCGGAGATCGGTATCGTTGATATCAGGTGTCCAGGTCAACTGACCGATCGTAAAATCGTCTGCCGGCGCATCTTCCTGCTGCGGCATGCCGGGCATCCAGCGCACCGGAAAGCCGAGGCTGGCGTGAAACGCGGCAATTGCGCGCGCCTGGAAACCGACAAAGCCCACAATTTGATTAATGAGAATCATATCGCGGCTGGTTAATCCGACCTCATCCAGCTGGCTGCGGGAAAGGGTGTTAATGACCGAAGGCGAACCGGCCAGCTGGCGGGCATATTGGGTCATTTGCGCCAGCCGGCGGTTGCTCTCACGTGAAGAGTCCGGTCCCGGCAGCGGCGCCAGTCGGGCGGCATAGTGATTACACAGCCGCTGCACGCCATACACCTGAGCAACGGTCAGCGCCGTGCTCAGACGGTCATAAGCGCTAACGGTTTGTAGGCGATTGACGACGACGGAGGCAGGGAAGAGCGCATCGGCCAGACATCGCGCTGGGGCCAGCCAGCCCGCATGCGCGCGCAGCCACTCTTCCGGTAACGTCAGATCGAGTAAAAAGCGATCTTCGACATGGGCGGCTTCAGGGACGAGCGGCAGCACATCCACCGGGCAGATTGTTGACTGGGTTTCATGATACCAGTGGTTTTTGCCATAAACGCGGCGTTGCTCCATGGGCGTTCCTTGATCGGTATGTGGCGAGCCGCACTTCCGTGGGCCATATATGCATAACTATCCTGGCGTAACCCTGAAGCGGGAGAAAATATTGATACGTGCTAACAAATAGCTGTTTGGAATAACAGGGGTGAATGTAGGTCTCTGGAATGCAGGGAGTGCAGGGAATGCAGGGAAGAGCGGGATGCCGCGAAGGCAATCCCTCCTCACGGGGTGAGGAGGGAACGGAACTTATTTCAGTTCCAGCTCGTTCATTGCCGCGATGCTGAAACCGCCATCGACGTGAACGACTTCACCGGAGATACCGGCAGACAGGTCGGAGCACAGGAAGGCTGCGCTGTTACCCACGTCTTCGATAGTCACGGTACGGCGAATCGGGGTAACCGCTTCGCAATGCGCCAGCATTTTACGGAAATCTTTAATGCCGGAAGCTGCCAGCGTACGGATTGGACCCGCAGAGATGGCGTTGACGCGCACGCCTTCCGGACCCATCGCGTTCGCCATGTAGCGCACGTTCGCTTCCAGAGAGGCTTTTGCCAGACCCATAACGTTGTAGTTAGGAATCGCACGCTCTGCGCCCAGGTAGGAGAGCGTCAGCAGGGCGGAACCCGGGTTCAGCATACCGCGGCAGGCTTTCGCCATCGCCACAAAGCTGTAGGCGCTGATATCGTGAGCGATTTTGAAACCTTCGCGGGTGACCGCGTTGACGTAGTCGCCGTCCAGCTGATCAGCCGGCGCGAAGCCGATTGAGTGAACAAAGCCGTCAAATTTCGGCCAGACTTTAGTCAGTTCAGCGAACAGAGAGTCGATGCTCTCATCTTCAGCCACGTCGCACGGCAGTACGATGTCAGAACCCAGTGCCGCTGCAAATTCTTCCACACGACCTTTCAGTTTTTCGTTCTGATAGGTGAACGCCAGTTCAGCCCCTTCACGGTGCATTGCTTGCGCAATACCGTAGGCGATGGACAGTTTGCTGGCAACGCCAGTGACCAGAATGCGCTTACCGGAAAGAAAACCCATAGCTTTAATCCTTATCGTTATTGCTTATTTTTACTTTAACAATCATGGGGTTAAGGTTGTTATTTCAAAATAACTCAAATTTAGCCGAGAATTATATCCCACTGACGACCCCTTGTGTCACGATATTTTCGTGCCTTAACGCGTAATGACGGCCGGACACACTCCAGTATATCACCGGATATCAGGCTCGTTTTACGCCTCTTGCCCGGCGTTTAGTCGGCTAACGACGGGTTATGTCGGCCAGCAGAAGCCGGGCATCAGGCGAGAGCGGAATCAGGGCGCCGGGCGACTGACTCTGCCACCAGAGCCCTGAGCGCGCGTCATAGCGTTCGCCGGCAAGCTGCCAGCATCCCTGAAGTACCCAGGCAATGCCTTCGCTGCCGGGATGCTGTTCGCCGGAGACTACGCTGACCTGCGCCGCCGCGCGGGTACGTTGCGTCATAATGTTAAAATCCAGCCCCGGCGCGGCAATGCCTTCGCTGCCCAGCGCCCATTCGCCGGAAAATGCCCACGGCTCCCAGCGTCTCAGATGATGATGAATCCCGTCACCGCGCAGCCAGAGCGGCTGCCCCTCAATTAAGGTAATGACCCGGTCAATACCGCTGAACCGGGAAAACGGTCCGTCGTTCTCCAGCGTGGCCACGCTGGCTCGCCAAAGAAACGGGGCATCGGAGTCAGGCGAGGGCACGCTGACAATTTCACGCGTTTCGCCGCCGCCGTTTTTCCATGGAGTCCTCGGCAGGGAAGAGAAGTTAAAGGGAGTTATCATCGCAGTTTCACCATCGCCTTGTCGCTTTGTGTAAAGTTTTGGCTACACATGGTTTTCAATTCGATCACAAATTATTTACAGTGCAGCTCACAAATCCATCATCAGGAGGGTGTGCTGATTTGTCAATGCTTGTATATACATGCTCTGTCATCTGAATTTTACGCCCGGCTGGCACCGCCAGAGCGGCATGACTTAAATGAAATCAGGAGAATTATCATGAAGCAGAGCATCACTTTTCGCCAGGTCTGTCTGACAACCCTGTTTTCAGGACTCTTGCTCTGCGGCAGTTCGGCCAATGCCAAAGAGTGGAAGTCCATCACCATCGCAACGGAAGGGGGTTATGAACCCTGGAACCTGACGCTGCCGGGCGGCAAGCTCAGCGGCTTCGAACCAGAACTGATGGCCAATCTCTGCCAGCGCATGGGCATGGAGTGCAAGCTGGTCGTGCAAAACTGGGACGGCATGATCGCCGGACTCAACGCCGGAAAATACGATGTGATTATGGATGCCATCGTCATTACGCCGGAAAGAAAACAGGTGGTCTCCTTCACGATCCCCTACGCCGCAACACCGGCGTCATTTATCGCGGTAAAAGGCACGTTGCTGCCGCCGGCGAGCGGGGCCAACCACACCATCAAGCTTAACGATGATGAAAAAGAGATTCAGGCGGCGATTGCGCCATTAAAAGCGGCCCTGAAAGGGAAAACGATCGGTATCGCTTCCGGCACCGTGTATACCCCGTTCATCGACAAATACTTCAAAGATGTGGCCGATATTCGGGAATACAGCAATTCAGCGGACGCTATTTTGGATCTCCAGGCCGAACGTATTGATGCCGTCTTCGACGATATTACCTTCGCCAACACCACGCTTGCGCGTCCGGAAAACAGCAACCTTAACTTCAGCGGCCCGCAGCTGAGTGGCCCCATCTGGGGCGAGGGCGAAGCGATGGGCGTTCGTCACGCCGATGCCGATTTAAAAGCGAAGCTGGATACCGCGATTCAGGCCGCGCTGGCGGACGGAACGGTGAAAAAGCTGAGCGAAAAATGGTTTAAAAGCGATGTCACGCCATAAGTGAGGTTGAAGATGCTTAGTCTGCTGAGTTTTGGTGAGAACGGTTGGGGCACGCTCATCCTGAGCGCGACGCTGACCACGCTGCTGTTGTCTCTCGCCGCGTTAGCGGTCGGCGCGGTGGTCGGCGGCATGATTGCCGCAGCAAAGCTGTCGCCACACGCCCCCGTGCGTTGGTTCGGCTCCGCCTATTCGGTTGTCTTCCGCGGCATTCCTGAACTGCTGGTCATTTACCTGTTCTATTTTGGCGGTTCTGGACTGGTTTCGGCGATTGGTCAGCTGTTTGGCGCCGATGGCTTTATTGAGGTGCCGCCGTTTCTGATTGGCTCGCTGGCTATCGGCTTAATTTCCGCCTCTTATCAGGCTGAAGTTTACCGCGCGGCGCGCCTGGCGCTGATGCCCGGTGAAGTCGAGGCGGCGTCGGCAATCGGCATGCCGCGCTGGCGGATTTTTCAGCGCATCATGCTACCGCAGATTGCCCGCTATTCGCTGCCTGGGCTGTCAAATGTCTGGCAGATGAGCCTCAAAGATTCGGCGCTGGTCTCGGTGACGGGGATTGCGGAGTTAATGCGCGCCAGCCAGATTGCCGCCGGCTCCACCCGCGAATACTTCCTGTTCTATGTGATTGGCGGCGGCTGCTACCTGATACTCACCCTGGTGTCGAACCGGGCGTTTATTCGGGCGGAACTTCGCCTGAATCGCGCCTGGCTGCGTCGCGCCGCGGCTCAGGCTTAAGGAGAGTTTATGTTTATCGACGTTGCCTTTCTCAGCGATACGTTCCTGAAGCTCTGCGCCGCGCTGCCGGTTACGCTGGGGCTGTTTATCTGTTCTTTTCTCTGCGGCGGTGTACTGGCGGTGGGGGTTCTGGCGCTGCGCATGAGCCGCTGGCCGCTGCTCAGCAGTTTTGCTAAAGGCTATATTCTGCTGTTTCGCGGTTCGCCGCTGCTGATCCAGCTGTTTCTTATCTATTACGGACTGGGACAGTTTGGCGTGATTCGCCACAGTTTTCTGTGGCCGCTGCTGCGCGAGCCGTTTATCTGCGCGGTGCTGGCGCTGGCGCTGTGCACCGCCGCCTACACCGCTGAAATCCTGCGCGGCGCGCTGCTGGCGGTGCCCTCTGGTCAGATTGAAGCCGGACAGGCCTGCGGGATGTCCCGCTTTCTGCTGCTGCGACGCATTATCGCCCCGGTGATGCTGCGCTATGCGCTGCCGGCCTATTCGACCGAGGCGATTCTGCTGGTGAAATCCACCGCGCTGGCCAGTCTGGTGACGGTGTGGGATGTGACCGGCGTGGCGCAGCAAATTATCCAGAGAACCTACCGGACGATGGAGGTTTTTCTCTGCGCCGCGGTTATCTATTTGCTGCTCAACTTTATCATCGTGCAGCTTTATGCGTTGCTTGAGCGTCGTCTGACGCCGCATACCCGGCAAACCCCTGCCACCGTAGCACTCAAACCGGCCACCAAAGGAGAATAGTATGCACGATCCCCGTCCCGTGACGCTGTCCGTCAGCGATATCCATAAATCCTTTGGTTCACTTGATGTGCTGAAGGGGATTTCTATCCAGGCGCAAAAAGGCGATGTGATCTCGATTCTGGGCGCCAGCGGTTCAGGTAAGAGTACGCTTTTGCGCTGCATCAACCTGCTGGAAACACCCGATGCGGGCGTGGTCAGCGTGGGGGGTGAAACCATTGAGATGAAGCACCATGCGCGCGGCCACCGGTTAGCGGCCAATCCTAAGCAGATAGAACGTCTGCGTTCGCGGCTGGGGATGGTGTTTCAAAGCTTTAACCTGTGGTCGCATATGACGGTGCTGCAAAACGTGATTGAAGGGCCGCATTATGTCCTGAAGCGCAGCAAGCAGGAGTGTATTGAACAGGCGGAACAGCTGCTTGACCGCGTCGGCATGCTGAACCGCAAGGATTTTTACCCGGCCCAGCTTTCTGGCGGTCAGCAACAGCGCGTAGCGATAGCCCGGGCGCTGGCGATGGATCCGGAGGTCATGCTCTTTGATGAGCCGACTTCGGCGTTAGATCCGGAACTGGTGGGGGAAGTATTGAAAGTGATGCGTAGCCTGGCGGAAGAGGGGCGCACGATGCTGGTGGTCACGCATGAGCTGGGGTTTGCCCGTCATGTCTCCAACCGCGTGGTGTTTATGCATCAAGGCACCATTGACTGCGACGGTCCGCCGGAGGCGCTTTTCGGCGCGCATGGGTCGCCGCGTTTTCAACAGTTTATTTCCAGCCATCATCAACCAGGACAATCCGTATGAATCAACAGGTGCTGTGGGGCGACGCCCCGTTATGCTGGCAGGATGTCGTGCAGGTCGCCAGAGGCCAGGCGCAACTGGCGCTCAGCGCCGGCGCCTGGGAGCGCATCGCACAGGGGCGGGCGATTGTTCAGCATATTATCGACGCGGGGCAGATAGCCTACGGGATTAATACCGGCCTCGGGGCCTTGTGCAATATCACTCTGCCCGAAGAGCAGCTGAGCCAGCTATCGCGCAATACGCTGCTGAGCCACGCCTGCGGCGTCGGTCCTCTGCTGGACGACGCGCAGACGCGGGCCATTATGTGCGCCGCCGTCGCCAACTACAGCCATGGCAAATCCGGGATTTCCTGCGCCATCGTGCACCAGCTGCTCGCCTTTCTGAATCAGCAAATCACGCCGCAGGTGCCCTCGCAAGGTTCGGTGGGCTATCTGACGCATATGGCGCATATCGGTCTGGCGCTGATGGGGATCGGCGAGGTGAGCTGGCAGGGGCGGGTGGTACCGGCTGCCGACGCGTTGGCACAGGCGGGGCTTGCCCCCATTTCGCCAGGGGCGAAAGAGGGATTAAGCCTGGTCAACGGGACGCCGTGTATGACCGGGATGGCCTGTCTGGCTCTCGACGATGCCAGCCAACTGCTGGACTGGGCCGATGTCACCGGCGCAATGAGTTTTGAAGCTCTGCGTGGACAAATCGTGGCGTTTGACGCCGAGATCCTGGCATTGAAGGCCAGTCCTGGAATGCAGCAGAGCGGAGCCCGATTACGTCAACTGCTGGCCGACAGCCCGCTGTTGAGCGCCAGCCAGGGGATACGCACCCAGGATGCGCTCAGTCTGCGTTCTATGCCGCAGGTGCACGGCGCCTGCCGCGATCAGTTCGCTCATGCCGAGCGGCAAATTAACACCGAGCTGAACGCCTGCACGGATAATCCCTTGATTCTCGGCACCCTCGAGAACTGGCGAGTGGTGTCGCAGGCGCATCCGCATGGGGAATCAGTCGCCATGGCCTGTGATGTGCTGGCGATTGCGATGGCTGAACTGGGCGCTATCGCCGAACGGCGTCTGGATCGTCTGGTTAACCCGCTAATCAGCGGCCTGCCGGCATTCCTGGTGGCCAAACCCGGGGTGAACTCCGGCATGATGATCGCCCAGTACGTAGCGGCCTCGCTTTGTGCGGAGAACAAGCAGCTGGCGCAGCCGGCGGTGCTCGATAATTTTGTGACCTCGGCGCTGCAGGAAGATCACCTGAGCCTGGGAACCGGCGCTTCGCTCAAGCTACAGCGTCTGCTGGCCAACCTGTATCAAATTATGGCGATCGAGTATTTGCTGGCCGCTCAAGGGCTGGAGTTTCATGCTCAGGACATGCTGGCAGCCGGCACGCGTCACGCGCTGGCGCTGCTGCGACAGAGCGTGGCGACATGGGAAGACGATCGCTGGCTGGCGCCAGAAATAGGCAAAGCGGTCGCGACCATCAAGCGCCACCGGGCAGACTGGCTGGCATAGCGGCTGAACGGTCAATAACAGCAGAATATAAAAATAAAATACATCAATAACAATAAGCTATAGCGGGGGAACGATGTCTTCTTTTTCACCAGCCGACCGCCAGTCAGCCCATCGCGAGCAGGGGATAACGGAATCGCGGTCGATCGATTATATTCCCGATCATGAACGCCATGGACATCCCTTTAGCCAGTTTACGCTGTGGTTTGGCGGTAATCTGCAGATTACCGCCATCGTCACCGGTGCGCTGGCGGTGGTGCTGGGAGGCGATGTTGTCTGGTCGCTGATTGGGCTGTTGGTGGGGCAGGTGCTCGGCGCGGCGGTGATGTCGCTGCATGCGCTGCAGGGGCCGCGCCTGGGGTTGCCGCAGATGATCATCAGCCGGGCGCAGTTTGGCGTGTTTGGCGCCGTGGTGCCGCTGGTACTGGTGTGCGTGATGTATGTCGGCTTTTCGGCCAGCGGTACCGTGCTGGCCGGTCAGGCGATGGCAAGGTTGCTGTCGATCTCTGACGTGGCCGGTATGCTGCTGTTCAGCACGATCATTATTGTGATTGCCGTGCTGGGCTATCGCGTCATTCATCAACTGGGCAAAGTGGCGAGCGTGGTCGGGGTGCTGGCGTTTGTCTATCTGTTTGTGACGCTGCTGCTGTCTGCCAATCTGCCGGCGATCGCGCAGAATAACCATTTCTCACTGCCGATGTTTTTACTGGCCGTGTCGTTATCGTCGTCGTGGCAGATTGCATTCTGCCCCTACGTTTCGGATTACTCTCGCTATCTGCCGCGTAATGTCTCGGGCGCGAAAACGTTTTTGTGCGTCTTTAGCGGGACGGTGCTGGGCACGCAGGCATCGATGACGCTAGGCGTTCTGACAGCGGCCATCGCCGGCAGCGCGTTTTCCGGTCATGAAGTGAGCTTTATCGTCGGGTTAGGCAAAAGCCAGCTGATGGCGATGGTGATCTACTTTGCGATCTGCTTTGGCAAAATCACCTTCACCACCCTGAATGCCTACGGCAGCTTTATGTCGCTGAGCACCATCGTTTCCGGATTTCGTCGTCAGGCTGCGCTGTCGAAGAGGGCGCGCATTCTCTTCGTGGTGCTGATGGTGGCCATCTCATGCGTGATTGCGTTGTTGAGCGAGCCCGCGTTCTTAAAGAACTTCACCCATTTCCTGCTCTTCCTGCTGGCGTTTTTTGTCCCGTGGAGCGCGATCGGTCTGACCGACTACTATCTGATCTCCGCGGGCGCCGTGGATATTCCCGCACTGTCCGATCCGCAACAGCGTTACGGATACTGGAATCTCTACGCGATCGCGGTCTATATCGTCGGCGTGCTTATCCAGCTGCCGTTTATTGAGAACCCGCTGTATCACGGCTCGCTGACGTGGCTGTTTGCCGGCAACGATGTCTCCTGGATTATCGGCTGGTTCGGGACCGGGGTTCTTTACTACGCGCTGCGTCGTTTTGATCGTCGCGTGCTGCCGACGCAGAGCGTGTTCCCGGACTAGAGCCGACTGAGCCGCTGCCGGCGCCGACGATTATTTACCGTCTTTGCGCCAGGCATCGGCGGTCAGCGCCTCGCCAAAGTGGCCGGCAATCAGGCGTCGGGTGAGGTCGTGCAGCGGTGACGCCAGCACATCGGCGGTGCTGCCGCGCTCGACGACCTCGCCCTGATGCATCACCAGGACCTGATCGCTGATATGCTTCATCATCCCCAGATGCTGGGTCACGTAGATATACGAAATCCCCTGTTTCTCCTGTAGCTCCAGCATCAGGTTGATCAGCTGCGAACGCATCGACATGTCCAGCGACGCCAGGGCTTCATCACAGACGATCACTTTCGGACGCAGAATCAGCGCGCGCGCGAGGCCCAGACGCTGCTTCTGGCCGGGAGCCAGCATATGCGGATAGTAGCTCACGTGGTCCGGCAGCAGGCCGACCATTCGCAGCGTCTCAATAATCTGCTTCTCTCGCGCCTCCGGTTCGAGGTCGGTATTCAGGCGCAGCGGGAAGTCGAGGATTTGCGAAATACGCTGCCGCGGGTTCAGCGAGGTCGAAGGGTCCTGAAAGATCATGCGGATACGCTGACTGCGGAAAGAGTAGTCGCCAAACGTCAGCGGATGATCGTCAATCAACAGCTCGCCGGATGTTGGCTCGATCATGCCCGCCAGCATTTTCGCCAGCGTCGATTTTCCTGAGCCGTTCTCGCCGATAATCGCCAGCGTCTGGCGCTCGCGCAGCGTAAAACTGAGCGGTTTCACCGCTTCCACCATCTGACGACGAAACCAGCCGGTACGGTAGCGAAAGGTCTTACTCAGATTACGGACTTCGAGCAATGTTTCGACCATTTCACTCTTTCTCCATGTTTAGCGGGAAATGACAGGCGTACAGATGCGTTCTGGCTCCGGTCAGGCGCGGCGTTTCAATGCATTCACGCTGCGCGTAGGGGCAGCGCGGCCCGAGACGACAGCCGATCGGCAGCTGCTCGAGCAGGGGGATGGCTCCCGGCAGCGTATTCAGGCGGCTTTTATGCGGGAGCGCGCTGCCAAAATCCGGGATCGCGCGGATCAATGCCTGGGTATACGGATGATGAGGCGTTGTCACCAGCTCTTCGCTGGGCGCCGTTTCTACCGTTTGTCCGCAGTACATCACATTGATTTTATCCGCCCACTTGCTGAGCATCTGCATATCGTGGCTGATCAGCAAAATGGTGGTGTTATTGTTCTGGTTCAGACGCGTAAGCAGGCGGATAATTTGCGCCTGGGTCGTCGGCTCCATGGCGTTGGTCGGCTCATCGGCGATCAGCAGACGCGGCTGGTTGGCGAGGGCGATGGCAATCATCACCTTCTGACACTCCCCGTCGGTTAATTCGTAGGGGAAACTGCGCATGGCGTCTTTGTGATCTTTAATCCCGACGCGGTGCAGCAGTTCGATGGCCCGGCGTTTTCGCCAGCCGATGCGCTGCCACCAGCGGCCTTTAAAGGTCCAGCCGGGGATATTCTGCATTAACTGCAGGCCGATACGCTCCGACGGATCGAGACAGGACTGCGGCTCCTGAAAAATCATCGACACGTTGTGGCCAATCAGCTTGCGGCGTTCGCGGCTGGAAAGGCGTAAGAGATCGATATCATCGAAACGCATGCGGTCGGCGGTCACCCGCCAGTTGTCTTTGGTGACGCCGCAGATCGCTTTGGCAATCAAGCTTTTACCGGATCCGGATTCGCCCACCAGGCCGCGAATCTCACCTTCCGCAAGGGTCAGGCTGACGCGGTCGACGGCTTTGACCCAGCCCTCGTTGGTTTTGAACTCAATGGTCAGGTTGCGAATATCAAGTAACGGCATTATTCCACCCCGGCGATAATGGCGCGGCGGATCCCGTCGCCCAGCAGGTTGACCAACAGGACGCTAATCATAATCGCCGCGCCGGGCAGCATCACCGTCCATGGCGCGACGTAAATCAGCTCCAGCGCGTCGCCCAGCATCGCGCCCCATTCCGGGGAAGGAAGCTGGGCGCCGAGGTCGAGAAAGCCCAGGGCAGCGATATCGAGAATCGCCATCGATAATGCGCGGGTGATCTCCGTGACCAGCCCGGAGGCGATATTCGGCAGCACCGCAAACCAGAGAATATTTAAGGTCGATGCGCCGTCGAGACGGGCGGCAATGACGTACTCTTTTTCCAGCTCATCATGCACCATGCTGTAGACCGAGCGTACGATGCGCGGCAGCAGCGCCAGCCAGACGGCGAACATCGCGTGGCTCAGATGCGGCCCGGCGAAAGCCACGACAATAATGGCCAGCAGCAGCGACGGAATCGACAGCAGGGTATCGAGGATATGGTTCAACATCGCCGACAGCAGGCCATGGGTTGAGCCGGCAACGACGCCGAGCACCAGGCCGAACAGCGTCGCCGCGAAGGTGACGACAAAAGCGCCGCCGACGGTCGGCGCCGCACCGCTCAGCAGACGGCTCAACACATCGCGACCGAGATCGTCGGTCCCGAGGAAGAACGAGACTTCGCCATAGCGCGACCATGACGGCGGCAACAGCTGGTAGCCAAGAAACTGCTGATCGATACCATAAGGGGCAAACCAGCCGCCGAAGACGCACAGCAGCACCAGACCGGCGCAGCCGTACAGGCCGATCATCGCAGTCGTGTCGCCGTAGAATTTTCGCCAGACGGTACGCAGCGCCCCAGGCGGACGCTTTTCCAGATACACGCTATCGTAGGGCATACCATTCCTTATGTTTCAGCGGGTTAGCCATCGCACCCAGAATATCTGATATCACGTTGACGGTAATCACCAGGGCGCCAATGACCATGACGCCGGCCGAAATGGCGGCGTAATCCTGCTGGCGAATCGCATTTATCAACCAGCGACCGAGCCCCGGCCAACTGAAGACCATTTCAGTGATCATCGCCAGGGTCAGCATGGTGGAAAACTGAAGCCCAAGACGTGGGATCACCGGCGGCAGAGCGTTGTGCAGAACGTGGCGGTGTAAAATCGTCCGCCGCGACACGCCGCGGGTGGCCGCCGCCTTCACGTAGTTGGTGTCATACACTTCGCTGGTGCTGATGCGCATCAGACGGATCACTTCGGTGGTGGGGGCGACCGCCAGCGTCAGCACCGGCAGCACCATATGGCGTACGGCGCTGACGATCATCTCATGGCGCCACGGCGAGTCAGACAGCCAGGCGTCAATCAGCGCAAAACCGGTCACCGTTTTCACCTCGTACAGCAGGTCGAAGCGCCCGGAGACCGGGAACCAGCCGAGGGTCAGAGAGAAAAAGAGCGTCAGCAGCAGCGCCAGCCAGAACACGGGAATCGAGAAGCCGAGCAGCGCGAGGGCGCTGATCAGCGTATCGGGCCACTTGTTGCGCATTATCCCCGCCAGCATACCGACGGGGATACCCACCAGCAGCGCGAAGCCAAATGCGAGGATACACAGCTCCATGGTGGCCGGAAAAACCTCTTTCAGCTGTTCAGAAATCAGCTGGCCGTTAATGCTGGAGACACCGAAGTCCCAGTGCAACAGTCCGCTGAACCAGAACTGCCAGGCGTTCCACAGCGAGGCGCCCTGCAGCGGGGCGTGGGGCGTAAAGTAGCTCAGGCTGAAGCCGACGAAGGTCAGGAAAAAGAGGGTGACCAGCAGCAGCAGGCGGCGCAGGGTAAAAATAATCATGGTTTTTTCACCTCCTCTTTTTTCTCCCGCGAGACGCCCGCAAAGGAGGCGTTGCCAAACGGACTCAGTATCAGACCTTTCATATCATAGCGGTAGGCCTGCAGACGCAGCGATGAAGCCAGCGGCAGCACCGGCAGGTCGCGGGCCAGGATATGCTGTGCCTCTTTATAGGCTTCAATGCGCGACGCCAGCTGCTGCGAGCGCAGGGCCTTTTGCAACACCTCGTCAAATTCGCGATTGCACCAGTGGGCGAAGTTGGTCTGTGAGGCAATGGCCGCACAGCTCAGCAGCGGTCGGAAAAAACTATCCGGGTCGTTGCTGTCCGTGGCCCAGCCGGAGAGCGTCAGATCGTGGTTCATGTCCATCAGTCTGGCCTCCTGGAAACGGCCTTCGACCGGCACAATAATGACCTTCACGCCAATTTGCGCCATGTCCGCCTGAATCAGCTCGGCGGTTTTCAGCGGGCTGGGGTTCCAGGCCTGCGAGCTGGTGGGCACCCAGAGCTTGAGCGTCAGCTTTTCCAGCCCCAGCGCTTTGAGCCGCTCGCGAGCTTCTTTCGGGTTGTATTCGGTAATTTTAGCGTCGTTATCGTAGGCCCACGAGGCGCGCGGCAACATTGACGCGGCGGTTTCCGCCGTACCGTAATAAATAGACTGCATCAGGCGTTGGTTGTTGATAGCCAGCGCCAGCGCATGGCGAACTTCCGGTTTATCCAGCGGCGGTCGGGCGGTATTGAACGCCAGCCAGGCGATATTCATTCCCGGGCGTAGGGTCAGACGCAGACGGGGATCGTCGCGTAAAATGGTCAACTGGCTGGCGGCAGGCCAGGCCAGAACGTCGCACTCCCCGGTGAGCAGTTTCGACAAGCGGCCGGTGCCGCCGGAACCGAGGTCGACGACCACCTGCGGCATCAGCGGTTTGCCACGCCAGTAGTCCGGATGGCGCTGCAGGCGCACGTACTGCCCGGCGCGGTACTCTTCAAGCTGGAACGGACCGGTACCAACCGGTTGACGGTCAAGCTGTTCCGGACGATCGGCTTTGATCAACTGCGCGCCGTATTCTGCAGACATGACCGACGCATAGTGGGTCGCCAGGTGCCAGAGGAATGAGGCATCCGGGCGCTTCAGGCGAAATTCGACGGTTTGGTTGTCCAGCTTGCGCACGCTTTCAACGCTGTCGGCAAACTGTAAGCTGTCGAAATAAGGGAAGCTGCTGCCGTTAACGCTGTGCCACGGATCGTCGCGGTTAAAAATACGACTGAAGGTGAAAATCACATCGTCGGCGTTAAAGGCGCGGGTGGGTTTAAACCACGATGTCGACTGGAAAGGGACGTGGCTACGCAGATGGAAGCGGTACGTCGCGCCGTTATCCAATACTTCCCAGCTTTCGGCCAGCTCAGGGACCAGACGGTAGGTATAAGGATCGACATCCAGCAGGCGATCGTACAGCTGGGCGGCTAAGGTGTCGACAATCAGACCGCTGCTGACTTTTTGCGGGTTAAAGGTATTAACCTGCCCGCTGACGCAGTAAACAAAGCCGCTATCGCGAATATCGGCATTCGCGGGCAACGTGGGCGCGGCAAGAGCCTGCCCGCACAGCAGCGACGCTACCGCCAGGAGAGAAGATATTTTCAGGCGCATAATGTTTTTATGATGATAGAGCGGTGCTCTATCTTATTAATATTGAATGACATATTCCATCACCTTCAACGCTCACAGGGACAATATCACGACGGCTGCGCCGTTGTGCTGTTCCGCAGGTTCGAATGCATACCACACCGCTACTTCGAGTATACCTCGTAAAACCACCAGGCGTTTTTATCCTCCATCTCCCTGAATAAACGGACAAAGCGTACGAGAGCACGGGTCGCGCCGATCGTGATGCTGCAAAGGGACTATGGATTGATATTCATCAAAAACCTGAGGGTATGGTGCTCTTTTAGGCGCTTCTCAGCATATTCATGCGGTGTATGGCGGATAATGAAACATGGTATCTTTTTATTGCCACTTTCTCCAGTTAGCTGTTAATTCACCGGCGCTTACAGCGGAAGCAAGCGGTTATATCGACCGATATAATCCTTCGGCGTGATTTCGATCGCCGTCCCACCGCGATGGGTGGCGACAAAGCTGCGCAGAACCAGCCCGCTGCGCTTCTCGCTAATTTCCCAGCCCTGTTCACTGTAGGAGTCCAGGGTTGAACGGATACATAAATCGGAGAAGATCATCATTACGGAGAGGGCGGGCGACCGATGGTTTTTCATCGTGTGGGTCAAGCTGACATGGGCCGCATAGCGACTAAGAGTATGAATATTAACCGGAATCATGTGCGTTTTCAGTCCATTGAACGATGATGCGCAGACTATAATTCACATTGGCACATCTTACCAGTTACAAATAATTAACTCGGGGCGGGCGCGCCGGTTGTCATGCAATGCCGGCGAGGCGGGATAATGCGGGCCGGCGTCTGCGACCTGCCCGCATAGTTTCATGCTCAGTCAGGTGAGCGATTGGGACAGATTGACCAGCGCAAATTTAAGCACGCTGTCGCCGTTGAATGCGGCGTAGGGCAGGCTTTCAATAACCGCAATCTCCTGCTTGTCTTGCAGCACGTTAGCGATTTCATCCCGTTTATATTGAACATGCGGCGCCACTAAAACGGCGTCATAGGCCGGGGCAACGCTAAATACATTCTCCAGGCCTACGGCGCTAATTAACAGATTCAGACCCTGCGCATCCGCTATTTTTTGCATTTTCTTCGCTAAGATGTTCGCTGTCTCGCCAGACAGGCAACATATCAGTAATTTTTTCACGGTTTTATCCTCGATGGAGTACCGCAACTACCTTATTCCGCTCCCGGCGGAGAAAATGCGTGGCCCATCAATTTTGTCTGACAAATATATCCGGGCGCGAGATAAAAGGGCGGCCGGGCCAGGCGCGCTGAGCATATGGTCATCGTTTTAGTGACGTTGTCACTTGTCGTGATTCAGGTGACGCAGATCGTCCAGCAGGCCCGGACCGGTGGGCTGCCAGTTCAGCTGCTGGCGGGTCCAGACGGACGTGGCGCGTAAATCCATTCCGGCAAAGGCGGCAAACCAGCCAAAGTGGGCCGCCGCGCGATCGGCGCTCAGGGACTGCAGCGGCAGGTGCAATTTCTCCGCCACCACCTCGGCGATGCGCAGAGAGGGGATGGCCTCTTCAGCAACGGCATGATAGCGCCTGCCGGCCAGACCTTGCTCCAGCACCCGCAGGTACAGCGCGGTAACATCGCTGATGTGTGCGGCCGACCAGCAGTTATTCCCGTCGCCGACTACGGCCACGACCCCTTTTTCTGCCGCATGCGCGATGTAATAGGTCAATAAGCCCTGGCGGGTGGTGTCATGCACCTGCGGCAGTCGCACCACCCGGACATCCACCCCGGCATCCAGCAGCCGGTTTCCCGCACGCTCTGAGGCGGCGCGAGGGTTCGGGTGCGCGGGATTGAAGTGCATTTCACTGGCGGGTAGTCCGTTACCGATGTCACCCATGGCGGTACCGGAAGTGATGATGAGCGGCCGCCGGCTCCCCTGCAACGCCGCGCCGATGGCGAGAATAATGCGCTGGTCTTTTTCGCAGTTTTCCACAAAGCGGCTGAAATCATGATCGAAAGCGGTGTGGATCACCGCATCGCAGCGGGTGACCGCTTCCAGCAGCGAGCGCGGCTCTTCCAGTGTTCCGTACTGCACGTCTGCGCCTGCCGTCTGCAGCGCGAGGGCGCTGGCCTCTGAACGCGCCAGGCCGGTGACCTGGTGTCCGGCGGCCAGCAGTTCGTTGAGAATACGCGAGCCGATAAATCCGGTCGCGCCGGTGAGAAAAATTCGCATAACCTGCCTCCAGAATGAGTATCCAGGCTATGGTAGTCTTAACGCGATACGATAAAAGTAGAGACATTATCAGGGTATAAAGACTAACAGGCTGAGCATGAGCGACTCTTCAACGTATGCATTGGGTGAATTTCTGCGGGCGCGGCGTTTACGGCTCGATCCGGCAACATTTGGCTTTACGCCAGGCCGTCGGCGCACGCCTGGGCTCCGGCGCGAAGAGGTTGCTCAGTTGGCCAATATCAGCCCCACCTGGTACACCTGGCTGGAGCAGGGGCGCGGCGGAGCGCCATCCCGCGAAGTGCTGGGCCGTATTGCCGGTGGCCTGAGACTGACTACGCCGGAGCGTGAACACCTGTTTATTCTGGCATTTGGTCATCCGCCGGAAACCCGGCTGATTGTCTCCGACGACATTACCCCGCGTTTACAGCGGGTGCTGGATGCGCTCCCCGTTCCGGCAATCGTTAAAACCGTCGCCTGGGACGTGATTGCGTGGAATGATGCCGCCGCCCGCGTCCTGACCGACTACGGTCGGCTACCGCCCGCCGAACGCAATATTCTCCGGCGTCTGTTTACCAATCACACTGCGCGCAGCGCGCTGGAAGACTGGTCATCCGTAGCCCGCCTTATCGTCAGCGCCTTTCGTGCTGATGTTGCCCGGGCAGGAGCATCGACGGAAAACGAACGACTCATTGCCGAGCTCAGTCGTCAGAGCCCGGAATTTGACGCCTTCTGGCGTAGCAATGATGTGGCCGGGCAGGGCGAAGGCTTTAAGCGCATGCATCATCCGCAGCTTGGTATGATTGAGCTGGAGTTTTCCACCTTTACCGTTGACGGTCGCCCGGACCTCAACATGATGGTGTTTAACCCGGCTAGCGAGGCGAGCCGGGTGAAAATCGATGCCTGGGTCAAACAGGGCAAGCCGTCATCTGATGGTGGCGAGGTTAGTCACTTATCGGGGTAAATTCGTAGAGAACCAGGGCGTTGCTCTCCAGCGAGTCTACGACATGCCAGCCGTTTTCCGGCCGCTCCTCTGAGACGCTCAGCGCCGGGCGGGCTTTGTGCATTATCCAGTGATAATCCTCTTCGTCCGGCCCGCTCTGGCTACGAAAGGCGTCAAAAAGCGGGAATAACGCCCCGTGATGGCGATCGAAAAGATGTTGTTTAACCCGCCAGCGGCCCTCCAGCCCCGATAGCTGCACGCTATAGGGCTGACTGAAGCGTTGGATAAAAGCCTCTTCGCTGGAGAGCCAGGGGTTGAACACCACCGTATTACGTAACAGCAGCTGATAGTGTTCCCCGTGGCGTAACAGCAGCAGGTTTTTGTCATTCACCAGCACCTCACCACGCAGCCGTCGCCAGAGCCACAGCACCCAGTAAACCGGGCGCGGGAGGCCGTGCAGATAGTGCAGCGCCAGGCTCGAGGTATCCAGCTTACCGTTCGCCCGCGCTTCGCCCTGCAGGCCTGAGTTGAGCCAGAACCCGGCCAGCCATACTTGATCCGCCAGCCCCAGCAGATTATCCATCAACAGCGCGCCGCGAAAGAAACGGCCGTTGGTGTCGCGGGTGTTGCCGGTCAATGTATTCCAGGAGAGTAGCCAGACGGGAAGCGACAGCTGGCGCTGGCGCAGGGCGCTGTGGATCTGGCGCAGTTTATGTACCGGGTAGTTTTCGCTGGCGGCCAGTCTGCTGCTATCGAGCTGGGCCAGATCCAGCAGTTCGTTTGCATCAGCCTGACAGGCGAGAAAGCTGGCTTCGCTCAACAGCGGCGAACGGAGCAGTGCGTCTTCGCCAATGGCGCTCTCCGGGAAGCGATGCCAGATCCCCAGCTGCGGCTGCGGCAGTATCGCCCGCAGCGTATCGCGCTGCTGCTGCCAGGCGTGCTGGCGCGCCTCTTCGCTGGCCTGGGGTGACCAGTGCCAGACAAATCGCCAGCTGGCGAGCGTCGCCGGGGGGAAATGATTCGCCGCGAGGCGTAAAAAACGCTGTAGCAGATCGCAGCGGGTGGTCAGCCCGGTATGCAAAATCAACCCCCAGCCCATATTGGCCAGCCAGCTGAAAATTTGCTGCAGCTGGTACCAGCAGGCATAGCCTGCCATCTGCGGGTCATCCCAACCGGTGGCGAACAGTCTGCTGCTGAGAAACGGGTCATTAATATCAATCGCATAGACTGGCAGGGTATCGTGCAGCCGCTCCAGCTCGCGGCGGACATCTTCACGTAATAAATCATCCAGCTCGCGTACGGTGACCACGATTCGGGTATGGCGTAATGGCGCGGCCCGGCCCGGCAGCTGACGCAGATCAATCTGGCGGGTCTGCTGCGGATTCAGCCGCGGCGGAGGATTATCCCAGCCGTTTTTCTCCGGCTCACTCAGCCGGGCATAGAGGCGCTCCACGGCGACCGGCTGCCAGATATCGGCCTGACCGATGCGTGAGCGGGTGGATTCCGGGTGGCTCTGCGGATGCTGCTGGCGAAACTGACGCGGCGTCAGTTCATGCAGTCGTTTAAACAGGTCGCTCATGATGCGGGTGCTGGCGAACCCTTGCTCCTGGGCAATCTGCTGCACCGACTTGCGGGTGGTGAGGAGCTGTTCGGCCGCCTTGTTGAGACGCAGTGCGGTAATGTACTGCACAAAGCTTACGCCGACCTCCTTGCGAAACAGCCTTGATAGCCAGGCTTCGGAGACAAATTCCGCTGCGGCGACATCGTGTAGCGAAAGCCGCTGCTGATAGTTGGCCTCGATCCGCGCCACCACCCGGGCAATGCGGCGGCTCCACTTCTCCGCCCCGCGCTGTGTCCTGGCGATGACGGGCCGGGTATAGCGAGTGGCCAGCAGCAGGGCAATTTCACTGAGCCAGCGATTGGCTTCCAGGCGGTAGCGGGACTGGTGATTTACCAGTTCAATGACCAACAGCTGGCGCATCAGATGGCGCAGGTTATCATCGGCATCGCGGGTTGCGTCCGCGACCTGGTAGTCGACGGCGAAAAAATCACCGTCAAGACGCGTCAGCCAGCCGTAAGGCAGGGTCAGCAGCATCACCGCATTGGCGGCGGATGCGGTCAGGCTCCAGCGCTGATGACGGTTCACTATCGCCAGGTCGTCAGTATCCAACTGCTGGCGGAGTTCGCCGTCATGCAGCCCGACGCGGCCTTCCAGCACCCACAGCAACGTTAAGGCATCGCTATCCTGTTGACTGTACTGACGAACATCGCGAACCACGACGCTAAAATCGCCTGAATGGTGTTCCACCGTAACGCCCCCGCAAAGACAAAAAATAACAGGTTATTTTTTGTCATAACCGATTTGTATGAAAAGCACTCATGAATAATCCGTCAATATAAAACAAAAAACAGCGCATCGTGGGCTTTTTAACCGCATAAACTCGAAAGTGTCGCGCAAACCCAATGAAGGAATAACAAAAATGACACATCCACTTATTGAGGCATTACAGGTTAATGAAGCGCAGTTTATCGCCCTGCGTCGCCGTTTCCATCAACAGCCGGAGCTCGGCTTCGAAGAACATCAAACCAGCGATGAAGTCGCACGCCTGCTGGCCGAATGGGGCTATGAGGTGCATCGTGGTCTGGCGGGAACCGGCGTGGTCGGGACATTAACCGTCGGCAGCGGACAGCGTCGCCTTGGTCTGCGCGCCGACATGGACGCGCTGCCGATGCAGGAGGCGAGCGGTAAAGCCTGGGCCAGTCAGGTCGATGGCCGTTTTCACGGCTGCGGCCATGACGGGCACACCACCACGCTTCTCTACGCCGCCGAGTATCTGGCGCGCACCCGGCAGTTTAATGGCACGCTACAGCTGATTTTTCAGCCCGCCGAAGAGCTGCTGTACGGTGGGCGGGTCATGGTAGAAGACGGCCTGTTCGACAAATTCCCCTGCGACCGGATCTTTGGTCTGCACAATATGCCGGGGCAGGCGGTGGGTAAAATTGGTCTGCGCGACGGCGCGATGATGGCCTCCTCCGATACCCTGCATATTGAGGTCAAGGGGGTGGGCGGGCACGGGGCGGTACCGGAGCATACCGTTGACGCCACGCTGGTTGCCTGTCACATCACGCTGGCGCTGCAATCCATCGTTTCGCGTAATATCACGCCATTTGAACCGGCGGTGGTGACCGTCGGCAGTATTCAGGCGGGACATGCGCCAAACATTATCAACGATAAGGTACTGATGAAGCTGACGGTCCGTACTCTGAACGAGCAGGTACGTGAAACGGTCCTGCAGCGCATCCACGATATTGCCGTTGCCCAGGCGGAAAGCTTTAACGCCACGGCCACCTTAACCCATGTCAACGGCAGCCCGGTGCTGAAAAACGATCCTGCCGCGAATCAGATGGTGCGCGAGGTGGCGACATCGCTGTTTGGCGCAGCGCAGGTCGGGGAGGTGAAACCGTTTATGGGCAGCGAAGATTTTGCCTTTATGCTCGAACATAATCCGAACGGGTGTTATTTCACTATCGGCGCCGGAGACGAAGCCGATCGCTGCATGGTGCATAATCCCGGATATGATTTTAACGACGAGATCCTGCTCAAGGGCGCGGCGCTGTGGTGCGGCCTGACGGAACATTATCTGCGCTAACGACCCGCGACCGGGAGGACCCTATTATGAGCTCCGTATCTCTGACCGACACCCCGTTTGTCGGCACCGATCGTCTGCTGGCGGGCATCGTGCTGAGCGTGCTGACCTTCTGGCTGTTTGCCCAGTCGGTCATCAACGTCGTGCCGGCCATGAAAAGCAGTCTGGATATTTCCCTTGAGACGCTGACGCTCGCCGTCAGCCTCAGCGCACTTTTCAGCGGTTGCTTTGTTGTCGCCAGCGGCGGGCTGGCGGATAAATTTGGCCGGATGCGCATGACCCATATCGGCTTAGGATTGAGTATTGCCGGTAGTGCGCTGCTGATCGTGGCCCAGGGACCATGGCTGTTTCTCGCCGGGCGGGTTTTACAGGGGCTGTCGGCGGCCTGCATCATGCCCGCGACCCTGGCATTGATCAAAACCTGGTATGAAGGCAAGGCCCGTCAGCGCGCAGTAAGCTTCTGGGTTATCGGTTCATGGGGCGGTAGCGGGCTGTGTTCATTCGTCGGCGGCGCCATCGCTACCGGTCTCGGCTGGCGCTGGATCTTCGTCTTTTCCATTGCCGTCGCGCTGGTGGCGCTGATGCTGCTGCGCGGCACGCCGGAAAGCCGTAGCGCCGGCGCGCAGCAGCAAAAACTGGATATCAGCGGTCTGTTGAGCCTGATCGCCTCGCTGGTACTGTTGAATCTGTTTATCAGCAAAGGGCACGGCTGGGGCTGGAGCAGCGGCCTGTCGCTAACGATGTTTGCCGGTTCGCTGCTGGCGGCAGGGTTTTTCATCCGCAGCGGCCTACGTAAAGGGGATGCCGCGCTGATTGATTTTGCGCTGTTTCGCAACCGGGCCTACAGCGCCGCCGTGCTGTCAAACTTTCTGCTTAACGGCGCGATTGGCACGATGATGATCACCAGTATCTGGCTGCAAAAAGGGCACAATATGACCCCGCTGGAGACCGGCGGCATGACCCTGGGCTATCTGGTGACCGTTCTGGCGATGATCCGCGTGGGGGAAAAGCTGCTGCAGCGCTACGGCGCCAGGCTGCCTATGATGACCGGGCCGCTGTTAACCGCGGTGGCGATTGTACTTATCTCCTGCACCTTTCTCGATAAGTCGCTCTATATCGTCACCGTCTTTCTCAGCAACGTGCTGTTTGGCCTCGGGCTGGGGTGCTATGCGACACCGTCTACCGATACGGCGGTAGTGAACGCGCCGGAAAACAAAGTGGGCGTCGCCTCGGGGATTTACAAAATGGGCAGCTCGCTGGGCGGGGCGATGGGCATTGCGGTGACGGCGTCACTTTTTGCGCTGTTTTTACCGCTCGGTATGGCCAGCGCCGCGCAGTATGCGCTGTGGTTTAACGCGGCGATGTGCCTGGGAGCAACGGTGGTCAGCGCCCTGATGCTGCCGCATAGCTCTCACAGCTGATGTTTTTTGAGCAGCGCCCGCAGCTGGTGGTAGGTTAACCCGAGCAGCGCCGCCGCCTGTTTCTGATTGTACTTCGCCTGCTGCAGACTCGTCTGCAGCAGGTTTTTTTCTTGTTCCTGCTGAAAGGCCCGCAGATCCACAGGCAGCGTTGGCCCGGCGGGATGCGCGGCAACGTCTGCGGCGGGCGACTGAAGCGGCTGATGTTGATGGAAAGGATTAATGATGATGTTATCCAGTTCGCTGTCGCTGGTCCCGTGGCGATACACCGAGCGCTCCACCACGTTTTTCAGCTCGCGAATATTCCCCGGCCAGCGGTAGCCGAGCAGCGTTTCGCGGGCGCGGTCGCTGAAGCCGGGAAACAGCGGCAGCCCCAGTTCGCGACACATCTGGATAGCGAACTGATTCGCCAGCAGCATAATGTCGCTCTGTCTGTCGCGTAGCGGCGGCAGTTGCACCACATCGAAGGCGAGGCGGTCGAGGAGGTCGGCGCGGAAATGGCCGTCCTCAACCCTCTGCGGCAGATCGGCGTTGGTCGCGCAAACCAGACGCACGTTAACCTGCAGCGGCTGACTGCCGCCCACGCGCTCCAGTTCGCCATATTCAATCACCCGCAGCAGCTTTTCCTGGACCAGCATCGGTGCTGTCGCCAGTTCATCCAGAAACAGGGTTCCACCGTCGGCGCGCTCAAAGCGCCCCGGATGACGCTTGCTGGCGCCGGTAAAGGCGCCGGCTTCATGGCCAAACAGTTCGCTATCCAGCAGATTTTCATTCAGCGCCGCGCAGTTGAGGGAGATGAACGGTCCCTGCCAGCGCGAAGAGAGAAAGTGCAGGCGGTTGGCGATAAGCTCTTTACCAGTACCGCGTTCACCAATAACCAGCACCGGTTTGTCCAGTGGCGCCAGCCGCGACACTTGTTCCAGCACCTCGAGAAAGCTGTTCGCTTCGCCGAGCAGGTTGTCCTTGTATTCCGCCATGATGAAATTCGCCATTTATTCGTGTGATTCACCAGGCTACTGTAGCAACCCGTTGTGCAGATAACAACCACTCCTTTTAAAATCAATAAGATAAAAAGTTGGCACAGGATTTGTATTAATCAGCGTAAGTATCATCGCAGGCCACGGCCTGAAATCAGAACTATGAGGATCAACGTTATGGGTATTTTTTCTCGTTTTGCCGACATCGTGAACGCCAACATCAACTCCCTGCTGGAGAAAGCGGAAGATCCGCAGAAGCTGGTGCGTCTGATGATCCAGGAGATGGAGGATACGCTGGTCGAAGTCCGTTCAACTTCGGCGCGTGCGCTGGCGGAAAAGAAACAGCTGAGCCGCCGAATTGAACAAGCGCTTGCCCAGCAGGCCGAGTGGCAGGAAAAAGCTGAACTGGCGCTGCGTAAAGATAAAGAAGATCTGGCGCGTGCCGCGCTTATCGAAAAACAAAAGCTGACCGACCTTATCGGCAGTCTGGAAAATGAAGCGCAGATGGTTGACGAAACGCTGACGCGGATGAAAAAAGAGATTGGCGAGCTGGAGAATAAACTGAGCGAAACCCGCGCTCGCCAGCAGGCGCTGACACTGCGTCATCAGGCGGCCAGCTCTTCCCGCGATGTACGTCGTCAGCTGGATAGCGGTAAAATTGATGAAGCGATGGCGCGTTTTGAATCCTTTGAACGCCGCATCGATCATATGGAAGCCGAAGCGGAAAGCCATGGTTTTGGTAAACAGAAAACGCTGGATCAGCAGTTTGCCGACCTGAAAGCGGATGATGAAATCAGCGCCCAGCTGGCGGCGTTGAAAAGCAAAATGAACCAAAACAACTAATGGCAGAGGCCAGCGCCTTCAGAACTGGTGGGCCGGATAGGGCGGGCGCAGCTAAAGCCGGTCGTGAGCCGATGCCCCGACGTTCTGAAGGATAATGCGTTGCGGCGCTGCTATGCGCCGCCGTTCACTCACCGTAAGGAGTACACATGAGTACGCTTTTTATTGCCATACCTCTGACGCTGTTTGTGCTGTTCGTTTTACCGGTCTGGCTTTGGCTGCACTACAACAACCGCACCGCGAGCGGCAGCTTATCGCAGAATGAACAGCAGCGTTTGCTGCAGCTGACCGACGATGCAAAGCGCATGCGCGAACGTATTCAGACGCTGGAGGACATTCTTGATGCCGAACATCCGAACTGGAGAGACAAATAATGGGCGGACTGGATCTGAATAAAAAACTGTGGCGCGTGCCGCAGCACGGCATGGTAAAAGGCGTCTGCGCCGGTATCGCGCAGTATCTGGATGTGCCGGTCAAGCTGGTACGACTGATTACCGTACTGGCGATGATCTTTGGCCTGTTTTTCTTTGTGGTGGTGGCGTACATCATCCTGACGTTCGCTCTTGACCCGATGCCGGAAAGTGAATTGTACGGCGAGAAAATGCCGACCAGCGGTGAGCTGCTGGCCGCGGCGGATCAAGAACTGGCGGCCAGCGAACGCCGCCTGCGCGAAATGGAACGCTATGTCACGTCGGATACCTTTACGTTACGCAGCCGTTTTCGCCAGCTCTAACTGAAATCTGAGGTCACGCATGAATATAAAATGGCAGCAGGCAGGGCAAAAAGTGAAACCCGGCCTGAAAATCGCGGGTAAGCTGGTTCTGCTGACCGCGTTACGTTATGGCCCGGCGGGGGTTGCCGGCTGGGCGGTGAAATCGGTGGCGCGTCGGCCGTTAAAAATGTTGCTGGCGGTGGCGCTGGAACCGTTGCTCAGCCGTCTGGCCAACCGTTTTGCCCGCGGGATGAAATGATTTATCGAGGCGATGCGCCAGGCGTATCGTTGCGACGTCCACGGGGTGGACGGGTGAGGTCGCGCAGGCACTCCTGCGCGCGCCTGGCGCGCAGCGACTGAGGTGAATGCCATCAGCCGTCAATCTCCCGCAGCGCTGGCGGGAATCTTTCTACTTATCCTCACCTAATAGCTTATAATCAAAGCACTTTCCTTCAGAGCATAACAGGATGGCAATGAAGCGATTCAAAACTGAATTCAATGCGCTGGTGAACCGTGGCGTTGACCGCCATTTGCGTCTGGCGGTCACCGGCCTGAGCCGCAGCGGTAAAACCGCCTTTATCACCGCGCTGGTCAATCAACTGCTGAATATTCACTCCGGGGCACGCCTGCCGCTGCTTAGCGCGGTGAGAGAAGAGCGCCTGCTTGGCGTCAAACGGGTTCCGCAGCGTGATTTCGGCATTCCGCGTTTTACCTATGACGAAGGGCTGGCGCAGCTGTACGGTTCGCCGCCGGTCTGGCCGACGCCGACCCGCGGGGTAAGCGAAATTCGCCTGGCGCTGCGCTACCGCTCCAGCGAATCGCTGCTCCGCCATTTTAAAGAGACCTCCACGCTGTACCTGGAGATCGTCGATTATCCGGGCGAGTGGCTGCTTGATTTACCGATGCTGGCGCAGGATTACCTCAGCTGGTCGCGGCAGATGACCGGCCTGCTGCAAGGGCAGCGTGAGGCGTGGTCCGCTCGCTGGCGTCAGCTCTGCGACGGGCTGGATCCGCTGGCGCCGGCGGATGAAAACCGTCTGGCGGAGATTGCCGCCGCGTGGACGGAGTATCTGCATGCCTGCAAACGAGAAGGACTGCACTTTATTCAGCCGGGGCGCTTTGTGCTGCCGGGAGATATGGCCGGGGCGCCGGCCCTGCAGTTTTTCCCCTGGCCGGATGTCGACGCCATCGGCGAAGCGAAGCTGGCCCAGGCGGATAAACACAGCAACGCCGGAATGCTGCGTGAACGCTTTAAATATTACTGCGAAAAAGTGGTGAAGGGCTTTTACAAAGACCACTTCCTGCGCTTTGACCGCCAGATCGTGCTGGTGGACTGCCTGCAGCCGCTGAACAGCGGCCCGCAGGCTTTCAACGATATGCGCCTGGCGCTGACTCAGCTGATGCAGAGCTTCCATTACGGCCAGCGAACCCTGTTCCGCCGTCTGTTTTCCCCGGTGATCGACAAGCTGCTGTTTGCCGCCACCAAAGCCGATCACGTCACCGTCGATCAGCACGGCAATATGGTTTCTCTGCTGCAGCAGCTGATTCAGGACGCCTGGCAGAACGCCGCGTTCGAAGGCATCAGTATGGATTGTCTGGGGCTGGCATCGATCCAGGCGACGCAGAGCGGGTTGATTGAGGTTAACGGCGAGAAGATTCCCGCGCTGCGCGGAAATCGCCTGAGCGACGGTCAGCCGCTGACCGTCTACCCCGGAGAGGTTCCGGCGCGCCTGCCGGGTCAGGCGTTCTGGCAACAGCAGGGGTTTCAGTTTGAGAATTTCCGTCCGCAGGTGATGGACGTCGATAAGCCGCTGCCGCATATTCGCCTGGATGCCGCGCTTGAATTTTTGATCGGAGATAAATTGCGATGAGCGAACCCTTAAAACCGCGTATCGATTTCGACGGTCCGCTGGAAGCGGAGAAAATGGAAGCGCTGAAATCGGCCCGCGCCTTTGACGGCGCAGAGGCGGCGAAATTTGCCCCGGCGCGAGTCGACGCGCTGGAGGAAGACGAGGGGGCGGCAGAAGCGGTAGTCGAATCGGTTCTGCGGCCGAAACGGAGTTTATGGCGACGCATGGTCAGCGCCGGTCTGGCTATTTTTGGCGTCAGCGTCGTGGCGCAGGGCGTACAGTGGACAATGACCGCCTGGCAAACCCAGGACTGGATTGCGCTGGGCGGCTGTGCGGCGGGAGCGCTGATTGTCGGCGCCGGTGTCGGGTCGGTCGCCACCGAATGGCGGCGGCTGTGGCGTCTGCGCCAGCGGGCCCACGAGCGCGATGAGGCGCGGGATTTGATGCACAGTCACGCGGTCGGAAAAGGGCGCGCGTTTTGCGAGAAACTGGCGCAGCAGGCCGGGCTGGATCAGGCGCATCCCGCGCTGCAGCGCTGGTATGCGGCGATTCATGAAACGCAAAACGACCGGGAAGTGGTCAGCCTGTATGCGCAGCTGGTGCAGCCGGTGCTGGATGCCCAGGCGCGGCGGGAAATCAGTCGTTCGGCGGCGGAGTCCACGCTGATGATTGCCGTCAGCCCGCTGGCGCTGGTGGATATGGCCTTTATCGCCTGGCGTAATTTACGCCTGATCAACCGCATCGCCACGCTGTATGGCATTGAGCTGGGTTATTACAGCCGCCTGCGTCTGTTCCGCCTGGTGCTGCTGAATATTGCCTTTGCCGGCGCCAGCGAACTGGTGCGGGAAGTGGGCATGGACTGGATGTCGCAGGACCTGGCGGCCAGACTTTCGGCACGTGCGGCGCAGGGGATTGGCGCCGGACTGCTCACGGCGCGTCTGGGGATTAAGGCAATGGAGCTGTGCCGCCCGCTACCGTGGATCGCTGACGACAAACCGCGGCTGGGCGATTTCCGTCGTGAACTGATTGGTCAGCTGAAAGAGACGCTGCAAAAAAGTAAAAGCGGCCCGCAGCCCTGATCGCCTTCTGATAACCGCCGGGCGACCGGCGGTTTTAACGTCGCTCCCCCGACTGCCGGGGCTTTGAACGGATATCTTTACGCCATAACGGCCGTTTTTCCGCCATGCTGTCAATAATTGTTGACAGCTATCTTCACGCCAGCAAATAACTGTCCTATTATTCATCCGTCATTGGCCTTTTTAGGGTGAATACTCCCATGCGTCTTGAAGTCTTTTGTGAAGACCGTCTTGGTCTGACTCGTGAATTGCTTGATTTGCTGGTGCTCCGCGGTATCGATCTGCGCGGCATCGACATTGATCCCATTGGCCGAATTTATCTTAATTTTGCCGAGCTGGAGTTCGCCAGCTTCAGCAGCCTGATGGCGGAAATCCGTCGGATCGCCGGCGTGACCGACGTGCGTACCGTGCCGTGGATGCCGTCGGAACGTGAACACCTGGCGCTTAGCGCGCTGCTGGTGGCGATGCCGGAACCGGTGCTGTCGCTGGACACCAAAGGCAAGGTTGAACTGGCGAACCCCGCCAGCTGCCAGCTGTTTGCGCAGAGCCAGGAGCGGCTGCGCAATCATCCGGTCGCTCAGTTAATTACCGATTTTAACGTCCAGCGCTGGCTGGAGAGCAGCCCGCAGGAGTCGCATAGCGAGCATGTGGTGGTTAACGGCCAGAATTTTGTGCTGGAAATCACCCCGGTCTACCTTGAAGGCGAACACGGCGAACGGGTCCTGACCGGCGCGGTGGCGATGTTGCGTTCCACCGTCCGTATGGGGCGTCAGCTGCAAACCATGACGACGCAGGACACCAGTGCCTTCAGTCAAATCCTCGCCGTCGGCCCGAAAATGCGCCATGTCGTCGAGCAGGCCCGTAAGCTGGCGATGCTCAGCGCGCCGCTGCTGATCGTCGGCGATACCGGAACCGGCAAAGATTTATTCGCCCACGCCTGCCATCTGGCCAGTCCGCGGGCGAACAAACCCTATCTGGCGCTGAACTGTGGCTCCATCCCGGAAGATGCGGTGGAAAGCGAGCTGTTTGGCGACGCCATTCAGGGTAAAAAAGGCTTCTTTGAGCAGGCGAACGGCGGTTCGGTCCTGCTGGATGAAATCGGCGAAATGTCGCCGCGGATGCAGACCAAGCTACTGCGTTTTCTCAATGACGGCACCTTCCGGCGCGTCGGGGAGGATCATGAAGTTCACGTCGACGTGCGGGTCATCTGCGCGACGCAGAAAAATCTGCTGGAGCTGGTGCAGAAGGGATTATTCCGCGAGGATCTCTACTACCGCCTCAACGTGCTCACCCTCTACCTGCCGCCGCTGCGCGACTGTCCGCAGGATATCATTCCGCTGACGGAGCTGTTTGTTTCACGGTTTGCCGACGAGCAGGGGATCCCGCGACCGAAGCTTTCCGCCGACCTCAGCACGGTGTTGACCCGCTATAGCTGGCCCGGCAACGTTCGCCAGCTGAAGAATGCGGTTTATCGCGCGCTGACCCAGCTCGAAGGCTATGAGATGCGCCCGCAGGATATTTTGTTGCCGGATCACGATGTGGCTTCACTACCGGTTGGCGAAGAGGCGATGGAAGGGTCGCTGGATGATATAACGCGTCGCTTTGAACGCTCGGTACTTACCCAGCTTTATCGCAGCTTCCCGAGCACGCGTAAGCTGGCGAAGCGCCTCGGCGTATCGCATACCGCGATCGCCAACAAGCTGCGTGAATACGGTCTGAGCCAGAAGAAAGGCGAAGAGTAGGCGCAATCACCGGCGGCTCAGGTGGCCGGTGACAACCGGGTGCCATAGAGGCTTCTGCCTGTCGCCGGCTTCTGTATATACTCAGTTTTCTTCATCTTTTTCCAGGAATACGGATGTCAACTTCACCGGGTCATCTGCTTCAGTGGATGAAACTGCTGGGACTCTCTGCCGGACTCTCTGGGGTCCTGTTTGGTCTGCACCTGCCTGCGGCATTGCTGCTGGGGCCGATGATCGCCGGGATAACGTTGAGTCTGCGCGGGGCGAACATTCGCGTTCCGCGCCCGTTTTTTATTGCCGCTCAGGCCATTATCGGCTGCATGATCGCCCGCACGCTGACCCCCTCTATTTTTAGTGTCCTGATCGGGCACTGGCCGCTGGTGCTGCTTATCCTCTTCTCCACGCTTGCCGTCAGCGCGCTGACGGGATGGCTGCTGGTGCGTTATAGCGCGCTACCGGGCGCGACCGGCGCGTGGGGCAGTTCGCCTGGCGGAGCGTCGGCCATGGTGGTGATGGCGCAGGAGTACGGCGCCGACGTGCGGCTGGTGGCTCTGATGCAGTATCTGCGGGTACTGTTTGTCGCGGGTGCGGCGGCGCTGGTGGTACGTTTTGCCCTGGGCGGCGATGCGCAGGCGCTGACCCAGCAGATCGTCTGGTTTCCGCCATTGACGTGGCAGCTGCCGTGGACGCTGCTGCTGACGATGGTTGCGGGATGGCTGGGGCTGAGGATGCGTTTCCCGTCCGGCGCGATGTTATTCCCGATGCTGGCGGGCGCGGTGGTGCAGGGGGAGGGCTGGTGGATGCTGGAACTGCCTGAATGGCTGCTGGCGCTGGCGTATGCTGCCATTGGCTGGAGCGTTGGGCTAAAGTTTAATAAAGAGATCTTCCTGCTGGCCCTGAAGACGCTGCCGCAGATTATCGCCTCCATTATCGGCCTGATTGTGGTTTGTGCGCTGTTGGCGCTGGGCGTGACCCAGGTGCTGCCGCTCGATTTTATGACCGCTTATCTGGCGACAAGCCCCGGCGGGCTGGATACGGTGGCGATCATTGCCGCAGGTACGCGGGCGGATATGTCGTTTATCATGGCGATGCAGACGCTGCGTCTGTTTACCATTTTGCTGACCGGCCCGATGATGGCGCGTTTTATTTCACGTTATGCGCCGCAGAAATAAATAAGCCTCCGCATAGCGGAGGCTTAACGTAGCCGGAAGGCTGGCGGTGACGCCATTTTCCGGGATAGCTTATGGTCTTAGCCTTTCAGCGAAGCCAGGGCCGCATCGTAGTCCGGCTCTTCGGTGATTTCGTTCACCAGCTGGCTGTAAACAACCTGGTCATTTTCATCAACAACGACCACCGCACGCGCGGCCAGACCGGCCAGCGGGCCGGCTGCAATGGCGACACCGTAATCGGCCAGGAACTGCGGTGCGCGCAGCGTGGACAGCGTGACGACATTGTTCAGACCTTCCGCGCCGCAGAAGCGAGACTGAGCGAACGGCAGGTCGGCAGAGATGCACAGTACAACGGTGTTATCCAGCTCGGAGGCCAGTTGGTTAAATTTACGAACCGATGCCGCGCAAACGCCGGTATCGATGCTCGGGAAAATATTCAGTACTTTACGTTTGCCGGCGAACTGGCTCAGCGCGACGTCAGAGAGATCTTTGGCGACCAGCGTAAACGGCTGCGCGGTAGCGCCAGCCTGCGGAATGGTGCCCTGAACAGAAACGGGGTTGCCCTGGAAATGCACGGTTTGTGACATGTTTATCTTCCTGTTTACATATAGTTAACGTCACGGATAGTGTATGACATCCGTTATCGGCACGGCAAATCCTATTTAATGTTTCCCCTGGAGGAACCTGGGAATGCGAAACCTGCGAGTGTACGAAGAAGCCTGGCCGTTACATACGCCTTTTGTGATTGCCCGCGGCAGTCGCAGCGAGGCGAAGGTGGTGGTGGTGGAAATTGAAGAGGACGGCGTAAAAGGCGTTGGAGAGTGCACGCCGTACCCGCGCTATGGGGAGAGCATTGCGTCAGTCATGGCGCAGATCCTCACCATTGGCGAGCAGCTGGAAAGCGGCATAACCCGCGAACAGCTCCAGCATCTGCTGCCGGCAGGGGCAGCGCGCAACGCCGTAGATTGCGCACTGTGGGATCTGCAGGCCCGTCGCGTCGGGAAGACGATTCCGCAACTGCTGGGGATCGGGCTCCCCAATCGGGTGGTGACGGCGCAGACGGTGGTGATCGGTACCCCTGAACAGATGGCGGCCAGCGCCGCCGCGCTGTGGGAGAAGGGGGCCAGGCTACTGAAGGTGAAACTGGATAATCATCTGATCAGCGAACGGCTGATTGCCATTCGCAACGTGGTGCCAGAGGCGACGCTGATAGTGGATGCCAATGAATCCTGGTCCGGCGATGGCCTGGCGGCGCGCTGTCAGCTGCTGGCGGATATCGGCGTGGCCATGCTCGAACAGCCGCTTCCGGCGGACGCCGATGACGCGCTGGAAAACTTTATTCACCCGCTGCCTGTCTGTGCCGACGAGAGCTGCCACACCCGTGATAGCCTGCCGCAGCTGCGCGGGCGCTATGAGATGGTGAATATTAAGCTGGATAAAACCGGCGGCTTGACCGAAGCGCTGTTTCTGGCGCAGGAGGCCGGGGAGCTGGGGTTTGAACGTATGCTGGGCTGCATGCTTTGCACGTCGCGGGCCATTTCCGCGGCGCTCCCGCTGGCGCCGCTGGCGCGTTTCGCCGATCTGGATGGCCCGACCTGGCTGGCGATGGATGTTGAGCCGGCGCTGCATTTCAGCACCGGAGTGCTTCATCTCTGAGCGTGCCAGCGCAGCAGATCCATCATCGCCGACAGATGCTTTTCCGTCGCTTCGTCGGCCGAGACGGGCGGAAACTCGGCGGTGATGCAGGGCAGGCCGATATCGGCGCACCAGCTGCCAAAAGAGCCGGGGGTTTCGTAACCGACGCTGCCGACCAGCGGCAGGGCAAAAGCCTCGGCCAGCCACTGTCCCAGCTCGCTGTGGCCGGGATCTTCAATGCAGGCCAGCGGATCGTGGAAGGAGACAACCCACGCCGGGTGGATCTGATGGATCAGCTGGCACAGTGCCTGCGTTTCCGGTTCTGAACCGGGCTTTTCGCCGGTCAGCAGTACCACGTCGCGCTGTTCTGCCGCGCTATTCCAGCGATACACCGTTTCCCCTTCTTTCCAGTTTGCTGCGGGGAAGTTGCGGTTCAGATCGACGCCGCGGGCGTTGGCCCGTAGCCCCAGTTGACAGCCATCGGGATTCACCGCCAGCACGACGTGATGGCGGCGTAATTCCGGCTTCAGGGTACGCAGCGCGCAGGAGAGCGTCACGATCGATGAGTTTTCATCGCCGTGGGTACCGGCAAGAATCAGGCCGCTGCGGCTGTCCGCCAGCGGGGCGGGGAACCAGAGCAGCGGCGCGCCAAGATGTGACTGACCATAGCGCTGCGTACCGGGCGGAAAGGCGCCGCGTAGGGGGCGAGGACGGGAAACGGGCATAGGGCATCCTGTTAGCAGGTTATTTTCTGCAGTGTTGTGTAAAAGCCTCCCGGAATCAAATAGTTTCCTGAGGCGGCTAAATCAGTAGACAGGTCAATTTTCTATCACAAGCCGTTTGCAATTTCAGGTGATGAAACAAATAATTATCGCTCTGCCAGCTCTGGTTCTTTTATTTTAAAGGGGATCTCATGAAGTATCCTGTCACATTGACATGCGGCGCGCTGTGGTTAGCCAGCGTTTCTTCTCTTGCCTGGGCGGCGGATGTCCCCCAGGGAACCGTATTAGCCGAAAAGCAGATGCTGGTACGGCATATTAAAGATGAACCCGCATCCTTAGATCCCGCCAAAGCCGTTGGTCTGCCGGAAATTCAGGTGATTCGCGATCTTTTTGAAGGTTTAGTCAACCAGGATGCGAAAGGCAATATTATCCCAGGCGTGGCGACCCGCTGGCAGAGTAATGATAACCGCGTCTGGACGTTTACGCTGCGCGATAACGCGCGCTGGTCCGATGGCTCACCGGTGACGGCAGAGGATTTTGTTTATAGCTGGCAGCGTCTGGTCGACCCGAAAACCACCTCGCCTTTCGCCTGGTTCGCCGCGCTGGCGGGGATCAGCAACGCGCAAAATATTATCGACGGTAAAGCTGCGCCGCAGACGCTGGGCGTCACCGCCGTTGATGCGCGTACCCTGCGCGTGCAGCTGGATAAACCGCTGCCGTGGTTCAGTAACCTGACGGCCAGCTTCGCGTTTTATCCGGTACAGAAAGCCAACGTGGAGAGCGGTGCCAACTGGACGCGTCCGGGCAATCTTATCGGCAACGGTGCTTACGTTTTAAAAGATCGCGTGGTTAACGAAAAACTGGTGGTCGTCCCAAACAGTCACTATTGGGATAATGCGAAAACGGTCATTCAGCAGGTGACGTTTGTCCCGATCAATCAGGAATCCTCGGCAACGAAACGCTATCTGGCCGGCGATATTGATATCACCGAGTCTTTCCCGAAGAATCTGTATCAGAAATTGCTGAAGGATATTCCGGGTCAGGTGTATACGCCGCCGCAGCTGGGAACCTATTACTACGCCTTTAATACCCAGAAAGGTCCTACCGCCGATGAGCGCGTGCGTCTGGCGCTGAGCATGACTATCGACCGTCGTCTGATGGCGGAGAAGGTACTGGGAACCGGCGAAAAACCGGCCTGGCACTTTACGCCGGACGTGACCGCCGGGTTTACACCGCAGCCGTCGCAGATGGAAAGCATGAGCCAGGCCGAGCTGAATGCTCAGGCCAAAGCGTTATTGCAGGCGGCAGGCTACGGTCCCGGTCGTCCGCTGCAGCTGACGCTGCTGTATAACACTTCGGAAAACCACCAGAAAATCGCGATTGCGGTTGCTTCGATGTGGAAGAAGAATCTCGGCGTGGATGTGAAGCTGCAGAATCAAGAGTGGAAAACTTATATCGATAGCCGCAATACCGGCAATTTTGATGTGATTCGCGCTTCATGGGTAGGGGATTATAATGAGCCTTCCACTTTCCTGTCGCTGCTGACCTCGACCCACAGCGGGAATATCTCCCGTTTTAACGACCCGGCTTATGACAAGATTCTGAGCCAGGCGGCGCTGGAAACCTCGGAGAAAGCGCGCAATGATGATTACAATGCGGCGGAAAAAATCATCATGAGTAAAGCGCCTATCGCCCCGATTTACCAGTATACCAACGGGCGGTTGATTAAGCCGTGGCTGAAAGGGTATCCGATTAATAACCCGGAAGATGTTGCCTATAGCCGTACGATGTATATCGAAAAGCACCCGTAATTGTTACCTCAGCACCGTTTAACAGGGCGCGGTTATCCGCGCCCTGTTTTTTGGCAATATTGATGGACTGACGGCACGTGCTGACGTTGTGTCAGAGGGGGGAGACATCTCCCTTTTGCGCAGGCCCATGCTGATCTTGTCGCAGCAACAGTATAAATATCAACGTATAGGGGGCTCATTACCGCTATGTTAGCGTCGCGCAGGGGACAGGAGCGGAAGACTATGACTTTTTTAGAGTGTAACCGATATATTTATTAATATGATGTAAAAGCCAGATGCGTCTCTGATTCATCGTTTATTAGCACGGACGCAGGCCATATTATGACTCACTTCTTTTTCTGGCAAACAGATTGGCAAATTTTTGCAGTTCCTGCTTGTTGGCGAGGTTAAATTTATTCATTACATTTCTTTTGTGTGAAAATACTGTTTTATAGTTCATGCTTAATTTTTTGGCAATATCGGAAGTATTTAATCCGATACTGGTGGCATAGAGAATTTTTAGTTGTATCGCGGTGACCGATTTACACTGGCAGTCAAGACACCTTCTGAGGCTACATGATGCTGATTCATCTGTGGTTTTTATGCTGTTAACATCCAGTGCTTTTGCAATGATCTTTTTGATATTGATAAGCAAATCTTTTTCGTAAATAAAAACAGAACCTTTAATACAGTTGGGGAGCGGATTTTTTATAATGGGTCCCTTTTGTGGATGAATGATGAAAATTCTCGCGGCATCGCCTCTGTTATTTAGCGTGTCATGACATAAGGAAAACTCTCCCGCGACCATTTCTGTAATGATGATATCGGCGGCGCTGATATTTTTTATATTGTAGGTGAAGTCATAAGTGATGTTTTCATTCTCGGCCATGATATCTTCAATTAATTTTATCATAGCAAGTCTGAAATAAATGTTTTTTATATTAAGTAAAATTTTAGTCATTAGTATTCACAGTCAATAGTCAGGGCAGGATATGATAATGTTGTGTTTTTTATAACTTTTCTTTTGTTAATGCATTGCAGCTAAGATATTTCACTAAGATTATCTTTGCAAGAGGTGTGGCAAAAATGAGATACAGGCTTGCTTTGATAAGAAAAATCCTATTAAACAATGAATTAATACGTTGTAATAGTTTGTTTTGGTTTATTTTAAACAAAATGTCTGCCGCTAGTCAGAGAGCAGTGTTGAGGAAAACAATATTTCTGGGGTTGATAAAAAAATGGGGAGTGAGCGTTATCTTGATTTTATGATTTGTTTTATGAATCGACGGTCAGGCTTAGTCAATACCGGTAAAGATAATGTGCAAGGGCATTGCTGTGGGTAACAATTGTGTCGGAGTGTGAAATAGCATGGGTGATAAATATGCCTGAACTCACTCTGGTCGATGCGACAGGGGAGAATTGATTGCGCCTGTGCCTGGAATACACCGGGATTCTCTTATGACATCGCGAATGGTGTCGCAAGTACCATGCTCTTTCTCATGACGAAAGGAGATAGAAATGGGCACGTTAATGACATCATATAAGAACGGCGACACGGCGTTGACCACTCTGCGGTAAAGTCAGACCGACCTGACTGGATTTGGCCGGCTCTGTCTTGCTAATGTCTCGGGAAGGGGGCGGAGGGATGACACCGGCGGGTGAACTCAGGTGGCCAGCAGCAGACCACCGTGAGGACAAACAGCATTTTAATTTCGCGGCACGGCCTGTCAGCACCAATCATACCGTCAGTGTTGATAAGGTCGCTAAATAACTATCTTGATTAACCCAAGAGAAATTAAAATCTTATTAATGCAATATTATTAATTGGATTTGCTTATGCGTAATTTTGCTAAAACTCATGACCTGTGCGTTTAAAGCGACGTCAATCTTTGACGCGATATCGCGTTAAACTAGCCATGTCAGACTCTCGATCATTAAGTTAAATTCACTTTAGAAAGTTCACAGATGCGTGCCTCTCCTGTTGTGGCTTTGTTATTAACGCCTTTTTTTGAACGTAAACTGCTGCTTTTTTCTGTCTTTGATATAGGAAACGAGAGAAAAAACAGCAACCAGAAGCAGTACTATAGCTAATACTAAAAAGAATAAGTTTGCCATGTGGTTTAGTCCCCGAGAAGTTCATGGATATTCTTGCTTTTATGAAAGCGAATCTACTCCAGGATTAAGAAAAATCCTAACTAAATATTTTAATGGAATGTGAAAAAAGTTTTTTTAATTCTGTTTGCTCTGTTGGTGCGAGATTTTATGCCAATTGCGCCCCGATGGCGTAGCATTATATGGTCATTGATAATGGATTTTTCGCTCAAAAACATCGGATACACCGTGGTTGGTCTGTGAGGCAGATAAGCAGAAAAAGAGGCCGCTAGCAGGTGATATCTGATTAATAACTCACTGGAAATGGCAATCGTGCGGCGTGGCGGAAGCTTTAGTCAAAAATGCGGCTGCAGGCCTCGTGGGAGACCTGCTGAAGTGGACTGTTTAGCACAATACGCGCGTGGATCGCGCGCGACAGCCCTCCGCGAGCGGGTAATGGCGGGCTGTTGATTGGTAAACGCTCACCGGGGGGCTGTGCCCGAATGAGAAATAAAGACGTATGACGTATGCGGATTCCGACCGGCGTCAATCCACGTTATTGAAGTAGTCCCGCGCAACGGCTTCGACGCGCTTAGAATCAATACCGGTTTTTTCGGTAATCAACTCAATGAACTGCTTGAACTTATCGCTCATGACATTGCCGCCGTCCCAATGGGCGACGTAGAAGCGGCACTCATAGCGATAAAAGTGGAGGGTGGTATCTCCTAACGTGTAATACATAAGAATCTCCAGTTCAGTATCTCGGGTACATCGCCGGTATGATGGGGATAGCGATGGCCCATAACGGTCGGTTGCACAAAGACTATCCTCCTCCCAATCGGCGGAAATTTCCAGAGATGCGACTTACTCTTTGCCAATTTTCTGGTCACTTCGTCTGCCGGTGCTCTTGTTTGTGGTGGGCAGGCAGAGGCCATCTGACGAGTGATATATCTTCGCGCGCTGGCCGGTGACCGTCGCTTTGCTTTATCGTCCGGTTTTTCTCACGGTTGCCCTGTAAACCAGAGCTTTCCCTTAAGCAGAAAGAGTCGTTATTAAATCAGAGGGATACGCGGCCAGTACTCCGTTATCACGCCAGCAGCCCTTGATTTCTCTCATCGATTGATAATACTGTATATATATACAGTATTATCAATGGTGGTTATCATGCCGTTTTTCACACCTGCCGACCTACGCCAGATAGTGGCGTTGCCTTTGTTCAGCGATCTTGTGCCATGCGGCTTTCCGAGCCCGGCACAGGATTATGTCGAGCGGCGCATTGACCTGAATGAACTGATGATTCAGCACCCTAGCGCGACCTATTTTGTGAAATCCACCGGCGATTCAATGATCGACGCCGGAATTGGCGAAGGGGATTTGCTGGTGGTGGATAGCTCCCGTAAGGCTGAGCATGGCCATATCGTTATTGCCGCGGTCGATGGCGAATTTACCGTTAAGCGCCTGCAGCTGCATCCCGTGGCGATGCTTAAGCCTGAAAACAGCGCCTATTCCCCGATCGTGATTGGCCGCGAAGATCGGCTGGACATTTTCGGGGTAGTGACCTACATCGTGAAGTCGGTGGGCTGATCATGTTTGCGCTGTGCGATGTGAATTCGTTTTATGCCTCTTGTGAAACCGTTTTTCGCCCGGACCTGAAGGGGCGGCCCGTGGTGGTGTTATCCAATAACGACGGATGCGTTATTGCGCGTTCTGCCGAAGCGCAATCGCTGGTGAAAACCGGCGAACCGTACTTCAAACTGAAGGATCTTTTCAGGCGTCACCGGGTGGTTTGCTTTAGTAGCAACTATGAACTCTACGCGGACATGTCCAATCGGGTGATGACCACGATCGAGGAGATGTCTCCCCGCTGCGAAATATACTCTATTGATGAGATTTTTTGTGACCTTACCGGCGTGCGCCACTGTCGCGATCTGACAGAGTTTGGCCGCGAAATCAGAGCCACGGTTCTGCAACGCACGCATCTGACGGTTGGGGTGGGTATCGCCCAGACCAAAACCCTGGCCAAACTGGCGAACCATGCGGCAAAAAAATGGCAACGGCAGACCGGAGGGGTGGTCGATCTGTCAAATATTGAGCGTCAGAGGAGGCTCATGGCGGCATTATGTGTCGGTGACGTCTGGGGCGTAGGCCGGCGGATTGCGAAAAAACTGGAAGGGCTGGGCATCAAGACCGTCCTGCAGCTGGCAGACACCGATATTCGCTTTATCAGAAAGCATTTCAACGTTGTGCTGGAGAGAACCGTGCGTGAATTACGCGGCGAGCCATGTCTTGAACTGGAAGAGTTCGCTCCGATCAAACAGGAGATTATCTGCTCCCGTTCCTTCAGCCACTACATCATGGAATATGAGGAGATGCGGCAGGCGATTTGCAGCTATGCCGCTCGGGCTGCGGAGAAACTGCGTAGCGAGCATCAATATTGCCGCTTTATCTCCGCGTTTGTTAAAACCTCGCCATTTGCGCGCAACGAGCCGTATTACAGCAACAGCGCATCCTTTAAACTGCTGACGCCGACCCAGGACAGCCGGGATATTATCGGTGCGGCGATACGCTGTCTGGATGCCATCTGGAAAGATGGCCTGCGCTATCAGAAAGGGGGGGTTATGCTGGGTGACTTTTATAGTCAGGGGGTGGCGCAGCTTAACCTGTTCGATGAAAATGCGCCGCGACACAACAGCCAGAAGCTGATGGCGGTGTTGGATCGTCTTAATGCGAAAGAGGGGCGCGAAACGCTTTATTTCGCCGGGCAGGGTATTCAGCCGCAGTGGCGGATGAAACGGGAAATGCTTTCGCCGAGATACACCACGCGATATGCCGATCTGCTCACGGTTAAGTGATAATCCTCAGGGCAGTACCTGTCGCTTGTGCCAAAAGTGAACGCTGAGAAGTCGAATTTTTGCAAGATGATGACCATTCCGGGTTACCGATAAGGTTGCCCCGGAAATGGAGCTAAAGCGGTGAAATGGCTTCTACAACATGCTGAAAGACGTAGGGGTCGGAAAGTAGCTCAAATTCTTCATCATCTGGATAAGTAACCGCGACTTGATAGTTTTCTCCAGCAAAGGCTTTCACCGACGGTAAATCCTGCCAGTAAGTTGCCAGAAAGAAGTGCTCCCGATCGCCCTGGGTTTCCCTGCGCACAAATGTACCTCTGTTCCCCTCGATACTCCTTGAGTGCTCCACGCCCGTCCTCTGAAGATGATTCGCAAAACCTTCTGCGTGTTTAAGCGGAACACAACCGTGCCAGGTCCTTACAATCATAAGCTTTCCCTCATTTAACCACAGAATATCACCATACCACCTAAAGAGAGCTGGATGGGCAATTTGCGGCGCATGTTCGCGCAATCCGTACAATATTTATCCGGATTAAGCCGTGCGTCTCTCCTGCCGGGCCGCGCCTCGATCCAGGAAAACGGTATGTTCTCTGGCGCTGCCTGTCTCGGGCCAGGAGAGAACTCAAAATACTGCGCTGACCCGTTCACGAAGGCGTTTCTGGCGTATGATTAAGGCAGCCCAGACCAATTAAGGTCTGGTGTACGGCCTCAATAAGTGGGGTATGCGGTTCGTGGCCCAGAAAATCGATCAGTTTTGTATTGTCCAGCCGTATTGGCTGTTGCCACAAATATCGCATCTCCAGCATTTCATGCAGCGTGGTATTGAAAGGGGACATCGCAAAGATGAGCCACCAGGGAAACGAGGTTACCTTCGCTTTAACCCCGGTAAGTTGCGCGACATGCTGTATGGCTGCGGCCATCGCCGTGCCATCGGGATCCCAGTGTCCACGCATATGAAAACAGGCAAACGGTTCGAGTTGATCCCGACGCGCTAACAGCGCTGCCAGGGTCCTGGCAACGTCCGGCAGCCAGGCCCACTGATGGCCTGTCCCGGCTTTGCCCGGGTTTTTAATTATCTGCGGGCGTTGTCCCGGTTTGATCCATCCCTGTGAAAACCAGTTATTGCCTGCGTCAGGGCCAAAGAAGTCACCTGCCCGCAAAATCAGCACCTTCCCGCCACGCTGCGCGTAGGCTAACAGCGCCTTCTCCATTTGCACCCGTATAGCCCCTTTTCGGGTGACGGGATTTTGGGGAGCGTCTTCCCGCAAGAGAGGAAAGGCGTCCGGACCGTAGTTGTAAACGGTGCCCGGGAGAACGATTAATGCACCATTTCGCTCCGCTGCATGGATGGTGTTATGTAACATTGGCAAAACCAGTTGTTCCCAGTTTCGATAACCCGGCGGATTAACGGCGTGGACAATCACACTACACGCTGACGCGGCAGACGCGACCTGCTCTGCATTCAGCGCATCACCGCTTATCCACGTTATACTTCCGTGCTCTTCATTCTGCGGGGCGTGGCGGCGCAATGCATGAACATCCCATTGATCGCGGACGAGCTGACGGGCGATTTCTCCACCGATCCCGCCTGTGGCGCCGAGTATGAGTACCTTGTTTTTGCTTTTCATCGTGTTACCTCTGCCGGATGCCTGCTTGACAGCGTAGTGCTTGCGCGAGCTAAATGTAATTGCATGACATCAGAGAGCAGGTATGCATTTTTGTATGAAGCTAAACATTCCATGGGAATGGTATCGAACCTTCCTGGCGGTGATGAAAGAAGGCTCCCTGTCGGGGGCCGCCCGTATGCTTGCCATTACCCAGCCCACCGCGGGACGCCACGTGGCGGCGCTGGAATCAGCACTGGGTCTGGTATTGTTTACACGCTCTCAGACGGGCCTGCAGCCCACGGATGCAGCCGTCGCGCTGCAAGGCCATGCGCAAGCAATGGAAAACACGGCCAGTATGATTGAGCGATCGGCCGCCAGCTTCAGCACCCGCACCGCCGGATTGCGTGGCGTGGTGCGTGTTTCGGCGAGCGAAATTATCGGCACAGAAGTTCTGCCTCCCCTCATTGCGCAAATTAAAGAGGCTTACCCGCAGGTTACAATTGAACTGGTTTTATCTAACCGGATTCAGGATTTATTGAACCGGGAAGCGGATATTGCAGTACGCATGACCACGCCGGTGCAGGAGCAACTGATTGCACGGCGGATGGGCAGTATCGAAATTGGTCTGCATGCCGCACCTTCCTATCTGGCACGGCATGCCGCACCGGAAAGTATGGAGGCGTTGTTCACGCATACGCTGGTGGGTTTTGATAAAACAACGCCATTTATTTTACAGGCCCTGAAACACTATCCTCAGCTGCATCGTGAACTATTTACCGTGCGCACTGACAGCGATGTGGCGCAGTTGAACCTGATTCGCGCAGGTGCTGGCATCGGTATATGTCAGGTTCAACTGGCCGATTTTCCTGTGCAGTTACAGAGATTGCTGCCTGATTTCTTTGCCTTTCATCTCGATACCTGGCTGGTAATGCATGAGGATCTTCGCCACAGCAAGGCCTGTAAAACGGTATTCGATATTCTTGCCGAGGGGTTGCGGGCTTATATCGCAAAGGCGAAAGCGTGATATCCCCCATACCTCCCGGGCCACAGAAGCGCACTCTTTTATTTTCGCAGAGTTACCGACAGAACCGCATTCTGCAATCAGCAGCACAAGACCGGGGAGGAGGGGGCTCACATGCCGGGGAGCCCACTCAGATTCTGCATTTCAATATCCGCAGCCTGAAGGCGACTGCTGAAAAGGGGGATTATCTGGCGACGTTGGCAGCCCCGGGGCGTTATGTGCGGATCGGTAGCGATCGGCTTCTGGTCTGTTTTCTGCTGATGTGCAATGGCTGAAGGCGCAGAAGCTGGAATAAATTTCTATTCGCGTGATATGAAGAAAATTGGAATGGTTCACGTCGTGCTATTATTTTGTCCTGTTAGCGTGTCGATACCTTAATGGTGGCAGCTTATAATTTTTAGAAAAAATTCGCGTAAAGGTCTGCTGTGAGTCAAATCCATATTTACAGGCGATGCTGATCACGGGCTCATTAGTCTCGATAAGATCTTTTGCCGCCAGTCTAAGTTTCTTATCTCTGATATATTTCCCCAGACTCACTTCTTTTACCTGTACAAAAATCCGCTGAAGATGCCATTTGGAATATCCTGCCCGGGCAGCAACATCCTCAATCCTCAGCGGTTTGTGTAAGTTTGAATCAATCCATTGGGTTATCTCATCGATGATGTCTTCTGTTCTGAACATAAATCGATGCTCATAATAAAAGGTTTATGACACATCCTTTACAGGATGCTAATGATTCATTTATAGATTTCGGCAACTCCGTGTAGCCTGTTATTTCCCGTCGCGGACAGGATTTTGAATGATGTTGCACCTTGCTCGTCAGCCTTACGAGAAAGCGCACTCGATAACTCATCAAGCGTATAGGCATTGCTGGCCGAGACTACACCTATTTTTTCTTTCCCATCTGCATGACTAATTTCCTGAGCTGCAGAGGCGGCATTCACTGAAATAAATACCATGAACAATGTCGTAATCAGTCGTGCTTTCATATTTAACACCTCTTTTAAACGATATGGTTAAAACTGGACTTCTGGCAGAAGGAACGTCCTCCGTCTTGATATTTAAATATACAGATCTAAGCTGTCATCAGGCTGACCGCTATATGACAAAATTGTCAGGGTTTTAGCTTAGTTAAGCTTGTGTGCATACTGATTCAGCTCGTTAATAATGCACCCAGGTTCTTCACTAAGAGGCATATTGTCCATATCTAAAATCCCATCATTTTTTTGGCGATTATCCGTCTGCAGCTTGGCAAACAGAGGGGTGAGATCCTGCTGTGCTTCCCCTCGTTCAGCCACCAGTTCGAACGTTTTATTTTTTGCCGCATCGTTACTCAGGGCGCTGACCAGAACCCGGGCGATTTGCTCTCGGGATATCACGCCATCTTCCGGCGTTCCCGCATGGCGTCGATCGCCCTGCAGCATAACGATTTTGTGCTCATCATCATTGTTGTAGTCAAACCAGCCGGGCCAGACGATGGTGTAGGGATGGCCACTCGCCCTGACCAGACGTTCGGCGCGTCTTTTCCAGTCATGAACCTCAGTCCGTTGATTCCAGGTGCTGAGTCGTTCAGTCACGCCAATCGTGGTCATTAAGCTGATGCGAACAGGGGTATCCCTGAACATTCGCAAAAGGTTACGTACACCGCCGTAATCTATCGCTCTGGCCCCAATACGCCCCTGGCCATCGGAACCGAGAGTGAAGATGACGGCATCAATATCTTTCGGCAAATCGCTGAGGGTTTCGGGCATGGAAACGTCGCCATAGAAAATATCCGTGCCACGAGGAAGCCGTTTTACTTTGCGTCGATTTCTGACCAGAGCCACGGGGTGATGGCCCATATCAATAGCGGTATTTACGACATGCAGACCTATACTTCCTGTCGCTCCGGCAACGAGTATTTTCATGATAAACCTTCTGATAATTCAGATTTATTTTCGATACGGCCAGAATATCAATTATCATTATTGTCAGTAATGGGGCTAAAATAATTGCGTCTATGAACACCCTTCATGAGTGCGCTGCGAAGGGAATGCATCCATAAGGAAATCGCCAATGCTCAAAGAAAACTTCAATGAACTGCAAATCTTTCTTGTCGTCGCAAGAGAGCGGAGTTTTACCAAAGCAGCGGGCAAACTGGGTGTTTCTCAGTCGGCACTCAGCCATGCGATGAAAGCGCTGGAGGAAAGGCTAAATATCCGTCTTCTGACCCGTACGACCCGAAGCGTTGCCCCTACAGAAGCCGGTGAGAGAATTATTGCCTGCCTTGAACCCCGTATTGCCGATCTTGAGCAGGAGCTGGAATCGCTTGTGCAACTTAATGGCACCGCCTCCGGTAATATCCGTTTATCCGCCGGGGAGCATGCCGCGCGAAGTCTGGTATGGCCTAAGTTAAAACCCTTCCTCAGGGAATATCCGGAAATTAATCTCGAACTGGTGGTTGATAACGGCTTTGTCGATATTGTTGAAGGGCGTTTTGATGCCGGGATCCGTCTGGGCGAAAGCGTGGATAAAGACATGATCGCCGTGAGGATTGGGCCGGATATGCGCATGGCTGTGGTGGGCGCGCCGTCATATTTTGCCGCTAATCCCGTGCCTGACACGCCTCACGAGCTACAAAATCATCGCTGTATCAATATGCGCCTGCCGACCGCCGGTGGACTTTATCATTGGGAGTTTGAGAAGGAAGGGAAACCGTTGCGGGTCAGAGTAGAAGGGCAGGTAACCTTTAATCTGCAGGCGGAAAGGATTGATGCGGCTTTATCCGGTTTTGGCATCGCCTGTATACCTGAAGACAGGGTGCAGGATTATATAAAGTCAGGAGAGCTTATTCAGGTTCTGCAGGACTGGTGTCCGTCTTTCCCCGGATATTATCTTTACTACCCCAGTCGTAAGCAGCATCCGCCCGCTTTTGCGCTGATGATCGATGCCCTTCGCTACCAGGAATAACGGGTCCGTAGACCCGTCCGGGTATTAACGGCCCACGCGAGCCTGATGCTCAGGGGAGTAACGTGCGCCGACGATTTTAATCGTTTCCAGCGCCTGGGTTATCTGCCGTGAGTCATCCTGCGAAAGAACGATGTTGGCAGCGCCGAGGTTTTCCTCCAGCCGGTGCAGTTTAGTGGTGCCCGGGATGGGGACAATCCACGGCTTTTGTGCCAGCAACCATGCCAGTGCAATTTGCGCAGACGTTACGCCTTTCCCGGCTGCCAGTTCACCCAACAACGAAACCAGCTTTTCATTGGCTGCCATCGCTTGTTCGGCGAAACGCGGCACGGTACTGCGGTAATCATCCTTCCCGAAAGTGGTTCCTGGCTTAATCGATCCCGTCAGGAAGCCTTTGCCTAATGGACTGAAGGGCACGAAACCAATGCCCAGCTCCTCCAGCAACGGCAGGATCTCCTGCTCAGGCTCGCGCCACCACATGGAGTACTCACTTTGCAGGGCAGTGACAGGTTGTACAGCATGCGCACGACGAATGGTCTGCGCCCCCGCTTCGGAGAGACCGAAATGTTTGACTTTACCTTCAGCTATCAGGTCTTTCACCGTTCCCGCAACATCTTCAATGGGGACATCCGGGTCGACACGGTGTTGATACAGCAGATCAATGACATCAGTCTTAAGACGGCGTAATGATCCTTCAACAGCTTCACGGATATGCTCCGGGCGGCTGTTTAAAATCTGCTGCTTGTTGTCCGCACCGAAGGTAAAACCAAATTTGGTGGCGATGACCAGACGATCACGAAACGGTTTTAAGGCTTCACCGACAACCTCTTCATTAAGATATGGGCCATACACTTCGGCGGTATCAAAGAACGTGACGCCACGTTCAACCGCTGCGCGAATAAGCTCGATCGCCTGACGCGTATCTGTCGCCGGGCCGTAGCCGTGGCTTAAGCCCATGCAACCGAGTCCAAGGGCGGAGACTTCGAGTCCGGATTTACCCAGATAACGTTTTTGCATTGAATAAATACCTCTTTTTATTGCGGCTTAAACATCCAGCTTGCGACCGGTCAGCCATTCCACCATCGCCGGATCGCGGTGAGAGAAGAAGGCGCTGGTTGCGGTATCAAGGGCGGCAATTTGCAGCATATCTTCAGAACTGAGTTCAAAATCGAGAATGTTGATGTTCTCTTCCATGCGCTCTTTGCGTACTGATTTCGCCAGCGAAACGACGCCTCGCTGGAAGATCCACCGCAGCACAACCTGGCCTACGCTCTTGCCGTACTTCTGACCCATCGCTGTTAACACCGGATGCTGGAACAGACCATTTTTACCTTCTGCAAACGGTGCCCAGGCTTCCGGCTGGATACCACGGCTTTGATTCCATGGAACCGCATGCAGCTGCTGGTTGAAGGGGTTAACTTCAATCTGGTTTACCGCTGGGACAACGTTGTTGAAGGCGATAAGGTCGGCCAGTCTGTCAGGGTGGAAATTGCTGACGCCAATGGCGCGGATTTTGCCTGCCTGCTGCAGTTCTTCCATGGCACGCCAGGCCCCATGAACATCACCGTAAGGCTGGTGAATCAGGTACAGGTCAACGTAATCAAGTTGCAGTCGATTCAGCGAGCGTTCGAACTGTGCTTTAGCGCCTTCGTAATGGGTGTCCTGCAACCACAGTTTGGTTGTGACAAAGAGTTCGTTACGTGCAATACCGGTCTGTTTCAGTGCGTTCCCGACCTGGGTTTCATTCTGGTAAGACGCGGCGGTATCGATCAGACGGTATCCCGTATCAATGGCGTCAATAACGGCTCTTTCGCACTCAGCGGCATCAGACATCTGAAACACACCAAAGCCCAGCAGGGGCATTTCAATCCCGTTGTTCAGTTTTACAGTTTGCATGACGTTATCCTTCAGCTGTTGTGTAGGAAAAGCATAACGCAATGCGATTTATTCGATTAGATGGGGTAATTAGCTAGGGTTTATTAGATTTGTTCATTAATTTAGAGGGGGAGCAATCGGTTTTTTATCAAAAGTGGACGGCGCAATGTGTGTTCAGCTAACGCAAATTCAGCAAAGCACTTCCGCATAAGTTGTTGTGCAACTCCTTTACCAGGGGAGGGATTATGGCAAGTTCTTCTGCGGCAGAGGGACTTGCCCTACGGATTAACAGTGGTCATTACTCTCGGAAAAGCATTTTTTAACAGGGCTAACATGTGACGATAATATGCATGGCTGCCGCTGTATCGGGTAAATAGAGTGGGTACCGCCGCTTATTTTTGCCCGGGTTTACGATAAATGTCTGGTCGATTGATCTGCCAGACAAAATCTTGCCGGTTCAACGGGCTATACCCCAACTTCTGGTATAGCCAGGGCGCACTGTCGGTTACCAGCATTATCCGCCGCAGACGTGACATCACCGGATGGGCGTGACAGCATTCAATCAGCCAACGACCAAGACCACTTTTCTGATAATCGTTCAGCACGTAGACGTCGCACAAATAACCAAAAGTGGCATAGTCGGTGACCAGACGGGCGAAGCCGATTTGTCTTGTTCCATCCAGAAGCGCAAAACAAAGGCTGTTCTGGACGGATAACCTGACCGTTTCGACATCAATACCAGGAGCCCAGGACGATTGTGAGAGGTAATCGTGAATGGCGTCCAGCTGAAAAAAAGCGGGATCGGTTGTGACAGTAAATTTATCTTTGGTAAAACTCAGATGCTGATTATTCACTGAACGTATCCTTCTGCACTTATTTGTGATGAGACAAGCCTTACTGGCGAGGGTTGGCTTCTGTACCGGGCAACACTCAGGATGCTTTTTCATGTACTGTCATGATGAAAACCAATGGGCTCTCTCCCCGGTTTTCATAGAAATGAGGAACGTCCGTTCTGGCCGTTGCCGAACAACCGGTCTTCACCAGATACAGGTGGTCCTGTACGCCAAGGGTGAGCGTGCCCGTCTGGACATAAAACAATTCAAGCGTCCCTGCCGGGTGGCCGGGTGAGGCAAACTTTTCTCCCGCCTGCATTTCCCACATCCAGAGCTCTGTCATCTCAGGGCCACCAGATCCTGCCAGCAACCTTGCTCTGCCGCCTTTTTCACCTTCCCACAATTCTGGGATCTCATCTTCAGCAATGAGATGAACAGTCGGTTTTGCACTGACATCCACAAAGTCAGCCACCGAAACTCCCATCGCGGCAGCCAGCCGGCATAACAGGGCAATGCTGGGATTCGCCCGGCATCCCTCAATCTCAACCAGCGCCCCCTTACTGACGCCCGCCCGACGGGACAGTTCATCGAGTGATATTTTCTTTTGTTTACGATACAGCTTAATCCGTTGAGATACGGCTTCATTCACGGTGCTGACGATAGCATTTGCGTCGGTCATTAAATTGACTTTTTTGGTCATCGGTCATTATTATGGATTAAATTGGTCATTACAGGATTATCACGTGTTAACAGTCTCTCCGTCAATTGCCCCTGAAATTTATCGTATTGCTCCCGGCTTTCGGGCACTCAGTATCTACGTAAAAGCGGCGCCGGTGCTGAACCCTGATATTGGAGAAACGGCGCTGCGGGAGGCATGTGAAGCGGTTCTGGCCGGTGAGCCTGAATGGGCGGAATCTCATCTGGCCGCATGGGCCGAGGTTTTCCAGAAGTTTGGTGCTAAACCCAAACGCACCCCTTGTTCAGCTGACGCGTTACGTAAGCGCGTATTACGTGACGGTACGATGCCAGCGCTCGATCCCATCGTTGATCTTTATAACGCCGTTAGTCTCCGCTACGCCATTCCGGTTGGTGGCGAAAACATTGCTGCCTATCAGGGGTCGCCACGTCTGGTTGTGGCAGAAGGCACTGAGCCTTTTGATACGGTAAAAGAGGGGGACACCGCCGTTGAATATCCTTCACAACATGAAGTTATCTGGCGCGATGATTCAGGCGTAACCTGCCGCCGCTGGAACTGGCGACAGGGGGTAAGAACCCGCTTAAGCGTGGAGGCTCAACACATGTGGTTTATTCTGGAAAATCTGCCGCAGATGCCGCTGGAGAAGCTTTACGACGCCGGGAAAATGCTGACTGACGGTCTTGAAAAAATGATGCCAGGTCTGTGGTTTGCTGTTGCTCTCATCGAAGAGCAACGCCAGTAATATCATTCAGGAGAAACACTATGTTTACCGGCTTGTCTGCGTTCCCGTTAACCCCAATCACCGCCAGCGGCGTGGACGAAAAGGGCTTCAGTCATATTCTTTCCCGCCTTACAGAAGCTCGGGTTGATTCTATGGGGATCCTGGGGTCAACCGGTAGCTATGCGTATCTGACCCGAGAGCAACGCCAGCGCGTAGCGACTCTGGCAAAACAGCATGCCGGGGACATCCCTGTCATGGTCTGTGTGGGGGCTGTCAGCACGGATGCCATCCTGCATCTGTCAGACGATGCGCAAGCGGCAGGCGCAGATGCCTTGCTGCTCCCGGCGGTTAGCTACCAGTCGCTCCGTGACGAAGAAGTCTTCGCACTCTTTGAGACCGTTACCCGGCATGTGTCTGTACCGGTATGCATCTATGATAATCCGGGCACCACGCATTTTACCTTTACGGATGAACTGCATGGCCTTCTCTCATCACTGGAGGGTGTGCGTTCGCTTAAGATCCCGGGCGTCCCTGATAGCCCGGCAGCAGCGGCTGAGCGGGTAGGGGCGTTGCGTCAACATTTGCGCCCTGGCGTAACCATCGGTATCAGTGGAGATGCTTATGCCGGGCTGGGATTAAACGCCGGCTGCGAAGTCTGGTACTCCGTGAGCGGCGGTTTGTTCCCGGAGACGGCGAAACAAATCACTGAAGCCGCGGCGGCGAACGAGCATGAGCGCGTCACGGCCCTGACAACCCGCCTTGAGCCTTTGTGGGCGCTTTTCCGTAAACATAGAGGAAGTATCCGGGTTATTGCCGCCGCCGCAGGCGTGCTTGGGCTGACTGACACGGATTGTTTGCCTCGACCTCTTCAGCCACTGTCGGCGGGGGATATTGCGGATATTGCCGGGGTGATAAGAGCACTGGAACTGAAATAATCCCTCTATTGGACCGGCAGTCTGCCGGGCCTGTAGAAAACCGAACGTGCAAAACTTTTCATGACAACCCTCAGAAAGAGGTATTGCTATCATCTGACCACGTGGCGAATTTTACGCCAGGATGACAAAGGTCCGTTTCTTGCTCGAAGCGGACCTTTATCTCAGTTAGCTCGTCCGCTGTGTGCCAAAAGCAGACATTGCTAGCGCTACACTGCATTAATTATTGGGGAACATGTCAGTTCGTTATCTCAGGTTCATTTCATTGAATTCTGAACTTTGAAGTCGGGATTTTTTTCAAAAATCTCAGCAACAAAATCCATGAACACAATCGCCCGTTTTGGTAAAAGTCGACTAGCAACATAAACGGCCTGAATGGGAACGGGCGATGCAGTGTAATCAGTCAGTAATAATTGTAAGTTGCCATTTTCCAGTCCCTCCTTGAACAGCCATTCCGGGCCCTGTGCGATCCCAATCCCTGCATTGACAAATTTCTGTACTGCTTGCGGTGAATTGACCCTGAGCCGACCAGAAACAGGAACATTGATATCCTGAAATCTCCAGGTAGCTCCTGTTGTTAGCAAGGTATAGATCAAACAATCATGTTTTTTTAAATCTTCGGGGGTATGAGGAGTTCCATGTTTTGCTAAGTACTTGTTACTGGCAACACAGACTCGCTCAAACATGCCAAGTCTGCGGACACGCATAGCACTGTCCTCCAGGTGTCCAATGCGGATTGCCAGCTCAGCTCCTTCATCAACAAGATTGATATAGCGGTCATTAATCTGTAGATCGAGTGTTAGCTCAGGGTAGCGTTCTAAAAAATCTGAGATGTGCGGGACTAAGAATGTATGAGCCAGTGCTGTGGGGCAGGCAACACGTAATAGCCCTGTGGGTGTAACATTTCCTCTGAAAGAAGACTCTGACTCTTCGACGGCTTCCAGAATACGCCTTGCTTCCAGATAATAACGTTCTCCTTCAGGAGTCAGGGAAAGCTTGCGGGTTGATCTGTGAAGTAATCTGGTCTGCAAATGCTCTTCGAGGGTTGCAACATGACGACTTACGTTCGGTTGCCCTAAGCCTAAATCCCTGCCGGCTGCGGAAAAGCTGCCTGTTTCAGCTGTACGGACAAAGCATGTCATCAAAAGTAATCTATCCATTCTATGGCCCACTTATGCATTTAATGCATGAAACATATTTAAAAATACAATCTTATCACTCTAAAAGCATGAGCATATAGTGGCTATCAAATCGGTCATTCGCCGATCGGTTGTTAAAGCCAACAGGAGATTTTCAGATGTCCAGATTACAAGGTAAACGCGCACTGATTACGGGTGGAACAAGTGGTATTGGTCTTGAAACAGCGAAGCTGTTTGTTGCAGAAGGTGCACGCGTAATTGTTACTGGTGTTAACCCTGATTCTATCGCAAAGGCTAAAGTAGAACTGGGTAATGATGTGTTAGTCGTGAGCGCTGATTCCGCTGATGTTAACGCACAGAAAGCTCTGGCTCAGACAGTTCAGGAACACTTTGGACAACTGGATATTGCTTTCCTGAATGCGGGTATATCACTGTATATGCCAATTGAGGTATGGACAGAAGAGCAGTTCGACCTCATTTATGCTATCAATGTTAAAGGTCCTTACTTCCTGATGCAGGCGCTGCTGCCAGTGTTCACGAGCTCTGCATCAGTGGTATTTAATACCTCTATTAATGCTCACACGGGACCAGTGAACTCATCAGTTTATGGCTCCACCAAAGCAGCATTACTGAACATGTCGAAAACGCTTTCCAACGAGTTACTTTCTCGTGGGATCCGTATCAACGCAGTGAGCCCTGGCCCTGTTAATACTCCGCTTTACGATAAGGCGGGGATCCCAGAGGAATATCATGATCAAGTGATGAAAAATATCGTTGCAACCATCCCTGCCGGCCGTTTTGGAAAGCCTCAGGAAGTCGCACAAGCGGTTCTTTATTTTGCATCTGATGCGTCTGCCTGGACTGTGGGTTCAGAAATCATCATCGACGGCGGCGTTTCAATCTAAGCCACCAGAATGAAATTTCCAATTCATCAAGCCCGTCACCTTTTACAGCGGCGGGCTATCTTTTTATCTGGAGTCTGAGATGTCTACCTGTGACCTGACACTTATTAGCCACCCACTGTGTCCCTTTGTGCAGCGTTCAGCGATCGTTCTTCTCGAGAAAAATGTGCTATTTGAACGCGTCAATAGGCTTATCGGCAAAACCTGACTGGTTTCTTGCTCTGTTACCCACTGGCAAGGTGCCGCTACTTAAAGTGCGTCAGGAAAATGGTGACGGTGCTCTTATTTTCGAGAGCATGGTGATCTGCGAGTACCTTAATGAAACACAGGACGGTGATTCGATGTATGCTGACGATGCATTAGTAAGAGCCAGACAGCGCGCATGGATCGAGTTCTCTACATCAATGCCTGGAAATGCGTGGCAATTTTTAAATGCGACGGATCAGGCCATTGCAGACAGCAAACGCGCGGTGTTACGTGAGCAGCTTGAACGTATTGAATCTGAATTGAGCCTCGGACCTTATTTCTCTGGTGCCGAATTCAGTATGGTTGATGCGGTCCAGGCTCCTGTTTTCCGTTACTTCTCCATCATCAATGCATCAGTCTCTGAGGCGATTTTTGAGGGGCTTCAGCGTGGAAAGCTGCACTTGCGAAAAGGGAAAGTGTACAAGCCGCTGTATCAATAGAAGAGCAATTGGTGTATTTTTTGCGCCCCTCTGGATCGTCAGAGGTATGTTTATCGGTAACCGCGCAGTGCCGCTGGGAATACCTCGGTTAGCCAGTCAATAAACACTCGTAACCGGTGCGTCATGTACCTGTTCTGCGGATAGACGACATAAAAAGGATAACTCGCGGGACGCCATGCCTGTAGGATCTCAACAAGTGTGCCGTTGTTCAGTTCATCTTTCGCCGCATAGCAAAAGGTCTGGATAATTCCCATCCCGGCCACGGCCGCAGCCAAATGCGCATTACTTTCGTTAACCCCGATGTAATGCTGCGTCTTCATCTCCCGCATTTCACCTTCTACAATAAAGCGAAAAGGAAAGGCTCTGCCCGTCAGCGGAGACAAATAGCTTACCAGCTTATGTCCATTTCTTAATTCATCCGGATGCGCAGGTACGCCAGCGGCTTTCAGGTATCCCGACGTAGCGCAGGTCACCATCGCGGCATCACCAATATGACGGGCGATCAACGATGAGTCATCGAGAGAGCCACCACGGATTACACAGTCCACATTTCCGCTAATAAGATCCACCGGCCTGTCGGACACGCCTAAATCGATTTTGATTTCCGGATAGCGCTGCAAAAAATCCGGTAACGCCGGGATCAGGACTTCACGTGCGGTAGAACCGCCGACATCAATACGCAGATACCCTTTAGGTTTGATCTGCGAGGTGCTAAACGAAGTGTCTATCTCCTCAATATCAATGAGTACCCGCGAGGCTTTTTCATAATAGTCCTGACCCTCTGGCGTTGCGACGACGCGCCGGGTCGTACGATGTAAAAGACGCACGCCGAGGTGGGCCTCCAGTGATTTAACCAGCTTACTTAATGTGGCATTCGGCAGGTTCAGTGAATCCGCTGCCCGCGTAAAGTTGCCGGTTTCCACCACCCGAGTAAACGCACGCATAGCCATTAACTGATCCACATTCTGTTTCTCCATGAGGTATGTGATTATTCACCTGTAGAAAGAGTGTTTTCCATCTTTGCTAATTTATCAATAATTTCTCTGCGGCTAGAGTGTGTTCACAGGCTGAATGACGGCCAATTCGAAACAACGCCGAGGATATGAATAATGAGTAAACCACTTTCAGACAAAATTGCCCTGGTCACGGGCGGCAGCACAGGAATCGGTCTTGCCAGTGCTCAGGAACTGGCGGCGCAGGGGGCAAAAGTCTACATCACCGGACGTCGTCAGCAGGAACTTGATGCGGCCATCGCGTTGATCGGCACGTCGGCTAAGGGGATTCGGGCCGATGTCTCCCGTCTTGAGGACCTGGATAAGGTTTACGCACAGATTGCAGAAGAGTCGGGGCGTCTGGACATTTTGTTTGCTAACGCCGGTGGCGGAGATATGCTGGCACTGGGCGCCATAACCGAAGAACATTTTGACCGGATTTTCGGGACGAATGTTCGCGGAGTATTATTCACCGTCCAGAAAGCACTGCCACTGCTTGGTGCCGGTTCATCCATTATCCTCACCGCTTCCACCGTTTCGGTAAAAGGGACGGCTAACTTTAGCGTGTATAGCGCCAGCAAAGCCGCAGTGCGAAACTTTGCTCGCTCATGGGCGCTGGACTTGCAGGGGCGTGGTATTCGGGTGAATGTCGTGAGTCCGGGTCCGGTCAAAACGCCTGGATTAGGGGGGCTGGTTGCCGAGGAACAGCGTCAGGGCCTGTTTGATGCACTGGCGGCGCAGGTTCCGTTAGGCCGGATTGGTGAGCCAGCGGAAGTCGGCAAAGTCGTTGCGTTTCTGGCGTCTGATGCCGCCAGTTTTATCAATGCTATAGAACTGTTTGTTGACGGCGGTATGGCGCAGATTTAAAGCTGATATCACACCGTCAAATCCCCCGAGGCGGCGGATTTTCAATGGACGGCTGGCGTCACGCAGTTTTAACGTCACAGTGTGACAGCGCACAATACGGCACCAGCCATTCTTGATGGGTTTTATTATTTCGCAAAGCATAGCGACCGTTCGCAAATCACTTCACCATCGCCAACAAAATTTGCGCATAACTTCGTTCTTATGACCACGTTCGGTCAGAACGGCTGCTCTGTGCCAGGAGTAGACGTTGGCGATTTATTTAAATTCACACCACAGGATAATTTTCCGTAACAGCAAGTTCAATCCTTACGGGCGTCATGGCTGATAAGACGTGTGCGGCACACATCCAGAATTTCATCAGCCAGAGCGGAATTATCCGGGCATGCACGAGACAGTACCAGAGCGCCGACAAGATGCGCGATGGTATCTATCAGGTCTGCGCGCGTTTCATGTTCATTTTCTAAAACCGCCAACTGACGTTCAATTCCGGCCGCAAACGTCTCCCTGATTGATTCAGACTGCCGGGCTGTATCAGCACCAAGTGCCGACATCACGCAGCCCTTTCCCATATCATCGCGATGGGGTCGGGAGAGGTAGTATTCAATAAATTTTTCCCGGTCCACACCTGCCGTGCTTTCTGCAGAACGCGTAAAACCGCAGTGCATTGCCTCCGCCATCAGATCAGCCTTAGAGCCAAAGTGCTTATAGAAACCGCCGTGGGTTAACCCTGCCGCTGACATCAGTTCCGCAACGCCCACGCCGTCAAAACCGCGTTCACGAAAAAGTTTTGAAGCCGTTTCAACAATGCGTGTCCGGTTTTCCCGAACCTGCTCTTTTGACACTTTCATGCTTTGCTACCTCACTCAAAAATAGGGTCTAAGTATACATTGATGATGATCATAATCAAACCAGTTGACTTTATAGATTATGATCATCATCATTAAATTGACCTTTGACTCACCACTTAGCAAGAGAATAAACATGACGACATTATTTCAACCTTATGATCTCGGGCCAATAACACTTGCCAATCATATCGTGATGGCACCGTTGACGCGTAACCGGGCCGGAGCCGGTTTGGTTCCCAACGAACTGGCGGCGACCTACTATGCCCAGCGCGCAACAGCAGGCTTGTTGATTACTGAAGCCACGCAGATCTCCGCACAGGCGCAGGGCTATCAGGATACGCCGGGTATCTATACACAGGCTCAAATCGATGGCTGGCGCAAAGTGACTGATGCGGTGCATGCCAAAGGTGGACGCATATTTGTACAGTTATGGCATGTAGGACGAATTTCGCATGTCGATTTACAGCCGGGTGGCGCGGCGCCGGTCGCCCCGTCCGCCATCCGTGCCGGGAGCAAGACCTTTGTGAACAACGGTTTTACGGACGTCTCTGAACCACGTGCGCTCGAGCTGCAGGAAATACCGGGGATTATCGACGATTTCAGAAAAGCTGCCGCCAATGCCATTGCCGCCGGGTTTGACGGCGTTGAGATCCACGGTGCAAATGGTTATCTGCTGGAACAATTCCTGAAAGATGGCGCAAACCAGCGTAATGATGAATACGGCGGCTCTGTCGAAAATCGTGCGCGCCTGCTGCTGGAAGTCACGGCGGCCGTAAAGGATGAGATCGGCGCAGAACGCACTGGCGTACGCATTTCACCGGTTTCACCTGCTAATGCGATTTCGTGCAGTGATCCGCAGCCACAATATGACTACCTCGCTGAACAACTCGATGCATTAGGTATTGTGTACCTCCATGTGGTTGAAGGTGCTACGGGCGGCCCGCGAGATGTATCACCGTTCGATTACGACGCACTACGCCGGCGCTTTAAAAACACCTGGATCGGCAACAATGGCTATGACCTGGCACTGGCGTCCACTCAACTTGCGCAAGGCAAAGCCGATCTGTTCGCGTTTGGTCGCCCGTTCATCTCCAATCCGGATCTGGTCGAAAGACTGAAGACGGGCGCGCCTCTGGCCCCACTCAATCCTGAAACACTTTATGGCGGTGGCGCGCAAGGCTACACCGATTATCCGTCGCTTGCCGAGACCAGCAAGTAGATCTGTGGTGTCACGGTTCTACATACATCGCGCAGTGCGAATTCTGTTTACACATTATTAAAGAAGATCAACATGACTAAAGTTTCAGTTCTCATTACAGGTGCCTCCACGGGTATTGGTGCTGTCTACGCTGAACGGTTTGCCCGCCGGGGTCACGACCTTGTTCTGGTTGCACGTGACAAAGCGAAGTTAGAAATACTGGCCGATCGTCTGCGACAGGAAAATGGCATTTCTGTCGATGTTTTGCCTGCCGACCTCACGCAAGCGAGTGATTTAGCCCAGGTCGAAGCCCGCCTGCGTGAAGACACGCAGATTGGCATTCTTATCAATAACGCGGGTATCGCGCAGTCTGGCAGTTTTACAGAGCAGACGCCTGAATCGATAGAAAGCCTTATCGCGCTTAACGTCACTGCCCTGACCAGACTGGCCAGTGCCGTGGCGCCACGGTTTGTGCAGGCGGGTGAAGGCTCGATCGTTAATATCAGTTCCGTCGTAGGCCTGGCCCCGGAATTTGCCATGACGGTTTACGGCGCAACCAAAGCCTTTGTGCTTTTCCTGTCCCAGGGAATGAATGTAGAGCTGTCGTCTAAGGGCATTTATATCCAGGCGGTGCTCCCTGCCGGCACTTACACAGAAATTTGGGACCGTGCGGGTATCGATATCAGTAACTCGGCAAAATTCATGGAAGTGGGCGAGTTGGTGGATGCCGCACTGGTTGGCTTTGATCGCCGTGAGCTCGTCACCATCCCGCCGTTACATAATGCTTCACGCTGGGACACCCTCGATGCTTCGCGTCAGGCTCTGCTTTCTGACATCAAGCAAGATGAAGCTGCCGCACGATATAAAGCACTTTAGTCGATGAGGTGCACTCTGCAGAACGGTCTTCCGGCTGTTCTGCAGAGAAGTAAACCCGATATAAATCCCTTATAGCGTTTCCTCTCAGCAGCGATGAGAAACCTCAAACAAATCATGAAGGCCTTATTCAGCATGACAAAAAAACGAGTAGCGTTGGTTACCGGCGCGTCCTCAGGTATTGGCGAAGCGTCGGCAATTAAACTTTTAGCGGCGGGGTATACGGTATATGGCACAAGCCGGCGTGGCGCCCTGGCGGGAAAGCATCCGTTTCCGTTACTGGCGCTTGATGTGACGGACGACGCTTCTGTCGGGGCCGCCATTGAGGAGTTGCTGCGTCTGGAGGGGCGGATAGATCTTCTGGTGAATAATGCAGGCTTTGGGATCGCTCCGGCGGCGGCGGAAGAAAGTTCTGTCGAACAGGCCAGGCATATGTTCGACACCAACTTTTTGGGCATCGTCAGGTTGACCCGGGCGGTGATCCCTCACATGCGCCGCCAGGGCAGTGGGCGCATTATTAACATCGGCTCGATACTTGGGGTCGTTCCGTTTCCGTATGTGGCACTTTATGCTGCCAGTAAGTATGCGGTCGAGGGGTATACGGGGGCACTGGATCATGAATTACGCACGCAGGGTATCCGGGTTTCTGTCATCGAACCTGCTTACATGAAAACACAGTTTGAAGCCAATACTATAGAGCCGGACGCCAGGCTTGAAGAGTATGACCTGATCCGGGCTAAGCTGGCGAAAGTGCTTAGCAAGGCAATGGCCGAAGCGGAAAGCCCTGAGATAGTAGGTGAGGTGGTGGTTAAAGCCGCTCAGGCTTTACATCCAAAAGTGCGCTACACGGCGGGAACGCTGGCCGGTAAATTGAATTTTCTCCTCAGGTTCGCGCCTGCTTCATTCCTGGATAAGGTCGTGCGTAAAAGTCTTCAGCTGGATGCAAAGGAGTAAAAATGAAATTTTCTCAACTGGCTGTTCTGACTGCAGTGTTGTTTTTCATCCTGGCCACGGTATGGATGTTTTTCCCGGAGCAGCTTTTAACGCAATGGGGCATTGAGCCAACACCGGGTACCGACGTTATTTGTCGCCGCGCGGCCGCATTCTTTGCAGGAATAAGCGTTATGTGTTTCCTGGCCAGAAATGCCGGGCCTTCCCCGACCCGTTATGCTCTGGCCGCGGGTATCAGCACGATAGCGATTATTTCAGCCGTGCTGGGCATCGCTGAATGGCGCGAAGGGCATGTCAGCGGGCAGATCCTTTTTGCCGTGTTAATCGAGCTGTTGCTGGGCGCCGCCTTTTTACTCAGCAACAGGGCCCCTGCGAAAAATGTTACTGGCAAATACCAAAGGATAAAGAACAAATGAAAAGCAGAACGATGGAAGCCTTTACGTTTAAACGTTATGGTAAATCCCCTGAGCTGGGATTCGATGTCGTGGATTTTCCTTCCCCCGGCGCTGATGAAATCCTGGTGAAGGTACATGCGGTTGGCCTTAATCCGATTGACAACATGATCCCAACCGGAATGTTTAAGCCGGTATTGCATTTTAAACTCCCTGCGACGCTGGGCAGTGATTTGGCCGGGGTCGTCGTTGCAGTGGGGGCTCGTGTAACCCGTTTTATCCCGGGTGACGAAATTTTTGCCAGTATTTTCGATACGGGAACAGGCTCCCTTGCCGAATTTGCACGAGTCCCTGAAAACGCTGCGGCCCTGAAACCCGCAAATCTGAGTTTCGTAGAAGCGGCTTCGTTACCGATGGTGAGCCTCACGTCCTGGCAGGCGCTGACAGAACGTGCCGGGCTCAGGCCTGGTCAGAACGTTTTTATACCCGCTGGTTCCGGAGGCATTGGCAGCTTTGCCATCCAGCTGGCGAAGCACCTGGGCGCAAACGTGGGAACGACAACGAGTACAGAGAATGTTGACTGGGTAAGCCGTCTTGGGGCCGATGAGGTGATTGATTATAAAAAGCAGGCGTTCGATAACGTGCTGAGTGGCTACGATATTGTTCTGGGTACCCTCAGGGGGGATGTGATTGAAAAGTCCACTCAAATTCTTAAACCTGGCGGAAAGATTATTTCTCTCATCGGGCCGTTAGATGCCGCGTTCGCACAGGCCCGGGGATTGAACTTCTTACTGCGTTTTGTGTTCGGGCTGATGAGCCGTAAGATTATACGTCTTACGAAAAAACGGGGCCTGACCTATTCATTTCTCTTCGTTCGACCTGATGGCGCTCAATTAACTCAAATAAGCAAACTCACAGAAGCGGAACACATCATCCCTGTGATCGACAAGGTTTTTCCCTTTGCAGCGACAAAGGATGCTCTTGACTATCTTGCTGGGGGACATGCGAAGGGCAAAGTTGTCGTTAAGATACAAGAATAACAACAACTGCTGTTTGCGTCTGCCCACGATAAATAGACAATTGCTGAAGTCTGTTGCCTCAGGAACTAAATCCGCTGCCTCATGGAAGAGGGGCGGCATATCCGCTCCTCGCTCATAGCGGACCTCCAGCCCAGCCAGCTCGTCCGCTCCGTGCCAGATGCGGACATGGCACCGCCGTATCCAGCCTGCGCGTCACTCAGGGAGCTGCCGTTCTTCGACCGGCAAAATAGTGCGCGGGCGTGCTACCCATCGTTTTTCTGAACATGGTGATAAACGCATTTACCGACTCATACCCCAGATTAGCCGCGACATTTTGCACCGATACCCCACTTGCCAGCTCCCGGAGGGCAATAATCAAATGCAGTTGCTGACGCCAGCGCCCGAAGGTCAGCCCGGTTTCGCGCAGCATCAGGCGTGCTAATGAACGCTCGCTGAGCGCCAGCCGTTTCGCCCAGGCTTTAAACGTGCTGCGATCCTCCGGGTGGCTGACCAGCGCATCAGCCATGGCGCGGATCTTAGGGTGTGCCGAAACCGGCAGACTCAATTGCTGCTGCGGCATGGTGGCCAGTTCATCGAGCGTCACTCTGATCAGCCTGCCAGCATGGCTCTCCGCTACGTAATCAACCCCCTCATTCGTTAAGCGGTCAACTAACTGTTTAATCAGCGGAGAAATTGCCAGCGTGCAACATTTTTCCGGCAGCGCGGCGGCGCCGGGTTCAATAAACAAATAGTTGAGATGCGCATTCCAGGTCGCTTTGGCGCTATGGGGGATCCCGCCGGGGATCCACACCGCGCAATCTGGCGGCACTATCCAGATATCGTTTTCCGCGCGACAAATCACTGCCCCATACAGGGCAACAATCAGTTGCCCCTTGCGGTGCGTATGAACCGGCACTTCTGCTGCATAATCAACGAAATCAATATGCCGCGCGACGGCCGGGCTCGGCGTGCTATCGGGATCAAACAGGGTATGGGCAAGTCTGGATGGCATCTCATTGGCAACATTTAGGTATTTTTTGACAGAATAGAGTATTTAAGGACAAGCGCAAAGCGGGAATAATTCCCGGCATGAGCAAATTCACTCCCCATCATAGTCGTGCTTTGCACGCGATAAGCCGTTGGTCAGACCGCATAGCCTCACCCGCGCTGCTGAGCGACGCCCATGCGCTGCTCTATTCCGTCAGGAGTTTTGTCGCCGCGATGCTCGCGTATTACATTGCTCTGGCGATTGGCCTTGAACGGCCCTCATGGGCCATCATCACCGTCTATATCGTTTCGCAAACCTCGGTGGGCGCGTCTTTGAGCAGGAGTCTATATCGCCTGGCAGGGACCGTGGCCGGCGCGGGGGCCACGGTGTTGATTGTGCCCACGTTTGTGAATACGCCGATTTTATGCAGCGTGATTCTGGCAGGCTGGATCAGCTTCTGCCTCTATTTATCCCTGCTTGAACGCACGCCCCGCGCCTATGCCTTTGTACTGGCCGGTTATACCGCAAGCCTGATTGGTTTTCCTGCCGTCTCTGACCCCGGCACGGTGTTTAACATCGCCATCATTCGGCTACAGGAGATCACCATCGGCATCGTCTGCGCCGCGCTGATTCACCGGTATATTTTGCCTACCCGGATATCAGGGCTGTTTAACAGCAAATTAGCGCAGACGCTGCAGGCCACGCGTCAGCGGATTGCCGACACTCTGGCGGGCAAGTCCAACGCGCAGTCAGAACCGCTGCATCTGGCGCTGGCGCTACAGTTCCTGCAGGGCGTCAGCCACCACATCCCGTATGATTTTGCGCTTTCGGTTCCGGTCCGCCAGGCCAGGAAAGCGCTCCATGACAGGCTGGCGCGGTTAGTTATTGTCAACGGCGAATTATGCGATCGTTTACAGGCGATCGCGGAGATGCCCGCCGATATACAGACGCTGCTGGATGATGTTCAGGCCTGGCTGACCTGTGACAATACCGGGAAACGCAAAAAAACAGCGGATGCGCTTCAACAACGCAGCGCGCAGTTAGCACAGCGGCACGCTGCGCAGGCACTGACGTTTGAGGAGGCGCTGCGGGTGAATTTCTTACGCTATATCGTTGAGTTGATGACCCTCCTGCAACAGTGTGAGCGTCTTTCGGATGCCATCCATCACGCCAAATCCGCCCCCATTCAGGCAGAAGATCATGCGGCGAAAGGGTATGTTTTCCATCGCGATGCCCTCAGTGCCGCCCGAACGGCGCTGGGCGCTTTTGTCATCATTCTGGGCGGCTGTCTGCTATGGATTTACTCCGCCTGGCCCGATGGCGGCACGGCGGTCTCGATTCTTGGGGTTTGCTGCACGCTGTTTGGCAGTTTCGATACGCCGGCCCCGCATATTGTCAAATACATTATCGGTTCCGTCTGGGGCGTATTGATAAGCCTTATCTACAGCTTCGCGCTGCTTCCCCCGCTCAGCGATTTCCCGGTGCTGGTGGCGGCGCTTGCCCCGGTCTATCTGCTTGCCGGGTCACTGCAGGCGCGGCCGCCCACGACTTTTATGGCGATGGGGATTACCCTGACGCTGCCTGTGCTATGCGAGCTGGGCGCACGCTACAGCGGCGACTTCGCCGACGCGGCCAACACCGCTATCGCTCTGTTTTTCGCGACCGGCTTTGCGGTTATCGGCATGAGTCTGCTGCAAACCGTGCAGGCGGACGCGGCGATAAACCGTCTGCTAAAACTTTGCCAACGCGATATTCGCCGCAGCGTGAACGGCGTGTTTAAAGGCGATGAAACGCACTGGACCAATCTGATGATCGACCGGGCCGCGCTGTTGCTGCCACGCTTGCCGCGCAGCGGGCCGTCATCCGCACGGGCGCTTGAGAGCCTGGTACACTTTCTGCGCATTGGTCTCTGTGTGATGCGCTTGCGCCGTTGCGATACGCCCGCAGGCAGCGAGATCAACGATGTGCTTTATCATCTGACCGGTACAACGGAAACCGCCGTCTTACGCGAGCGTCTTGCCGTAATGGCAGCTCTCTGCTTGCCCGCGACAAATGAACAGTCATGCCAGTTTGTCGACCGGCTGGTTGATCTGCACTGCGCGCTACGGACGCAGAACAAGGAACCTACCCATGATAAATGACATCAATATCGGCGGTGTTTTTATCCCCGGGCTGCTGCTGACCGCGCTTATCGCTCTGGTCTGTACGCTGTTACTCGTGCCGCTTTTTTCGTTCAGCAGACTTTACCGGCGTTTGCCCTTACGCCCGTTGCTTGATGTCTCAACCTATATCGTGACCTTTTTCCTGCTTTTGCAGGGCCTGACCACACTGGGGTTATTCGCATGAAACCTTTACTCTCTTTGCTCGGTCGTTACGCGCTGACGTTAATCGCAGTGGCGGTGGCGACTTGCGTGGCGTTTATTTTCTGGAAACAGTATGCGCAGACGCCCTGGACTCGCGATGGACGGGTTAGGGCAGATGTGGTGCAGATTGCGCCGGATGTTTCCGGGCCGGTGAGCCGCGTGGCTGTCCGGGATAATCAGTGGGTTAACCAGGGCGACGTGCTTTATGCTATCGACCCGCGCTGGCTGAAGCTGGCCGTGCTCAGCGCGCAGGCCGACGTTGAAGCAAAACGTCATGAGATGCTGATGCGCCAGGATGCGGCCAGGCGACGAGCGCTCATTAAAGGGGTCATCTCCGGCGAGGACATCCAGCAAACAGGCAGTGCAGCACGCGTCGCGGCGGCCAATTATCAGGGGGCGCTGGCTGCGCTGGAACTGGCGCAGCTTAATTTATCTCATGCTACCGTGCGCGCACCGGTTGCCGGCTACGTCACGCATCTTCGACTTCGCCCAGGCGACTACGCCACGGTGGGAGAGACAAAGGTCGCCGTTGTCGATGCGCACAGTTTCTGGGTGGTAGGTTATTTTGAAGAGACCAAACTGCGTCATATTCGTATCGGGAACGCCGCACAAATTTCGCTGATGGGGTTCGAGCCGCCCATCACGGGGCATGTGGAGAGTATCGGCCGGGGAATCGATGATAGCAATGACGAGACGGGCGGGCTTGGGCTGCCGGATGTCAATCCCACCTTCAGCTGGGTGCGACTCGCGCAGCGAGTACCTGTACGTATCCAGTTAGATAAGATACCGGAGGGAATTGAACTGGTGGCAGGATTATCCGCCAGCGTTTCCATTATGCCTTAAAAGTTTTTAACCGTCCTGACGGCGGGCATTGCGGAAGAGCGGTTTGCGTGACTCCAGCCGCGATAAATAGAGCGTGAGCAACCGCTCTGATACAGCAGCTTGCCAGGTCCCTGCTTTGTGCCAGAAATGGACGTTCTCAATCCACAGTACAACTTCAGGGAATATCGGGATCCATAGGTTAATATAGTTCGGATGTATGCCTCAGCACGCCCGGCGGCAATAAGGATTTTAAAGGAATATCGATGGATACAGACACGTTAAGTTTTTGGTTAAATCGTTGGTTACTCATTCCGGATGGCGAGAAATTTATAACGCATACATCAACCTTGCTCCCGGTAAAAACAGCAACGCAGGGTATTAAGGCTATGCTGAAAGTGACTGATGATGCGGATGAGCAAACCGGGAACTCACTGATGGCATGGTGGGAAGGTAACGGTGCAGCGCAGGTTCTTGCTTATGAAAAAGAAGCTATTCTACTCGCTCGCGCTACGGGAACGGCAGCACTGTCAACGATGTCCAGAAATGGTCAAGACAATGAAGCCTGTCATATTTTGTGTGCAACTGCGAACAGGCTTCACCGCAAGTCAGATAAACCCTTGCCAAACCTTACACCTCTCCATCGCTGGTTTTCTTCGCTAAAACCCGCAGCCCTTGCGCATGGAGGTATTCTGGCGCAGTGCGCAGAGATCTCCCAGGAACTGCTCTCCTCTGCGCAAGACGTCGTTGTATTACATGGTGACTTGCATCACGATAACGTGCTTGATTTCGCATCATCTGGTTGGCTGGCCATTGATCCCAAAGGGCTACAAGGCGAACGAGGATTCGACTTTGCTAATATTTTCACCAATCCGGATCTTGGTAATCCTGAGCATTATGTTGCAAGAGTACCGGGTATTTTTAAACAGCGACTTGAGATCGTCACAGAGATGTCGGGAATCAATAGAGAGCGACTTCTGCAGTGGATAATTGCATGGTGCGGGCTCTCAGCGGCATGGTCGCTCGAATGCAATGATCGTATTTCAGTCCAGGTTGAAATTGCTGAGTTGGCTATTGCTGAACTGAGCGTATGAGATGCTGGCAACGCCGGGCAGCTGAGTCACCATCCCACTTCTCATTTGCTGTTCAATGACAATCTGAAAGCCCGCTCTTTGCTCAAGGTCGGCCGTCACGTTCAACACCTTTCCACCAAAAGTTGTCCATTTTTTAATTCTGATGTGTGTATTGAGCCCTCAATAATAAAGGCTCAATACCCCCTCTTGTTATTGCAGATCTTTTTCCTTCAGGAACTGACTCACTAAATCAGCAATCTGCACATTGTTGAGGTCAGAGAACGGGAAGTGGGTATTACCTTTGATACCTGTCTCAGGCAGATGCGTCACAGTGACATCCCCGCCATGCTTGTTCACCACGTCACGCCACTCACGAGCCATCGCCAGGCGTACGCGCCAGCTGTCCTGCGCGGGCATGGCGACAGGTTTATCCGGGATGTTATCGCCGTAAATAATCAGAATCGGGATTTTAGTCAGCGCCATAAACTGTTGCATCGGCACAGGGTCACCCTTCAGCGTGTCGAACGCACTTGGCATAGGGACAGGGAGTTCTTTTTCCGGGAAGACAAAGCTGCTGCCAGGCTCGAAGGCGACAATAGCTTTGACCTTGTCGTTTTTCATCGCCGTGTACCAGCCCGGCCCGCCACCCTGAGAGTGGGTGAAGAGGATAGCCGGGCCGGATTTATCCACGACGGCGGACATTGCATCAGAGATAACGTTGATATCAAACGGCCCGGTATTCGGGGTCATCTGACGGAAATACTGATTCAGGGCTTCTTTGTCGTGAGAGAACTGAACGCCTTTAAAATACTCTGGCCACACGCCAACGCGGAACTGATTAAACCACATCTGTTCATCCGGTTTTGGCGTAACCGTACCTTCTACAGTCGTGCGCCCGGCGCTGCCCCGACGCGGCTGATCGACAAGATAAGTTGAGAATCCACGACGCAGGAATATGTTCTGGAACCCTTCACGACCATCCGGGGTGCTTTCCCAGGTGCGGGAGAACTGACCTGCGCCGTGCAGCATGACAATAGGGTATTTATGCGGATTCTCCGGAATTTGGTAGAACACGGAGGCATGATCGCCATGATAGGTTTGGCCAGCTGAATCCAGCGGCTTTTTCGCGTCAAATGTTCCTGGAGCGGTGATGATAGTGCCACCAGCAGAAAAGCTTCCCTGTTCCTGAATGACCAGCGGCCCGGCGTATACCGACTGAGCCACCAGGCCACTCGCCATCACGCAGATGGCCAGCGTTTTTACTATTGTCTTCAAAATGACATCCTCGGTTATGTTTGCCGTTCAATCATATCTGAATGGCCGGAGTGAATTATTTAGCAGCCTTGATTGCCCCTATTTGTCCGACTCATAAATGCGGACGATTAGCCGCGTAGGGTTTCTAACCAGCTGTTGACCGTTTCTGTGGTTCTTCGCTCCTGGTCGCATTCAATGACCAGCGGTTTTTCCCGACGGGCTGTTGGGGCCAGGCTGGTAAGGATGTCGTCGCTGTCTCCTTTACCGTAGCCGCCGTGAGTAATGAAGGGGATCAGTAATTTGCCCGCAAGGTTATGGCTGCTGAGAAATGCCTGCACTACAGGCGGCACGCTGGTCCCCCAGATGGGAAAACCTAAATACACGGTCTCGTAGCGTGAGATATCTGCGACGCGATTTTTTAAGGCGGGTTTTACGCCTCGCTCACGCTCATTTTTCGCCTGTTCCACGGTCTGGAAATAGTCTTCCGGATAAGGCGTAGCCGGTTCAATTTCAAACAGATCGGTATTCAGGTGGCGGTGAATGACGCCGGCAATCACCCGTGTATTTCCGCTGCGGGAAAAGTACGCCACCAGAACACGGCTTTTACCCTGCACGTTCGCGTTTCCGGTGGCTGCCGATGCCAGGGAGACGTTCGCCAGCGTCAGCCCGGCAAGTGCGGTGATTAACATTCTGCGGTGGGGATCATGCTCCATAGCCAACTCCTAATGGTTTGCGAGCGCCTGTTGCAGCGCCTTTTCCGCTCGCGTAGCCGCATCACTTTCGCCATGCTCACGCAGAACCTGTGCCAGCTGGCGCAGCTGCGCGGCGGTCAGGCCGACCCGCATGCTGGCTCGCGTATGCGATAGCAGCTGGGCTTCAACGCCCGGCGTGGCCGCTAATGCGCCAACTGTTGCCAGCTCGCGGCTCTGCCAGTCGAGGTTATCGCGGGCGAAAATGTCGCCGAACAGATGCGTTTGCAGAAACTGATTAATGACCGGCGCAAAATCAAACAGCGGCCCCTGGACGGGCGCGCCTGAGATTTTGGTCTGGTTCGCGGTCCCGACCCGGCGAAGTTCCTCCCCGGTGGGGACGGGGGCGACAGGCTCTTTACCCTCAACGTCTTCGATGCCACGTTGTTTGCGTGCTTCGACGACCTTCATCAGTTCGCTAAGTGCATTCAGGCTACGAGGGAAGCCGGTGTAGGCATAGAGCTGGGCGAGAATCTCTTTGGCTTCGTTTATCGTGAGCCCGGCGTCAAGCCCCTGATTCAGTGCCGCATTCAGCTTGTCCATCTGACTACTGGCCATCGATGCCGCGATCAACGGGATGGCCTGCTGGCGAGCTGACAGCGTATCTGAAACGGTTGATGGCTGGTTCATTTCTGAGGCTCCTTTATTGACGGGCGCAGCATGTGCCGTGAGACCAAAACCAAAGGTCAGCAGTAGCGCTGCCGTTAATGTCTTAATGGGCGTGGTATTGTTCATCTGTCACTTTCTCCATCCAGTTAACGCTTTTGCCATCCACAATCCCGGTAATCGCCAGATGCGTCATTGCACTGCCAGGGGCAGCCCCGTGCCAGTGTTTAACGCCCGCCGGGCAAGAGACAACGTCACCCGTGCGGATGACCTGCACCGGCTGACCTGCTTGTTGGGTGAGCCCAACACCCGAGGTCACGATCAGCCGCTGACCTGCCGGATGCGTATGCCAGGCGGAGCGGGCTCCCGGTTCAAAGGTGACATAAGCCCCGGAAACGCTAATTTCGTTATCAGGTTTGAAAAGAGGATCAACCCTGACGCGACCGGTAAAATTCTCCGCTGGCCCATACACCGCATTCTGGCTTCCGGCGGGGGCGATTTGGACAGCGGGATTTTGCTCCGCTGCCGAGGATGAAAAGGTGAAGAGGGGCAGTAACAGCCCGAGGTAACGTAAATGTCCGATCATGCAAAGCGTCCTTATCTACAATGAGGGGGATGGCCTGCAATGATTGTAATAAGGGTGACATGTCGTCAGGCTGACGACCCCCTGACAATTCTGTCAGTTTAACCCCAATTATGGTGACAGCGCTTTGTACTGTCTAAAAATAAGGCACCAAAGCAAAAAGCGTGTCATTAATGAAAATAAAATAATAATAGCCAGATAGCGTAAATAAAACAGAAGGGGGGATTCGTCGTAATCGAAAAAGGAGAAATCAACCTTCATCAACAAATAGTCGAGATAGTTCAGATTCAGAAGCCAGTATAAACCCAGTAGTGCGATGAGCGAAAAAATCCCCGGCATAATGACATTTGCAAAGCGTGAGTCGTTGGCGATGTTCAGGATCCGACAGAAAAAGGTTGCCAGCATTTTCCAGTGCAACCCGATATGCAGCGCCAGAATGAGCATTCCCCAGTGGACCGACGTCATGTGTACTTTTCTGACCCAGCTTGCCGGGTTGTGGAACGGCAGGTCCAGAAGGATATGTCGGGACAGCATCATGCCAGAGACAATAGCGGTCAGGATAACAGCGAATGTCACAGCATTAATGACTCTGTTAATTATCCGCATGGTTAAAGGCATTTTCGCCGACAATGACCACAAGCGATGTCTGTTAAGATATAAATGCAACATGATGAGCAGTGAAAAAATAATCCCCGCCCATTCATGCACGATTTCATCCTGAAGATGAAACCCCATCAGCACCAGCAGAAGTAACGTCATTAGCGTATCCTGCATCACCTGAAAAATATAAATTTTCTTCATGTCGATGGCTTAACGCTGCGGCTGGACTTGTTTTACCCATTGCTCAACTTGCGCGGGTACGTCAGGATCTGAAATATCGTTGCGCGAGATCGAGAGCGCGCGAGTGACTAATTTGGCCTGCGGCTGCATGCGGGCAATTTCTCGTAGGGAGTCGGCTAACCGGCTGCCACCATGGGTGGTAAAGGGGATGACCGTTTTACCGGCAAAATCATTTTGCTCAAAAAGGCTATATATCACCATTGGCATGGTATACCACCAGATGGGATAGCCGACGTAAATGGTGTCGTAATCGCTGAGAGCGGGGAGCGGCGTTTTTAGCGCGGGCCTGGCTTGAGTTTGCTGCTCCTTTTCGGCAACGCGTAAAAGCGCATCATGTTGGCGAGGGTAGGCGCTGGTTGTTTCAAGGTGAAACAGGTCGCCGTGAGTCTGTTTCTGAACCAGCTGCGCAATAAACTGCGTGCTGCCGGTCTCTGGGGTATTTTTTTGTAATACGCTGGCCCCGGAAAAACCATCCGCCGCATCAGGTTTCATTTCCTCGGGTTGTGAAAAGTAGATAATCAGCGTGCGGGACTGAGCGGATGAATTCTCTGCTGCGAACGCGGGCTGTCCCAGAAGCCCCGTGACAATTATCGCCAGAAACCCGCTAAATAACTTGTTTATTCTCACTGTTTCCTTCCTTCAATCAGCAGTGGTGAGTCTGAGCGGTGATTCTGGCGCAAGTAGCCTGACATCAGACTGACGGCTCTCTGACAATTTCGTCAGCAGGTTTAGCGCGTTGGCGTCCCGATTTTGTCTCTGAAATCAGTCCCTCTGTTCGGATAGCGTCAGGCTGTTTAGCAAACGTCAGCCCAAAGGTATTGATGCCACCTTCACTGCGGGCAAAGACATCTCCCCGGTGCATAATGGCAACGGCACGCACGATCGACAGGCCCAGCCCATGATGGGTATCACTCCTGGCCCGGGAGGTGTCGACACGATAAAACCGTTCAAAAAGCCGATGTAAGTGCTCTGGTGCTATCGCATCGCCAGGGTTAGAAACTGCCACACAGGCTTGATTGTTTTTTTCGCTTAGGCGCACCGTAACCGTGCTAGTGGAGGGTGAGTGTCTTGCGCTGTTTTCCAGTAAATTGGCCAGCGAGCGGTGGAACAGCCGCCGGTCGATGTGCGCGGTGACATCGCCCTCAACATCCAGAGAAAGCTGTTTTTCTGCAAAAGAGGGCTCAACATACTCCGCGGTTTTCAGGGTTTCTTCTCGCAGGGACACCTGCGTAAGCTGGGAAGCATGTTCACCCGCATGGGCATGGGACAGGAACAGCATGTCGTTCACGATAGACGTCATTCGCTCCAGCTCCTCGAGATTTGAACCCAGTAACTCTTCCAGCTCATCAGGCGAGCGTCGGCGTGAGAGCCCCAGTTGCGTCTGACCAATCAGGTTCGTCAGCGGTGTGCGGAGTTCATGGGCGACATCGGCGTTAAAGCTTTCAAGCTGTCGCCAGGCGACTTCCTGACGCGCTAATACGCCGTTAAAAGATGAGGCTAACTGCTGTAGCTCTTCGGGCAATGCGCGGGTATTCAGGCGTTGGCCATGGTCCACCGGCGCGAGATGTTGTGCCTGTTTACTGAGCATCCCCACCGGGCGCAGACCAATCCTTGAAACGACGTATCCCAGCAACGCGACAATCAGTACGCCCAGGGCGGCAATAATCAGCAGCGTACGTGTGAACGCATTGAGTGTTCCCATATACGGCGTGGAGTCGATGGCAACCACGTAGCGCAGCTCCGGCCTTTCACCGTTGGCGGGGATGGTTTTGACTAACAGGAACAGTGAACATGCGCCTTCCGATGCGCCGGGCACGCGATTAAACCCCTCTTGTAAAACGGACCACTGCACTCCCAGCGGCGGCGTTCCCCCTATACTAAAGCGCGGGTCATCGCTCACTATCCAGTAGCGAACGCGCTCACCTTCAGAATTGGTTAACAGAGTAAATTTACTGGCCAGCGTCGACCAGCCGTCAGCCGAGGTGCGGGCGGTGATCCATGGACTCATTAATGATTCCCGGAACAACAGCTCATTGTGCATCTGCTTTTGCAGAGAGTCATGCAGGGAACTTCTTAGCAGGATACCGATAACGGAAACAATCAGCAGCGCGGACAGGGCAAACATCAGCGCCAGGTGGACTGAGATGGAGCGCTTAAGCATGCTTATCCCCTTCATTTATTCAGCGCGGACTTCAAGGACGTACCCCATGCCACGGACGGTATGAAGCAGCTTAATGTCGAACGGGGCATCCACTTTGGCGCGCAGACGTTTAATGGCGACTTCAACCACGTTGGCATCGCTGTCAAAATTCATGTCCCATATCTGCTCAGCAATCATCATCTTTGACAGAATTTCTCCCTGATGGCGGGAGAGAAGGCTCAACAGGGAAAACTCTTTCGCGGTCAGTTCCAGTCGCGTTCCGGCGCGAAATACCCGGCGAGCCAGTAAGTCGAGATGTAGATCGTGAATGTGCAACTGGGTGATGTCTGCGCCATCCACAGCCCGGCGCCGCACCAGGGCCTGAATACGCGCCACCAGTTCAATAAGCGAAAAGGGTTTCGGGAGATAATCATCAGCGCCAAGGCGAAGCCCTTTGACCCGTTCATCGACCGATCCCCGTGCCGAGAGCATCAGCACCGGCGTCTGTTTGACGGCTCGCACCCCCTCGAGTACCCGGTAGCCATCCATCCCCGGCAGCATCACATCAAGAATGATGGCGTCATAATCGAACTCCAGCGCGTAATGAAGGCCTTCCGCGCCATCGGCGGAGATATCGACCGTAAATCCGGACTCACCCAGCGCACGGTTGAGATAGGTTGACGTTTTTTCTTCATCTTCGACTAACAACAGGCGCATAACGGGATTTCCTCTTAACTTTGCAACGGTGCTTCAACATCTGAATAAACCTGCACGGCATCCGGCAGACGTTGACCCTGGATAGTGATGGTATCCAGTGAGCGAGTGAGCTCGGTCATCTCCGTGGCGGTCAGCGACACGCCGCTAGCCGCTGTGTTTTGCCGCAGATGGTCTTTATTGGTGGTGCCAGGGATGGGAACTATCCAGGGTTTACGGGCCAGGAGCCATGCCAGCGCAATCTGTCCCGGCGCGGCATTTTTTCTTATTGCCCAGGATTTCAGTAGTTCAACCAGCGGTAAGTTGTGTGGCAGGTTATCAGGCGAGAAGCGCGTTTCTGTCGCGCGGAAATCACCGGTAGCGAACCGGGTATTCTCATCAATCCAGCCGGTTAAAAATTGCACGCCGAGTGGACTCCATGGCACGAACCCAATGCCCAGCTCTTCACACACCGGAAGCACCTGTTTCTCAGGGCCGCGCCAGAGCATGGAGTATTCACTTTGTACGGCGGTCACGGGTAATGCTGCGTGGGCGCGTCTCAACGTGTTGATACCCATTTCAGACAGACCCCAGTGCAGGACTTTTCCTTGAACCATTAAATCTTTCACCACACCGGCGACATCTTCGATCGGGATCTGCGGATCAACACGGTGTTGATACAGTAAGTCGATGCGATCGGTACGCAGGCGTTTGAGCATATTGTCGACGACCTGCCTGATATGCTCCGGCCTGCTGTTAAGGCCCGGCAGACGCTTACCCGTCTGCTGGTCAATGTTCCAGCCAAACTTGGTGGCGATAACGATTTTGTCCCTGAACGGGGCGACGCCTTCTCCGAGAATTTTTTCGACTTCAAACGGGCCGTAGGCTTCGGCGGCATCGAAGAACGTCACACCTTCATCAAATGCCCGGTGGATAACATTGATCATCTCGGGACGCCAGGGAACGGACGTGTCGTATTTGCGACTCATGTTCTGCACGCCCAGACCGACGGCAGAAACTTCCAGCTTCCCGAGTTTACGCTTACCCGGAGCAGCATTGCGTTGGCTGGTTTGTCTGGATGTATCGACCTGAGAGGATTGGCTCGCCGCCGATACGTGGGGTATCAGCGAGGCGGCGGCAATACCCGCCCCGGCGACTAATAGCTTGCGCCGCTCTGGCATTGTTGGGGCATTCTGGCTTTTCATTGATCGCTCCGTTTCTCAGAAAATTGAACATGAATCTCCTTTAAGCGAGATCATTCTGCTCCTTGCTAGCCAACATAAAGCTGACGCTTACCTGACAGCGCTGTCAGGAACACTTCCCCATCCCGGCCGCTTCCTGACAAAAATGTTATTTCTCGGTCACGCAGCTGACAGCCTGTTCTCCCTAACCTGAGGCTGCATATTTAATTTCGCGAGCCTGTATAACCAGGCCGACACTCATCGGGAGAGACCATGAAATTCACGCTTATCAGTGCCATGCTACTCACGGCAATGGCCGGAGTGACCTCAGTCAATGCGGCTGATTACAAGAAAAATCCATTCACACTGGCCTATGACGGTGCCATTACTGAGAACGTCAAAGGCAAGGTCAATATTCATCCGGTGAAATACGATCTGCACGGCATCCAGATTGCTGCCAACGTCTATACGCCAGCTAACTACGATCCCGCCAAAAAATACCCTGCCGTGGTAGTCGCGCATCCTAATGGCGGTGTAAAAGAACAGGTCGCCGGGTTGTATGCCCAGCGTCTCGCTGAGCAGGGCTACATCACGATTACCGCCGACGCCGCGTATCAGGGCGCCAGCGGTGGGATGCCTCGCAGCGTGGATAAACCGGCAAATCGTATCGAGGATATCCACGGTATGGCGGATTACATCAGCCAGTATCCCGGGGTTGATACTTCCCGCCTTGGCCTGCTTGGCATTTGCGGTGGCGGCGGGTATTCACTGGTTGCCGCCGAGACGGACAAACGGTTCAAATCGATTGCAACTATCAGCATGTTTAATTCAGGTCTTGTGCGCCGCAACGGTATGCAGGATTCACAGCTGGAGACTATCCAGCAGCGGCTTCAGCAGGCTTCTGACGCTCGCGCTCAGGAAGCAGCCGGAGGCGAAGTGCTTTACTCCGGCGATGCCAACCTGACTGATGAACAGATTGCTAAATTACCTTTTGCCTTGTATCGCCAGGGCTACGAGTACTACTGGAAAACCCACGCACACCCGAACTCCACGTTTAAATACACCACCAGCAGCCTTCTGGATTTGATGAGCTTTGACGTAACGGACCATATCAATCTCATCAATAAACCGCTGCTGATGATTGCCGGTACAAAAGCCGATACGCTCTATATGACTGAAGATGCGTTTGCGAAAGCCAGCGGTACGAAGGATAAAGAACTGTTCCTGATCGATGGCGCTACCCATATTGAAACGTATTGGGTGCCTAAATACGTTGACCAGGCAATGCAAAAATTAGACGTCTTCTTCGATAAGCATATTTAGTTAGCCTCCGATGACGCCCCAGCCGCGCAGGCTGGGGTACTCTCATCAGCGGTAGCTACTTTCCTGCTGTATTTCATATTGTGTCTTCAGCCGATATCCCCAGATTAACGAAGATGCGGTTAAAGATAATTACGCTGATTAAATAGGCGCTATGAATGGAATTCATAGACCTGATCCGGAGCAGGGAATGAAAACGATGAGCCTGAGGTGACAGGCTGGTTCTCGAGCGAGTGAATCATTCACTTCATATGCCTTTCAGGCGGAGGATCAAATGAGTTCACAGCGCCCGTTACCATTGAGTGGGGTTAAAAAAAGCCACTTGGCCAACGCCTTTCCTCCCGCTCTTATTCCCTGCGATGTTCCCGGCCACATTGCGCGTGAAGCGCCATACGCGCCCGCCAACGGCGCTATTCAGCCAGGTCCCTGCATATCGTCGCAGGAGATAAGCCCGGCGATATCTTCCCGCGAACGGATATTCACGGCTCAAGAGTAATAGGCAGTCATCAGGCAGGATCGGGCTCACCGGGTTGTGCATCTGGCCGCTACAGTTCAGCAAGGTTAATGCACAACAGGAGCAGCTATGAAAACGATGGGTTATGCCGCACTTAATGCCACCACTCCGCTGGTTCCCTTCAGCTTTGAACGACGCGCCTTGCGCAGGAATGATGTGGCGATTGAGATCCTGTGGTCCGGGGTGTGCCACAGCGATCTGCATCAAACCCGGGATGACTGGAAAGAGTGGGGGGCGACCGTTTACCCCTGCGTTCCCGGGCACGAAATTATTGGCCGGGTGACTGAGGTTGGCAGTGAAGTGAGCCGCTATCAGGTCGGGCAAATGGTGGCCGTCGGGACGATAGTCGACAGCTGCCAGGAGTGCGATCAGTGCCGTCGACACGAAGAGCAAATGTGCCGAGAATTTCCGACGGTGACCTACAACGGCCGCGATCGCATTTCAGGTGAGATAACCTATGGCGGCTATGCGAAACATATCGTGGTACGAGAAGAGTTTGTCTTAAATCTGCCGGAAGCGCTCGATCCTTCCCGCGCCGCGCCGCTCCTGTGCGCCGGTATTACCGTTTACTCCCCGCTGCGCACCTGGAATGTGGGGCCGGGCTCACGCGTCGGGGTGATTGGCATCGGTGGCCTGGGACATCTTGCCGTACGTCTGGCAGAGGCGCTGGGCGCTACGGTCACCGTGATTACCCGTAGCGCGGCAAAAGCTCAGGAGGCGCATGAGCTGGGGGCGAAACATGTTTTACTGTCGACATCAGCAGAGGATATGCAGCGGGCAGGCTCCTCGTTCGACGTGATTATTGACACGATCCCCACCCGGCACGATCTCTCTGCGTACGTGCAATTGCTGGATATCGAAGGGGCGCTGGTGATTGTTGGCAATCTGGGGAATATGGAGGGTTTCAGCACCTTACCGCTAATCCTGGGGCGCCGCCGCATTACCGGCTCACCTTCCGGCGGCATTGCGCAAACCCAGGAGATGCTGAATTTCTGCGCGCAGAAAGGGGTTTACCCGGAGTGCGAGATCATCCCGATACAGCAGATTAACCAGGCATTTGAACGCATGGAGCGGGGAGAGGTGAAGTACCGTTTCGTGATTGATATGGCCTCGCTGTCGGCCTGATGAGGACGGCTGACATCGGCGAACCGGTGTCAGCCTGTACGCTGATCTTCAGTAGGGGCGCCCTGTCCCGGCCGCCAGCGACAGGGCTTTATCGCCGATCGGCGTGATACCAAACTGACGCTTGTACTCACGGTGGAACTGGCTGACGCTTTCATACCCTACGCTTATCGCCGCCGTCGAGGCATCCGCATCTTGCGACAATAACAACCGTCTGGCTGCAAGAAGCCGTAGCTGCTTCTGGTACTGCAGTGGGCTCATGTTCGTCATGCGGCGAAAATGGTGGTGCAGCGTGGAGACGCCCATACCGGCAATCCGCGCCAGCGCTTCGACCTTTAACGGCTGCGCATAGTTATCGCGTAGCCAGTCCATGGCCACGGATATCCGTTGCCCGCTGGAGCCGGTCAATACGGTTTCTCTTAAGGTCCTGCCCGCCGGGCTGGTGAGAATGCGATACAGTATTTCGCGCTGAATGAGGTTACCCATGTAGCCTTTATCCTGAGGATGTTCGTTGACGTTCAGATAGCGTAGCAGCGCATCAAGCAGCGGGCCGTCTGCCGGCCCGAGCGACATTCCCTCATCTCTGTATTCCGCGTCATTGCCGTACTGTTTCATGTCGATCATCACTTCCCGGGCGAGAGATAAGTCCAGCTGGAGCAGCAGCGAGATAAACGGTTGTTCAGCGCTGGCTTGCATCACTTCGGCGACGGTCGGCAAATTGACGGCGGTCAGAAGAAAGTGGGATTCATTATAGGCATAGGTTTTTTCGCCCAGACTGACGCGCTTCTCCCCCTGAAGAATCAGCGACACGCTGGGCTGGTAGAGACAAGCGTAGGGGGGCATCGGGCGGTGTAATTCCACAACGCTCACGCCGGGAAAGGGGCAAAGAATCTGTTCACGCCGTCCGGTATAGGCTCTGATTTTCTCCCTGATCTCACCACGTCGTGACGCCATTTCCTGTTGCCAGCGTATATGCTGTGAGTCCGGATGATTATCAGGCATGGTCTGGCTCCTCAACTGAGTGATGGATGCTTTAATCGGCAGCAAGGCAGATGAACAATTGGTTGCGTCGGCACCCACGATATTATTTACCAACAGGCTGCGCAAACGGACTGTGTTCCCTGCGTTGAGATTCACACTAAAGGTTAAAACCGCGCTGGCCCATCTGGGGATCCGAGGGCGACGGTCATCATCTGCAGCAGGGCATGAAGTGTGGTGGCGCCCGCCGACATCGGCGTGGAAGGGGGCGCCACGGCGGCTATGGCGACGTGCTTCCTGCCATAGCCGTACCCGCCGCTACCCGCCAAAACCGGCGACGGCCCGCCGCCAGTCGATGCCGATGCTACGCGGCGGTAACGCCCTCGAGAAAGACGCGGGGAAAACTTACGCATCAACAAGCCGAAATAGACCGTGAGTATCAATGCGCGTTTTGCCTTGATGGAACTCCCCCGCCGGCGATTGCCAGAAGGGGAGCGGAACCATTATTCCCAACGTTTCAGCAGCAGGCTGGCGTTGACGCCGCCAAAGCCAAAACCGTTCGACAGCGCATAACGCATCTTCTGCGGGCGGGCCACCCGCGCCACCAGGTTCAGGCCTTCCGCGTCTTCATCGGGGTGATGCAGGTTCAGCGTCGGCGGTACCACCTGGTCACGCAGCGCCTGAATGGTGAAGATGGCCTCAATCCCGCCGGCCGCGCCTAACAGATGGCCGGTTGCTGATTTCGTTGACGTAATGGCGACGGGATGCGTGGCGAACAGGCTTTTTATCGCCGCCAGTTCGCCTTTGTCTCCGACCTGAGTCGAGGTGGCGTGGGCGTTGATATGGTCAATCTCTTCTGCTGTCACCCCCGCCTGACGAATGGCCATTTCCATGGCCCGACGCGCGCCGTTACCGTCTTCCGGGCCAGCGGTCAGGTGATAAGCATCGGCGCTGGTGCCGTAGCCGACCAGCTCTGCCAGCGGGGTGGCACCGCGCGCCAGCGCGTGTTCCAGCGACTCAATCACGATAAGCCCGGCGCCTTCTCCCATCACAAAACCATCGCGGTCGCGGTCAAAGGGGCGGGAAGCCGCTTCCGGCTGGTCATTGGATGCGCTGGAGAGCGCTCTTGCTGCGGCAAACCCGGCAAGGCTAACGCGATGAATTGCCGCTTCTGCGCCGCCGCAGAGGGCGATATCCGCCTCGCCACTGCGGATCATCCGTGCAGCATCGCCAATGGCCTGCGCGCCTGCCGCGCAGGCGGTGACCGGCGCGCCGATGGGGCCACGGAAACCGTGGGCGATAGACACATGTCCGGCGGCCAGGTTGGCAAGAAAAGAGGGGATAGTGAACGGAGACAGGCGACGCGGCCCGCGTTGGTCCGTTGTATGTACCGCATGGGCGATCTCGCTGAACCCGCCGATCCCGGTGGCGATTACCGTTGCGGTGCGATCTTGTTCTGCCGCTGATGCCGGCGACCACCCGGCCTGCGTTAGCGCCTCACGCGCGGCAACCAGCGCAAACTCGATAAAACGATCCATTTTTTTGCGTTCCTTGGCCGGGATGGTCGCCTGCGGATCGAAGCCGTGCAGCGGATCGCGTTCGATGGACGGAACCTGCCCGGCCACTTTGCAGGGAATGTCTTCGACCATCTGCTCGCTAAGCCTGGTAATACCAGACTTACCTGCCAGCAGCGACTGCCAGACGTGCTGTACGCCGCAGCCCAGAGGGCTGACAATCCCCATCCCGGTCACGACAATGCGTTTAGCTGAAACGCCCATAATCAACTCTCCTGTAATATCAGTGTGCCAGCGGCTTTTTCATTAAGGGAACCAGCAGCGCGGCAATCAAAAAACCGATCATGATGAGGTAAAAAGCATCGGAAAATGCCTGTGTTCGTGCCTCCCGCAGCGTCAGTGCGGAAAGATTTTTCAGCGCCGCCGTATGAGCGGCATCCGGGGAGATCCCCTGAGCGACAAGGTTTGCCGCGCTGCGCTGAACAAAATCGCTCATTGCCAGGTTGGCGTTATTCAGATGATCCGCCAGGCGGCTGTAATGCAAATTGGTCCTGTCGTTAAGCACCGTTCCGCACAGGGCGATGCCGATGGCGCCGCCGAGATTGCGCATTAAATTAAACAGCCCGGAGGCCAGCTTAAGGCGCGCGGGAGGCAAGCTGCCCAGCGTCAGGGTCACGGTAGGCGCGACGGCAAACTGCTGCGCCAGTCCGCGAAAAGCCTGTGGCAGCAGCAGCTGGTCGGCACCCCAGTCGTGGGTTATCGGCACAAAGCTGTACATCGACACCGCAAAGCCGATCAGCCCGGCCATCAGCAGCCAGCGCAGGTCGACGCGGTTGGCGAGCCACGAATAAAACGGGATCGACATCACCTGGAACAGGCCGGTGGAAAATACCGCCAGGCCAATTTCCAGGGCGCTGAAACCGCGCACGCTACCGAGGTACAGGGGGGTTAAATAGATGGTGGCGAAGATGCCGACGCCGGCCATAAACGAGAAATAACAGCCGAGGCTGAAGGTTCGGTCCTGCAGGGCCCGGAGATCCATGACCGGCTGCGGATGGCGCAGGGTGCGGATAATAAACGCCACGCCGCACAGCAGGGCGACCCAGGCGGTCGTCGTCAGGGTGGCGTCGTCAAACCAGCCCCAGCGCGGGCCTTCTTCGAGGGTATATTCCAGGCAGCCGAGCGATAACGCCAGCAGCAGAATACTGAGGTAGTCGGCACCGCGCAGCAGCGAGGGGTCAGCGCTATCGACTTTCACCAGCAGCGGTACGGCAACCGCGATGTAAATCCCCGGAATAACGTTGATAAAGAACAGCCAGTGCCAGTTGAAGTTTTCGGTGATCCAGCCGCCCACCGTCGGGCCAAGCGTGGGGGCCAGGGAGGCCAGGCCGCCGATCGTCGCGGCGGCGATGACCCGCTGTTTACCCTGGAAAAAGGCGAAGGCGGTGGTGAAAACCAGCGGGATCATCGATCCGCCCGCCAGCCCCTGCAGAGCGCGGAAGGCGATCATACTCTGAATGTTCCACGCCCAGCCGCACAGCAGACTCATCAGCGTGAAGCCCGCCGCGGAAGCGGCAAACAGCCAGCGCGTCGACATGACCCGCGCCAGCCAGCCGGAAAGCGGGATAATAATGATCTCGGCGATCAGGTAGCTGGTTTGTACCCAGACGGTTTCATCGTCGCCCGCCGAGAGGCCGCCGCCGATATCCCGCAGCGAGGCGGACACGATCTGGATATCGATCAGCGCGATAAACATGCCCACGCACATGCTGGCGAAAGCGAAGATCTTCTGCGTCATCGGCATCGACAGACCCTGCGGGACGGACAGCGCCTGAGCGGTGCTCATCGGCGGCTCTTTTCGTTCACGGTGACGACTACCGATAGCCCTGGGCGCAGTACGTCAAGTTTTGCCCCTTCTCCTTCCAGCGCAATGCGAACCGGTACGCGCTGAACGATTTTAGTAAAATTCCCCGTCGCGTTCTCCGCAGGAAGAATGCTGAAGCGTGAGCCGGTCGCCGGTGCCAGGCTGGTGACATGGCCCTTAAAGGTGCGGTTCGGCAGCACATCGGCCACGATGGTTACCGGTTGGCCGGCACGCATATGCGCCAACTGGTTTTCCTTGAAGTTGGCGTCAATCCACAGGCCGTGCGCGGGAACCAGCGAAAGCAGCTGCGTGCCGCTGCTGACGAACGAACCGGACCACGCGCGGCGGTTGCCAATCACGCCATCGAACGGCGCGCGAATTTCGGTATAGCTGAGGTTCAGCGTGGCCATCTCGAGGTTAGCCTGGGCCTGGGTCAGGGCGGCCAGGGTTTGTTGCTGGCGGGCATCCAGCACCGCCAGCTGGCGTTCGGCGGCGGTTTTATCCGCTTTTGCTTTATCCTGCTCAGCGCGCGCCCGGCGGTAATCGGCGGAGGCGTTATCGCGGATTTGTGCGGAAATCGCGCTCGACGCGGCCAGGGCGTTATAGCGCCGGTTGTCGTTAGCCAATTTTTCGGCCGCCGCGGCGGCGGCCTGTAACGAGGCCGCAGAAGCGGCAATCGTCGCCTGCTGTAGCTGGCGGGTGGCAATGATATCGGCCAGCGCGGCCTGCTGCGCCGCCACTTCTCCGACGGCTTTTGCCCGTGCGGCGCGGTAATCGCGGTCGTCGATGCGAATCAGCAGATCGCCTTTTTTCACCGCCATATTGTCCTGCACCGCCAGCTGCTGGATATAGCCAGAGATTTTGCTGGAGATGGCGCTAATATCACCGCCAACATAGGCATCATCGGTGGTCTGGATAAAGCGCCCGGTATGCCACCAGTAAGCGCCGTAACTCGCTGCCGCCAGTGCGGCGACGCCGAGTGCCGCCAGGACGAAGGCGCTTTTCTTACTGGCCGGGTTCATTGCTGGCATCCCGGTAGGGTTCGGGTTGGAATTTTTGCCCGCTATCGCCTTCGCGTTTGCGCAACAGATAGTCGTGACGGTATTTCATCATCGGCGAAGCGGCGGGTCCCGGCACCATGGTGTATTTACCCGGAATAATCTCTTCGCCGGTCGCTTTATCGACCAGGATCGGTTCCACGCGCCGCTGGGTTTCACTTTCCACCAATTGCATCTGACGGCCTTCGGGTGAGAAGTGGCGGTTACCCCATTCCGCCAGCGCCAGCAGTACCATGCGAAAGTCGCGGCCGCTTTGCGTGAGGTGGTATTCGTAGCGCGGCGGTGTGCTGCTGTAGCAAACCTTCTCCAGCAGGCCGTCGTCTACCAGCGCCTTCAGGCGGCGTGAAAGAATATTCGGCGCGACGTTGCTGCTTTTCTGGAACTCGTCAAAGCGGGTAAAGCCAGCGAAGGCGTCGCGCAGGATCATTATGCTCCAGCTGTCACCGATGCGGCCAAGGCTACGGGCGATGGGGCAGGGAGCGTGGCAAAGCGGTTCATTTTTCATGGACTGGCCCGGATAGATAGGTGGCTTTCAGGAGCAAATTGACATAGTAACTATCAAAATGCAAGTTACTTAAAAAACGATCTCTCAGCAGATTCATGGCGCAGGCGTTAAGGTACACAGGCGATAGACCAATATGGGGTGACACGGCTTAGCGCAAAACGGTGGTGCAGGGGACGGGGTGGGTAAGAGCGTGACGGAAGCGATTTGAGCGGGCGCTAAGGGGGTTGATTGCCGGAGCGCCATACGTTATGCCAATAAACAATCGCATTGTGCCTGGTCCCTTCATTCTGTCGTATTTTTATTATTTATTAGCGTGTTAGTTAATGACCGTGTCATAAAAGGCAGGGGAAGCCGGGATGTCGTCTATGGGGAAGGGGGGCAGACAGCCTGAAACCGAACGGAGCAGAGTCTGACGGTCCGCTCCGCGGCAGGAGCGGACGTTATGCTAATCAATGATGAAGTGATCAGACGGGACAGTGCGTTTAGCCAGTTTCTTTTGAAGTATTATGACCATTACGGGAAATACAGAGGCGGCTAATGCACTGACAACCAGCAGTCTGTTTAGATTTTGCGTTGTTATTCCCTGGTCCGGTAGTAATAAGGAAGACAGAAAGAATGCGAGAGTTGTTATCAGGTACATCATGGCTGTCTGTAGTGAAGTAAAGCTGGCTCGTTGTTCATCCTCAGGATACTGGACAGCAACCGACGACGCGCAAACCAGCCGACTGTATGAAGCGCCAAGAAATAAGGTTATAAATAGAAATACATTATGATAACCCATCGCCGGAATCAGCAAACTTGCCACCAGGAACAGAGTTGAAATTGTTGCCAGCATCAGAGCAGATAAACGCGATGTCAGCATGCCTGTTATTTTTGTAAACAGATAACCGGCTATCCCGCCACTTAAGAACAATAAAGGTAATAGGTTTTGTTGTGCGCCCATATACTGCGTCATTAAGGGCGCCAAAATGGGAATGATCAGCATTGGACTGAATTGTACAAGGGCAGTACAAGAGGCGAAAAGTAAGGTTTGAGCATCAATAGATAGATTCCTCTTCACGCCTGATGGGGCCGTATCCTTAGGGATAATAAATATTATCAACGGTAAAGATAACAGACAAAGCGAACTGATTAACCCTGGCGCAGTATGCCAACCATAGTGCGTGCATAAAAATAATATCGCTGGCATGCCGACGATACTGACCAGCGAAAATGACGCAATTACCGTTGCCAGCATTTTTCCACGTAAGTTTGCCGGGGCATAATTTATTAAAATACTCATACCCACACCCATTGTCGTACCACCAACCGCTCCTGCGCAAAATCGCAGTGCCAGAAGAATGTCAAAATGAGTAGTGAGGGTGGACAAAAATGTTAGTGCTCCCAATAGCACCATATTCGTGAACAAGAATTGTTTTTTATTAAACAGATCGATGCAATAAAAAGCAACGATCCCAGAAAGCACCGCACCCAGCGTATACATACCAGAGACATAGCCAGAAAATGATACAGGAACCGAAAACCCCTCGGCCATAAAAGCAAAAACGGGCGTTAACGCCATATATTCCAATGCATTAGTGAACTGGACAAAAGCCATTACAATGGCTATCCGCATGAGGGTTTTATGATTAAACGTCTGTGTGACCAGTGGCATAGTAAGCAACCTGTGGCTGAAAGATATCCGAGTTTAACCACTATCAATGATGTTCATTAGATGGTAAAAATGGCACTTATTATTATCAAATATGGGATAGTTGATGCGTTCAGCGCTTGATTTTAATACACTGAAAGTGTTCATCGCGGTGGTTGAAAGAGAAAGTTTCGTTGGGGCAGCAAGAGTCCTTGCAATGCCGACATCAAACGTGAGTCGCTGTATTTCTCAGTTAGAAGAAAAACTGAATCTTCAGCTTATTGAGCGTAGCACCCGACATATGAAACTCACCCAGGCGGGGCACCTGCTCTATATCCGCGCGAAGCCATTACTGGAGGCGCTTGAGCAAACTGAGACCGAGCTAACGTTGCGGCAAATGCAGCTCAAGGGGCCACTACGCATCTGTATTCCCAATGAAATAGGTCCTGCATTGTTGGGTTCTGTTATTGCCGATTTCGCCTGTCAGTACCCGGACCTGGAGATCAGCTGTGTTACAAATTTGTCAGGCCTCGAATCCCTGAGAGATGATCTGGATTTAGCTATCATTATTACTCGTGGTCAGATGGATGACAGTGACTACATAGCCCGGCATCTGGTGACTATCCCTTGCACCATTGTTGCAGCCCCTTGCGTCATTCAGCGCTATGGCACCCCTTCTCATATTCGGCAATTTGAAGAATTACCCTGCATTACAACGGTAAGTGCGCTGAAAGGTGCCCCCTGGCAGTTTGTCAATATGAAGGGGGGATTCGAGACAATTAAGGTTAAAGGGCATTATCGGGTAAACAGCGGAGAGATGGCAGGACGCGCTGCGGTAGCAGGCGTGGGTTTTGCAATCCTATCGAAACAAGCCTGCCAACCCTACATTAGCGATGGACGGTTAATCGAGATTGAGTTTGAACAATCGCCAGCCCCATTGCAATTGTTCGCCCTTTATTCCGATCGGCGTTACTTGCCCGCTAAAACAAGAGCGCTCATTGACTTCATGCATCAGAAATTGAGCAATATCTCCTTAGCAACATAAGGCGGCATTGAGTCGCGACAGTGGGTCCCGTTGGTAAAATGAATTTCCAGCGCCTGTATTTCGCTGTGAGCTCAACGGCTCGATGCCACGCTATTGTTCAAGAAGAGGGGACGTTGCCATGAAACGAAAACCCACATTGACTACACGCCAGAACTAAACGCCATGTCCAGTCCGCTCTTTGCCAGAGGCGGAAGTTGCTGACGTTGTGCTATGGTGACAATTGGGAGCGATTCATGAGATGTGTGGTTCGACACTGGCTGACGTTTAGTATGAGGGAGAAGATGAATGACAAATGATTTGATTGCGCTTTCTGCGATTGGCGTTGCTATCCTTTTTGGCGCTATGAGCCCGGGAGTCAGCTTTCTTCTTGTTGCCCGCACGGCCATGTCCAGTTCAAGACGGACGGCGTTATCTGTGGCGGCCGGAATGGGTTTTGGTGCGCTTATTTTTGCCGCCATCGCGTTGGCGGGCCTTCACACCCTGCTGACATTGGTTCCATCGCTTTACACAGGCCTGAAGATTGCCGGTGGTTTATATCTGTTATGGCTTGCGTTAAAAATCTTTCGGCGTCCTGCAAACAAGTTTATCGATTCTGCCGTGACAGAGGAAGTCAGCGCCTCAAAAGCTTTTCTCACTGGCGTATTCACGCAAATTAGTAATCCGCATACCGCTCTGGTATTTGCCAGTATTTTTTCCGCCGCGCTTAGTAAAAACATTCAGCCTGCCATGTATATTATCCTGCCCTTAATGGCTTTCGCTATTGATGTACTCTGGTATGCAGTCGTAGCATGCGTATTATCAACGGACGGGCCGCGTCAGACTTACATTAAATACCGTAAGTTCATCGATAAATTAAGCGGGGGAGTCATGGCCTTTCTGGGAATACGGCTTCTGTTAAAGTAATTCAAACGATTACAAACTAGCCATGGATGTGCAACATTAAGGTCGGCCCCTCGCACAAAGCAGACAGTAAGTCCTACAGCTGTCCGCTTTGTGCCGTGAGTTCAACGGCCGGACTCGTCAATATTCGAGTGACTCATTGAGTGAGTATAAGTGTGGGTAACTGGAAACAGTTTAAGTAGTGGGGCTAATGAAGAGTCAGTAATACCATCACCCCGCAAGACAAGCGCGATATCGTTGGACGGTGATAGTAAAAAATATGCCTAAAGACATATCCTTTTTTATTGCCAACTGAAAACCACGCCCTGTGGGCGTGGTCATCATCTGGTTTTGGTTCTGTCTTATTGTGTTTGGCTTTCAATCTCCCACGACTGGCAGAGACTTCTTTTTAAGGGGCTTGCTACGCCCTTTCAGGGCATAATAAATTGACTACATTTTGGCATAATCAGTATATCCTTTGACACCACCGCCATAGTAGGTCGTCGGATCTGCGCTGTTCAACGACGCCTCTGTTTTCACCCGCTCTGGAAAGTCCGGGTTAGCCAGAATCATCTGGCCGTAAGATTCCAGTTCGGCAAGACCGGACTGGATATCATCACCGATGTTTTCTCTGCTTTTCCCGGGGCGATTCAGGATCAGCGGTTGCGTCCATAACGCCCGCAGTTCACTCAGCAGTTCCTCATTGCCCATGTGCATAATGTGCAGGTAGCTCAGTCCGAGCTTATTCAATTCAGCAACCAGGTAACGATAAAGCGCCGGGCCTTCCTCACCTTCATTAATACCCCAAATCTGGCTGCCCGGGGAAAGACGGATCGCGGTTTTGTCTGCACCAATCTCTTCTGCAATGGCTGCCGCCACCTCCAGCGCAAAACGGGCACGGTTCTCAATGGAGCCGCCATATTCATCGATGCGCTGGTTGGCGCTTGGTGCTAAAAACTGGTGTATCAGATAGGCATTAGCGCCGTGGATTTCCACGCCGTCGGCACCAGCCTCAACAGCACGCCGTGCCGCATAACGGAAATCAGCAACCGTGCTGCGGATTTCTTCCGTTGTCAGTTCGCGTGGCACCGGAATATCCTGCATGCCGGTTGCAGTAAACATCTGTACGCCGGGGGCAATAGCGGAAGGCGCCACGCCCTGACGATGGTGCGGCGTATTGTCAGGATGGTTCATGCGGCCGGTATGCATAAGCTGGATGAACAGATGACCGCCCTTATTGTGAACGGCTGACGCGATTTGTTTCCAGCCCGCCACGTGTGCGTCGGTGTAAATACCGGGCGTCATTAAGTAACCCTGTCCGTCATCGCTGGGCTGCGTCCCTTCTGCAACGATAAGGCCCACCCCGGCGCGCTGTGCGTAGTATTCAACTGCAATGTCAGCCGGCGTACCGTCATATTCAGCACGGCTACGGGTCATGGGGGCCATCACCAGACGGTTATTCAGCGTTAACTGCCCGAGTTTGAACGGGGTAAATATTTTATCCATTTTTCTTTTCCTGTAGTCTGATAAAAAGTCAGGTCGGTAAAACAGCGCGGTATTAATAAAGAACAAAAAATTAATGCAGGTGTTCAGTATGCTGACTGGATACATAAAAATTTCAGTAATACATGATGTTTTTAATATTGAATTAAAATTAAAAAGTAATATCCGGATTCCGGGTGATAAACATCACTCAACGTCGGTGAGTGAAAAATTCAAAGTGCTGTATTCTGCTTGTCAATTGAAAAGAATGACTGAGCTGCTGTGAAATTTTATAAATACCTTTACCGGTGCGGGCGTATATTGCCACTGAACATACCGCCACGGAATACTTTTGCCGCGGGATCAGTGGTGAAGAGCACCAGATTAGTGGTATCCAACGCGATGACGGTGTGAACGTCGCCGTCTTCGATAATCATGCTCTCACCAGTATTTAGGGCGATTTCACCAACCCGGGCTGCGCCCTCAAAGACATATAACAGGCGCACCGCGCTACTGACCGGAACCGCCGGCAGCGTCAGCTCGCTGCCTTCAGCAAGCCGCGCGTCCTGTACCCACGTCTGAGAACGAAAAGTTAACGGTGCGTTTTCAGGGCCGGCAATCAGCCGCCAGTTATTGTCACTGTAAGGCGTGCCGAAATCATGAAACTGAACCTGAGGTGTCAGGTTGGTTTCTGAGGGGCGAATGAAAATCTGCAGACACTGCATTGATTCACCTTTTTCACCCAGAATGCGTTCCTCATGCTGGAAGGTATGTCCGGCGTTCATGAGCATCAGTCGGGTATCTGTAATCTCTTCCTCATTACCGACCGTGTCCAGATGCAGCATTCTGCCTTTACGCATGTAAGTGAGAATTTCATCATCCTTATGAGGATGCATGGGAATGACCGTTCCCGCTTTTACGTTTGCCTGGTCAATACGGCCAATTGCCCCAATACCACTGTCATCTGAATTCTGTACCATTCCCGGCCAGAGGATATCGATACCGAACCCGCCAGAGCCATGCGATTGTTTTCTGCTGTTTTCAATTTTAAGCATTGTTGTGATTCTCTTATCCGGGAAGTCAGACCCGCACGGAAGGCGTAAAGCGCTGCCGCACGAGGCTGCTGGCTTATTCATTACTGAAAGGATTCCATTAATACCTGGACTAATTTCTCCCCCTGAGGTGTTGCCCAGCTTCCTGCCAGCTCAGCAATTAGCTGGTTAGTTGTCGTCAGGGTAATGCCATTTTTGTCCATACGGCGTAGCGCAATGTCATCAGCCATTTTGGTTGGTGAGGCACCGGCGTCCGCAACAACCTGTACGTCAAACCCGGCTGCAACCAGCGACAGCGCCGGGTAGACCGTACAGACATCGTTAGTTACGCCTGCAATAATCAGTTTCTTTCTGCCGGTAGCGTTAACCGCGGCGGCAAAGTTCTCATCGTCCATGGCATTAACAATGCCCATGCGTTTGATTCGTGCTTCAAATTCTTCTGGCAGAATAGTTTTCAGTTCTGCAAGCAGCGGCCCCTGCGCATATTCTTCCATGCTTGAGGTAAGAACCACCGGCATATCCAGAATGGCGGCAGATTTAGCCAGCATTAGCGCATTGCGTTTAAGTTCGTCAAACGCCATGGATTTAGCCCAGCCCATGGTGCCGACCTGATGGTCAATCAACAGCATGGCGGCATTGTCAGAGGTGAATTTTTCAAAGCTCATAAAATTAATCCTGTGGGTTTTGGTTAACTGACTGACGTATATAGTATTTGTCAGGGGTTATGCAGGTTTTCCCCTGCGAATATTTAAAGTATATCCTGTTAATTTTTGGGATAAATAGCTAAAATCAGAATTGAATATTCCATTCATGGCACAATAAACATGGAACTTCTTAACCACATGTCCTACTTTGTCGAAGTTGTCAAAGCGCGCAGTTTTCGTGGCGCAGCTCAGGCTCTGGGCATGCCAAATTCCACGCTGTCGCGTAAAATAAATGAGCTTGAAAAGTTTATCGGCCTCAGGCTGTTACACCGGACGACGCGCAAGATTGAACTGACCGAAGCCGGTCAGATTTATTACGAACGAAGCCGGCGCATCATTGATGAAGCACGTCTGGCGCATGAGCAGCTGGGTTCTCTCCTGGCTCAGCCGCAGGGTATGCTGCGAGTCTCTTTGCCGGCCGATTTTGCGGTGGTGATTCTCGCGCCGCTGATTAAAGCGTTCTCGGACTGCTATCCGGGTATCAGCTTCGATTTTGATTTAACGCCGAGAAATGTTGATTTGGTGTCGGAGCCCTATGATCTGGCAGTTCGCATGGGGAGTCTGCCCGATTCCGGCCTCATTGCACGCAAGCTCGGGTCGCTTTCACGCAGCCTTTACGCATCCCCCGACTATTTAGTTCAGAATGGCAATCCCGGTAACCCTGATGAGCTGACGGATCATGAATGTATTGGTATGCGGCAGGATAAGCCCGGTCACTGGCACTTATATCGCGAAGAAAGCCGGATTAGCATCAGAACTTCCGGGCGCTTTCAGATGAACAGCATTGGTATGATGCGTCGTTTTGCCTCAATGGGAGCAGGTATTGCGATTTTGCCTGACAAAATTGTCGGGGAAGACGTTGCGGATAATAAACTGACCCGGGTATTGCCTGACTGGAAGGCTGAAGCGGTCACGGTTTATGCTCTGACTGAAACGCGACTGCTCCCTGCGAAAACGCAGGTTTTTATTGAGTTTATGCGTGAGAAGCTGAGCGAGAAGGCGGACTGACGCGCGTTGTGTTGCTCCCGGTCATACTCGTTACAGTGGGTGATTTACCGCTGATTGAACCCACCATCATCGCTTTTGCATTCAGCTTGACCTGGAAGCAGACCAAACCGATCTGCCAGAGCCGATATCGCTGGCAGATCGGTTTCGCAGCCTGAGCCAGACCTTTTTCAGCAGAACTGAATGTTGTTGTAACAAGGGCAGGTACAGGAAGTTCCAGCCTGGACCAAAGAAGATAAGCGCGCCAGCAAAGGAGTAAAAGCCAGTGCCGGTGAGAGCCAGACCCATGTGACAAACATACAGCACGATCCCCGCACCGATCGGATCCTGAAGAATCCCATTGGCTTCATTTTCAAAGAGTAAGGGTAAGTGTGGCGCTATCTCATTTGCTGCGGTATCAGTCATGCAAAGAGTTCTTCGCAATTTTTTTAAGCCTGATGTTAGCAGCGAAACGGATAGCGGTATGGGGTGAAGAACAATATGACTGATGAGTCAGCAGCAAATCCTGCAGGCCGCCCTTAAAAGCAAGGCGAATTGCGTCGATACAGCTATGCAGGCGCTGACTATCTCGCTGCCTCTTTGTTCCATCTTCATTGGGTTGTTTGGCTGTGTACTTAACCATTAAGGATATCTATCATATGGTTAATTTTAAGACATGGACGCTTTATGAAATCTATCAGACTCCTCACTCTCATCCTGCCATTTCTTCTGGCTGTCTGCTTTGGTACACAGGCCAGCGACAGCACACCCTCTGGCAGCACTTCCTCTGCAATTACAGCTATCACCACTCACGATAAGAACGGAAAGCTACTGCCGGGTGCCCTGCGGATACAGTTTGATGTTGATGCAAACGGAAGAGTTCAGAATACACAAATCCTTGAATCGACAACTACTCCGGAGTTTGAACATAAAGTCATCAGTATCATGAAAAATGAATGGCGCTATGAAAAAGGGAAACCGGGAAAAGATCACAGAATAGTGGTCATGATTCGCCCCACCAGACGCTAGCACCTGTTGCTGACAACATAACCCGTCCAGGAAAACGTCCGCATCCCCAAGACGGATATCTCAATTTAGCGACTACATAGCAACTACGCTTAATGCATAGGGAGTGACACTCAGACACTCTGATGTAAGAGATGTACATGTAAAATGCTGTAAAAAAACAAATTCACGACCTCAATCGTGTTCCAGGACGCCCGGATACCGAACCTGATATATACAAGTTGCACAAATTCATCTCCACAGGAATATTATGATGTGCATACGCGTTTTTTGTTTATTGTCTGTCTTCTTTTACTTTTACGGCATACAAGTACAGGCATCTCCAGGCTTTCGTCAGATAAAGTTATCAGACCCAAAGTCGGAAACTCTAAATGTGACGGTGTGGTATCCAGCCTCTTCTGAGGGAAGAGCAGTGAATACAGGAAGTAATCCCGCTTTTGTTGGCGTTATGGTGAACCCCGATGCGCCACCATTACCTGGAGCACATCCTCTCCTGGTTATTTCGCACGGATACAATGGCAACTGGCGGAATCTGTCCTGGATTGCTGCGGCGATGGCCGCAGAGGGATATATTGTTGCCGCCCCGGATCATCCAGGCACGACTACATTTGATCAGAATCCTCCAGAGGCTAAAAAGCTGTGGCGACGTCCGCACGATATTTCCCGGGTTATTGATTTCGTCATCGACTCCCCGGCACTTTTCGGGGCAACGGACAAGGAGCGTATTGCGGCTTTAGGGCATTCTCTGGGCGGATGGACAGTCATGTCGCTAGCGGGTGCGCGATTTAACCCTTCCTTGTTTATCAACGATTGTCAAAACCATCCCAAACGCGGCGACTGCCGGTTAACAGAAAAGCTGGGCATTAATGACGCGCTTTCCGTGGAAAAAATATCCGCAAATAACAGGGATGCAAGGATCCGGGCTGTCGTCTCTCTTGACTCAGGATTAGCGCCGGGGTTTACCCCTCAGAGTCTGAATGCTATTAACATTCCAGTCCTGATTTTAGCCGCACAGGCGGACAGATTGGCAGAATTACCTGCAGGACAGGAGTCTGGGTATCTGGCTGCCAAAATGAACCCAGGCTGGAGGCAATATGAGATCGTCGAAGGCGCAACACATTTCAGTTTCATGCAGCTTTGTAAACCCGGTGCTGAAAATCTCCTGAACGAAGAATCACCTGGCGATGAAGTTGTTTGCCAGGATGGCCCCCATGCAAAGAGATCGAGTATTCATCAAAATCTGGTTCGTAAGATCAGTGAGTTCCTGAATTCTTCGCTTGATTACACTGCATCTTCTGCCGGAACAAAGTAGGTGACACACCACAAACGCGCAGAAATTCACGATTAAAATTTGATTTAGTGGTGAATCCCGACTCCAACATTATATCCGTCACGGGCAGCAGGGGGTTTAACAGCAGCTCCTTTGCCCGTTCAATCCTGAAGCCATTGATCCACTGCGATACATTGCACTGACTCACAGAATTCACGGCGCTTGAAAGATGTCGCGCGGGTATGCCTGTTTTTCTGGCCAGAATACTCAGCGTCAGATCGGGATTAAGATAAATCTGTGTTTCACGGACTTGTTTCTCGAGTCTGCGATAAATCGCCTCAAACTCTCCTGAGGATCTCACAACACTTTCGGGGGGCGTTTCTTCCCGGTTATCATTTCCTGATACCGTTGTCCTTCCCGCGCTGACAATCGCCGCGGCGATGAGAGGAAGCAGCGCCATCTGGAAAATGACAATCATACCCGGGGCCTGTTTTCCACCGGTGATGTTGAAGTCAAATATAATCGCAAGATCTGTCAGCGCAGATAGACACAGAAAGCTGCCGGCGAAAAAAGCCATCTTTACCGTATGTGCTGACTCCGCCAGTCGGTTCAGCGTGAAGTGATGCTCCCCCTGCCATGCAATACGAAAGAGACCATATCCGTATCCCATAAACAGGATAAACAGGATGAAATCAGTCGCAACCGGCCAAACTATCCTGATCAAAAATGCAATGGTCGGGGGTAAAAGCAGCACTAGCCAGCGACGTTGCTTACTGGTTTCAGTCATTGAGATGAAACTATGCCATGCGAGAGGGGGCAGAAGTATTGCCAGGACGGATTGAATATTCCTGAGCATGGATGACTCGTATTCCCAGCGCAGCGTGCTTACAGAAAGAAGGACTGTGCAGGCGATAAGAAAACGCAGGGTACCGCTGTGGCGATTTTTTTCAGGAAATAGCGCAACGACTATTAAAAACAATAGTGCAAACAAAGTAATAACAGGGAAGGGAACAGAAAACATAACCACAGTACCATCATAAAAATTCACGAGGAATATTTGCACCCATGAAGGCAATCTGTCTCCTTCAACCATAAGCGGACATAGGACGCCATTAATGCAATGCCTTTGAGAAACAAACGGCCTCTTTCCTGCCTATGTAGGGACCATAATTTTCAATACGGACATATCCATTTTTTTCGTAAAAACGGACAGCCTTATGATTGATGAGCCGGGTTTCTAGCCAGAGTTCGCTGTATCCCATCTCCCTTGCCGATGTTTCCAGAAAACGGAGTAAAGCATGGCCAACACCAGGCTCGCTTCGGTCTGAAAACATCCTCTTAAGCTCAGCTATATGTTGTGTTACTGGCCTGATAGCGCCACATCCTATCGCATTGCCACGAGTATTCCTTGCCAGGACCCATAATGAATTGTCGCCATTTATTGCGTCAATGGCAAAATGGCTTTTGCCATTATCACCGGTAATAGCGGCAAGTTCTGATGACAGCATTTCGATTAACCGATGAGATTCTGCATCTAACGGGTCTGCTTTCTCTACTATTATCATGGTCATACCCTGTACAGGAGTTTGGCACAGCATAAAGGATTTTGACGGCAAAAGCTGCAGTCCCACTCCAGCGACTTAACATCCGGGAGCGAAATCTCCCGTTGCGGCAACGTCTGATCTGCCCCTCGCTCAGAGCGCACCTTCCACTCAGTTAACTCGTCCGCTTCGTGCCAGAGGCGGGCATGCCCGGACTTAGAGTACTCAAACAGGGTTCAGGGCATGTCCAGTCCCGTCAACAAAATATCTGTCGATGCTCAGCGAGGGGAGATAAATGACCGTGATAAAATCAACAAATGTTTAAAATGATAATTTTGTTTAATTGCAAATGAAGTCATGCTACCGTGCTACTCAACTTTCTTTAGGGCAAATCTGACACATGTCTATCGTACGCTACCCCACGACCAAACCGTTTCCCTTTTCAGACGCCGTGAGGGTGAACGGGTTTGTTTTTCTTTCCGGGCACGTCGCCATGAGCCCCGAAGGTGAGCCGTTGTATGGCTCTGTCGCCCAGCAGACCCGGCATATCATGCATGCCATCCGGGAAACTCTGGCGCGAGCGCATACCACGCTGAACAACATTGTGAAAGTCCAGGTTTGGCTAAGCAGCATGGAGCACTTTAGCGAATTCAATGCCGCTTACAGCGCGTTCTTCCCGGAAGGTTTCCCCGCAAGGAGCGTTGTCACCAGCCGCCTTGCTTTTGATTTAGACGTCGAAATAGAAGTCCAGGCCGTAGTCTGATGGGGAGAGCAAAATGAAAGACGAACGTGAACGTTTAATCACTATTCTGACGGCTTCGCTTGAAGCATTGAGAACCACGCTTCCCTTAAACACAGAAGCGGTGCTGCATGACCTTACCCGTCCCGAAGCGTCCGTGATAAACATCATTAATGGACACGTCAGCGGCAGGAAAGCCGGTGATGCGCTGTTGTCCGGCCCGGAAAATGACACGGGATTCTTAGGCTTACTGGATGCCTCGAAGCGTGTTCCCAGTCAGGTATTCAGTGGATATACCACCACCACACTCTCTGGCACCACGTTGAATAGCGCATCGACGATTTATTACAGCGATGACGGCGTGCCGTTAGTCGCTTTCTGCATTAACGTCGATATGGACGTGGTGTTAAAACTCAAACGCGATCTGGACTATTTACTCCATCCGGCCGCCGCGGCTGAAACACCAGAAAATCCGCTGGGTGATATTCAGGATAAATCCCTGGATGAGGTTATTTCGAAATTCAGACCTACGGGTTCAGAAAGTAAAATCGATTTCAGAAAGCGGGTTATTTCTGAAATACATGCTCAGGGCTTTTTCAAGATTAAAGGCAGCGTTAATCACGTCGCTAAAGCGCTGGGTGTCACCCGGTACACCGTTTACAACTATCTGGATAAATTAAATGACAAAGCCTGACACCGCAGTAATTCCTTTTTATCAGGTTGATGCTTTCACCACTCAACCTTTTGGCGGCAACCCGGCGGGCGTTTGCCCGTTAACTGAGTGGCTGCCTGATGATGTTCTGCAAGCCATCGCCACGGAGAATAATCTTTCTGAAACCGCTTTTTTTGTGCCGGTCGAGGAGGGGTATCAACTGCGCTGGTGTACGCCTGCGGTTGAAGTGGATTTGTGCGGTCATGCCACTCTCGCAGCATCCTGGGTGCTGTTCAACAAGCTTGGTTACCAACAAGAGACTATCGGCTTCCACACCCGTAGCGGCCTGTTGACGGTGAGTAAGAACGGGGATGAGCTGTGCATGGACTTCCCGGCTAAATCGGCCACGAAGATTGATACGCCTGATGGACTTCTGGAAGCCCTTGGCATTACCGGCGGCGTTACAGGGGTGTGGAAATCGGACGATCTGATTGTACTGGTCGATGACAAAACTATCATCGACGGGCTTAATCCTGACTTCAACAAGCTGGCTGTATTCGACACCCGTGGCGTGATCGTGACCGCCGCTGATAACCAGTTTGATTTTGTGTCCCGTTGGTTCGGCCCGCAGGTCGGCGTGAACGAAGATCCGGTCACGGGATCGGCACACACCTTCCTCGCCCCGTTCTGGGCGGCGCGTACGGGGAAAAATGTTCTGACCGCTCAACAAGGCGGGAAGCGTAAAGGGGCGTTGCGCTGTGTGGTTCGCGATGACGGGCGCGTGGAACTGCACGGTTTCGCACGCATGACCATCGAAGGGATATTCCAGTTGTAATGACGATGTATGACCGGAACGGTGACCGGGCAGATAATGACCACACCTTCCAGAGTATGATATTTATATAATAAGAGTTAATAATGACAGCAAACACCAGACTTTCATTGCCAGAGACAATGGCTCTTGGCGGGATGACACTTGCGCTTTTTTTGGGCGCAGGCAATATTATTTTCCCGCCGCTGGTCGGCATGCAGGCGGGCGCAAACGCCTTTAATGCAGGCTTTGGCTTTATTATCACAGCGGTTTTATTCCCGGCGCTGGCGATTATTTCCCTTGCCATTAATGGCGGTGATATTGCGGAATTAACGAAACCCTTAGGCAAATGGCCGGGCTTGATTTTTATTGGCATTTGCTTTTTAACGCTGGGGGTGTTCTTTGGCACGCCGCGCACCGCGACGATTAGCTACGAAGTCATCACCGACGGCACGGGTAGCTCCCTGATGCAGAAGATGATATTTTCCGCCGCTTTCTTTGGCCTTGCTGGCGCGACGCTGGCAAAACCGGGAAAACTACTGGAAATTGTCGGTTTCTTCCTTTCGCCGATTAAAATAAGTGCCCTGATTTTTATCGGCGTGTGTGCCTGGTTACACCCTATTGGCGAACTCACAACAGCAACAGCCGCGTATGAAACTCGCGCGTTCGGTACAGGATTCGTCAACGGTTATCAGACCCTGGATGTGATCAGTGCGCTATGCTTCGGCGCCATTATCACTCATACGCTCAAGGAGCGGGGGGTCAACCATCCGCGGGGTATCTTCACTCATTCCACCGCCGCAGCCTTTATCGCTGCCGCGGGTCTGGCTGTGATTTATATCTGCTATCTGTCGATGGGGTCCCATAGTCCGGTGCAGGGCGCAATGAACGGTATGCAGGTGATGAGCGCCTATGTCGAAACTGTTTTTGGCGTTTATGGTCAGGTGCTGTTGGCGGCGATCATTACCCTGGCCTGTCTGGTCACGGCTATTGGTCTGACGACCGGAACGGCGCGCTATTTCAACCAGACGACCGGCGCGTCTTATGGGCTGCTGGTGACGCTATCCCTGATGGTGTCAGCAGCACTTGCCGTGCTGGGACTGAACTCTCTCACCGAAATGGCGGTTCCCGTGCTGTGCGCCATTTATCCTGCTGCGCTGGTCGTGGTTGCGCTGGGCATCGTTCGAAAATGGATAGAAGTGCCGACTAATCTGTATCAGTTGCTTTTCTATAGCGCCCTGGGAGTGGGGATAATGAGTCTGTTCGTAAAATCCTAAATGAACAGCCGCGACTTCGGAAGTTGTCCTTCAGTTAGCACGTGAACTTCAGCTTCCGCTCCTCGCTCATAGCGGATCTTATGGCCTTGCTTTCTCTGCGCTTCGAGCCAGGTAACGTAACGGTGAATTAAAATACGGGGAGCAGGCCGTCGATTTCTACTCATTTTCCAGCCAGTCGATAAAGAACTGGGTGAAGGCGGTAACCGGCAGCGGCTGCAGCCGTCGCTGCGGGTAGACAAATTGCAGCCCGACATTTTTTTTATCAAGGCGGCTAAACCCAATAAAACTTTCAGCAAACAACAGTTGCAGTCTGCCTTGCTCCACATCACGCTTTACATCCCACCATGACTTACTGGCAATACCCGCATCCGCCAGCACCCACTGGCGGAGTAGCGCGCCATCGTCGCATACCATGGCTGGGGTAAAGCGCAATGTGCTCTGTTTACCGTCGTGCTCAAAACGCCATTCGTTCATGACCCTTCCGCGCAGTTCCAGCGCCAGGCATCGGTGGTTGTGTAAATCATCAATGGAACCTGGTGTGCCTGCCGCCCGGAGATAGTGGGCTGAGGCGACCAGAACCCTATGATTCGGGCGGATATTTCTGACGACCAGGCTGCTGTCGGGCAGGTTTCCGAAACGAATGCTCATGTCCAGACGATTGGCTACCAGATCTTTGACGCTTTCGCCCAGGTATACCGAGCTTTTCACTGCCGGATGCAGCCGGGAAAAATCGAGCAGGGCCGGGCTGAGATACTGTCGGCCAAAATCGGAGGGGGCCGAAATGCGGATATTACCGCTGAGCACCCCTTCTTTTTGCGTAAGTAGCGACTCAGCATGGTTCATTTCATCCAGTACGCGCAGTGCAGCGTGATAGAACTCCTCACCGGCACGAGTCATGGTAATGGCGCGAGTGGAGCGGTGGAATAGACGGGTCTGATAACGCTCTTCAATCGCCTTCAGCCTGGCGGTCATGGTGGCCGGCGAGAGTCCCATATGGCGACCAGCGGCTGAAAGCCCGCCTGCCTCCACCACTGCAACCAGCAGAGCCATATCTTCAAGCTTTCCCATTATTCAGTAATCCTGAAAAGACAATCATATTTTAATGCCATTATCAAAATATCTCTCACCACGTAAAGTATTTTCAACAATTCATTACGGGGGATAGAAAATGGAAAATCGTACACTTTTTGATAGCTACCAGCTGAAGACTCTCAGCCTGAAAAACCGGATCGTGATGGCGCCAATGACCCGGGCGCGGGCGTTACAGCCGGGAAACGTGCCTTCAGCACTTATGGCGGCGTACTACCAGCAGCGCGCCAGCGCGGGTTTGATCATTACGGAAGCTACGCAGATTTCACCTCAGGGGCAGGGGTACTCCTGGACACCCGGTCTGCACTCCGCTGAACAGGTTGCAGGATGGCGGCTGAGCACAGAAGCCGTTCACCACGCAGGAGGCATTATCTTTTCCCAGCTCTGGCATGTTGGGCGCATGTCATATGCGGGTTTCCATGCAGATGGCAAACCTGTCGCGCCCTCTGCGCTCGCGCCGGATGCTCAGGTATGGGTTGTTGATGAGCAGGGGGAAGGACATATGGTCGACTGTCCGGAGCCGCGGGCACTTGAGCATGCCGATATTCAGCAGATAATTGCTGATTACCGGCAGGCCGCGTTAAACGCCATCAGCGCCGGTTTTGATGGTATTGAGGTGCACGGCGGTAACGGTTATCTGATCGATCAGTTTCTTCGCCGGACATCGAACCAACGTACCGATGAGTATGGCGGCAGCCTGGCTAACCGGATCCGTTTTGCGCAGGAGGTGCTGGAAGCCATCAGCGACGCCATCGGCGCGACGCGCACGGGCATACGCCTTTCCCCGTTCATCACCCAGCGCGGAATGAACGACCCGCAGGTGATTGACGCGATCCTCGCGCTGGCTGCATGGTGCGAAAAGAAAGGTATCGCTTATATCCATCTGGCAGAGGCTGACTGGGACGATGCGCCTCAGGTTCCTGCTGATTTTCGTGAAGCATTACGCGCCACCTTTAGCGGCACTCTCATTGTCGCCGGAAATTATACCCAGGACAAAGTGGACAAACTACTGAAGGCGGGGCTGGCCGACCTGTTTGCCTTTGGCCGCCCGTTCATTGCCAACCCTGACCTGCCGTACCGGCTCAGGAATAACCTTCCATTAACGACGGTAAGCAATCCCGCCACGCTTTTTGGCGGAAGCAGCGCAGGCTATACCGATTATCCGTGCTACAAAACCGACGAGGCATAAAGTGATGGTGAAAAAAACATTAATCATTGGCGGGACTTCCGGCATTGGCTTTGCTGTGGCTAGTGCTCTGGCTGAACAGGGAGAAAGCCTGATCCTTGCCGGACGGGACAGTGAAAAGCTGGCGCGGGCCAGACAGTTACTGAGCCAGAAAAGCGCATCTGTGGATACTGTCGTCCTTGATATCAGCAAAGAGGAGGAGGTGATTCAGCTTAGCCAGACGCTCGGAGAGGTAGATAACGTTATTGTGACGGCGGGATCGCAGGCACCCGGCGGGGCGCTCGCTTCACTGAATCTTAACGAGGCCCGACTGGCTTTCGATACCAAATTCTGGGGCAGTATCCATGTCGCGAGGCATCTGAGTAAAAATATTAAGGCCCGGGGTACCCTGACGCTGACCAGCGGCTTTGTTTCCCGCCGCACTGTCGCGGGCGCTATCGTCAAGACCACCATGAACGCGGCCCTGGAGTCAGCCGTTAAGGTGCTGGCGAAGGAGCTTTCTCCGCTGCGGGTCAACGCGGTGAGTCCGGGGCTGACGGATACCGAGGCCTACGCAGGCATGGATCCCGCTGCCCGCGAAAAATTGCTTGCGTCTGCCGCTGAAAATTTGCCGGCAAAAGCCTTCGGGCGGGCAGAGGACATCGCAAAAGGCTATCTGTTCGTGATGGACAATCCCTTTGTCACCGGAACCCTGCTGGATATCGAAGGCGGCGCGCTGATTCACTAATCCTCACGTTTTACCCGCAAGCGGTTGAATGTGCCCGGGTCACCTGTTTCTTTGAGGCAACACACAGGACTTTTTTATGAAAAAGTTGACGATTTATCTTTCCCGGCTGGCGGCGCTTATGCTGCTATCCGTGGCCAGCGCTGCGTTTTCTGCACCGCTTGAGCTGGTGAAACCCCATGAATTGATTGCGGAAAACAACCTGTTATCAGCTCGCGAGGCTGCGCTTGAAACCGTCGCGAGACGTTACGCGACATTCTGGAATACGGGTGATGAAGCCCTGGCCCGTGAGGCGTTGGCCGATAATTTTGTCGATAAGACGCCGCCTGAGGGCCGCAAACAGGGACCGGAAGGCGCACTTCTGGCCTCTCGCGCCTTCCGTACCGCTGTCCCGGATCTGAGTTGCGAGGTTGAGCAGATGATTGTTGCAGGCGATCGAGTCGTATCACATCTGCATTTCCGCGGACATTTCACGGGAACCTTCGGCAAACTGAAAGGTAAGGGCCAGCAGGTTGATTTTATCGCGACGGATATCTATCAGGTCAGAAATAATAAAATCATCGCCAACTGGCATCTTGAAGATAACCTGACTCTGATGAAACAACTGGGCGTGTTATAAAATGACGGCTCAGGAAGGACCATGCTGCCCGGGAGCCAGGCAGACTGACTGATAAAGTTGATGAACTGAACGGGGCCGAATCTGATGGTCGGCTCCGTGCCAGGAGCGGACATTGCTGATATCACGATGTATTAATCAACGGGGAGCAGGTCACATCAGGACGAAAATTAATTTTATCCTTTCATTTAGTGGTGGCAGCGTGAAGGTGGCTCATCTATTCTGCCTGTATCAGCGAGCGGGCCGGAGTCTCTCTTTGTGGATAATCCCATTCTTCAGAAAACCATCATTATCTTTATTCTCATTCTATGGGTAATCAATGAATTCAGGAGCAGGAAAAGAAAACGTTCTGACCCCGCTATTGAAGCCGCTGATGCCAGAGAACGCTATGAATGGCGCTATCTCAGATGGGGTTTCCTGACAATCCAGGTGGCTGCGACAGTGTATATCTTTGTTCATTTGATGCAGTTTGTACTGAGATAGAGGCCACAGGCAGGTACGACTGCACGGAAATATATGACTGACCAGGCTGACTGGCTGAGCCTCGCTGGTCGCTGTTGTGTAGATACCTGAGTGCCAGGAGCGGTCGTTTAGCAAGGCGAAATGATTAACTCTTGATGGTTCATCCTCGTTTACGTAGTGCATTAAGTAGCGCCTGCGTTGCATCAGAAGAGGTTCCGGATGACGAACAAACCAGCCCAAATTCACGGTGTATAGCGGGTGTCACAGGCACTACGCAGAGGTTGCGCAACGTTTCCGGCAGGGCAGATTCAGGTACAAGGGCGACGCCCATCTCTTCCCCGACCAGCTTACAGGCGCTAATCCAGTCGCGTACTGTCACCCGTATATCAGAGAGGGGGAACCCTGCCTTTTCCATCAGGCTTTTTCCATTAACGACACATCCGCCTGTCGCCAGAATAAAGGGCTGGTCTGCCAGCGCCGCCAGCGTTATGCCATCAGTCCTGGCATGCTGTGCCAGCCGATGACTGGCGGGTATGACCGCGACCCATGCATCCTGTCCTATTACAAGCTCTGCACGCCCGGGGCCGGGATTCATGACCACCCCAAGTTCAACGGTGTCTGCGGCAAGCCACTCCTCGACTTCCTCGTCCGAACCTTCCAGGAGGATGACCTCAATACCCGGATGCAGGCGCTTAACGTCGCGCAGCAGGCCGGGCAACAATGTAGACGTCACGGATGGAAAACTGGCGAGGCGAATGTGCCCGCGATTTATATTGCGGCCCTTATCAGCCAGTTCGCGGATGGCACTCAGCTGCGAAAGCATGTTTCTCGCATGTTCAACAACCTGAGCACCCAGCGCGGTCATACCAATATATCGTCGCTCACGGGTAAATACCGGAAATCCAAGGGAAGCCTCTAGCTGGGCGATGGCCTGGCTGGCACCGGACTGAGTCATTCCTATCTCCTCTGCGGCGCGCGAGATGTTGCCGGCATCGGCCACGGCCACCACCAGGCGCCAGTGTAAAAGATTCATCATGATTATCAGTAGCTCAGCTAATAGTTTGTTTCTGTACTATTAATTTTACAGTGTTATCCGCGTCAAATACAGTGAGTTGATGATCGCCAGGACGTTGCCCGACGCCTTTATACATTAACGGAGACAAAATGAAACTCTATTACGCCCCGGATACCTGTTCCTTATCGCCGCACATCGTGCTGCGCGAACTGGAACTTGAGTTTGAACTGGTTAAAGTCAACAACAGCAGCAAGATCACCGCTGATGGTCGCGACTTCCGCACTATTAACCCTAAAGGTTATGTTGCTGCACTTGAGCTGGATGATGGGCAGATACTCACTGAGGGGCCGGCGATTGTGCAGTATCTCGCCGATCTTAAACCACAACATGGCCTGGCGCCGCGTGCGGGCAGCTGGGAGCGGTTGCGGCTGCAGGAATGGCTTAACTTTATCACCAGTGAAATACACGCCGGCTCGGCACCGTTGTTCAACCCTGCGCTGCCCGAAGAGATCAGAGCGATTTTTCGTGACAAGCTATTCCGACGGTTCGATTTCCTGCAGACGACCCTTAATGAAAAAACCTATCTGACTGGTCCATCCTTTAGCGTGGCTGACGCCTACCTTTTCACTGTGCTGGGCTGGTGTAAATTGTTCTCAATCCAACTGGAATGCTGGCCAGCGCTATCGGCATATCGGGATATAATTAACGCCCGTCCTGCTGTACAGGCCGCATTACTGGCTGAAGCGTCTCAGTAGGGTAGGTAACCGCTGAATACCGTTTAACGTCTGCAAAGGGGAAAGTTCGCTCCGTGCCAGGAGCGGACATCAGGAGGGTTTAGCGTGTTGGCGATAGAACTCATTAAAAAAGGTTCTTAGTGGCAATTAACGTCTAAAAGGAACTATCTGGATATTTTTAGCATCAACAACTGCCCCCGTTGCTGAGATAAAAGCGCTGTATACTAATTCCCCTTTCTCCTTATCAACTAAAGAAATATGCGGCTCATCGTGCAATAGGTTTTTATGCCCCCATTCCATTATGGAAAAAAGGATCGGCGCCAAACTGCGGCTTTTTGGCGTGAGTACATACTCATAGCGCTCACGTGAGCCTTCTTCTTGATAGGGGATTTTGCAAAGTAAATCGAGCTCAGTCATTTTTTTTAATCGGTTTGCCAATGTCTGCTTCGTCATTTTTGTATGAGAACGCATCGCTTCAAAGCGAGTAACCCCGTAAAAAACCTCCCTTAGGATCAACAACACCCATTGATCTCCAAGTAGTTCCGCCGCCGCTGCTAGCCCGCAAAGCTCAGGTGACAAGTAGGGTAATGAATTATCTTTTGACATGTGTTCTTTTGCCTTCTACCATAAGTATGATTTTTAGACCCAGATATTTAAGGAGAATAATATGCCTTTCGTAAATGTGCAAACCATTAAAGGAATTATGAGTTCGGAACAAAAAAATGAGCTGTTACGTCGTATGACTGACCTCATTGTTGAAATTGAGGGGAAAGGTGATCCGGAGTTTCGGCGTTCGGTATGGATCCGGATTGATGAGCATGAGCCTGAGCAGTGGAGTCTGGGGGGAATGCAACCCACATCTCAAATGATTGCTGCAAAATTTGCACCACCACAGCAGTCCTGACTCACATGTCGTCGTTTTTACTAAAATCACCACTGCGACATTCAATATAAAGATTTAAATTGCGATCAATTCGCGGACTATATCCATGTCCGCTCCTTTTTTACTTTCTTTCGGTTGACGGTTTCAGCTATTAATAAAACCAACAGGCCAAATGCATAAAAAAACAAAGCGCATAATCCCAGTGCAAAAAAAACGCCATACTGCTCTCTGATTCTTTACATTCCCGACCGCGCGGTTTGTTACCCAATATCGACGGAATATATTTAATCTGGATGCCATCGAAAAGCTACGCAAATACTTTGCCAGTGTGGGCGCTGATTTTGATGTTGAGCTGGTTGAAATGGATGGCGAGCGAGATCACGCGCATCTGCTGATTAACTCCTCCCCAAAAGCGGCTATCAGCAAGCTAACAGCTTGAAAGGGGGTTAGCCGTCGCAAGATCAAATGACACGACCCGAATGGCATAAACCCGTGTGGAAATCAGACGCGCTCTGGCCACCGCCTTACTGCGTTGGAAGTGTGCCCTTTATGATGAGCAAATAATAAATTGAAGAGCCAAATCGCCTTCACTGGCGTCCTGTCGGAGGCTCCGCTTTGCATCCCGTGCTTAAAAGGAAGGGGCTTTCCGCGAACTGCCTGAGTACTGAGTATACTGAGAGGCCGTCAAAAAAATCCGAAAAAATTCTAGCATAGAGTTCTTTCCGTTTCCAGAGTATCCGCACGCCCCATCAACCAGTTATAAATGCTATTGAATGCGCGGTTAAAAGGTTTTTTATTCTACTCAGGCGGCCTGTTTTCATTTTTTTGTATGAGATTCGAGTGGTGTTGCCATTAAGGGTGCTGCCCCTCTGATAATAACTTAAAAATAAGTTTTTCAATTCATAAAGAAATGAGTACTTACTCACAGAAAGAAAATTAGGAGTAATTATTCTGGAGTCAGATAATACAAAAAGCGTACGGCCCATTTAATTCACTTTTCAGGAGGTTAATCGCTCTATATTTGTGGACGACCGACATGTCTTAAGGCTCTGGAATAACGTGTTGATATTTCGATGCGCAGCATTGCAGCGGAATATTACCGGATCAATAAAGCAGAAAGAAGCGTTTTAATTCTTTCCGCAGGATGATAGTAGGGTGACTGACATGTCTGATTATAATGAAAAAAGTGCGATTTCAGCACTGCTCGCAGGTCATTGTTCCGATCCATTCTCTGTGCTTGGCATGCACTCAACCGCTGCTGGTCTGGAAGTGCGCGCATTATTACCCGATGCCACCGAGGTATGGGTGATTGAGCCGAAAACCGGGCGTAAAGCTGGCAAGCTCGAATGCCTCGATTCACGCGGATTCTTTAGCGGCGTTCTGCCGCGGCGAAAAAATGCTTTTCGTTACCAACTGGCGGTCACCTGGCACGGCCAGCAAAACCTGATTGACGACCCTTATCGCTTTGGCCCGGTGCTGCAGGAGCTTGATGCCTGGCTGCTCGCCGAAGGAACCCATCTACGGCCCTACGAAACCCTGGGCGCCCATGCCGACACCATGGACGGGGTGACCGGGACGCGCTTTTCCGTCTGGGCGCCGAACGCCCGTCGGGTGTCGGTGGTCGGTCAGTTTAACTACTGGGACGGCCGTCGCCACCCGATGCGCCTGCGCAAAGAGTCTGGCATCTGGGAGCTGTTTGTTCCCGGCGCGCACAACGGCCAGCTGTATAAGTTCGAGCTGATTGACGCCCACGGGCACCTGCGGGTGAAATCCGACCCTTATGCTTTTGAAGCGCAGATGCGCCCGGAAACCGCCTCGCTGATCTGCGGCCTGCCGGAGAAAGTGGAGCAACCGCCGGCCCGTAAGCAGGCCAACCAGTTTGATGCACCGATTTCGATTTATGAAGTCCACCTCGGCTCCTGGCGTCGTCATACCGACAACCATTTCTGGCTGAGCTACCGCGAACTGGCCGATCGGCTGGTGCCCTACGCGAAGTGGATGGGCTTCACCCATCTCGAGCTGCTGCCGATTAACGAACATCCGTTTGACGGCAGCTGGGGCTATCAGCCCACCGGGCTGTACGCGCCGACCCGCCGCTTTGGTACCCGGGAAGATTTCCGCTACTTCCTCCATGCCGCGCACGCCGCGGGCCTGAACGTGATCCTCGACTGGGTGCCGGGCCACTTCCCGGCCGATGACTTCGCCCTGGCGTTGTTTGACGGCACCGCGCTGTATGAACACAGCGACCCGCGCGAAGGCTATCACCAGGACTGGAACACGCTGATCTATAACTACGGCCGCCGTGAAGTCAGCAACTTCCTGGTAGGGAACGCGCTGTACTGGATCGAGCGCTTCGGCATCGATGCGCTGCGGGTGGATGCGGTGGCGTCGATGATCTACCGCGACTACAGCCGCAAGCAGGGTGAGTGGGTGCCCAACGAGTACGGCGGCCGGGAAAATCTCGAAGCGATCGAGTTCCTGCGCAATACCAACCGGGTGCTGGGCGAGCAGACGCCGGGGGCAGTGACGATGGCGGAGGAGTCCACCGATTTTGCCGGTGTTTCGCGCCCTGCGTCGACGGGCGGCCTCGGCTTCTGGTTCAAATGGAACCTCGGCTGGATGCACGACACCCTCGACTATATGCAACTCGACCCGGTCCATCGTCGGCATCATCACGACAAGATGACCTTCGGGATACTCTACAACTACACCGAAAACTTCGTCCTGCCGCTGTCGCATGATGAAGTGGTCCACGGTAAAAAATCGCTTCTCGACCGCATGCCCGGCGATGCCTGGCAGAAGTTCGCCAACCTGCGCGCCTACTACGGCTGGATGTTCGCCTTCCCGGGGAAAAAACTGCTGTTTATGGGCAATGAATTCGCCCAGGGACGGGAGTGGAACCACGACGCCAGCCTCGACTGGCATCTGCTGGAAGGGGACGACAACTGGCATCACGGGGTGCAGCGTCTGGTGCGCGATCTGAACCATACCTATCGTCATCATAAGGCGCTGCACGAACTGGATTTTGACCCGTACGGCTTTGAGTGGCTGGTTGTCGATGATCACGAACGGTCGGTATTTATCTTTGTCCGTCGCGATAAAGCCGGGAACGAGATAATCGTTGCCAGCAACTTCACGCCGGTGCCGCGTCACGGCTATCGCTTCGGGGTTAATCAGCCGGGGCGCTGGCGTGAAGAGCTGAACACCGACTCGATGCACTACCACGGGAGCAATACCGGCAACGGCGGCGGCGTGGCAAGCGAGGCGATCGCCAGCCACGGTCGGGAGCATTCGCTGTCGGTGACGCTGCCGCCGCTGGCGACAATCTGGCTGGTGCGGGAGTCTGCTGGTCAATAAAACACGCAGTCGATCTATTGCAGTTTATTTATTACCGGAGGTGATCACTTCTGAATTTATTTGCAGAAGAGTGAGGCTTTTTCTTCATTATTTTCTTTTATGGCTTTTATTAAATAGCAGGACATAATTATGAGTAAAATTGAATATACTGACAACGTAATGCTGTCGCGCCAGTTACCGCTTAAATCCGTGGCCCTGATCCTCGCCGGCGGGCGCGGAACCCGATTAAAAGACCTGACCACTATTCGCGCAAAACCTGCGGTGCATTTTGGCGGTAAATTCAGAATTATTGATTTTGCCTTATCAAATTGTATTAACTCAGGAATAAGACGTATTGGGGTTATTACACAATATCAGTCGCATTCACTGGTGCAGCATATTCAACGCGGTTGGGCATTCTTTAACGAAGAAATGAATGAGTTCGTGGATTTATTACCGGCACAGCAGCGGGTGCATGGGGAGAACTGGTATCGGGGGACGGCGGATGCTGTGACCCAGAATCTGGATATTATCCGCCGCTATGATGCGGAATATGTCGTTATTCTGGCCGGGGACCATATCTATAAACAAGATTATTCGCGGATGCTGCTTGATCACGTTGAAAAAGGGGCGCGCTGCACCGTGGCCTGCATGCCGGTCCCGGTTGAAGAGGCAAACGCGTTTGGCGTCATGGCCGTGGATGAGAATGACAAAATCATTGAATTTGTTGAAAAACCGGCTAATCCACCCACCATGCCTGGCGATGAAACCCGCTCGCTTGCCAGTATGGGCATTTATGTGTTTGATGCGGAATATCTCTACCAGCTGCTGGCAGAAGACGATCGGGATGAAGGCTCCAGCCATGATTTTGGCAAAGATATTATTCCCAAAATAACGACGGCAGGTGAAGCGTATGCGCATCCGTTCCCGCGCTCCTGCGTACAGTCCGATAATAATGCCGAGCCATACTGGCGCGATGTCGGAACACTGGAGGCGTACTGGAAAGCGAATCTGGATTTAGCCTCTGTGGTACCTGAACTGGATGTTTATGATCGTAACTGGCCTATCCGGACTTATGTCGAGTCGCTACCCAGCGCTAAATTTGTTCAGGACCGTTCCGGCAGTCATGGCATGACCATGAATTCTCTGGTCTCCGGCGGCTGTATTATTTCTGGCTCGGTGGTGGTGCAGTCGGTTTTATTCTCCAAAGTTCGCATTAACTCGTTTTGTAATATTGATTCGTCGGTTTTATTACCGGGCGTCTGGGTCGGTCGCTCCTGCCGGATAAGACGCTGCGTGATCGACAGGGGATGTGTTATTCCGGAGGGAATGGTGATTGGCGAAAATGCCGTTGAGGATGCGCAGCGTTTTTATCGTTCGGAAGAGGGGATCATCCTCGTTACCCAGGAAATGCTGAACCGACTTGAACTATGAAGCCGTTGGCGGAAATAAAAGCTGCCGCAGCTGTGATTGCCGTCATTGGCATCGCGTCGCCTTCATGCCTGAATAATTAAGGAGCATCCATGCGAGTTTTACATGTAGGAGCGGAGATGTTCCCTCTGTTGAAAACGGGGGGGCTGGCTGATGTGACCGGTGCTCTCCCGGCGGCGCAAATAGCCGAGGGCGTGGATACCCGCGTGCTGCTGCCGGGGTTTCCCGCGATCCGCGACGGAGTCGGGGAACCGCAGGTGGTGGCCCGCAGGGAGACCTTCGCCGGGCCGATGACGCTGCTGTTTGGCGACTTTAACGGCGTGGGCATCTATCTGATTGATGCCCCGCATCTCTATGACCGGCCGGGTAATCCTTATCATGACCCGCAGATGCAGGACTATCCCGATAACGTCCTGCGTTTCGCGCTGTTGAGTTGGGTCGCGGCCGAGCTTGCTGGCGGTCTGGATCCGTTCTGGCGGCCTGAAATCGTCCACGCCCATGACTGGCATGCGGGCCTCACGCCGGCTTATCTGGCCGCCCGCGGCAACCCCGCCAGGTCAGTGTTTACGGTGCACAACATTGCCTATCAGGGGTTGTTCCTCGCCCGGCATATGGCGGAGATCGCTTTACCGTGGTCATTCTTCCAGATGCATGGGGTGGAGTTTAAAGGACAGATCTCCTTCCTTAAGGCGGGCCTCTATTTCGCTGACCATATCACCACCGTCAGCCCGACGTATGCCCGTGAAATTACCGAACCGCAGTACGCGTTCGGTCTGGAAGAGTTGCTGCGGCAACGTCAGCGGGAAGGGCGACTGTCGGGGATCCTTAACGGCGTCGACGAAAGCATCTGGGATCCGCGCCGCGATCCGCTGCTGGCTGCGCCTTACGATCGGAACTCGCTGGCTGAGAAAGCGAAGAACAAGCAGCAGCTGCAGACGACGCTGGGGCTGAAGGAGGACGGCCGGGCGCTGTTGTTCACCGTCGTGAGCCGGCTCACCAGCCAGAAGGGGCTGGATCTGCTCCTTGGCGCACTGCCGGGAATCATTGCGCAGGGAGGGCAGCTGGCGCTACTGGGATCCGGCGACCCGGATTTGCAGGCCCGTTTTCTTGCCGCTGCGGCGCAATACCCCGGGCAGGTGAGTATCCGGATCGGTTACGACGAGGCGCTGTCGCATCAGATGATTGGCGGCGCCGACGTCATCCTGGTGCCCAGCCGTTTTGAACCCTGCGGTCTGACCCAGCTCTATGGCCTTCGCTACGGCACATTGCCGCTGGTTCGTCGCACCGGCGGACTGGCGGATACCGTCGCCGACTGTTCGCTCGAAAACCTTGCTGACGGGATCGCGAGCGGATTTGTGTTTACCGACGGCGAGACTGAATCACTATTACATGCCATCCACCGGGCCTTTGTCCTGTGGTCCCGTCCATCGCTGTGGCGGTACGTGCAACGTCAGGCAATGAGCATGGATTTTAGCTGGCAAATTGCCGCTAAGTCTTTCCACCAGTTGTATCAGCGTATTATTTAATTGCTACGGATAAGAAAAATGGAACCACGCTTAAGTTATATTTCACCCAGTCTGAATGAAGAAGCGCTACAGCATGCTATCGCTTATAAGCTCATGTTTATTCTTGGTAAAGATCCGTCACTTGCCAATAAGCATGAATGGCTCAACGCCACGCTGTTCGCCGTGCGCGATCGGCTGGTAGAACGTTGGCTGCGGGCGCATCGGGCGAGGATCTCGCAGCAGGCCCGGCAGGTTTATTATCTGTCGATGGAGTTTCTCATCGGCCGTACCCTCTCTAATGCCTTACTGTCGCTGGGCATCTATGAGGATGTGAAAACGGCTCTGGCAGGGATGGGGCTGGATCTGGAAGAGCTGATTGATGAGGAGAACGATCCGGGGCTGGGCAACGGCGGTCTCGGTCGTCTGGCGGCCTGTTTTCTCGATTCCCTGGCCACACTGGGGCTGCCAGGCCGCGGCTATGGTATCCGCTACGACTACGGCATGTTCAAGCAAAACATCATCGACGGCCAGCAGATGGAGTCACCGGACTACTGGCTGGAGTACGGTAACCCGTGGGAATTCGAGCGCCATAAAACCCGCTATACCGTGCGCTTTGGCGGACGTGTTCAACATGAGGGCAAAAACTCACGCTGGCTGGAAACCGAAGAAATTATTGCCGTGGCCTACGATCAGATTATCCCGGGTTATGATACCGATGCCACCAACACCCTGCGTTTGTGGAGTGCCCAGGCCAGCAGTGAAATTAATCTCGGTAAATTTAACCAGGGGGACTATTTCGCCGCCGTGGAGGATAAGAACCACTCTGAGAACGTTTCCCGCGTGCTTTACCCGGACGACTCGACCTATTCCGGGCGTGAATTGCGCCTGCGTCAGGAGTATTTCCTTGTTTCGGCGACGGTACAGGACATCCTCACCCGTCATTACCAGCTGTATCAAACCTATGACAACCTGGCGGATAAAATTGCTATCCACCTCAATGACACCCATCCGGTGCTGTCGATCCCGGAGCTGATGCGTCTGCTGATTGACGAACACCGCTTCAGCTGGGATGACGCGTTTGAGGTGACCTGTCGGGTCTTCTCCTACACCAACCATACCCTGATGAGCGAAGCGCTGGAGACCTGGCCGGTCGATATGCTGGGGAAAATCCTGCCGCGCCATTTGCAGATTATCTTCGAGATTAATGACTATTTTCTGAAAACGATGCAGGAGCACTATCCCGATGATATGGCGTTGCTGAGCCGGACCTCGATTATCGATGAGTCCAACGGTCGCCGCGTGCGGATGGCCTGGCTGGCGGTAGTGGTCAGTCACAAGGTTAACGGCGTGTCGGAACTGCACTCCCGGCTGATGGTGGAGTCGCTATTTGCCGATTTCGCCAAAATCTTTCCGCGACGCTTCACCAACGTCACCAACGGTGTCACGCCGCGCCGCTGGCTGGCGGCCGCTAATCCGTCCCTTTCCGGGGTTCTGGACCGTTATATTGGCCAGACCTGGCGCACAGATTTAAGCCAGCTGAGTGAACTGGGGGAATATCAGGATTATCCGCTGGTTAACCAGGCCGTCAGCGAAGCCAAACTGGCGAATAAACAGCGGCTGGCCGATTATATTGCCCGCCAGCTGGGGGTGGTGGTTAATCCGAAGGCGCTGTTTGATGTGCAAATTAAGCGCATTCACGAATACAAACGCCAGCTGATGAATGTGCTGCACGTGATCACCCGCTATAACCGTATCAAGGCTGACCCGCAGGCCGACTGGGTGCCGCGAGTGGTGATTTTCGCCGGCAAAGCCGCATCCGCTTACCACACGGCAAAACAGATAATCCATCTGATTAACGATGTAGCCAAAGTCATCAACAGCGATCCGCAGATCGGCGACAAGTTAAAAGTGGTGTTCATTCCCAACTACAGCGTCAGTCTGGCGCAGACCATCATTCCGGCCGCGGATCTTTCTGAGCAGATTTCGCTGGCAGGGACCGAAGCCTCCGGGACCAGTAACATGAAATTCGCCCTCAATGGCGCGCTGACCATTGGCACGCTGGACGGCGCCAACGTTGAAATGCTGGAGCACGTGGGGGAGGAGAATATCTTTATCTTCGGTAATACCGCTGAACAGGTTGAGGCGCTGCGCAGCAACGGCTACCAGCCGCATGATTACTACGACCATGATGAAGAGTTGCGCCAGGCGCTGACCCAGATGGGGACCGGGGTGTTCAGCCCACAGGAGCCGGACCGCTATCGCGGTCTGCTGGATTCGCTGATTAACTTTGGCGACCACTATCAGGTTCTGGCCGATTACCGCAGCTATGTTGACTGTCAGGACAGGGTGGATGCGCTCTACCGAACCCCGGAAGAGTGGACCGCCAAAACAATGCACAACATTACCAACATGGGCTATTTCTCATCGGACCGTACGGTGCGGGAGTATGCGCAAAAGATCTGGTATATCGACAAAACGCAGCTCTAGGCCACATTCACGCCTCCGGGAGCGCCGGGGGAAAGGGGGGCACCATCGGTGAGCGACCCAGCAGAAACACATTAATAAGCCTGACGGATATGACAGGAGAGAAAAATGACGGACAGTAAACGCGCAGGGGAGCCTGCGCAACAGAGTGATTTGATTAACGTCGCTCAGCTGACCGCGCAGTACTACGTACTGAAGCCGGAAGCGGGCAACGCGGAGCATGCGGTGAAGTTTGGCACCTCTGGCCATCGTGGCAGCGCAGGGCGCCATAACTTCAATGAGCAGCATATTCTGGCGATCGCTCAGGCGATTGCGGAAGACCGCGCGAAGAACGGGATTACCGGTCCCTGCTACGTAGGTAAAGATACCCACGCGCTCTCCGAACCGGCCTTTATTTCGGTTCTTGAAGTGCTGGCAGCCAACGGCGTTGATGTTATCGTGCAGGAAAACAACGGTTTTACCCCGACGCCGGCCATTTCCAATGCCATCCTGGTGCACAACAAAAAAGGCGGTCCGCTGGCGGACGGCATCGTGATTACGCCGTCGCATAACCCGCCGGAAGATGGCGGTATCAAGTACAACCCGCCGAACGGCGGTCCGGCGGATACCAACGTCACCAAAGTGGTCGAGAATCGCGCTAACGAACTGCTGGCCTCGGGTCTGCAGGGCGTCAGGCGCCTCTCCCTCGACGCGGCACTGGCATCCGGTCATGTCAAAGAGCAGGATCTGGTGCAGCCGTTTATTGAAGGACTGGCGGATATCGTCGAT
>NZ_JMPP01000046.1 GCF_000735435.1 Klebsiella planticola ATCC 33531 | reverse complement strand
CCCCGTGGTCGACCGACAAAGACGGGATCATCATGTGCCTGCTGGCGGCAGAAATCACCGCCGTCACCGGTAAAAACCCGCAGGAGCACTACGACGAGCTGGCTGCGCGCTTCGGCGCGCCAAGCTATAACCGTCTGCAGGCTTCGGCCACTTCCGCACAGAAAGCGGCGCTGTCGAAGCTGTCGCCGGAAATGGTCAGCGCCAGTCAGCTGGCCGGCGACCCGATCACCGCACGTCTGACCGCCGCACCGGGCAACGGTGCATCGATTGGTGGTCTGAAAGTGATGACCGACAACGGCTGGTTCGCCGCACGTCCGTCAGGTACGGAAGACGCTTACAAGATCTACTGCGAGAGCTTCCTCGGTGAAGCACATCGTAAGCAGATCGAGAAAGAAGCGGTGGAAATCGTAAATAGCGTGCTAGCAGCGCACCACTAGAGCAACTGACGTACTCCGGGGAGCCGGGGTACGTCACAGTTAACCGGCGATGAAATTCACTTCTACGCCGACACCAGTCCAGGCGTCACTTTGTCAGAACGTAAGGATCGGTACGATTCGCAAAAGGTTATTGCTGCGGGGACTCTATGAATATCTATGTTGTTACCAATAATAATTTCATGCTTGAAGGTCTGAAATGTATGTTTAGCGACAACAGCCTCTCCGTCAACAGGGTTTTATTTTCCCGGATCACCGAAATTGCTTTCAGCAACAGCGATGTGGTGATTGTGGAGTCAGAGCTGAAAACCTGCGATGCCGGGCGTCTCAAACATCTGCACATTTCACCAGTCAATATCATCTTTTTATTAAAACCGCGGTCAGGAATGAGGGGGACAGGTCGCGAAGCGGTATTCATTGATACCGAATTAACAGGTAATGAATATCTCATGATAAGGCAGGTTTTTAAAAAAATGCGGATTCATCTGAAGAGGGAAAAGTTGGCGTTTACCAAAAGAGAAGCGCATATCATCCATCTGATTTTAAATGGCTACTCGCTGGTGGAAATTTCTCGCCGCCTGCTAATCTCCATAAAAACGGTTCAGTCTTATGTCAATATTATTTTGCATAAACTGAATGCCACAAAAATAAGTGAAATATACCGTTGTAAAAGCCTCATCATTGACAGCTTTGCCAGGAAAAATTTGCATCTTCAATGAGATATGGATTTTTCCTGATACACTATCCATCGATAAACGACAAAGAAAAAGGCAATGTCAGCGGCGACATTGCCTCGCGAATATTATAAGGTTTCGTTTTGCACCACACCACTGCGTGGGCCTGTATTACGTCCATTGCTCAGGAAGACCACGCCAAACAGCAGAATCACCGAGACGATGGCGGAGAACAGATAGAATACAAAATGGTAGCCAAACGCATCAAACAACATCCCCACCGGGATCGATAACAACACGATACCCAGCGAGCTGGCGATCTGGAATCCCACGAGGAAGATGGTGGAAGATAAGCGAGAATCAAAGTTGGACACGCTGTATTTGAATACCGAGATCACAAACAGCGGTACTTCAATCGCATGAAATAGCTTAATCAGCGAGATGATGTAAGGGCTTTCTGAGGTTGCTGACACCAGAATGCGACAGATCATGATCATGCCTCCTGCAATCAGCGCTTTTTTCGCTCCCACCTTGTTTACAAAGAAGGGGATGACGGCCATTCCGATGGCTTCCAGCACCACCTGGAAGGAGTTCAGATAGCCGTAGACCCGGGTCCCGGTCTCGACGGATGAGAACAAACCGGCATAGAACACGGGAAACATCTGCTGATCGTAGATATTATAGAATGACCAGGTCCCGGTGATGAACAGCACGAAAATCCAGAATTTAATATCTTTAAAGACGGCGATAAAATCGTCTTTGTGCACTTTTTCAAGGTGGTGAGTACCGCTGGCCGTTTGTTCGCTTTTAAATAACATATTGATAATAATAAAGCACACACCAAACAGCGATACCAGCCAGAAGTTAATGTGCGGATTGATGGCGAAAAAGATCCCGGCGAGTAAGGCTCCAATCGCATAGCCAAACGAGCCCCACGCCCGGGCGGTACCGTATTCAAAGCAAAATGCCCGTGCCATTTTCTCAGTGAAACTATCCAGTAACCCGCAACCGGCGAGGTAGCCAATACCAAAGAACAATGAGCCGATCGCTAAACCTAACGAGAAGTTGTGCCGCAGCAGCGGTTCATATATATAAATCAGGAACGGACCAGTGAGAACTAAAATGACGCTCAGGAGCCAGATCAGATGCTTTTTGAGGCCGAGTTTATCCTGGATTATTCCGTAGCCAATCATAAAAATCATACTGGTAAACTGATTGACGGAGTACAGGGTTCCAAGCTGCGTGCCGGTGAGACCGATTGTCCCTTTAAGCCAGATGGCATACAGAGACCACCATAGCGACCAGGCGATAAAAAACAGAAATGAATAACCGGAGGCATAGCGGTAATATTCATTTTTTAAAAATGAAAAAGCCTTCATATTTATTTCCTTGTCACAATATTTTTATTTTAGTAAACAGAATCCTGTAACGCTATCATCGTCTTCAATGCCAGCTAGTGATATGGCAGGGCGGCCAGATTCAATATAATAATCGGCTCTGATAGAGACAGCGGTATGATTTCTATTATTTAATTTACGGCTTCAGGTACATTTCTTTTCTTGATGATAAAAACCTCAGCATAGATATCATATTGACGCTGACTGAACGGCATGGATAAATAACTACGGGTTTATTATTACTATTAAGTTCGCCGCAATACAACCTGTCGAACGTGATGTTAATCACAATGGTTAACGTTAACATTGATCCGAGGGAGGGAGCCCGATAGAGACCAGGTGTCATAAGAGGTTAAGAGGTTAACGCCGCGGGTTGCGTAAATACGTCCTGCGGATGTTGTCCACTTTTCGGACAGAAAAGGATGGGGGGGAGGCCATTTAACTTATGTTGCGTGAGTATCGGCTGCTTTCACACGTCACCAGAGGGTGTCTGGACGTTTTCCCGTCAGTTTGACTAGACATTCAACGTCCGCTCCTCGCTCATTGCTGCCACTGGCCGTTACCGTAGACGGCTCTGTGCCAGGGGCGAACCTTTCTAAAGTAATCGTGCGTCAACAAAGTAGCTGCAGGTCAGGGGGGTTAATTCATCGCAGGGATGTTATGGTAGATTGCTTATCAGTGAGAAAGTAGCCTAACCAAACAATCAGGGAAAGGAGAGTCATCGGTATGACAATTTTAGTGACGCTACAGGCTCAGCTCATAGTTGGAGAAGCGCAGGTGCTAAAAAGCCTGGCACCTGAGGGGATGCTGGCGGCCGTATTTGAAGACGACGGCCGGACCGGGTATTTCTATGCGCTCGATGAGTCCGTTGAAGGAAACCCGATTCTTGATGCAGTGCATATCTACAATGTCGAGGATATTTCAGACGCCCACATTCCTTCTGAGGTTAAAATCGGCTGGTCTGAAGACAGTCAGAAGTGCGTGCTCCTTATCAACGGATATCCGCATGGAGCGTTTGATTTCGTGGGGAAAAATGGGTACTGCAGAAGCGGATTCCCTCCCCCGATAAACAAGGTTTGGTCTGTGTCCGGCCATGAGTGGAGCGATTCGGTGGATGACTTTTTCCGGTGAGTTACGGTGGGCTTAACGCCTGCCGTTATTCTCTATTCATATTGATAATATCGCTCTGAAGAGGGCGGACGATTTCCTGGACTTTCAGATGATAAACCATGTATCCGATGTCCGCTCCTCGCTCACAGCGGACCTTCACCTCAGTTAACTCGTCCGCTCCGTACCAGAAGCGGACGTTGTTAATGGCATGATGTATGAACCAATGGAGAGCCAATCATCTATACTCCTGTTAATCCATACTGGAAATATTGTTATCAATAGCCCCGCAACGGAAGCGTTAACTATATATTCTAACGCTCCCATTGAGCCTGCCACTTTATTGAGGCAATTCTTACAGCTTAAAAGGGCTGTAGGGGCATTTTACTCGGCTAAATAACCACCATCGATTGGATAAACTCCTCCGGTACAGAACGCTGAATTGTCTGAAAGCAAAAACAATATGAAGTCTGCTATTTCTTGCATTTTTGCCATCCTTTTCATAGGGTGGCTATTTGCGAAACTACGTACGATATTTTCAGGAAATTCAGTCATTCGTGGGGTCTGGACATAGCCGGGAGCGACTGCATTGATTCGAATGCCTTGACTTGCAAACTCTAACGCTGCGGTTTGGGTTAAACCGATTATACCATGTTTAGCCACGGTGTAAGGTGCTAATCCTGGAATGCCAACCAGACCATTTACTGCAGATAAATTAACGATAGAACCACCAAATTTCATCATCTCAGGTATTTCATATTTTAGGCAGTAAAAAACGCCGCTCAATGAGGTGGCAATAACCTTATCCCAGTTTTCAACTGTCTGCTCTGTTATGTTTTTACCATGTTCACCTGTTAAGCCTGCATTATTTACAGCATAATCAAGTCTGCCGAAATGTTTGATAACCTCATCTATCATTTTCTGTACTTGTTCGGGTTGTGATACATCACATCCGATCCCCAGCGCCTGCTGTCCCTGTGAGGTTAATCGTTTCGCTTGTTGTTTAGCCTGCTCTGACGAGCGGGATACAATAACGACCTTAGCTCCATATTTGTGTAATTGCTCTGCGACTGCCTGACCTATACCTGCAGTACTTCCTGTTATGACAGCAACTTTATTCTGGAAATTCATAATTCCCCCTGTGAAGTAGAATTGAGTCTTTCATCTGGGGTAGTATACAAACTAGCTGTGACAGTTTTTGTCAGTACTCTTTCTCCTCGCTGATTCCTTCTTTTATTCTCCATTTTTTCAATAAAACCGTCCTGCTTTCACTATATATGGAATCCAGTTGTACCATCTCTTCAATTTTGTCAGTTCTAAAATGACGAAAATCATTTCTCATCTCACACCATGCAACCAAAAGCCAGCAGGACTCCATATATACCAATCCGATGGGCCATATGATTCGAGAAGAGTAAGTATCTTTCTTGTCACAATACTTTATTTTGATTCTCTTTCGCTTTTTAATAGCATTGCGGATATCTTCAAAAAACATCTCATTATTTTCTGAAGGACCGATCAGATAGGATTGACTCTCAATAAGATTCTTTAATTCACCAGGAATGACGGCGTGTATTTTGGCAAGTGCATTCCTTGCGGTATTCTTGAAATCATAATCCGTATTATGAGATACCCAATTTAACCCAAGTGTAATAGCATTGATTTCTTCATGAGTAAGGTTTAAGGGTGGCAAATGAAAGTCAGACTTAACGATATAACCAATTCCAGCACCACCTTCAATACACACTCCTTGATGCTGTAGCGTTTTTATATCTCTGTAAAGAGATCGCATACTTACTCCTAATCTTATAGAGAGAGTGGATGCAGTGATCGGATATCTTTGCGCCCTTAATATCTGTAGTAATTCGAGAAGCCTTTCTGTTCTGGTCATGCTGATAAATCCATCTTAATCCTGAGACGATATCTTAAAGCATCTGTTGGATAAGCATTTTAGTACAAAGTAAGCGTACATGCTTAAGTTGAACTGCTCCCATTGGTTAATACAGCGCATCTGACTCGCCACAGTGCCCAGAAGATGGGCGGAGGTGTTCGACAGCCTGCCGTTCGTTCGGAGGGCAGGGGATACGTATCATCAATGCCGCGACTACTGGCAGAAAAACGGTGTGTCCTTATGAATAAGGCAACGTTACATGAAATTATATTATTTCCTGAATCCACTTAGCAATAATCAACAATGGCTATGCGATATATACTGTAATTTTATTCAGTGCGATATAATGAAGCTGGATAAAATTTCACTTTTCATAACGGAAGGGTGAAAATAGGTAGAAAGAGTTTTAAAGAGCGCGGTAAGAAGGTGGTTCGCAAATATAAATTGCAGCTATCAGTGTTGATGTGACTGCCAGGCTTATCTGCGCATGAGAAGAGGTATAGATAATGATATTGTTTTAGCGCAGGTCCGCAGGAACAATAGGTTCTTAGATGCTAACTTAAACATAACCCTACGCCTGCCAAATATAAGCGAAGGTCCGCTTCTCTCTCGCTCATAACTGAACTGTACGGGCCTTCAGCCTGGCGGTTAAGCGCCAGGAGGGGACGTTGGACATTTTAGCCACCGCGGGGGTGGCTCCAGGTTCAGGCTCATTTCTCAGAATGAAAACTCCAGCAAGCCGCGGTTGCGAGTGTTACAAACGGTCCAGCCAGCGTAACGTTGTGATGGGCAATGATTTCACTCGCTGACAAATATTTGTTATCCATTGTCGTATGCGCATCTGAAATCAGCACAGTCCTGAATCCATGCTCTGGCGCTGCGCGACAGGTAGTATCCACACAGAATTCTGTTTTCATACCGGCGATAACCAGCTGCTTAACACCTCGCTGACTGAGCTGAAGCTGAAGCTCTGTATCACGGAAGCAGCTGGGATACTTTTTAATAAACACGATATCCTGTTCAGCGTTTACGTTCAGCTCGGGTATCAGTTGTGTTAACGGACTTTGCTCTGAGAATGGGGAATCATCGGGTCCGATGTGGCGGGCAAAAAAAACGGGCACCTGAGCCTGCCTCGCATTTTCAATCAGCAGACGGATATTCAACAGAACGGTGTCTGAGGAGTGTGGGGAAGTAGGGCCACGGAAAAGCCCTTGCTGCATATCGATAACTAAAAGTGCATTTTCGGATAAAAGCATGATGTGTCTCCATTCAGAACGTTATGAACGGAGATATTTTCTTCCCCGTCCGGTTTGGCGGGGATTCAGAATCTGTTTTGTCAGGAGCCTGTCACAGATACGCCCACACCGCCGAAGGTGCCGGTGGTAGTAACTGTGGTTGTTGGCTGAAGTGACTTAAGCATTTTCTGACCTTCTTGTATTCGTTGAACATCTGGAGCAGTAATTATAAAAACTGCTCTGTTCTTGTAGCACTGAGTAAATACCGATTTCAATAAATATTTATCCTGCAGAATGTCGGGCCTTGGATACTACATACTGAGTGGGCAAAAACCGTTAAACCCCCTTCCGCACCTCGCTCATAGCAGAATGGACGTCTTTCCAGCCTACATGGAAGGGGAAGGTTCCTTTATAGCCTTTGTCTACGTATCCACTCATCTACCACGTCACCCTAATTTATATTTGGTATCATCGCGGATCCAATCCATGAACTTGCGATCGAGTAAGGCGCTATACCAGTCCAGTCAATTTTCAACGTCTTAAACCCTTGATTGTTTACGCGTTAAAAGTAGCGGCTTTGGCTGGTATATTTAAACTATTCAGGGTCCGCTTCTTGCTCACAGTTGATCTGACAGCCCGCTAGTCTGTTCGCTCTGTGCCAGAAGCGGACGTTGCTGGCCCTTAGGTGAAATTGCCAGTTAGGATAGATCGCAAACCGCAAAACATCGATTGGCTGCACATTCGCAGAAATGCCGCCGTTCGGCGTTGTTTCCTCTTGCAGAACTATCAGAACCTTGCATTATTGGTTTCGTTTCACCTCGTATCGCAGGCACACTACGCCCGACGGGAAAATTTTACTATTCACCAGCATGAGTGAGGTTCTGTCTTTTATGTTTTTGAACAAGGGAATGCCTTGCCCCAGCAGAATCGGATTGACGAATAGCCAATACTCATCGATAAGGTTTTCCGACATTAGCGCGTGAGTCGCTGAGGGACTGCCAAACAGTAAGATTTCGCTGCCCGCGTTGTGCTTGAGCTTGTGGATTTCGTCGCTTAAATGGCTACTGATAATTTGCGTATCAGGATGATTTTTTTGCAACAGGGTTTTCGACAACACCACTTTGTGGGCAGATTTATACCAACGCGAATGCGCATGGTCATGCGGGCTGGCGTCAGGATTATCGGCAGCAGTTGGCCAGTACGACTCCATCATCTGGTAGGTGGTGCGCCCATATAAGGCGGTGTCGGTCTGCTGAATCCGCTGCTCCACGTATTCAAACAAGTCGGGGCTCAGGCTTATCCAGGCCAGACCCGCCGGGCCCTCAGCGGTAGAAGCGACAAAACCATCCAGCGACACATGAACAAACGAAACTATTTTTCTCATGATTATCTCTTTGATTAAGTTTTGATTACATAGCCTGCGAGGCACGCCAGGGTTTGGTTCCCGTCTTAAATAGCACCCATTTTCTCCAACGCCATCTTGCGTGCTTTCGCATCCGGAAAACACAGATGTATCGTCACTTTGGTTTATCCATCCACCACTGATCATGCCGGAGTTGGTGACGATGGTGTTCCTGAGCACACTTAAGTTGTATCGGATCAAGATGAACAATAGAACGAAGCAGTGAGAAATACAGGTTGTTCCCCATGGTAAGCTCCTAATCCCGGAATATCTGGAATTAAGTATAAATCTTGTTACCCATACGGTTCTGGAATATCGCCGATTGGATACATGACCCTGATTTGTGTGATAAGTACTAACTTCCGCTTCTCGCGCATAGCAGCCACTGGCCGTTACCGTAGACGGCTTTGTGCCATAAGAGGTGACATCTCGGACATTACGACACGGTAGGTTAGATATCTAAAAGTGCATGGTTCGATTTACAGGGATACTTACACAGATATTCCGGACATTTGGCGGGATAAACCCCGTTATGATTGCCTGAAACGAAGCAGTGACTGACTTTTAAAGTAAAATCCCGGCTCGGCGGCCGGGATTTTTGTGAAGATCAATCCGGATCTGAAGGTGGCTTTTTACGACAGTTAAATTTATCTATCAGATTAAAAACTATTGTGGCCAGTGTAATCGCAGAGCCAGCTATACACCCAAACACAACTATCCTTTCCACATGGTAAACAGGAAAAAAGAAGTATCCTTTTGTTATATAAATAAATAATGCCCCCCCACCTATAAGCAAGAAGCCAAGTACAATGCAAAAGACACATGAATATATGAATAACTTAATATAAGGAATCATTCCTTTATCTCCTTTTGCCTTTCGGAAGAAGGCTGGCTGCCATTTACTGCATCTTTTACATATCCACCCAAAATTTCACTACCGAAGGAACCTGTCGCGTCAAATATAAAACCAGGGATTTCTTTTCCTGATACTGAACTCACAAACCCTGGAGCTAACTCACCAAACTTCCCGCCGGCCCAGGAACCTATAGCTGCCCCTCCAATAGAACCAACATCCGGACCATCGGTAAAGAAAGCACCTCCTGCAGCAATTCCGACATTTTGTCCGACAGCTCTTCCTGGTGCGAGCATACCTGTAATGCCTGCACTGACACTGCCCTTCCAGTCCCAGTTTTTGTTTTCATTGCCCGGTTGATTCAGGTCGAACCACTGGTAGCTTCCGTTGGCTATCTCTGCAATAACTCCACCACCTACAACTTTACCGATCGACGCCGCAGGCCCTAAATACGCGGCTCCCGCAATCAGTACCCCATCCTTATAGCCATCCACAATCACTTTTGTGATGTTAGCACCTTCAGGCAGGTCACCTTTAGCCAGTTTATCCAGTCCAGCCTGTGTCTGCTCCGGCGTCAGGTTTTTATCTACTGCATACTGATTCCAGGAAGCTGCTGCCGCGCCATAGTCATTCAGCCCGGATGGCAGGCTGAACATATCATTGTTCTCTGATGTGTTCTTACCGGCCTGGCCGCCTGCCACTGCACCGCTGGTATCTCCTCCGGCGAGGCCGCCCGCCAGACCGCTTGCCAGCGTACTTAGCGCAGACACCGTTTGTTTTTGTGTTTCGCTTAGTTTGCTGAAATCATCTGTGCCATACAGCGCTTTCGCTATCACTGATGTTCCGATAGCCGCCGTGGCGGCACCCGCAGCGCCTGCTGCTGCACTGTTTCCCTGTAGTTCAGCCGCAACCCCGGCCATGATGGCATGAGCCATTACCCGGCTGGTTTCATTCGGTGAGTATTGTTTAATAACCTCCGCCACATACGGCGCCGCACCGCCTGCCAGCGCCGCCTTCAGGTCGCTGCCCGCCAGTCCCTGTACGGCGGCGGTTGCCGCCTGAATCGCCTGCTGGACGCTGCTGCCGGTGCCCCATTGTTGCTGCGCGGCCTTATAGCCCTCGGTGGCGACCAGCTGAGCATTATATCGTTCCCAGGCCTCCTTGCTGGCGCCTTTCTCCGGCTCGGTGATCCCTTTCTTCGCCAGCTCTGCCTTGCCAGCGTTGATGGCGCTAATCTGTCCCTCGGTGCGCGCAATATCCGCCACCTGGTTGCCAATCTCGCCGATCAGCTGGGTCTGCTGCAGGCGCTGCTGCTCCTTCTCCTTATCGAATATCGGCGACAGGGTCTGGTTGGCGTGCTCCACGTCACGGCTGAGGTTCGCCACGTCCTGCTGTTGCCTGTCCTTATCCCGTACGATGATGTCACCCTCACTGATTGCCGCGTGGGTGGTGCTGCTGTCATGTCCTTCGTTGTTCCCGCCGGTCAGCAGGCCGTTGGCCATGTTCCCCGCAAACTGGCTGCCGATGCTGCCGCCGCTGCTGAAGCCGACGCTCTGGTGTTCGGTTTTAAAATCGGCCCGGCTGTCGATATCGCCCCAGCCCAGCGTGCCGGTGTCGAGGCGGTTCTTGTCCGCCGTCGCCGTCGAGCCAATCACCGCGCCATTCAGCTGGGTATGTTCACCCACGGTGATGTCATACCCGCCTTTGCCGGCAAAGATGCCGGTCTGCTCCGCCACCGAATCGTAGTTGCTGTGCATCTTGTCCTTGCTGAGGTTGACGCTGGCGGAGCCGCTCATTGAGCCGAAGGTGAAGCTGCCCCCGGCGCTGGCGTTCTGCTGTTTTGAGTCGTAGCGGTCGCTGTCCTGCTCGGAGGTGAGGGTCAGGTTGCGGCCGATATCGGCGATAACCTTGTCGCCGCTGACCTGAGCGCCGGTGAGGGTGGTGTCGCGCCCGCTGTTGAGGATGAGATTGTTGCCGGCATCGACAGTGGTTTCGCTGTGGGTGGTGCCGTTGCCGCTTTCGCTGCCTTTGCCCTTGTTGGCGCTGGCGGAGACGCTGATCCCCCAGCCGCCGGAACCGACCCCAATCCCGACGCCGACCGTGCCGCCGTGGCTGTCGTTTTTGCCTTCCAGCAGTTGGGTGTTCTGCGCCGATTGTAAGGTGATATCGCGGCTGGCCGACAGCGCCACGTCGTTACCGGCCTTCAGCTGGCTGCCGACCGCGTTCAGGTCGCCTTCGCGGGCGGTGATACTGAGGTCGCGTCCCGCCGTCAGGCTGCTGCCCTGGGCGGTGGTCTGCTCGCTGCGCTGGGTTGATTTCGACGACTGGCTGCCGTAAGAGAGGCTGACGCCAACGGTATTGTTGTTGGCCGGATCGTTGCCCTGCGCCGCATCCAGACGCGCGGCCTGGCTGGCCTGCACGCCGGAGAGCGCTGCTTTCACGCCCAGCAGGGCCTGCAACCGGCTGCTGCCGGCGGACCTGGCGTCCTGGGTGGCCTGCACCACGCTGTTGAGGGCGCTGCCGGCCGTGCCGGAGAGGGCGAGGGTCAGGCCGGAGGTTTTCTGCTCCACCTCGTGGGTCTGCCGGCTCTGGTTTTCGGCGGCGGTGATGGCGACGTTTTTGCCGCTGAGGGCCATGTCCCGGCCGGCGATCAGATCCGAGCCGGTGACCGTCAGGTTGTCGCCCGCGCGCACGGTCAGGTCGCCGTTGACGCTGCCGACGGTGCTGCCCGCCTGAGTGGCGTCCGCGCCGGTGTCGGTGGTTTTCACGCTCTGGGTGCCGTAGCTGAAGCCGATCCCGCCGGAGCTCATCAGCCCCGATTTTTTCTCCTGCTTCAGGTGCAGTTCGCTGCTGTACTCATTCTGAGTCCCGATCAGCAGATCGTTGCCCGCCAGCAGGGCCACGTCGCCGCTGCCGGCCACGCTGCTGCCGCGCAGGGTGAGATCGTGCCCGGCGGTGAGGCTGACGCTGTCGCCGTTGAGCTCGCTGCCCTGGGCCGTCATCCGCGACACGCTGTCCTCGGTGCGGGTGGTGGTTTTGGACAGCCAGCCGCTGCTGCCGGTGACCTTGTGGCGTTCGTCCAGCGTCTGGCTGTTTTCGCCCGCCGCGAGGGTGAGGTCATTGCCTGCGCCGAGATTCAGCGCCGCGCCGGAAGAGAGGAGGGCGCCACGGGCGCTGAGGTCGTGCCCGGCGCTCAGCGTGACGTTGCCTTTGCCGGTCACCTCGCTGCCGGTGCTGCGGCTCTGGCTCTGGCTGAGGGCGTTGTCGGTATCCCACACCAGATTATCCTGCCAGGCGGTGGTGACGTCGTTGAGCCGGATATCGCGCCCGGCGACCAGTTGCACCTCGCCGCGTTCGCCGCTGGCGACCACCTGGGCGCCGCTGAGAGTGATATCGCGGCCGGAGTGCAGGGTCAGCCTGCCGTCGTCGCCCTGGACATAGATGCCGGAGACGCTGTCGATGGTGGTGCGGCTGAAGCGGTTCTCGCCGCTGACGCTCTGGGCGTCGGCGAGGGTGGTGGTGGCGTTGATGTCCCGCCCGGCCACCGCCTGCAGGCTGCTGCCGCCCTGGATGATGCCGCCGGTGTTATTGATGTCGTTGCGGGCGTTCAGGCGCACGTCGTCGCCGCTCAGGGTGCCCGTCTGGTTGGTGATAGTGTCGGCGTCAAGCTGCAGGACGCGGCGGCCGTTGAGGGTGCCGCTGTTGAAGAGGTCGCCGTCGAGTTTAATGTTGACGTTATTCCCGGCGATCAGCGCGCCGGAGCCGTCGAGGTCGCCGGGTTTGACTTTGGCGTAGACCTGCGGCACCAGCACGGTCTGCTGTGAGCCGTCCGGCATCTTCACCGTGGTGTTCACCAGCCAGACGATGTCGCCGGTCAGCAGCGCCATCTGCTCGGGGGTCAGCGCCACGCCGCTCTTCAGGGCATACTGCTTGCCGAAGGTAATCCCCTGATCCATCAACGCCTTAAACTGCTGTTCGTCGCTGGTGTAGCCGTCAAGGTAGCGCTGGCCGGTCAGGGCAACCACCTGCTCGCGGATCAGCCGCTGCTCATAGTAGCCGTCGCCCAGCCGTTTCAGCGTCGTGTCGCCGTCACCGGCTAACGCGTGCTGCATGTAGTCGCTGCCGAGCCACTGCTTCTGGTTGGTGAAGCGCGGATCGGTCTCCACCAGATACGGTACGTCGCTGGCGGGATTGACCGTAAACAGGCTGTTATCCGGCAGGGTGGTATTCGGGCCGACGATGCGAATCGTCCCTTCCGCGGGCGTCACCTCAAACTGCTGGCCCGCCGGCGGCGTGACCGGCTCGCCTGGTGAGACGGTGTGCTGCCCGGCGACGGCGCCCGCGACGCCGATGGCCGCCGCCGTGCCCTGTGGGGTCAGCGGGTCAATGGTGAGCGGCGTGCCCTCGATGCTACCGCCGCTGATCAGCTGCCCCGGCTTCAGGGAGATGCTCTGAATTTCGCTCGGCGGCGTATAGGCGGTACGGTCGCGGCCCTGCTCATCGCCCCCTTTGTGGCGAATGCGGTAGTAATGGGTGGCGCTACCAACGTCGGTGGTCCGCCGTTCGCCCGCCACATCGTCGTTTTTCACCTCCTGCAGACCGGCTATCGCCAGGGTGCCGCCGGCGATGACCTGACTTTTATCGTTCAACAGGCGGTCGCCGGTGAGGGTCATATTGCCGCCGGCGAGGATCTTCGCCGGGTCGGATTCGAGGATCCGCGTCTCTTCCACCGTGCGGGTATAATCGAACTGGTTGAAGTTATCGTTGTTACTCCCGGTGTCGTCCGGGGTGTTCAGATTGCGCAGACCGTCGGCGGAGTTGCGGTCGACAAACACGCCATCGTCCGTGGCGTTCCAGCGGTTGGGGGAGCCGGTGTGCTGATATTCGGTCACCTGCTCCTGAGAAACGGTCACCACCCCGGTGGTGAAGCGATCGTTGATGTTGTTGATCTGCCCGGCGGCGAGGGTCATATCACCCGCGGACTCAATCGTCGCGCTGTGGTTGTTGATGGTTCCCGCCTGGCCGCTGGCCGCGCCGTTATCCGCCAGCGCGCCGCCAATCAGCAGATCGCCGCCGCTGTAGATCAGCCCGTGATCGCGGTTGTTCAGCGTCTGCACGCCAAGGTCGACGCGCTCGCGCCCGGCGAGGGTCGCCGCCGTGCCGTTTTCCGCCAGGTTATTGAAGGTGAGGGCATTGACGCCAACTGCGTTGCCGTAGATGCGCCCGCTGCCGCTGTTGGTGAGGGTCCCGGCGTTAATCCGCGTATAGCCGCCGTCAATCAGCCCGGCGTTGAACAGCGTGTCGCTGACGTTAAGGGTGTTTTGCCCGGCGTTAATTTCGCCGTTTACCCCGTTGCTCAGGTTGCGGCTGGTGATGTCGAGGCTGCTGCCCGCCAGCAGCTTACCGCCGTTGACGATATCCCCTGTAGAGGTGAGGGTGAAGCGGCCGTTGGCGACCATCGTGCCGCGGTTATTCAGCGACTGCCGGCTGCTCAGCGCCATGTTGCCGAGCGACAGCAGCTGGCCGCTGCCGTCCAGACTGTCCGCGTCGATGCGCAGCCACTCGCCGGCTTTCACCGTGCCATCCTGGTTAAACAGTGCCAGTTTATCGCCGCCGATATCCACCGTCCCGGATGCCGCCAGCCCACCGTTGCGGTTGTTGAGTTCGCCGCTGTTGCGCACCGTCAGCGACCGATCGGCCAGAATGATTCCGTCCTGGTTATCGAGGGCGCCGGTGGTGAGCCCGATGGTTTGCGCCTCCAGTCCCAGATTGTCGCCGGAGGTATTCTGGTTGATAAGCCTGGCGGCCGCGAGCGTTAACGTCGCGCCGCTGCGTATCAGCCCGGCAACGTTGTCCACGATGCCATGGGCGCTGTCGATCAGCAGATCGCCGACGCTCTGAATCTCTCCGCCGCCGTTTTGCAACTGTTGGCTGCGCAGGGTGGCGTTTGCGCTGCTGATAATGCTGCCGCTGCGGTTGCTGATGTCGTCGGCGGTTAGCGTCAGGCTATCGCCGCTCTGGATCAGGCCGCTGTTATCGTTGATCAGCTGCCCGCCGTTAAAGGTCAGCGCCCGCTGCGCCGCCAGTTGGCCGCCCTGGTTGTCCAGTCGGTCGGCGTGGAGCAGGGCGTCTGCGCTGCTGAACAGGGTACCCTGGCGGTTGTCGAGGGTAGTGACGCCGATATTGAGCGCACCGCCCGCGCCGACGACCCCGCGTGCGTTGTCCAGCGTGCCGCCGTTCAGCGTCATCGCACTCAGCGCTTTCAGGCTGCCCTCCTGGTTGAGGAAGGCGCTGAAGCTGGCGTCCAGCGCCTGCTCCGTGGCGAACTGGCCCGCGCGGTTATCAACATCGCCCCCTTTAAAGGTGAGCGTGCCGCTGCTGGCGAGATAACCATGCTGGTTGTTGAGCGCGCCGCTGTAAATAGCCAGCCCGCTGTGCGAGTACAGCGAGCCGGACCGGTTGTTGAAGGCGCCGTCGGCGAGCGCCAGCGTGGCCCCGTCGGCGACGATAACCCCCTGCTGGTTATCCAGCCCGGCGGCGCTGATTGCCTGCGTTTTGGCCGCTTCGATACGGCCCTTATTGTTGCTGACCGCCTGCGCGCTGCGGATGTCGCCGCGGCCGGTGGCGGCGGAGATCAGCCCCTCGTTATTGTTGAGGATCCCGGCGTCGATCCGGGTATCGCCTGCCGCGGCGAGGGTGCCTTTGCGGTTATCCAGCGTCGTCCGGGCGTGCGCCGTCAGGCTGCCGTTTTGCGCCGCCAGCACTTTCCCGCCCTGGTTATTAACAGACTGTGCGGCGAGCTGAATATCGCCATTGGCGGCAATCTCCCCCTCGCGGTTATCGATGTCACCCGGCAGTTTGACCACCAGGGCGCCGCCGCCGGTCTGCACCAGTTTGCCTTTGTGGTTCGAAAGATGCTGAGCGGAGAGGGTGATCGCGTCGGCGCTGAGCGTGCCGCCGTCGTTGTTAAGCGTTTGACCGCTGCGCAGAGTCAGTTCCCGGGCGTTGACCTCGGCGTTTTGGCTAAGGAGGTTACCCGCGCCGCTGTCCAGCTCGACCCGCTGGCCCTGGGTCTGGCTGCCGCTGACGTCCACCCCCTGGCCGCTGGCGCGCAGGCTCCCGCCCGCCAGCGTCTGGCCGTGGGCGCTCAGCTGGCCGTCGGCATGCAGCCGCAGGTCGCCGCTCTCCGCCAGCTTACCGTCATTTTGTACCCCGGCGGCCAGCACGCTGCTGTGGCTGCTGGTAAGGCTCGCCGCCTGAATGTCCACATGTCGGCCGGCGGTCAGCGCGCCGCTGTTGCTGAACTCGCCGGCGGTGCGAACGGTGGCGTCTTCGCTGGCGCGCAGAGTGCCGCTGTTTTCAATGCGGCCGTCGGCGGTCAGGGTCACGCTCCCGGCCTGGGCGCCAAGCGCGCCGGCGTTACGCACCCCGACGCCGCTCTCGGTGCCGACCATGCGGATTTTACCCGCGTACATGCCGCCGAGGCTGGCGACATCCACCGCCAGCTGCGGACGGGTTGCCGGGTCATCGCCGGTTTTTTCGATGCGTTCGTGGGCGGCATCCACCCGGTTGCGCCCGGCGGTGACCTTCAGATCCTTGGCCCACAGCCCGGCGTTAACCTTCACCGAGCGGGCGATAATATCGGTGTAATCAGCGGCCGAGCTGTCCATCCCGGCGCCTTCGATGGTCACCTCGCCGCGTTCGACCTGATAGCCGGTGAGACTGCCGTTGGTGAGCTGCGCCTGGCCGGTGGTCAGCGTGGCGCGATTGGCATTGATAAAGCCGCAGCCGTTACAGGTAATGCCGGATGGGTTGGCGATGACGACCTGGGCTTTTTTCCCTGCCACTTCAATCATCCCGTTCAGCCGGCTGGGGTCGCGCGAGTTGACCTCGTTAAGAATGACCTTCGCTTCGCCTTTCGCCAGCCAGGGATTTCCCGCCACCATGCCGCCCAGCTGGCTCTGCACGTTTTTATGCGAGTTATTGAGGATCGCCCCCTGCTGGTTAACATCGAACTGGCTGTAGGTATTGCGTGACACCCCGGCGGCCGACGGGGTCTGAATATTGACCTGCGGCGTACCGTTGGCGCTCTGCATCACCGTCGGCTGCTGGTTTTTCGGCGCCCCGGCGTCGGCGACGATGTTGGCCTGCGCCGGGTGAATCACGCCCATCGCCAGCCACAGGCTGAAGCTAATGGCGCTGATTTTGCCATGCAGCTGGCGCGGGAGCCGTCCCGGAGCAGAAGCGCGCGCGGAGCCCGCGCGGCCGGAACGGGCGATATCCGCCACCACCATCAGCATGCCGCGCGCTTTGTTGAAGACAATACGATAGAGGTTCTTATTCATGGTTTAGTCCTTTAAACGCTTCCGGCAGATCGACGGCGAGCGGATGCGCCTGCTGCCAGGCTCTGGCTTGTACGCGGCTGACGCGGCGGCCATGGAACATCACCACCCGCTTGCCGCGTTGTTCGCCGCGGTGATACAGCGCCCGCGCGCAGTGGTCGGCAAAAATGTCCTGCCGCATCAGGGCGTTCATAGCGGCGGTATGGCCGAATGGCGCGATCCAGTCGCAAAACCACATCCGGTCGCCGCTGTTCCAGTCGGCCTCTGCCATTTCAATCGCCGGGCGGGTGAGGTAGCGGGCTTCGGACTCCGGGTTGAGCCACGCCCAGCTAAGAAAAAAGACCGGCCGTTCGTTTTCCATAATCAGCACATACTGACGACGCTTGATAATCGGCAACAGCAGCGTGGGGAGGGCGTGCAGCGGGGCGTCCCGGTGCATCGGCGAATGCATCCATAGCCACACGCTGGCACCCAGCACTTCGGCTTCGTTGTCCTCGCCGCCGAATATCAGCGGCGCTTTGATCTCGTATTGTCCTACGCGCATCACCAGCTCCAGTTCAGGTTGAAGCCAAGAGTCACGGCGCTGGTGTGGAACCCATCCGGCTTCGAGAATGGCGTTCCGGCAAACAGGTCATACCCGGTGCGGAAGGCGTTGCCGCGCACGCCGACAACGCCGCCCGCCAGGTGTTGGCCGATCAGGTAATCAGAGCTGTAGCCGCCGACTTCACCGTAGTCCGCGCCGAGGTAGAGTTCCTGGTTCTCCAGCGGCGTGCGCCAGGCCAGATCGTTGCGGACGTACCAGCCGTGGCTGGCATTGAGGGTGCGTTCGCCGTCGAATCCGCGTACCGTCCAGCGGTTGCCAATGGCGAACTGATCCTGCGGGGTGAGCGGGGTGTTGCTGATCTGGCGCAGGTACTGCACGTTGTAGCGGAAATTTTGGCTACCGAGGGTGAAAGGCAGGTCGAGTTGGGCGTTGAGCTGAGTGATTTTGCTCAGCGCGGTGGCATCGCCGACGTACTCTTCCGGCGCCGGCTGCGCGCCAAACCAGCGGGTGCCGCGCTGGTAGCTGGCGCCGAGGTCGAGAGTGGCCTGGCCGATATAATGACGATGCTGTAGCCCCACGCGCCAGGCCGCCGTCTGGCGACGCTGTACGCCCACTTCGGTGTCGTCAATGTAGTTGCGGCTCTCGCGCGCCAGTACGTCATAGGTGAAGGTCGTCTTCTGCGTTCCGCTGCGGTGCAGGACCCGGCTGAGCTGTACGTCGAGATTTTTACTTTTGCCGCTGTAGCGATAATCGCCGTTCAGACCTGCGACCGTCTGGTGATAGTCGTAGTCGCTGCCGGTGATCCCCAGCATCCAGTAGCCGTACGGTACCGAGTAGTGGGCGATGTAGTTGCGGCTTTTCTTGCCGCCGTTGTCGTCGAGATCGTGGCTGGCGGAGAAATAGAGTAAATCGCTGAGCGAGAAGGGGTTATCCAGAGACAGCGTCACACCGCCCTGATAGCGGCCGGTGGTTTCCGTGCCCGAGTCGTCCAGCGACAGCCCCAGGCGCCACATCTTCTCCTGCTTGCGGGTAATGACGATATCGCTCTCGCCGGGATTGTCGCCGGGGACAATTTCCATACTGGCCTCAACGCCAGGCAGGCGCTGGAGGTTTTCCAGCCCCTGTTCGATATCGCGCAGGTCGAGCAAATTGCCCTCGTGCGCCGGAAAGGCGCTATACAGCTGGATATAGCGGTCGCTCTGTTCCGTCAGGCGTACGTGGCGCACGTAACCTGGCACAATCGTCAGCTTCAGCGTGCCGCTTTTTAAATCCTGCGAGGGGGCCAGCACGCGGGTGGTGATCCAGCCATGATCGACCAGCCGGTTTTGCAGGGTGCTCATCAGCAGGTTAATCCCGTTGCCCCCCAGACAATGCCCCTGCGCCTGGTCGGCGATGCGCTGCAGCGGCAGCCAGCGGGGGAGCGCTTGCTGGCCGCTCAACGCCACGCGCTGGATGGGAAAGCAGGGGGATTCCGTCGGGAAAGGGATACGTCCGAAGCTGGAAGAGGGCTCAGAAAGGCGCACATCCGGCGTCGGCGGCGTCAGCTGCTGTTCCAGCGCCTTCTGACGCTGCTGCTGAATAATAAACTGATCGTCAGGGCTCGCGGCGTGGGCCGGGAGCAGAAAAAACAGGCCTGACGCTGAGGCGATCGCTTTGCAAATAGTAGCTTTGCGGCTCATTGGCATCCTTGCAATGTTAATAAATGAACAACTGTGAATTTATGTAAAATTGTTCAGTTATCGTCAAGGAAAGGAAATCAGGTTTATTCCGAAAAAGAGAACGTTCCCGCCGGGGGGGTGAGAAATAATATGAATATAACTTATTGTATTTTATTAAATAATGTTGGTCGTTCGCGCTTTTTTAGCGATACAGGCGGGGGAAAAACTACCAGAAAAGGTACCGCTGGCTTCAGGGAGCGCCGTCAGCAGGAGAATAAAGATAAGAATTTACCCGAAAACGATACCTGGCTGTGGGCGAGAGTATCCGCCTGACATCACTGTCGCTGAACGGTGGGCAAGCTGCGCTATCAGATAAGTGGGCTGGCACGGTGCGTGCCGCGACCAGCCACGGGTGGCGGGGCATGACCTGCGCAAAACCGCAGGTCACGGGGGAACGCGAATTATTGCAATGCCGCCAGCTCATCTGCGGTCAGCGCAACGCTTTGCACCGTCCCTGATTCCGCCGACTGTACCGCCGCTTCTAATACTGCCATCACCGCCAGCGCTTGTAGCGGCTGGACCGGGTTCTCAATCTTGCCGGTTAACGCATCGCGCACGTTAATATAGTACTGGCGCTGGTCGCCCTGTGGGGAAGGGATTTCGCGCGGCTGCGAGCTGGCATCAAACACCACGAGGCTATCGTCATCATGCCCCCAGCTTTCGCTGCCGGGAACCACTCCGGCCAGCAGCTGACTTTCCTGCCGATCGGCTTTCTGTTTCACCACGCTGCCTTTATCTCCGTGGACGGTAAAGCGCGATACGCCGCCGGCCACCAGCATGCTACAGTGCAAAATCACCTTATGCTGCGGGTAGTTTAAGACCACATGCGCCCAGTCATTAATCTCCGCGCCCTGACGCAGGGTGGCGATATTACCCTGCACCGACTGCGGCAGGCCGAACAGCTGTAGCGCCTGATCGATCAGGTGCGGCCCCAAATCGAACCATAATCCGCTGCCGGGAACATTTTGTTCTCTCCAGCGCACGCGAACTTCCGGGCGGAAACGGTCAAAATGCGACTCAAAGTGCTTAACATTGCCGATAAGCCCTTGTTCGATAACCTGTTTAATGCCGAGGAAATCGCTGTCCCAGCGGCGGTTGTGGAAGACCGAAAGCAGCAGCTGCTTCTCTTCCGCCAGCGCAATCAGCTCGCGGGCTTCCTGCATATCCAGCGTAAAGGGCTTATCCACTACCACATGTTTCCCGGCATTCAGCGCCAGTTTGGCTAACGGGGCGTGCGTGGCGTTGGGGGAGGCGATCACCACCAGGTCAATATCCGGGTGTTGAACGGCCTGTTCGGGTGAGCCGATGACGGTGACATCCGGCAGATCGCGCTTCACCTTCTCTTCGTCGCCGGACGCAACGACCGCCAGCGTGAGGCCTTCCACTGACTGAATCAGCGGGGCGTGAAACGTTTTGCCGACGAACCCATAGCCGATCAGCGCAATATTAATGTTTTTACCTTCACGAGCGATGACTTTATTCATTACCCTCTCCACGTTATTGAGCGTCAGCAATGTTGACCTGCAGCGCGCTAGTATCCCCGAGCTCTTCCCAGGGCTTGTCTAAAAATAACTGATGTATGTCTGTTAATTCGGCCACCAGATGCGGCTCGCAGTGGTTCAGCTTCATATGATCGGCGACCAGCCAGTGCTCGGTGCTTGCCGCCAGCATGGCGCGTTTGATTTCGGCATCAGCCTCCTGGCTGGCGCTTAAACCGAGTTGCGCATGGATAGCGCAGGCGCCGAGGATGGCGATATCGGCGCGATAGCGCGCCAGCAATGCCAGGGTGGCGCTGCCGGCAAACAGCCGCTGCCGCACATCCCATGTTCCTCCCAGCATGATCAGCTGGATATCCGCGCGGGTGCTGAAATGCGCGGCAATATCTAAGGAAGTGGTGATGACCGTCATCGGGCCTTGAATCTGGGTAGCGACGGCCAGAACGGTACTGCCGGCATCTAAAAAGAGGGTCGAACCGGCGGGTATTTTGCTGGCGACCATGCGGCCTAAACGCTGTTTAGTCTGCGGCAGCAGGGCGTTTCTGCCCTGGCGATTCATCGCGGAAATGTCGAGCGCGATTGCGCCGCCGTGGTTCTTCTGCGCCAGCCCCTGCTTTTCAAGATCGGCCAGATCGCGACGCAGGGTGTCTGCAGAAACCTGCAGCTTTTCAACCAGTTCGCTGATGCTGACTTGCCCATTTTCACTAATAAGATCAACCAGGTACTTTTGTCTGGCGGTTTTATGCATGGTGATGAAATCCTGCAAAATGCTGCAATAACTCGCATAATACAGCATTTTTCAGGAAAAGAAATCTTCCTTGCACCCGGTTCAGGAGAGAAGCAGAGGCGCGGCGGGGCGGGGCGACACTTTTTTACGCGGCGGGTTTGCAAAACGGCAACAGCGGTCTACCCTTATCCTGCTCATAACCATGAAGGAGATAACAACATGTGTACAAATTTGCACGATAACGCGCGTCAGTACGCAGAAGAGAAAAAATGAACGGCTCCTGCTAGCCTGCCGTCCCGCCGGTATTCATTCTGGCGGTGGTTAATTCAGCGGGCTGGACATACTCTTATGAAACGCACTCATAACCCGCCGCCGGCGGGTTCTTTTTTTATTCTCCTCCTCGCCCGCTTTTCATCAGCGAATTCAGCACCCTGCTGACTTTACCCCTTGATTAACCGATGTGTCAGGCTAGACTAGCAAAAATAAGTACTGACTGACGGAGGTCTGGTGGACGCCATTAAGGGATCGGAATTGAACGTGCCGGATGCGGTTTTTGCATGGCAATTCGACGGGCAGGGCGGAGTGAAGCCGCTGACTGACAGTGACGCTATCGATAAGGATCGCCCCTGTTGGTTGCATCTGAACTATACGCACGCCGATAGCGCCGAATGGCTGGCATCCACTCCGCTGTTACCCAACAGCGTCCGCGATGCTTTAGCCGGGGAAAGTACCCGTCCCCGGGTCACCCGGGTGGGGGACGGGACGTTAATTACGCTGCGCTGCATCAACGGCAGTACCGATGAGCGCCCGGACCAGCTGGTGGCGATGCGCCTGTATATGGACGAGCGCTTAATCGTCTCCACCCGCCAGCGTCGGGTGCTGGCGCTGGATGATGTGCTCGGCGATCTGCGCGAGGGAACCGGGCCGGTGGACTGCGGCGGCTGGCTGGTGGATATTTGCGATGCGCTGACCGACCACGCCAGCGAATTTATCGAGCAGCTGCATGACCGGATTATCGACCTCGAAGATAACCTGCTGGATCAGCAGGTACCGCCGCGTGGTTTTCTGGCGCTGCTGCGCAAACAGCTGATTGTCATGCGCCGCTATATGTCGCCGCAGCGCGATGTTTACTCCCGCCTTGCCAGCGAGCGCCTGCCGTGGATGAATGACGATCACCGCCGCAGAATGCAGGATATTGCCGACCGGTTGGGGCGGGGCCTGGATGAGATTGACAGCTGTATTTCCCGGACGGCGATTATGAGCGATGAGATTGCCCAGATTATGCAAGAGGGGCTGTCGCGCCGGACCTATACGATGTCGCTGATGGCGATGGTGTTTCTGCCCAGCACCTTTTTGACCGGGCTGTTTGGCGTCAACCTGGGCGGGATCCCCGGCAATGAGTGGCATTTAGGCTTTTCTATCTTCTGCATAATGTTAGTCGTTCTCATTGGCGGTGTTACATGGTGGTTACATCGTAGTAAATGGCTGTAAATAATCGCTTTTCATCGCCGTCCATCGGGCGAAAACCCGGTAATGTTTGAGCGAAATCAATAAACCGTCCACCCATTCGGGGCAATATCTCTCTCGCAGGTGAATGCAACGTCAAGCGATGGGCGTTGCGCTCCATATTGTCTTACTTCCTTTTTTGAATTACTGCATAGCACAATTGATTCGTACGACGCCGACTTGATTAAGTCGGCTTTTTTTTTGCTCTCTGGTTAGCAGCTTCTACGCTTAATGGGTGTACCCGCTCATTCCCGGGAGAACCAACATGCGCTATCAACCCCTGACATCCATCCCTGTCTCGCCAGAACCTAACGATCCCATACCGGTGCCCGATCCCCGGCCGCGCCCGCATCCACTGCCCGATCCGCCGCCGGATGATGAGCCGATTAAATTGTCGCATCGCAGGCGCAGATCTGCGAGGATACGCGCCTGCCCTTTGTGTGCCTGTTAATTCGAGAAAAAATTGTGACCGCTTTTTCAACACTGAACGTTTTACCCGCTGCCCAGCTCGCCAATCTCAATGAGCTGGGTTATCTCACGATGACCCCTGTGCAGGCCGCCGCCTTGCCCGCGATTCTGGCGGGTAAAGATGTGCGCGTGCAGGCCAAAACCGGTAGCGGTAAAACTGCGGCATTTGGTCTGGGGCTGCTTCAACACGTCGATGCTACCCTGTTCCAGACACAATCTTTGGTCTTGTGCCCGACCCGCGAACTGGCCGATCAGGTCGCGGGCGAGCTGCGTCGTCTGGCGCGCTTTTTACCAAATATTAAAATTTTGACCCTTTGCGGCGGGCAGCCTTTCGGTGCGCAGCGCGATTCGCTGCAGCATGCGCCGCATATCATCGTCGCCACGCCGGGTCGTTTGCTGGATCACCTGCAGAAGGGCACCGTGTCGCTGGATGCGCTGCAGACGCTGGTGATGGATGAAGCCGATCGGATGCTGGATATGGGCTTCAGCGAGGCCATCGATGAGGTGATCCGCTTTGCCCCGGCCGAACGTCAGACGCTGCTGTTCTCCGCCACCTGGCCGGAAGCGATCGCGGCGATCAGCGGGCGGGTGCAAAACCATCCGTTAACCATTGAGACCGATTCTGTCGACGCGTTGCCGGCAATCGAGCAGCAGTTTTTCGAAACCTCCCAGCGCGGAAAAATCCCGCTGCTGCAAACGCTGCTCAGCCAGCATCAGCCGGCCTCCTGCGTGGTGTTTTGCAACACCAAAAAAGATTGTCAGGCGGTTTGCGATTCGCTGAATGCCGCAGGGCAGAGCGCGCTGTCGCTGCACGGCGATCTTGAACAACGCGATCGCGATCAGACGCTGGTGCGTTTTGCCAACGGGAGCTCTCGCGTGCTGGTCGCCACCGACGTCGCCGCGCGCGGCCTCGATATTAAATCGCTGGAGCTGGTGGTTAACTACGAGCTGGCCTGGGATCCGGAAGTTCACGTGCATCGCATCGGCCGTACCGCCCGCGCCGGCGAGAGCGGTCTGGCTATCAGCCTCTGCGCGCCGGAAGAGGCGCAGCGCGCCAACATCCTGGCCGAGATGCTGCAGCTGAAGCTGAACTGGGTGAGCGCGCCAACGAACGGCAATATCAAACCGCTTCACGCAGAGATGGCGACGCTGTGTATCGATGGCGGGAAGAAAGCAAAAATGCGCGCTGGCGATGTGCTCGGCGCGTTGACCGGAGATATGGGCTTTGACGGCGCCGACATCGGCAAGATTAACGTCCATCCTGCGCATGTCTATGTGGCCATTCGCCAGAGCGTGGCGCAGAAAGCCTATAAGCAGCTGCAGAACGGCAAGATTAAAGGCAAAAACTGCCGCGTCCGCCTGCTGAAATAAGCGATGATAACGCGTCTCAGAGGTGACTCTGAGACGCCGGTCGGTTACTTCACTTCTACCACGTTCAGACGCAGTTCATCCAGCTGCGCGGCATCGTCTTCCGGCTGCCAGCCGGCAGGCTGCAGCGGAATCTCTTCCCGGTCAAACGCCAGATCGCCGCCATCAACCACTTCTGAGTTGTGGTTAATCCCTTTAAAGTCAAACAGGTTGATGTCGCTCAGATGAGACGGCACCACGTTCTGCATGGCGCTGAACATGGTCTCGATACGGCCAGGATAGCGTTTATCCCAGTCGCGTAGCATATCGGCAATCACCTGGCGCTGCAGGTTAGGCTGCGAACCGCACAGGTTGCACGGAATGATCGGGAAACCTTTCGCCTGCGAAAAACGCTCAATGTCTTTTTCACGGCAGTATGCCAGCGGGCGAATCACGATGTGTTTACCGTCATCGCTCATCAGCTTCGGCGGCATGCCTTTCATTTTGCCGCCGTAGAACATGTTCAGGAACAGCGTCTGTAAAATATCGTCGCGGTGATGGCCGAGAGCAATCTTCGTCGCGCCCAGTTCACTCGCGGTACGGTACAGGATACCGCGACGCAGGCGTGAACAGAGCGAACAGGTGGTTTTGCCTTCAGGAATCTTCTCTTTGACGATCCCGTAGGTATTTTCTTCGACAATTTTATACTCGACGCCAAGCTGCTCCAGATATTCCGGCAGGATGTGCGCGGGGAAACCCGGCTGCTTCTGATCGAGGTTGACCGCGACCAGCGAGAATGAAATCGGCGCGCTTTTCTGCAGGCTGCGCAGGATTTCCAGCATGGTGTAGCTATCTTTACCGCCGGACAGGCAAACCATAATCCGGTCGCCGTCTTCGATCATGTTGAAATCGGCAATGGCTTCGCCGACGTTGCGGCGCAGGCGCTTTTGCAATTTATCGAGGTTGTACTTTTCTTTTTTGCTAATTTCTTGATTTTGCAGCATTTAATAATAGCTCAATTCATAGTGTGGCACACGCACTCTGCCCACGGCACGGCGGGTGGTCGCAATTAATGACGTCGGACGTTGCTCAGTCTAAGTCTGTGGCGTGTATGGTACGGATTCGCGGTGGGGATGTCAGCACATTTCAGGTAGTTTAGCCTGGCAGATGTTGAGATAAAAAGCCCGCCCAGAGGGCGGGCTGAAGGGGTTAACGCACAACCAGTACGGAACAGTCGGCATGACGAACGACGGCCGCAGCGTTGGAGCCGAGCAGATAGGTCGTAATATCCGGGCGGTGAGAGGCGATAATCACCAGATCGGCCGGCAGCGTTTTCGCCAGCTCCAGAATGTTATCCTTAGGCGAACCTTCCTTAACATGGAAATGCACCCGGTCTTCAGGAATGGCGAACTGAGCGACGATCTCTTTCAGACGCGTTTCCGATTCCGCTTTAAACTCATCCATCGGCGGTAGTTCGGTGGTATAGGCCATCCCCAGCGAGGCGTAATAGGGAAGGGATGGAATCACGGTCAGAAAGTGTACTTCGGCATCGTCAATGCGCGCTTCCGCCTCAACGTGACAGACAACGCGTTGAGTTAATTCTTTATCAGAAATATCAATAGGTACAAGAATTATTCTGGCCATAAAACCTCCTGTTTAAGTAACCGCTTAAAGTGTACGCCATTTGGCGGCGCGATGTACCATGACGGGTCACATTTTAGCGTGAGTTACCCCGGAGTTCGGTAAATTTCCCTTTGATGACGCCATCATAAAAACGTCCCTTGGACACCACCTGCAAAAAAAGGCGGTAGATGCGTTCGGGCACCTTCTCATAGCGAAGCGTGCTATCGTCGTGAAACCGGATTTCGAGGATGCCAGAGGCCTCGTCATAGGCGATGGAGGCGATTCGGGATGACTTTACGGGGTGATGATCCATGGCTGGCGTCCTTTACGGCAGGCTTTACCGGCAATATATCATTTATCGGGTAACGGTTTTAATACTCCAGGGATATTGTTTTGATTTGATTGACGGTTGCTGGTGAACCCGGTATCGGCACGGGTTGGTCCGGTCAAGGCGATAAGTAATGCCAGAGGCGCAGTGACTTTATATTGATGTTGTCATCTTCGCGCTGCAAACTGGCTTGCGCACAGACGCCGGGAATACTATTCGGCGTGAGCGAATAAATCAGAGCGATGCCCGTCTATTTAATGCAACGATTATCGTCATCGCTCGCGCTGAGAATTTTATTGTTGGCGGTCGTGGGGAATTGTCGACGGTTATTATGATGATTGCCGGGGTAATGGGCCGGGGGCTAATGGTGGGGGCGTCACACCAACGGCGTTTATTAGGCTGATATTTTTAACTTAGCGCATTGAGGATGTAAAAGAAGGCAATACGGGCGAATCGGTGTGGAGTAATAAATTCTTCCGTGATGGTTATAGTCTTTATGAATGTATTAAGCGGAAGTATGTTAAATAAAAATTATACTTCGTGACGCGGTGGGCGTATTCTGTGGGCGTTACATGCCCTTTATTATTGTCAGGTTTTATTATGATCGTCACATATTATATTCACGCATGATATTATTTTGACGATAAAAATGACAAGCCCGAATGAATATTCGGGCTTTTTTTATGGTGAAGCTTAAAAACAGAGCCGATTAACTCTCGGTGGCTGGTTTTTCCGCTTTGCCGGCCATCTGGGCCAGGAAGTCATAGCGTTTTTGCAAATCCGCCGCCGCATCTTTCCACAGCTGCTCCGCCACTTCGGGCTGCTGGGCATTGAGGCGACGGAAACGTTGCTCATTAAGCAGCGTTTCGGCCAGCGCGTCTGAAGGTGGGCGAGAGTCCAGCGCCAGCGGCAGTTTACCTTCATCCGCACGACGAGGATCGAAGCGGTACAGCGGCCAGAAGCCGGTGGCGGTCAGCTGACGCATCTGATCGTGGCTGAGCGCCAGATCGTAACCGTGCTCTTCGCAGGGGCTGTAGGCGATAATCAGCGACGGGCCAGGGTAGGCCTCCGCTTCCTGAATCGCTTTCACCGTCTGATTCAGCTGCGCGCCCAGCGAAATTTGCGCGACGTAAACATGCCCGTACATCATCATGCTGACGCCGAGGTCCTTACGCGCTTTGCGCTTGCCGTGCTCACCAAACTTGGTGACCGCGCCGAGCGGGGTCGCCTTCGACGCCTGGCCGCCGGTATTGGAGTAACACTGCGTGTCGAGAACCAGAATGTTGACGTTTTCAGTCAGGCTCAGGACGTGGTCGAGACCGCCAAAGCCAATGTCATAGGCCCAGCCATCGCCGCCGATAAGCCAGATGGATTTCTCAACCAGCGCATCGGCATCGGTTAAGAGCTCCTTCGCGCCTGCTTCATTAGCCAGAACCTGGCGTAGCTCAGCTACCTGTTCACGCCGCACCTCCGGCGTGGCGTCGGCCTGCAGCGCGTCGTACAACGCTGCTGGCAGTTTGTCGGCAAACGTTGACAGCAGGCGCATTACGCGCTGACGGTGCTGGTCGACGGTTAAGCGGAAGCCGAGGCCAAATTCGGCGTTGTCTTCGAACAGCGAGTTTGCCCACGCCGGGCCGCGGCCGTTGGCGTCGGTGGTATACGGAGTGGATGGCAGATTACCGCCGTAAATCGACGAGCAGCCGGTGGCGTTAGCGATCAGCATCCGATCCCCGTACAGCTGGGTCAGCAGTTTGATATACGGCGTTTCGCCGCAGCCTGAGCAGGCGCCGGAATATTCAAACAGCGGGCTGATCAGCTGCGAGGTGCGGATATCAATACGTTCCAGAGTGCTGCGGTCGATTTCCGGCAGGTTGAGGAAGAAGTCGTAGTTCACTTTCTCTTCTTCCACATGTTCAAGGCGCGACATCATGTTGATGGCCTTGATTTCAGGATTCTGCCGGTCTTTTGCCGGACACACTTCCACGCACAGGTTACAGCCGGTGCAATCTTCCGGCGCCACCTGCAGTACATATTTCTGCCCGCGCATATCGCGCGATTTCACATCCAGGGAGTGCAGGCTGGCCGGTGCCGCGTCCATTGCCTGCGGAGGGACCACTTTGGCGCGAATCGCTGAATGCGGGCAGGCGGCCACGCAGTGGTTACACTGGGTGCACAGCTCCTCCTTCCAGATGGGGATCTCTTCGGCGATATTGCGTTTTTCCCAACGGGTGGTGCCCATTGGCCAGGTGCCATCCGGCGGCAGAGCGGAGACCGGTAGCGCATCGCCGAGCCCGGCCAGCATGGCGGCGGTGACGGTTTTAACAAAATCCGGCGCGGCGTCGGAGACCACCGGCGGGCGGTTCGGGCTGGAGGCATCAACCGGGCGCAGCGGCACTTCGGCCAACGATTCGCGCGCCAGCGCCAGCGCCTGCCAGTTGCGTTCAACCAGGTCCTGACCTTTGCTGCTGTAGCTTTTAGCAATGGCGCCCTGCAGTTCGGCCAGCGCGCTGTCGCCCGGCAGAATTTGTGTTAAATGGAAGAATGCCATCTGCATGACGGTGTTGATACGGGCGCCAAGGCTGCACTCGCGGGCGATCTTCGCGGCGTTGACAATATAAAAGCGCGCTTTTTTCTGGTTCAGCGTCGCCTGCACTTCCTGCGGCAGGCGCGACCACACTTCATCGACGCCATAAGGCGTATTGAGCAAGAAGATTCCGCCGGGTTTTAACCGCTCAACCATTTGATATTTGTCGATAAACTGTAGCTGATGGCAGCCAACAAAATCGGCCTGTGAGATCAAATAGGAGGAGCGAATCGGTTTTTCACTGACTCGTAAATGCGAAACGGTCAACCCGCCGGCTTTTTTCGAGTCATAGACAAAATAACCCTGCGAGAACCACGGCGTGGAGTTGCCGATAATTTTGATATTGTTTTTCGTCGCCGAGACGCTGCCATCGCTGCCGAGGCCGTAGAACAGCGCCTCCAGTTTGGCTTCTGATGGCAGGGTGTTCTCCCCCAGAGGCAGGGAGAGATTGGTTACATCATCATAAATGCCGACGGTGAATCGCGGTTTGGGCCGGGCTTCGCGTAATTCATTGAAGATAGCCAGCACGCACTCCGGGCCGAACTCCTTGGATGAAAGGCCGTAGCGACCGCCGATGGTGCGGGGCAGGGTTTCACGCTCGCCGCGGTTAAAGGCTTCCGCCAGCGCGGTCATGATATCGAGGTACAGCGGCTCGGCATGGGCGCCCGGTTCTTTGGTGCGGTCGAGAACGGCGATAGCGCGGGCGCTTTCCGGCAGCGCCTCCAGCAGATGGGCGGCCGAGAAGGGACGATAGAGGCGAACTTTCAGGACACCGACTTTTTCGCCACGGCTCAGCAGCTCGTCCACGACTTCTTCACAGGTGCCGATCGCCGAGCCCATAATCACAATCACCCGTTCTGCCTGCGGATGGCCATAAAACTCGAACGGTTTATACTGACGCCCGGTCGCGACGGCGAAATCGTTCATCGCCGTTTCAACGTGGTCATAAACCGCGTCGTACCAGGGGTTCGTGGCTTCGCGGGACTGGAAATAAGTATCCGGGTTCGCCGAAGTACCGCGGATCACCGGATGTTCCGGATTCAGCGCGCGTAGACGGTGCGCGTCAATCTCGTCCTGAGGCAGCAGGCTGCGAATGGTGTCGTCCGCAAGCGGGGTGATTTTATTGATTTCATGCGAAGTCCGAAAACCGTCGAAGAAATGAATAAACGGCACCCGGCTCTTAAGCGTGGCGATATGGGAAATCAGCGCAAAGTCCTGGGCTTCCTGGACGCTGCTGGCGCACAGCATGGCGCAACCGGTCTGGCGCACGGCCATGACGTCGGAATGGTCGCCGAAGATCGAGAGCGCGTGGGTAGCGACGGTACGAGCGGCAACGTGCAGGACAAACGGCATCAGCTGACCGGCGAGTTTGTACAGCGTGGGGATCATCAGCAGCAACCCCTGCGATGAGGTAAAGGAGGTCGAGAGCGCCCCGGTTTGCAGCGCGCCGTGTACGGCACCGATGGCCCCGGCTTCCGACTGCATTTCGACGACGCGAGGCACGTCCCCCCACACGTTTTTTAGCCCGTTACCCGCCCAGGCATCCGCCTGTTCCGCCATCGTTGAACTGGGCGTAATCGGGTAGATGGCGATAACCTCACTGGTGCGAAACGCGACTGAAGCGGCCGCGCCATTACCGTCGATAGTAATCATAAGAAGACACCCTAACATTGCGCAAAAGAAGAGACCCGACAAACGGCTACAGGTCCTGTAATTATAGTGGCTAGTATAAGGGCATTATCTATACCCTTGAAGTTGTGAGGCTTTCGAGTGCACAAATTGATCCACGAATTCTCCCCCGAGAGGCAGATTTTACCGACGGTAGAGCATTTATCTTACTGATTATTATAAATTTATATGCGAACAGGGAGGCGTCGTAACGGTCAGGCTCCCCGCGGTGACAGCCCATCTGCTGAAGGTATCGCAGATGAGAACGGTCATTCTGTTTTTGAGATCTCTGAACGGGTTAGAGTCTGTTCAGGTTGGGGTAAATTAGTCCAGCCAGTCTGGACACGGACCGCGCGGAATAACCGGAGCGTACAGGTTGTGCGCGAGGATTGTGCGCACTGCCCAGGTCTGAAATGGTAAATATGATTTTAATATTCTGCCTTTACAAAGATAAACAAAGGTTGAAATAAACTCTCTTCTGATGATGCTAATATCAGCTCAGCTTGCTGGATTAACTACGGAATGGTTAGCAAAAGTCAACCTGGAGAGTTTTTATGCAAAAATCTACCCGAAAAGCCCTTTGTACAAAGCGATGGTCACGGACGCCTGAATCACAGGACCTGCAAAAAGATCGGTTTGATCAAATTTGGTCAGAGCATAAAGACAGCCGTTGCCGTAAAAAAGAGTGGAAAAAAGCGGGCTTAACGTTGTGCGGTAAAAACTCCCCCCTGAGCTGTGAGTGATATTTGATTAGGTTCCTGCCTCCTGTATGAAAATTAAGGAGGCAGTCTCCCCCGGAACTTAAATTATACGTTCCCTTTGATGGCTGAAAATAGACTTTAAGGTATATCTAAAAACGCCGGATTTTAAATGAAAAAAGGTTACCCGATCGCGGGATTGCGATCTGTTAATAGCCTTAACACTATGACGGCGTCGGCGGGTGGACAAATAGCCGATCGGGATAACCTTCATCGCAGACCCGCGCTCCGGAGATAAGTGCCGGGAAAATGGATGCCATTACAACCCTGCCACCAGGCGGGGTTTTAACGTTATGGATGGTATCAGCCTGGTCGTGAGAGCGACGGGCGTATTAGCAGATGCTCTTCCCTCATCAGACGTACAACCCTGTGACGGCGAAAGTGACAATCCGCCATAGCGGCCAACGGCGCTCGTCGCGGGTATGGATGGCCCGCTGAATGTCCATCATTTTCCCTGCCAGGATAACGATCGGCGGAAAATTTGCTAAGAAATGTTAATGGAGCGCATAAATACGGTTTTCGCCTCTCGACGTCAGGCGCTGCGCTGCCTATTATTCTGGGGTTTGTTTATTTTGGGAAGTTTCTGAGGGGAGAGACGATGCGAGCAGCGTTTTTAGTAGGGTGTGCCGCGTTATTATTGTCGGCCTGTAGTAGCGAACCTGTTCAACAGGCGACAGCGGCACACGTGTCGCCGGGAATGCGTGCCGCGATGAGCAGCTCAGGGCAGGCGAACTGCGCGATGATCGGTGGCTCATTGTCCGTGGCACGACAGCTTGATGGTTCGGCGATCGGCATGTGCGCGTTACCTAACGGCAAGCGCTGCAGCGAGCAGGCGTTAGCGGGCGGAAGCTGCGGTAACTACTAGTTGACCAGGTCGGCGAGTTTATAGACCAGGGTCTGATCGGCCGTGGCCAGCGTCAGCTGATTTTCCGTCAGGTCAACCTGTGCGCCATCACGCAGCATGTTGCTCAGCGTATTATCCAGCGTATTCAGCTGAGGATCGGTGCACAGCATACGGGTCATCGCCAGCGTTTTGACCTTCAGCTCGCCGCCGCTGATTTTGCCTTTACCGCTAAAGCGGTTGCACATATTTCCTGAAACATACATCTCTTCGCCAAAACTCAGCTCCAGTGGTTTGGCTCCTGCCGCCAGCGCCTGGCCATTCACGCTGGTCAGGACGAAACGATGGTGCTGAAGTTGCTCCGCGCCGGTGGAAACTTTGCTGTTGTAGACACAGCCGGATAACAGCATTCCTGCCGCCAGCAGTGCAGCAAACTTGTTCATTTTTCCTCCAAAAACATTTATCACATCTGTTAAATACGCACAGTTTAACTTTACTGCAGGCAATTTCTGTGGGGGTTATCTGAATGTGCCCCCCGCGCAAGGAGGGCACAAAAGGGAAAGGACTTTCAGACCAGCGCGTTCGGGCAGGTTTCGCCAGCATCGACCTGGCGCAGGTTATCCAGGGTCGTTTGTGAAATGCTGATCAGCGCTTCGGCGGTCAGGAAAGCCTGATGCCCGGTGAACAACACGTTATGACAGGCAGACAGGCGACGGAAGACGTCATCCTGAATCACGTCATTGGACTTATCTTCGAAGAACAGGTCGCGTTCGTTCTCGTACACGTCCATGCCCAGCGCCCCGATTTTCTGGTGTTTCAGCGCATCGATCGCCGCCTGAGAATCAATCAGCGCCCCGCGGCTGGTGTTGATCACCATCACGCCGTCTTTCATTTGCTCAAACGCCGCATGATTCAGCAGATGGTAGTTCTCTTCCGTCAGCGGACAGTGCAGGGAGATCACATCGGACTGTGCATACAGCGTCGGCAAATCAACATACTCGACGCCGAGATCCAGCGCTGCGGCGCTTGGATAGGGATCGAACGCCAGCAGGCGCATGCCAAACCCTTTCAGAATACGCAGCGTGGCGACGCCGATTTTGCCGGTCCCGATCACCCCGGCGGTTTTACCGTGCATGGTAAAGCCGGTTAAGCCTTCCAGCGAGAAGTTAGCATCGCGGGTACGCTGGTAAGCGCGGTGGATGCGGCGGTTCAACGACATCATCATGCCGACGGCATGTTCAGCCACGGCTTCCGGCGAATAGGCGGGAACGCGGACAACGCGCAGACCCAGCTCTTTTGCCGCATCCAGATCGACGTTGTTAAACCCGGCGCAGCGCAGGGCGATGTACTTCACCCCGTATGCTTTCAGTTCTTCCAGCACCGGACGGCTGCCGTCATCGTTGACAAATATGCACACGGCTTCACAGCCGTTGGCCGTTTTCGCGGTTTTTTCGGTTAACAGGAAGTCGAAAAATTCGAGTTCAAAGCCATATGTATCATTAACATGCTGAAGGTACTTTTTATCGTACTGCTTCGTACTATACACAGCGATTTTCATAAGACTTTTCTCCAGTGATTATACCGTCACGGTAGCATATTTAAAATAATCGTACAAATATTAAAAATTAGTTTAGCCTGGCGGATATAATATTAATTCTAGAGCATATCACTGAGTTGAGGTATCTCTTTAAAACACAATGTATTTTACCAAAAACTGAAGCTGAAGGCACCGGGAGCCAGCAGGAGCAGCGGCCAGAGAAGTCCCGAGCTGACATTGGCCAGTTGAAAACGCCAGAACGGAGTGCCGCTGACGCCGCTGGCCAGCGGCAGGGTGGCGCGAAGCGGAGAGAGAAAACGGCCGAAAAACACCGCCCATTCGCCGTGGCGATGGAGAAAGGTCAGGCTACGGGCCAGCCGATCGCCGCGCAGCCAACGCAGCCGCAGCAGACGATGCTGATGCCGCCGTCCCAGCCACCAGGAGATCCAGAATCCGCCGATTGCCCCCAGACTGGCGCTGAGCCACATAAATAAGAAGTGATTCAGGCTGCCGGAGGCGAGCGGGCCGAGCAGCAGCAGCCCGGAGGTGCCCGGCACCAGCAGAGAAATCAGGGCACAGGATTTGCTGAACGTCAGCAGAAAGACCAGCAGCAGCAGGAATGAATAGTGGCGCTGCGCATACTCAATTAGCGAAACAAAAAACTCCACGGGATCCACCCACTTATTTGAACGATTCCCGCGAGTGTGACAGGCGCTGGCTAAATGGCGGTTAAATAAGCGAATGGCAACAATTCACCATAACGATGATGTCACAGCAACTATTCTTAGAATCTATCCCGGCAGGGCTATCGGCACAGGCAATTTGCGCGCGAAACAGCGCGGAGAAAGCGGAGCGTGGAGGGAGTCGGTGAGAATTTGATTCGCTTCGCTCACCCTGCGGCCGCTCTGAAGGGCGCTCAAAGATAAATCGTTGCGCGCACTGCCCGGGGCAAAATGACAAGCAAAATAGTCCTGCTGAGATAGGCTCTTAAGCGGGACAGAAACTTTAACTCACTGGTCGAACGTGCCACAATACGCGCTACTTTCGGCTTTTACTTTTGTTTAATCAGGATATTAACTGCCCATGAAGGGTAAATATAAAGCCGCCATCGCGCTATTGTTAGCACTTATTCTGCTACCGCTGGCCTTGTTGTCGACGCTTACCCATTGGGTACCTACGCTGGCAGGGATCTGGCTGCCAGAGGGAACCCGCATTTCGCTGCATGACAGTCCGCGCCTGACGCGTTCTGCGCTGCGTATACCCGATTTACGTTATCTGGTCGGCGACTGCGAACTGGCGAGGATAACCGATGCCCGACTCTCACATCCCAGCCGCTGGCGGCTGCAGGTTGACGAACTTGATATCAACAGCGCCTGCCTGAGCAAGCTGCCGGAAAGTGAGCCGGCATCCGGCGCGCCGCGTACGCTGGCGGAATGGCAGTCCATGCTTCCCTATAGCTGGTTGACGATTGAGAACCTGCGTCTCTCTCCGTGGGAAAAGTGGCAGGGACGACTGGTTATGTCGTTGACTCCGCAGCAGCAGGATATCGGCTACAGCGGTAAAGAGGTGACGCTGCAGGCGCGCCTGCGCGGGCAGGCGCTGACGGTGAGCGACTTCTCCGCGCAACTGGTCGAAGGACAGGCGCCGGTGAAGCTGGTGGGCGAATTTCATATGCCGCTGGTGCCGGATGGTTTGCCGGTAGATGGGCATCTGATCGCCACGCTCGCGTTCCCGCAGACGGCAGGACTGGTTGATGCGGAGCTGGAGTGGCAGAAAAACCGTGGGCAGCTGCTGGTGACGCCGCGCGGCGATGTGCAGCCGATGCTCGACTTACCCTGGGAGATCACCCCGGAGCGTATTGCCATCAGCGATGGTCGCTGGAGTACCGAGTATGCCGGGTATCCGCTGAGCGGCCGCGTGGCCTTGTCGGTTGGCAACTGGCAACAGGGCACCGAGCAGATGCGGGTCAGCGGTCGTCTCAACGTTCTCACCCACGGGGAAGGCGGGAAGGGGAACGCCGTACTGACGATAGGTCCTGGCAAACTGAGCATGGACAACAGCGACATGCCGTTGCAGTTAACCGGCGAGGCCAAGCTCGGCGATCTGATCGTTTATGCCGTGCTGCCGGCGAACCTGACTGGCCCGCTGACCGCGCCGGCGCTGACGTTCCATCCCGGCGCGCTGCTGCGTTCCCGCGGCCGGGTCATTGACTCGCTCAATATTGATGAAGTCCGTCTGCCGCTGGCTGGCGTGAAGGTGACTCAGCAGGGCGTGGACGGCCGTCTGCAGGCTATTTTGCGCGCGCACGAACAGCAAATGGGCGACTTCTCGCTGCATCTTGACGGTCAGGCCGACAACTTTATGCCCGACAGCGGCCGTTGGCAGTGGCGTTACTGGGGCGAGGGCCGCTTCACGCCGATGCAGGCGAAGTGGGACGTCAAAGGGGCGGGGGCGTGGATAGACAATTCGATTGTGCTGAACAGCCTGTCGACGGGATTCGATAAGCTGCAGTACGGCACGATGCTGGTCAGCACGCCGCGGTTAACCCTGGACGAACCGGTACACTGGCTGCGCGGCGAACAGCACCCTAAACTGACCGGCGCGCTGTCGCTGGATGCGGGTAAAACCAGCTTTAGCAGCGGCAGCGAACTTCCCCCCTCCACGTTAAAGTTCAAGATCGACGGACGGGATCCCACCTGGTTTCAGTTCAGCGGGGCGCTCCACGCCAGGAAGATCGGTCCCGTGCGGGTCACCGGGCGTTGGGATGGTGAACGTCTGCGGGGCCAGGCCTGGTGGCCTAAACAGTCGTTAACCGTGTTTCAGCCGCTGGTGCCGCCAGACTGGAAAATGAATCTGCGTGAAGGAATGCTGTATGCGCAGGTCGCCTTCTCCGCGGCGGCAGATCAGGGGTTTGAAGCCGGCGGCCACGGCGTCTTAAAAGGCGGCAGCGCCTGGATGCCTGACAATCAGATTAATGGCGTAGATTTTGTTCTGCCTTTCCGCTTTAGTCAGGGGACCTGGCAGCTGGGAATCCGCCGACCGGTGTCGCTGCGTATTGGCGAAGTCGTCAACCAGGTGACGGCGAAAAACCTCTCGGCGGATCTGCAGGGCTCCTGGCCGTGGAGCGAGAGCGAACCGCTTCAGCTGAGCAACGTCAGCGTGGATATTCTCGGTGGTAAGGTGACCATGCAGCAGCTGCGGATGCCGCAGCATGACCCGGCGCTACTGCGTCTGCAGCAAATTTCCAGCAGCGAGCTGGTGAGCGCGATAAATATTAAGCAGTTTGCCATGTCCGGCGCATTCAACGGCGCGCTGCCGCTGTGGCTGAACAATGACAAATGGATCATTAAAGATGGCTGGCTGGGTAACCCGGGGCCGATGACCTTACGTCTTGATAAGGATATGGCGGATGCGATGGTCAACGACAATATTTCCGCCGGTGCGGCGATTAACTGGCTGCGCTATATGGAGATCTCCCGTTCATGGACACGCATCGATCTCGATAATCTGGGCATGCTGACGCTGAAGGCGACCATCAGCGGAACCAGCCGCGTCGGGGAGCAGAGTAATACGGTGCATTTAAACTATTCTCATGAAGAGAATATTTTTGACCTGTGGCGCAGTTTACGTTTTGGCGACAATTTGCAGGCATGGTTTGAGCAAAATGCGGTGCTCCCCGTGCGCAGCTGTACGGACAGTAAAAAGTGTAAGGAACAACAATGATGAAATTGCTAACGCCGGTGCTGATGACGATGCTGCTGGCGGGCTGTACGCCACGAATTGAAATCGCGGCGTCAAAAGAGCCGATCACCATCAATATGAATGTCAAAATTGAGCATGAGATTCATATCAAAGTGGATAAAGATGTTGAAGAGTTACTGAAGTCGCGTAGCGATCTATTCTGAGGTGGCGATGAGAAAACGACTGTTAACGGCGGCGTTAGCGTTTGGCCTCTTCAGCTCATCGGCGCTGGCGCTGACGCTGGGGGAGGCCCGGGAGCAAGGGCGGGTCGGGGAAACGCTGAATGGCTATCTGGCGCCGCTGCGTCAGGACAAAGAAACGCTGGAGCTGGTCAAACAGATCAACGCGGCCAGGAGCGAAAGCTATCAGCAGCTGGCGGATGATAATAACCTGCCGGTGGATGAGGTGGCGAAAATGGCCGGGCAAAAACTGGTCTCCCGGGCGCAGCCGGGGGAGTATGTTCAGGGACTGAATGGCAAATGGCTGCGGAAATAGCGCCGCCGCTTTTGCCTGGCAGAAACGGCCGCTGATGAGACTCACTTTCATCAGCGGCGGCGGGGCCAGGCGGCGATTAGCGTCAGGGTTAGCGGTGTTGTTGTAAAATCGTCAAAAAGTCCTGTTTACTGGAGATCAATGACAGCGCATTGGCAATGATTTCATCGCTGAAAATAGAGGCGATGTCCTTCAGAACATCAATATGCTCCTTCTCTTTGGCAATCACGCCAATGGCGATAAACATGACGTTGCTTCTGTCCCAGATGACACCGTCCGGGAACTGAAATATTTCTATCCCGGTTTTCAGAATGATATTGGTCGCGGATTTCGGCAGGTGCGGAAGCGTAATGCCATTGCCTAAAAAGGTGGACACCTGACGCTCCCTTTCAGCAAGAAAAGCGATGCAGTCTTCGCTAACGTAGCCTTTCTTTTTAAATTCCTCACCAAGCAGGGTCAAGACTTCGGTCTTATTTTTCGCCTTGTAACCAAGGTGAAGATTCTCTTGCGTAATATTAGCGATCATTGTGAGCGACCTCCGCGCCGTTATTCACCCGCGCATCATATTTATTCGACGATAACTCTTCTTCTAATTGTTCCAGCGATTTGTTCGAGGTTTCCGGGAGCGCCGTGACCACAAAGATTATCGCGATATAGTTGATAGCCGCAAAAATCAGGAATACGGGGCCGAGGCCGAGCTTGGCCTGGAGCAGCGGAAACAGGTAGCTGACAACGGCATTCATGATCCACATGAAAAACACGGAAATCCCCATGGACAGGCCGCGGAATTTCAGCGGGAACAGTTCGGCCAGCACCACCCAGGTAATAAAGCCCATCGTCCCCTGCATGACCCCGACAAACAGCGCGCCGAGTAGCCAGATGGCCGTCGCTTTGATATCGCCAACCAGCGTGTAATCGACGCCGGCAATGATCAGGTGCAGCGTCGCCATAATGGCAAAGCCGTAAATAATGATGGTTTTGCGTTTAAAGCGATCAACAAGGAAGAACACCCCAACCAGCATCCCCCCCACGGAGAAGACCCCGTTGAGCACATTACATATTAAGGAGGTTCTTTCAGAGAAGCCGGCCGTACTCAGGATTTCGGTGCCATAGTACATAATGACATTGACCCCGGTGGTCTGCTGTAACGCGGCCCAGATGATGCCCACCAGCAGTAATTTAAAAATCCACGGCGTACTGAGAATAGTGACAAACGCGTTTTGCGTACTGAATTTACGATCGGCTTCGACTTTGATGAGGGTAGAAATATCGGCGAACTCTTGCGCCGCGCGTTCCGGTGAGCGGATCTGCTTTAATACTTCCAGCGCTTCCTGATGTCGGTTTTTGCTCACCAGCCAGCGCGGGCTTTCCGGAGAGCGCAACATCCCGACAAATAAACAGATGGCCGGGAGAGCCTGGACCATTAACATATATCGCCAGACATCGGGGAGGTGGCCCCAGATGATGCCTATCACGGCGTTGACGGCGAATGCGGCAAGCTGCCCGATAACAATGGCGACTTCATTCAACCCCGTGAGTTTGCCGCGCATTTCAGTGGGGGCGACTTCGGAAATGAACGTTGGTGCTGTGACGGAAGCGCCGCCAACGGCGTATCCGAGCAGAAAACGGGATATCAGTAATACGGTGATATCCGGCGCGAGGGCTGACATTAATGCCCCGACAAGGAAAATAAATGACAGGCAGAGCAGATATTTTCGTCTGCCAAAATAATCGGCGAGGGTTCCGCCAAAAACGCTGCCAATAGCGGCGCCCACCAGCAATACGCTCATGACCAGACCTTCCGTCGTCGGCGTCAGGCCCATATATTGCTTCAGTGAAGAAAATGCACCATTAATAACCCCAGTGTCATAGCCGAATAGCAGGCCGCCAAATGTTGCCACCAGCGTTATTTGGTGAAGCCGCTTTCTTTGCTGTACGTTCAGTTTCATGATAGCTGACATTTTCATACCTTTTATTTTCATTAACAGCACCGGTCATTTTGTTTCTCTTCGCCCGCGGCGACAGGTTTATCCTGTCGAACGATGACGGAAGGAGACGAGATGGGTGGTGCGATTATTCGTCTTCATCACACTATGCTGAGGAGCAGCGGGCGATGAGGCGTGTTTTTGATTGACGGTGTGTTATCAGTGTCTCTGGATTGTGTGTGGCATCTGTGATGCTTGCTGTCGACCTTCACACGCTTACCCGACAGCGCTTTTGCACAGAACAGACTGTGCGGATCTGCCACCGCGTGTGGCCGTCGTTTATGCAGCGATGAAAGCCAATCTGCGGTACGAGGTGTTTTGCCGACGCCCCGTTGTTCTTTGTCACCGGCGTTCCTTTCAATGGGAAAACCATCGCGACCAGTACGTAGTCAATGGCATGACAACGCTCCCTGCCGTCCGACGAGGTCAATCTTCTTGCTGTTTCCTTCATGGTCTCCTCCGTGCTTGCGGGTTTGCGTACCGCCGAGAGTGGACAGATTGCGTTTTATCGAAGGGTAATATGACATCCGCTAATGAAATAAAATCACAAATAGATCACAAATTGAAAATTTCATTTCATTTCATTTTGTTTGAGACGAAACAAATTTCTCTTTGTGAGAAAAGATAATGTTTTTATATCATTGATAATTAAGGTTAAATTTTGATGGGGTTTGTGAGGGTGTTAAAAATAAGCTATTGAATTAAAAGTTAAATTTTTGATACGAGTCACGCTTTTAAATCCATACGATTATTAGTGAAATTAAAATTCCATTTTATATTTTTTATACGCTTTTGTTTTTTTTCCGGGTCACAGCCTGGTCAGGCGGGAACCGGGGCGAAACGCGCGGGACGAGGCCAGCCGGGGGAACACAGCGGACGTCAGGCGGGCACCCGGCGACGGATAGACGAACCAGAGGGCAACAGGGAGAGCGGCGGCCGGATAGCGCCGGGGGGGGGGGAACGCAAGTCTACGGCCCATTGGCGTATAAATCAGCGGCAGCGCTTGCGGTATTCCCCAGGCGACACGCCAAAACGCTGTTTGAAAGCGGTCGAGAAGTGGCTGTGGTCGCTGAATCCCCAGCTATAGCCAATTCCCGCCAGCTTTTCGTCATCACGGGCACTGTGCAGCGCCTGCGCGCAGAGATCGAGACGCCGGTTCTTAATATATTGCGCGACCACCAGCCCCTTGTCGGCAAACAACCGGTACAGACTGCGAACCGACATCCCGGTCTCGCTGGCCAGCCACTCCGGACGCAGATGTTCCGCCTGAATGGACTCATCAATTAAATCCATAATCTTCTGAAACTGCTTCTCCCTGCGCGATGGCCGGGGGTCGTGATGATGCAGCATCGGACGCAGCAGACAGACGATGGCCTCCAGCGCCGCGGCGCTCTCACTTTCCGACAGCTCCGGGCTGCACATGCTCTCCTGCAACAGCCGCTGGCTGAGCTGGACCATCGGTAGCGATTTTTCCAGCCGCGTGGCGATGCTTATCTCACTGCCGCGCAGCTGTTGTTCAAGCAGCTGTCGGGGGAGTAGCAGGGAGGCCTGGCGCGATGTCTGCTGCCAGAAAATAGAGCAGGGGCGTGATGCGTCAATCAGGGTGATGTCGCCGGCGTCGAGGACCACCTGGCGATCGTCCTGCTCGATAGCCGCCTGGCCGGAGAGCTGGAAAACGGTATAAAACCAGTCGTCATTGCTGCGCTTAATTTCGTTGCGGGTGCGGAACAGATTGACGCCGCTGGCGGTGACAGTGCTGACTTTCAGAGTGCCGGCATAGCTGGCGTCAATCTCCCCATGAAAGCGACCTTCCAGCGGACGAGCGGCAAAATGGCCGCAGACCTGATTGATTTTCGCCAACCAGCGCTGGTAGTCCTGTCCGTGCTCCGCCGTCGCCATAGTCTGTCTCATGTAAACATAATGTTTTTGCATTGTTGCATTTACACGGTGGCATACAAGAGCGAGGCGCGGAGTATATGAAAGAACTATTACCTGAGGCACATTTCTGCGTCCGCAATATGTTGAATTGCGGCGGCTGTCACAGCGGCACAAACGAATGTCACAGAGAAAAAAGCGCGATCGTCAGCCTCGTCGTAGACTGAATTCACGATCCGTGAGCAATAAGGAAGCGATATGTCCACAGCACAGGTAGCGCTGCTTGCCAGCGTTCAACAGTTTTTAGACCGCCAGCATGGCTTATATATCGACGGCACCCAGCAGGCGTCGCAGAGCGAACAGCGCCTGACCGTCTGGAACCCGGCAACCGGGCAGGCCATCGCCAGTACCGCGGATGCCAACGCGGCCGATGTCGATCGCGCGGTGATGTCGGCATGGCGCGCCTTCGTCGCCCGCAGCTGGGCAGGGCGCACGCCGGCCGACCGCGAACGTATCCTGCTGCGTTTTGCCGATCTGGTCGAACAGCACGGCGAAGAACTGGCGCAGCTGGAAACGCTGGAGCAGGGGAAATCCATCCAGATTTCTCGCGCATTTGAAGTGGGCTGTACGCTGAACTGGATGCGTTATACCGCCGGACTGACGACCAAAATCAGCGGACGTACGCTCGATGTGTCGATTCCGTTCCCGCAGGGAGCACGCTACCAGGCGTGGACGCGAAAAGAGCCGGTCGGCGTTGTCGCCGGGATCGTGCCGTGGAATTTCCCGCTGATGATCGGGATGTGGAAAGTGATGCCGGCGCTGGCGGCAGGGTGCTCTATCGTCATCAAGCCGTCGGAGACCACGCCGCTGACCCTGCTGCGGGTTGCCGAGCTGGCCACCGAGGCCGGGATCCCGGACGGAGTATTTAACGTCGTGACCGGCAGCGGCGCCGGATGCGGTTCGGCGTTAACCTCTCATCCGCAGGTGGCGAAGGTCAGCTTCACCGGTTCCACCGCAACCGGTAAGCATATCGCCAGGACGGCCGCCGACCGCCTGACCCGCGTAACGCTGGAGCTGGGGGGGAAAAACCCGGCGATCGTGCTGAAAGACGCCAACCCGGAGTGGGTAATCGAAGGGCTGATGACCGGCAGTTTCCTCAATCAGGGCCAGGTCTGCGCCGCCAGCTCGCGTATCTATATTGAAGCCCCGCTGTTCGATAACCTGGTGAGCGGTTTTGAACAGGCGGTGAAGTCGCTGCAGGTGGGACCGGGGATGCTGGAAACGACTCAGATTAACCCGGTGGTGTCAAAAGGGCACTGCGAGAAAGTGGCGGCTTACCTCGATGAGGCGCGCAAGCAGCATGCGGAACTGATTAGCGGACAGGCCGGGCCGGATACGCACGGCTATTATATCGCGCCGACGCTGGTGATTAATCCGGACGCCGGGCTGCGACTCAGCCGGGAAGAGGTCTTTGGTCCGGTGGTCAACCTGGTGCGCGTCGCCGATGGCGAAGAGGCGCTGCGTCTGGCTAACGACAGTGATTTTGGTCTGACCGCCAGCGTCTGGACCAGCGATTTGACACAGGCACTGAGCTACACCGAGCGCCTGCAGGCCGGGACGGTGTGGGTCAACAGCCATACGCTTATCGATGCCAACCTGCCGTTTGGCGGCATGAAGCAGTCCGGAACCGGGCGCGACTTTGGCCCGGACTGGCTGGACGACTGGTGCGAAACGAAATCGGTCTGCGTGCGTTACTGACTCTCGCCTCAGCGCCTGACGCCCGGAGTTCGAACTCCGGGCCGGGCGCTCTCCCGCTTCTCATTCTTTTTGCCATATGCCTGAGTTAGCCGCGGTTTATCGTGAAGAGTACGAGAAACAGCAGTGCGGGCATCGGTATGATGCCTGGTGACGTATCCTCGTGGGTAGTCCAGAAATCAACAATCATCTCCCTTCATGCCGACCACTACCTGTCAGTCTCTGCACCGATGATGGCAGTCACGTTTGACGATTGCCCTCCTGAGGTGATTGCCGTCTGCTATTTTTACTTTGTCAATCCTGACCGCTTTTCACGCAGCCTGCGATGAGGTTCCTATGAACTTACTGGTGTTTTGCGACGGTACCTGGAATACGCCCCAACAGCTTGATGATGGAAAACCCGCGCCGACCAATGTGGTCAAACTCAGGAATGCCGTGGCGGAAAACACCCAGCAGCGAGTCTATTACCACTCCGGCGTCGGTACCGATGGCGGGGTGGTCGATCGCTATATCGGCGGCGGCATCGGCGAAGGCCTTGATAAGAATATTATCAGCGCCTATTACTGGCTGGCGACCCGCTATCAGCCCGGCGATAAAATATGGCTGTTTGGCTTTAGCCGCGGAGCTTATACCGTCAGGAGTTTAGGCGGAATGATTTCGCGCTGCGGATTATTGAATGCCAGCCAGGCAGGAACCGGCGACGATAAAGTCTGGGAGGATATCAACGATCTCTTCAGCGATTACCGCCAGCCTGCAGGCAGCGCGCCGGCGATCGTTGCCAGCGTGGGTAGACCTTTTTATTCGGTGGCGACGGGGCGTCCGACCAGGGAGAGCATCCCTATATATTTTATTGGCGTCTGGGAAACGGTGGGGGCGCTGGGTATTCCCGACGATATGGCGTTAGCCAATCTGCTGGATGATCCCAAAAAGTATGCCTTCCACGATACGTCACTCAGCCCGATTGTCGAACATGCCCGCCATGCGCTGGCGCTGGACGAGCAGCGACAAAGTTTCATTCCCACGCTGTGGGACAATGTGGCGGATAACCCGCAGGTGAAACAGCGCTGGTTTGCCGGCGTGCATGCTGATGTCGGCGGCGGCTACGCGCAGTGCGGATTATCGGATATCACCCTGCAATGGATGATGGCAGAGGCAGCCGGACTAGGACTGACGCTGCTGCCGGGTATCGACGCCCAGCTGGCCCCCGATCCCCATGGACTGCTGCATGATTCGGTCACCGGCATTTTTAAACTGCTGCATACCTGCCCGCGCAGCGTACCGCGGATTGTCGCCGGAAGCCCCGATGTTGATGCCAGCGTGATACAGCGGCAAAGTCAGCCGATGCTGCTCCACGGTCGCTACCGACCGGTCACCGATGTGACGGCAGAACACCCGGCGACCTTTGACGTTTTTGCGCGCGAGCGCTGGAATGCAACGGGGATCTGGCTGGAAGCGGGAGTGGAGTATCGCTTTACGGCCACGGGGAAATGGCTGGATGGCTCGGTGCCCTGCGAGGCGGGCGGGACTGATGACGGTAAGTTTTATCCCGGCGAGGCCGCGCAGATTATGGCCTCCGTTTCCGACAAACTGGAAGCGTTATGGAAGGGGGCGACTAAAAACCAGGATGTGGATTTTTGGCTGAGTCGACGCGTCGGTACGGCACCGTGGTTCGCTCTGATTGGCGTGGTTGCCAATCACGCAGATCCCGCACCCGACGCGCCTGAGCCGCGGCATGAGATTGTGATTATCGGCAGCGGATGCCGGTTCACACCGGCTAAAAGCGGCTATTTTTACGCTTACGCCAACGATGCGTGGCAAATGTATGATAACAATCGTGGCAGCGTCTCCCTGACGATTTCCCGCTAAGCGCCATTGAACGCCGTGCCTGTCGTTATCCACGAACAGGACTTGCTGAATCACAGTATTTATCGCTACTGTTAATGCCTTCCCGCCATCGTGGCGGAGCTTATCATCAGGAGGCGGATATGATGTCGGAGGAGCCTACCGTTGCCCTTATCGGGCCCGGCGCGATTGGGACCACGATAGCCGCGGCGCTGCATGAAGTGGGGCGCACGCCGGTGGTGTGCGGGCGAACGTCTCATGCACAGCTGTTGCTCAGATTCGATGGCGGAGAGATTACGTTTCCCGGACCGGTACTGACCGACCCGGCGGCCATTGTGCGGCCATTTTCGCTGGTTTTCGTCGCGGTCAAGGCCACCCAGAACCCTACGATTTCCGCGTGGCTGAGCGCATTGTGCGATGAAAAAACGGTGGTGTGTGTGTTGCAGAACGGCGTCGAACAGCAGGCGCAGTTTGCTGACCGCGTTGCCGGGGCGACGGTGCTGCCTGCGGTGGTGTGGTTTCCGGCGCAGCGCGAACCCGATGCCTCTGTCTGGCTGCGAGCGACACCCCGGTTGACCTTGCCGGATCTGCCGCAGGCCCGGCTGGTACAGCAAACGCTGCAAGGGACCCGCTGCGCCGTGGATCTCGCCGATGATTTCACCACCGTCGCCTGGCGCAAGCTGCTGCAAAATGCGGTGGCTGGCCTGATGGTACTGACGGGCCGCCGTGCCGGTATGTTCGCCCGTGGCGATATCAACGACATCGCGCTGGCCTATTTACGTGAATGCCTGCTTGTCGCGCGCGCGGAAGGCGCAAGGCTGAGCGACAGCGTACCGCAGGAAATTATCGACGGATTTCATCGTGCGCCACCCGATCTCAGTACCTCGATTCAGATTGACCGCGAAAGCGGGCGGCCGCTGGAGTGGGAGATTCGTAACGGCGTGATACAGCGCCGCGGGCGTCGGCACGGCATTCCGACGCCGCTGAGCGATCTTATCGTTCCGCTGCTGGCAGCCGCCAGCGACGGACCGGGCTGACGGGATAAAGCGGCGGCGCTTGCAGCCGCCGGATAGCAGGCGGCATTCCGCGAGGTCTGGCCGCTGTGACTGGCAACGCGGTTGCCGTCTGTGTATGTTATCCCCTTGAGCGCTGGCAAGCGGAGATCTGCTTGCTCACTGTCCCACCGTCACACCAAAATTGTGTTTGATCTCAGCCTGCTATGTGCAAGCTGCCAATATATTTGGCGAAGAGAAGCATAGAAACTTGATCTCTTGTTAGAGCTGTCTACCATAAAAAGTAGCGCTGCGTTTAAATGCAATTCTTGCGTAGCACCATTCTGATTCTGGATATTCATTTCATTCTCTGACCTGGTTGTTACCCGGGATATTTATGCCTGTAACTCATCGTGTCGTTGAGCGAGGTGTCACATGACAAGACCTGCCTCTTATTTTAAAGATAACCTGTTTATATTTATTAAAAATGACTCCGGGCAAACATTGTAAATAACAGTCTGACTCAGCAGGTAATCGAGAGGCCAGATTTTATTTTTGGTGAGTATTAATGTTGCTGCTAATTATTGTATGCGTTGTACAAACCTGAGTTTATTAAATCACCTGAATGCTACGGGGGCTCTATGTTAAAAATCGGTGATGAAGGTAAGGCGGTAGCACAATTGGTTGACGATCTCCGCAAGCTATCATTCGGTCTTGCGCCAACGGATAAATTTGATCAGGTAGTAAAAAAGTCAGTAGAAGCTTTCCAGGTGGCCAACGTGGATGCCTCAGGCCAACCGTTAATTGTCGATGGTAAAGTAGGACCACACACCCGTTGGGCTCTCGATGCTGCTTTGGGTAAACACAGCGTTGTGCTTCAACACCCGACTCTCCCGACGTTCACCCCGTCAGGGGGAAGCCATGCGGGCCTGGCCGCGCTTAAAGTCGCTCAGGCGGAGATCGGCCATGGTGAAGAAGGTTCGGATAATCACGGTCCTGATATTAAAAAATATTTCGCCGGGTACGGAAACCAGGGGCAAAGCTGGTGCGCGGCCTTTGTCAGTTACTGTTTTAACCAGGGAGCAACTGCGGTATTCGGCTATCAAACATCAGCTCAGGCATTGCATAATAAAATGAAGTCATTAGGCCATTCTTACACTCCTTCATTGAGCAATCCACCACAGCCGGGTGATATTATTTGTTGGTTGAGAGTCGATCCTAAAAAGCAGCAAGAGACTGCCTGGATGGGGCATATTGGTATTGTTCAAGGCTATGCCGATGGCATTTTGTGGACTATTGAAGGTAATCGCGGAGCTTACCCCTCAAAAGTGAATATCTTCCATTATTCATGGTCAGTTTTAGTTGCTTCAGCAACTAATGATAAGTTTAAGGGACTGTATGGGCTCTCGCGCCATCCCTGATAATATTTAAATTCTACAGGATAATAAAATGGCCAATAAGAAAATGCCTTTTTACCCTATTATTTATGTTCGTGGTTATGCGATGACTGATCACGATATTAATGAGACTACCGCCGATCCTTTTAATGGTTTTAATCTTGGCTCAACGATGCTGCGAGCCTCTGCGAGCCAGAAAGATCGCCCGAAGAAATTTTATTTTGAATCGCCCGTTATTCGTCTGGCCTCGGAGTTTGGTTATAGCGATGTTTTTGAGCAGGGACTGGATATCACGGACGCTGGTTGGGCGCTGGATCCGGAGGGTAAACCTACCGGAAACATCCTGGATGATAAATCGGTGATTGTGTATCGCTATTATGACGATGCGTCCACGCTACTGGGAAGGGGTAAAACGCCCGACATAGCAACGGCGGCAGTTGGACTGTCAAGCCTGCTGGCCACGATCAGGCAGCTTTTGCTGGCAAACCCCAACAGCGGCGTGCAGGAGCCCGACGACTTTCGCTGTTATCTGGTGGCCCACTCGATGGGAGGCCTTGTTTGCCGGGCTTTTCTACAAAATCAGGCGCTTGATCCGCAGCAGATGGCCAGAAGCGTCGATAAATTTTTCACCTACGCTACGCCACATAACGGGATTGAGTTTGCGGAGATTAATATCCCGAATCTTCCCTGGCAAAGTAGCGTCGCTAACTTTAGTCGTGACCGTATGGCGCAGTATCTCGACCTCGAGAATGCGTACCAGCGTTATAAACGGGTCGATTTGATCCCTGAGTCCCGACTTCCCTCATCGCGCATTTTCACTATGGTAGGGACCAATCGCCTTGATTATGACGTTGCCGCCGGACTCTCGAGAACCTTTGTCGGGAACGGCAGCGATGGTCTGGTAAAAATTGAGAATGCTACGCTGAATGGTCTTAATGATGATGGCTCAATCGGCGCGCCTTGTGCGAAAGCCTTCACCTATCGCGCCCATTCCGGCTATTTCGGTATTGTGAATAGCGAAGAAGCTTTCCAGAATCTGGCACGCTTTCTTTTTGGCGATGTCCGCGTGGATATATGGTTGGAACTTAAGGACATTCGTCTTCCGGATGCGGCGCTAAAAGCGGCCGGTGGAGAGGCGAATAAGATTGACGCAATCTATCAGATAGAAGCTATTGCCTCTCCCCGGGGTAAACCCTGGTCGTTAACCCGACGTGTCGCCGAAGAAGATTCCGTTGCCTGTGTGACGCAAAAAGAGTGGAATACACAGGGACATGCTACGCAATATCTCTCGAGCGTCTTCTTGTCCAGGCGTGCGCGAGTGAATAAAGCCCGGCGCTCTCTGGCCTACAGCCTGATACTGGGAGTGAAAATTCCCGATTACGAAATAGAAAAGCGATTCTGGTTTAACGAACACTATGAAGGGGGGTATTTGTTCCGCAACTCTCTGATCCTTGAAATTGTTCCTCCGGCAAATGACGACAGCCCCTGGCGGATAAAATATGCCTGGCAGGACTCAGGGGTTTCCAACGCCGATATTATTCTGGACCCGCAGCAAATCGCCGATAATGCCTGTGAGGTCACGATTCCCGTAGAAAGTGTCTCCATCGATACCAAAGGCAATAAACGGCCTTCGGTGCCGGGGATCTCTGGGGCGTTGCGTTTTAACGTCCAGCTCTGGAACTGAGAAGCGTGCTAAAAGCGATAGCGCCACCGAGGTTACCCCCGGTGGCGGGCAGATTTCTCTCTCAGGCCTTGCGACAAACTACTTTTTCTTTTCGCCCAGCGTCGGGGTTTCGTCAAAGAAGTTCCACGGTTTCAACAGCGCATGCGCCCATTCGGTCGGCATAATCGGCCACTCCTCCGCGCGCGCCACGTGGGTGGTGCCGGTGGTTATCCAGACCACGTCATCGTGGTTGGTCAGCGACTCGTTATCCTTTGCATAGGCGCCAAGGCCAGTGTCATGGATCGAACGGTTCGGATATTTCCCTTCCGGATAACGCTCCGACTGATGATAGCGGGTGACCCACAGCTGCTTATCCATAAAGCTCAGACGGTGATAAATCCACTCATCCGGCGCGAATTTGGCGCCGGTTGCCGCCGGGTGAGTGCCGCCCGCGTAAGGGATAATCTGATACGACACCGGGTTACCCATCCGGTTCTCTTTGGTGGTATTACTCAGCAGGCGAATGGTGCCCGGGTCGAACTTCTGCGCCGCTTTTTGTTCGCTGTCGATGGTGTACTGGTTAATCTGCATGGTGCTGGTGCGCGGGCCACCGGCGGTATTGGGCTTCACTTCCGGGTCCATGGCCACCAGCGAGTTGTTCTCGCCATCAACGTCAAGGTCAAGGCGGAAATTGTAGATATGCTGGTGCGTGGTGCCGACGATGTTATGGTCGATCAGCGTCCCGTAACGGGTATCTTCTTTCGCGCTCGGATCGTGCATGGTCTTCGCCATGACGCCTTTGACCGCTTCGATTCCGGTGGCGCCGGCGTCGATGCCGATGGTGCCGTTCTCGTGGAACACCCAGTCAAAGATATAGTCGTAGTTGCCGACGGTACTGATCCAGCGGACCACCAGCTCGCGTCGTTCGGTGCTGACGTTCGGTTGCCCCATCTCCTGGTGTTTGTATTCCGGACCGGCATAACGCTCGAAGATTGCGATAGCGTGCGGGATAGTGGTTGGCGCGCCGGTATAATCAGCAATGGTTTCATCCAGCAGCACCGAGTTCGCCGGCGCATCTTTACCGCGGACGATTGGCGAGGTCAGGGTGCCCATGCCGTAGTCGCCGGAGTCGAGATAGGCTTTGAAGTACCAACCCACGTCCGGGTCACCATAAGGCACGATCATCCCGCCCAGCGAGCCTTCATACATCACCTGACGTTTCTGCCCGTTGTCGTTGTAGGTCACGGTGGAGAGAATCGGCCCGACGCGGGAGTTCAGCCGCAGGTGGAAATCCCAGTTCTGCCAGTGAATCGTGTCGCCGGTAATGGTGTAATTTTTGCCTTCCGGCTCGGTAATATCCAGCGGTTTAACCGCGGCAGCCACGCGGTCGCGGCCATCATAAGGGCGCGATTCCATCGGCACCGGGATCACCGGACCCTCTTCAATTTTGATGATTTTCTTCTGCTCAAGATCCACCACGGCGACCAGGTTTTCAATCGGGTGCGCCCAGTAGTTGCCGTCGCCGGTATCCAGATAGCTCACCACTTTCAGCAGACGTGAATCCTGCTTCAGGCCATCTTTGCCGTCAAAATAACCGACGGTCAGCGGAGTGGTGATGACTTTTTTGCTGTCGGTGATGCCGTGTTTTTTGAGCACTGCGGCGAATTCGTCACTGGCGTTAATAATGTTCTGCACGCTGACGAAATCATCCAGCAGGACCATGCCGTGGGCGTCTTTAATTGGCTGCCAGGAGAGGATTTTCTTATTCTGTAAATCCACCACGCTTTCGATGACGTGTTTACCATCGAGCATCACCACGTCAGCGGTGCGCGGCGCCTCAACGGCGGTTCCTTTTAACGCGAAGGCCCACACCGCCGCTTTATCTGGCTCGTGCAGTGAGATTTCGGTAAAACGGGTGTTGGGGCGGAATTGCGGCGAGGCTTTGACAATCGTCACCGCTTCGCTGATTTCCGCTGCGGATAACGAGTTGAGCGGATGCGGGCGTTTCTCGACCTGGAAGGTCTGATCAAGACCGGACTGGAAGACATCGTTGATAAAGGTATCGGAGACCCACGCCTTACCGTCTTTCATCACCACCGGAACCTGTAAATCCAGCGACTTACCGTTGACGATGGCCGTTTTCGCACCGGGCTTCACTTTGACGTAGGCGCCATCCTTCATCAGGGTAAACATCTGGGCATAATCATCCCACTGCACGTCGGCACCAAACGCCTGCAGCGTTTTGTCCATTGGGACCATATGCGCTTCGTCGCCGTGCGCGAACACCGGTGATTGCCAGGCACAAAACAGCGCAACGGCCAGGGCTAAGGCTGTTTTACGCGGGGAACGAATTGAGTTATTTGCCATTGTGACCTCATCTTATATTTATATTCCCGTCATGCTTTGGGTTGCATCTACGGTGACCACGCGTCCCTGCTGATTGTCTGCAACGCCAATGATTCCGGCGAGTTGTGTTGTCGCTTGCCGCTGCGAAATGCCGGCTTTACTCGCTTTAACCTACCAGCGGTTGGTCGGTTGGCGTTTGTGTGCTCTTGCCAGGTTGTTTGTCAGATTTGCCAGTTATGCCCGGAGCAAGCGGGCGGGGCACAAAAAATGCCTCCGCAGAGGCATCGGGTACCGGCCCGGCGCGCCCGGCGTTAGCCGGAACGGCGGGGACAGGCATCGGTTAAACCGCGAAGTCGCCGTGCTGACGGGCCACCAGCGTCAGGATGGAATAGAGCGCCACCGGCTGCTGGTGCTGGTTGAATATCTCTACCGCCCACTCCACCACCCCGGTCGCTTTCTCCTCGGCGCTACGCTGGCGCTTCACCGTTTTACGCTTGCAGGTCAGACGCACCTGAATGGTGTCGCCCGGCTTCACCGGTTCGATAAAGCGCAGGTTTTCCATGCCATAGTTGGCGATAACCGGCCCGACGCCGGCATCGACAAACAGCCCGGCTGCCGCGGAGATCAGGAAGTAACCGTGGACCACGCGCTCGCCAAAAATGGAGTCCGCGGCGGCAATTTTGTCCATATGGGCATAGAAGTGATCGCCGCTGAGGCAGGCAAAATTGACGATATCCGCTTCGGTCAGGGTGCGACGCGGGGTCAGCAGGCTATCGCCAGGCTGGATCTGTTCAAAATATTTACGGAACGGATGAATACGGTCCTCGCTGACTTCGGCGCCGCGAACCCACTGCTGACCGATGGCGGCCAGCATCGTCGGGCTGCCCTGAACCGCAGTGCGTTGCATATAGTGTTTTACCGCGCGCAAACCGCCGAGCTCTTCGCCGCCGCCGGCACGACCCGGCCCGCCATGAACCAGCTGCGGCAGCGGTGAACCGTGACCGGTGGACTCGACGGAAGAGGCCTCGTTGAGGATCTGGATACGGCCATGTGAACGGGCGGCGCCGAGGATAAACTCACGCGCCAGCTCGCCGCTGGCGGTCACCAGCGTTCCGACCAGACTGCCTTCCCCGGCGCGCGCCAGCGACAGCGCGTGCTCGCGATGTTGATACGGCATCAGGGTGGCAACCGGGCCGAAGGCTTCGATGGCATGTACCGCCGGCGTTTCATCCGGCTGCGGGCAGAACAGCAGCGTCGGCGGGAAGAAGGCGCCGGTGGCGTTAAGATCGGCCTTGCCGCCGAGCAGAACTTCGCACCCGGCCTGAATCAGCGCGTTCACCTTGTCCTGTACATCCTGGCGCTGGTCATGGCTGACCAGCGCGCCCATTTTCACCCCTTCCTGCGCCGGATCGCCGACGGTCACTTTTTGCAGACGGGCAATCAACGCTTCGCTGACCGCATGAAGCTGGGCCTGCGGAACGATGATGCGGCGGATAGCGGTACATTTCTGCCCGGCTTTGGTCGTCATCTCGCGCACCACTTCGCGGATAAACAGGGCAAATTCCGGCTGCCCGGGAGTGATGTCCTCTCCGAGCACGCAGCAGTTCAGCGAATCGGCCTCCATGGTGAAGGGGATCGATTTCGCGACCAGGTTAGGGTGAACACGCAGCTGCTGGCCGGTATGGGCGGAGCCGGTAAAGGTCACCACATCCTGGCTATCCAGATGATCAAGCAGATCGCCCGCGCCGCCGCAAATCAGGCTGATGGCCCCGTCCGGTACCAGTCCGCTCTCGACGATAGACTTGACCATCGCCTGGGTCAGCTGAGCGGTGGCGGTTGCCGGTTTGATGATGGCCGGCATGCCGGCAAGCCAGGTTGGCGCCAGCTTTTCCAGCATGCCCCAGCAGGGGAAGTTAAAGGCGTTGATATGCACCGCGACGCCGGATTTTGAGGTCAGAACGTGGCGGGCGGCAAAGCCCCCCTGTTTCGACAGCGGGATCAGTTCATCTTCCGGCCACAGCGTATCGTCCGGCAGCTCGCGACTGCCGAGGCTGGCGTAGGTAAACAGCGTGCCGATCCCCCCTTCAATATCAACCCAGCTATCGGCTCGGGTCGCCCCGGTTTGCGCTGAAATGGCATAAAACGCCTCTTTTTCTGCCTGCAGGTGTTTCGCTACCGCTTTCAGCATCGCGCTGCGTTCGATAAAGGTCATGGCCTGTAACGCCTTAGCGCCGCGGTCGATGGCAAAACGGCGCGCCTGTGCCATATCCAGCCCTTCGCTGGTGACTTCCCATAATGTCTCACCGCTGATGGCGTGGCGAAGCGGGCGGGCGTGGCCCCGACCGCTCTGCCAGGTGCCGGATAAATAGCTGGCTAACTGCTGCATGGTGAATCTCCAATATGTTACGTGAAATCTCTATAAATAGTTATTTTATGAATCATTAAATGCAAGCGACTATTTAATAATTTATTAACATTGTGATCGCGGGCGCGTCGTGTCCTGCCGCTTCCGGCCTGCGGTGTCGCGGTCTGGTGGCGATTTTTTGTCGTCATCATCACAAAAAACACAAACAAAATTTGTGGTTTTATTTAACCTGAGTGTAACTTTTATAAAACAAAGTGATTCACAAATGCGTATTTGTTGAATTTATTGGAATCATAAAGGTGATGACGTGACAGAAGAACAACGCTTTGACCAGCGTATCGCGCAGGATACGGCCATCGAACCGCAGGACTGGATGCCGGATGCCTACCGCAAGACGCTGATCCGCCAGATTGGCCAGCACGCGCACTCGGAAATTGTCGGCATGCTGCCGGAGGGCAACTGGATTACCCGCGCGCCGACGCTGCGTCGGAAGGCGATTCTGCTGGCGAAGGTGCAGGATGAGGCCGGACATGGCCTGTATCTGTATAGCGCGGCGGAGACGCTCGGCTGCGCCCGGGAAGATCTGTATCAGAAGATGCTCGACGGGCAGATGAAATACTCCTCGATCTTTAACTACCCGACGCTGAGCTGGGCGGATATCGGCGTGATTGGCTGGCTGGTCGACGGCGCCGCTATCGTCAACCAGGTGGCGCTGTGCCGGACTTCCTACGGTCCCTACGCCCGGGCGATGGTCAAAATCTGCAAAGAGGAGAGCTTTCACCAGCGTCAGGGGTTTGAAGCCTGTATGGCGCTGGCCGAGGGCAGTGAAGCGCAGCGTCAGATGTTGCAGGATGCGATTAACCGCTTCTGGTGGCCGGCCCTGATGATGTTTGGCCCGAGCGACGATAATTCGCCGAACAGCGCCCGCAGCATGGCGTGGAAAATCAAACTGCACTCCAACGACGAACTGCGTCAGCGCTTTGTCGATAACACCGTACCGCAGGTCGCGATCCTCGGCATGACCGTGCCGGACGCCGATTTGCAGCTGGATGAAGCGACCGGGCACTACCGCTTTGGCGAAATCAACTGGCAGGAACTGAATGAAGTGATCAACGGGCGCGGCATTTGTAACCACGAACGCCTGGCCGCCAAGCGTAAAGCCTGGGAAGAGGGGGCATGGGTGCGGGAAGCCGCGCTGGCGCATGCGCAAAAACAACACTCCCGCGACGCGGCATAAGGAGAAGCATGATGAGCAACGTTTACTGGCCGTTATATGAAGTATTTGTCCGCAGCAAGCAGGGGTTATCCCATCGTCACGTCGGCAGTCTGCACGCCGCCGATGACCAGATGGCGCTGGAAAATGCCCGCGATGTCTACACCCGGCGCAGCGAAGGCTGCTCGCTGTGGGTGGTGAAAGCCAGCCAGATAGTCGCATCCCAGCCGGAAGAACGCGGCGAGTTTTTTGATCCGGCGGAGAGCAAAGTCTATCGCCATCCGACTTTCTACAGCGTGCCGGACGGCATGGAACATATGTGAGGCAACGATGAACAACCTCAATCCCGTTGCAACCTATGCGCTGCGTCTCGGTGATAACGGCCTGGTGCTGGCCCAGCGCTTGGGCGCGTGGTGCGGCCATGCCCCGGAGCTGGAAATTGACCTCGCGCTGGCCAATATCGGCCTCGATCTGCTGGGCCAGGCGCGCAACTTCCTCAGCTATGCGGCTGAGCTGGCGGGGAGCGGCGATGAAGATACCCTGGCCTACGGCCGGGATGAACGTCAGTACGGCAATCTCCTGCTGGTGGAACAGCCGAACGGCAACTTTGCCGATACCATCGCCCGTCAGTTCTTTATCGATGCCTGGCATGTGGCTCTGTTTACCCGGCTGGTAAACAGTCGTGATGCGCAGATTGCCGCCATCGCCGCCAAGGGGCTCAAGGAGGTGCGCTATCACCTGCGCTTCAGCCGCGGCTGGCTGGAACGTCTGGGCAATGGCACTGAGGTATCGGCGCAAAAAATGCAGCAGGCGGTCGACGATCTGTGGCGTTTTACCGGGGAGTTGTTCCTCGCCGACGCGCTGGAGATTGCCCTTGTTGAGCAGGGTATCGCTGTTGACCCCCGCGACCTGCAGGCGGAGTGGCAGAGCACGGTTCACACCGCGCTGCTTGATGCCGGTCTGCAGATCCCGCAAGAGGCGGCGTTTCGCCACGGCGGCAAACAGGGACTGCACAGTGAACATCTCGGGCCGTTGCTGGCGGAAATGCAGTATCTGCAACGCGCTTATCCCGGTCAGCAGTGGTAACAGGAGGTGGCTATGCAACGTCTCGCCGCTATCGCACCCGCAGAAGTCCACGCTATCTGGGCACTGTTAAGTGAGATCCCCGATCCGGAAGTGCCGGTGCTGACCATTACCGACCTTGGCATGGTGCGCAGCGTGACACCGCACGGTGAAGGCTGGGTGATTGGCTTTACGCCGACCTACTCGGGCTGCCCGGCGACCGAGCATCTGCTGGGGGAGATTCGCGCAACGATGGCCCGCCACGGCTATACGCCGGTGCAGATTGTCCTGCAGCTTGACCCGCCGTGGACCACCGACTGGATGAACCAGGATGCCCGCGAGCGTCTGCGCCAGTACGGCATCAGCCCGCCGCAGGGGCACGCCTGCCATGCCGGTCTTCCGGATGAGGTGGTTTGCCCGCGCTGCGGCAGCGTACACACCACGCCGATCAGTGAATTCGGTTCGACGGCCTGTAAAGCGCTTTACCGCTGCGACAGCTGCCGTGAACCCTTTGATTACTTTAAATGTATTTGAGGTTGCCATGACGACGTTTCATTCGCTTACCGTCGCGAAAGTGGAGCCGGAAACCCGCGATGCGGTGACCATTACCTTTGCGATTCCCGACGCGCTGCAGGCGGAATATGCCTTCCGTCCGGGCCAGCATCTGACCGTGAAAGCCCGCCTCGGCGGGGAAGAGCTGCGCCGCTGCTACTCCATCTGTCGCAGCCGCTCGCCGGCGGAAATCAGCGTGGCGGTCAAAGCCATCGACGGCGGACGTTTTTCCCGCTATGCGCAGAGCGATATCTGCCAGGGCATGGTGCTGGAGGTGATGGTGCCGCAGGGGCATTTCGGCTACCAGCCGCAGGCCGGGCGCGAGGCTGACTATCTGGCGATTGCCGCCGGATCCGGTATCACGCCGATGATGGCGATTATTGGCGCCACGCTCGCCACCGAAGCGCATAGCCGCTTCACCCTGATTTATGGCAACCGCAGTAGCAGCAGCATGATGTTTCGTCAGGCGCTGGCGGATTTAAAAGACCGCTACCCGCAGCGGCTGCAGGTGGTGCATCTGTTCAGCCAGGAGTCGATGGACAGCGATTTGCTGCAGGGGCGCATTGATGGCGACAAACTGCGCGCGCTCTCTGCCAGACTGCTCGATTTCAGCCGCTTCGACGAGGCCTTTATTTGCGGTCCGGCGGTGATGATGGATGAAGCTGAAGCGGCGCTGCGCGAGCTGGGGATGGCGGAAAACCAGATTCATCTTGAGCGCTTTAATACCCCCGGAAGTCGCGCTAAACGCGCCACCGGCGTGCAGGCTGAAGGCCGCACCGTCACGATTCGTCAGGACGGCCGCGATCGGCAGATTGCCCTCACCGCGGAAGATGACAGCATTCTGGATGCGGCGCTGCGCCAGGGGGCGGATTTGCCCTTCGCCTGTAAAGGCGGCGTCTGCGCCACCTGCAAATGTAAAGTGCTGCGCGGCGAAGTGGCGATGGCGGCCAACTACAGCCTGGAAGCGGACGAACTGGCTGCCGGATATGTGCTGAGCTGCCAGGCGTTGCCGACCAGCGGCGACGTGGTGGTCGACTTTGACGCAAGGGGAATGGCATGAGCGATCTGCTGATAGCCCGTCACCAGCGGGTCCTGCTGCTGACCCTGAATCGTCCGCAGGCGCGTAATGCCTTGAATAACGCACTGCTGACGCAGATTGCCGACGCGCTGGACGCGGCGGCGTCTGACCCGGATATCCGTGCCTGCGTGATCGGCGGCAACCGCCGTTTCTTTGCCGCCGGCGCCGACCTGAACGAAATGGCGGAAAAAGACCTGCCCGCCACGATGGACGATATTCGCCCACGTCTGTGGGCGCGGATTGATGCCTTTCCGAAACCGCTGATCGCCGCTGTGAACGGCTACGCCCTTGGGGCGGGCTGCGAGCTGGCGCTGCTCTGCGACCTGGTGGTGGCGGGCGATAACGCGCGCTTCGGCCTGCCGGAGATCACCCTCGGCATAATGCCCGGCGCCGGAGGCACCCAGCGTCTGATCCGCTGCGTAGGGAAAGCGCTGGCCAGCCGGATGGTGCTGAGCGGCGAAAGTATTGATGCGCCGCGGGCGCAACAGGCCGGTCTGGTGAGTGAGATAACCCCGGCGCTGTTGACCGACGAATATGCCCTGAAGCTGGCGGCGACCATCGCCGGTCATTCGCCGCTGGCGCTGCGTGCGGCGAAACAGTCGCTGCGCCAGGCGCAGGAAGTGAGCCTTCAGGCCGGTCTTCAACAGGAGCGCCAGCTGTTTACATTGCTGAGCGCCACCGACGATCGCCGCGAAGGTATTGACGCCTTCTTACAAAAACGAACCCCGGAATTTAAAGGACGCTAATCGTGGACGCTTTTATTCTCAGCGAAGTAGAACAGGGTGTGATGACGATTACCCTTAACCGCCCGGATCGTCTTAACAGCTTTAACGACCTTATGCATCAGCAGCTGGCGGCCTGTCTGACTCAGGCCGAGCGCGATGACAACGTGCGCTGCCTGCTGATTACCGGTGCCGGACGCGGTTTTTGCGCCGGCCAGGATTTAAATGATCGCAACGTCGACCCCAGCGGTCCGGCGCCGGATCTGGGCCTGTCCGTTGAGCGTTTCTATAACCCGCTGGTGCGCCGTCTGGCGGCGCTGCCGAAGCCGGTGATTGCCGCGGTGAACGGCGTGGCGGCCGGCGCGGGCGCCACCCTCGCCCTGGGCTGCGATATTGTTCTCGCCGCGCGGTCGGCGAATTTTGTGATGGCCTTCAGCAAGCTGGGGCTGGTACCCGACTGCGGCGGTAGCTGGTTCCTGCCGCGGGTGGCCGGGCGCGCCCGGGCAATGGGGCTGGCGCTGCTGGGTGAGAAGCTCAGCGCCGAACAGGCCGCTCAGTGGGGGATGATCTGGCAGCTGGTGGAGGACGCCGAGCTGGCCGATACCAGTCGTCAGCTGGCCCGCCATCTGGCGACGCAGCCGACCTTCGGGCTGGGGCTTATCAAAAAAGCGCTCCAGGTCTCGGAGACCAACGGCCTCGATGCGCAGCTGGATCTTGAGCGCGACTATCAGCGTCTGGCCGGACGCAGCGATGACTATCGGGAAGGCGTCAGTGCCTTCCTGGCGAAGCGTCCTCCACAGTTCAGCGGGAAATAGACCATGAGCCAAACACTGCAAACCGTCGCCGTGATCGGCGCCGGCACGATGGGGGCCGGCATTGCGGAAGTGGCCGCCGCGGCCGGACATCCTGTCCTGCTCTACGATATCGCCTCCGAGGCGCTGACCCGCGCGGTGGAAGGCATTCGTCAGCGTCTGGCCGCCCGCGTGGCGCGAGGCAAGCTGACGGCGGACCAGGCGGATGCGCTGGTCTCCCGCCTTGTTCCGGTCACCGAGTTAGCCGCGCTGGCCGACGCCTGGCTGGTGATTGAAGCGGCGTCAGAGCGCCCGGATGTCAAAAAAGCGCTTTTCAGCCAGCTGGCGGCGATCTGCTCCCCGTCAACGCTGCTGACCAGCAATACCTCATCGATCTCCATTACCGCCATTGCCGCCGATGTAAAGCACCCTGAACGGGTGGCCGGTCTGCACTTCTTTAACCCCGCGCCGGTGATGAAACTGGTGGAGGTGGTGAGTGGTCTGGCGACATCGCCGGAAGTGGTTGAACAGCTGTGCCGGTGCGTTACGGCATGGGGAAAGCAGCCGGTACGCTGCCGTTCGACGCCGGGGTTTATCGTTAACCGCGTGGCGCGGCCGTTCTACGCCGAAGCGTGGCGGGCGCTGGAGGAGCAGGTGGCTCCCCCGGCGGTGATTGATGCCGCGCTGCGCGACGGCGGCGGTTTCCCGATGGGGCCGCTGGCGTTGACCGACCTGATTGGTCAGGACGTCAACTTCGCCGTCACCTGTTCGGTGTTTAACGCGTTCTGGCAGGACCGCCGTTTTCTGCCGTCGCTGGTCCAGCAGGAGCTGGCGCTGGCCGGGCGTCTGGGCAAGAAGAGCGGACAGGGCGTCTATCGCTGGCCCCTTGAGAGCGCATCCGTGCCGGCGCTGGCCGCTGTGGCTGAAACCTGCGGGGCCAAAGCAGTTCACACAACAGGTGACAGTGTCACCGGCAGGGTCACGATCGCCCTGGACGACGTTCGTGTGCTGGAAACGGAAGGCGAAACCGCCCAGGCGCTGAGCGTGCAGTATGGCTGCCCGGTGGTGGTATATGACTATTGCGCGGGTGACACCGTGGTTCTGGCAACGGCGGCGACGAACCCGGCGTCGGCGACCGACAAAGCGGTGCGCTATTTCCAGCAGCAGGGCAAGAAAGTGCTGCAGATTGCCGATTATCCCGGCCTGCTGGTCTGGCGTACCCTCGCCATGCTGATTAATGAAGCGCTCGACGCGGTGCAAAAAGGGGTCGCCAGCCCGGAAGATATCGATACCGCGATGCGCCTGGGCGTCAACTACCCGCACGGCCCGCTGGCGTGGGGCGAATCGGTGGGCTGGCAGCGCGTGCTGCGCATGCTGGAAAACCTGCAACAGCACTATGGCGAAGAGCGTTATCGCCCCGGTTCCTTACTGCGCCAGAAGGCGCTTGTGGAGCAGCGTAATGAACAATGAGGCCTGGCGCAACGCGCGCGCGATGTACGAAAAAGATACCTGCGCCAGAACCCTGGGCATCGAGATGATTGAAATGGATGACGGCTACGCGCAGATGAGCATGACCGTCTCGCCAGCCATGCTTAACGGCCATCAGACCTGTCACGGCGGACAGCTGTTTTCGCTGGCCGATACCGCCTTTGCCTACGCCTGCAACAGCCAGGGGCTGGCGGCGGTGGCATCTGCCGCCAGTATCGACTTCCTGCGTCCGGCGTTTGCCGGCGACCGACTGGTCGCCACGGCGCGAGTGAAGCAGCAGGGGAAACTGACCGGCGTCTACGACATTGAAATTGTTAATCAACAACAAAAGATTGTGGCCCTGTTTCGCGGCAAATCGCACCGCATCGGCGGCACAATAACGGGAGAAGTCTGATGCGTGACGCCTTTATCTGTGATGGGATTCGTACGCCGATTGGTCGTTACGGCGGGGCGCTGGCCAGCGTCCGCGCCGATGATTTAGCCGCCATTCCACTGCGAGAGTTGCTGAGCCGTAACCCGGGTCTCGATCCCTCGGTCATCGATGATGTGATTTTCGGCTGTGCGAACCAGGCCGGGGAAGATAACCGCAACGTGGCGCATATGGCGACCTTGCTGGCGGGATATCCGCAGACGGTCTCCGGCACCACCATCAACCGGCTGTGTGGTTCCGGCCTGGATGCGATCGGCTTTGCCGCACGCGCCATCAAAGCCGGCGAGGCGGATCTGCTGATTGCCGGCGGCGTGGAATCGATGTCGCGGGCGCCGTTTGTGATGGGCAAAGCCAGCGCGCCGTTCCAGCGCCAGGCCGAGCTGTTTGATACCACCATCGGCTGGCGTTTTGTGAACCCGCTCATGCAGCAGCAATTTGGCACTGACAGTATGCCGGAAACGGCAGAGAATGTAGCTGAATTGTTAAACATCAGCCGGGCCGATCAGGATGCCTTCGCTTTTCGCAGCCAGCAGCTGACGGCGAAAGCGCAGCGGGCAGGGATTCTGGCGCAGGAAATCGTGCCGGTGCAAATTATTGGCAAGAAAGGGGCGGTGAGCGCGGTTCGCGAGGACGAACACCCGCGGGCGGAGACCACCCTTGAACAGCTGGCCGGGCTAAAAACGCCGTTTCGCAAAGGCGGCGTGGTTACCGCCGGAAACGCCTCCGGGGTGAACGATGGCGCCGCCGCGCTGATTATCGCCAGCGAACAGCAGGCGCGGGCGCAGGGGTTAACCCCACGTGCACGAATTGTGGCGATGGCGACCGCGGGCGTGGAGCCCAGGTTTATGGGGCTGGGGCCGGTGCCGGCGGTACGCAAAGTGCTGGAGCGCGCCGGACTGAATATTAACGATATGGATGTTATCGAACTGAACGAAGCCTTTGCTGCGCAGGCCTTAGGCGTGCTCAGACAGCTGGGGCTGGCGGACGATGCGGAGCATGTTAACCCCAACGGCGGTGCTATCGCCTTAGGTCATCCCTTGGGAATGAGCGGCGCGCGGCTGGCATTGAGCGCCAGCCTGGAGCTGCAGCGACGGAACGGGCGCTATGCGCTGTGTACGATGTGTATTGGCGTGGGTCAGGGCATTGCCATGATCCTTGAGCGAGTGTGAGCGACTTTACCTGCGAGTACCCTAAAATGATAACTAATACAAAATTAGATCCGATTGAAACTGCTTCTCGTGACGAATTACAAGCTTTGCAAACCCAGCGCCTGAAATGGACGCTGAAACATGCCTATGACAATGTGCCGATGTACCGGCGTAAATTTGACGCGGCGGGCGTCCATCCTGAGGATTTTCGCGAACTGAGCGACCTGAGCAAATTCCCGTGTACCACCAAACAGGATCTGCGCGATAACTATCCGTTTGACACCTTTGCGGTACCGATGGAACAAATTGTGCGTATTCATGCCTCTTCCGGCACCACCGGCAAACCGACGGTGGTGGGCTATACGCAGAATGATATCGACACCTGGGCCAATATCGTTGCCCGTTCGCTGCGCGCCGCCGGCGGTACGGCAAAAGATAAAATTCATGTTGCCTACGGCTACGGGCTGTTCACCGGCGGTCTCGGCGCGCACTACGGCGCAGAGCGCCTGGGGGCCACGGTGATCCCGATGTCCGGCGGGCAGACGGAAAAACAGGCGCAGCTGATCCGCGATTTTCAGCCGGACATGATTATGGTGACGCCTTCCTACTGCCTGAACCTGATTGAAGAGCTGGAACGCCAGATGGGCGGCGACGCCAGCCGCTGCTCGCTGCGGGTCGGCGTCTTCGGCGCCGAGCCGTGGACGCTGGCGATGCGGGGGGAGATTGAGCGTCGGCTGGGGATCTCCGCGCTGGATATTTACGGCCTGTCGGAAGTGATGGGGCCGGGGGTAGCGATGGAGTGTCTGGAAACCGCCGACGGTCCGACTATCTGGGAAGATCACTTCTTCCCGGAAGTGGTGAACCCCAACGACGGTACGCCGCTGGCGGATGGCGAACACGGCGAGCTGCTGTTTACCACACTGACCAAAGAGGCGCTGCCGGTGATTCGCTACCGTACTCGCGATCTGACCCGCCTGCTGCCGGGCACCGCGCGCACCATGCGCCGGATGGATCGCATCAGCGGGCGCAGTGACGATATGCTGATTATTCGCGGGGTCAACGTCTTCCCGTCGCAGCTGGAAGAGGAGATTCTGAAAGTCGAGCATCTGTCGCCGCACTATCAGCTGGAAGTCAATCGTCGCGGCCATCTTGATTCACTTTCGGTCCGCGTCGAGTTGAAAGAGAGCAGCTTGTCGCTGAGTCATGAACAGCGCTGCCAGATCTGCCATCAGCTGCGTCACCGTATTAAGTCTATGGTCGGGATCTCGACGGATATTAGCATCGTCAACTGCGGCAGTATCCCTCGCTCGGAAGGCAAGGCCTGCCGCGTCTCCGACCTGCGCAAAATCGTCGCCAACGGTTAAGCCGCGTTTTCCCGGGTGGCGGCTTGCGCCCGACCCGGGCACCAGACCCCATCCCCGGTAAGCCTGCGCTACCGGGGATTTTCCTGTGCTATGATTCAGAAAGGACAACAATAACAACAGAATGAATCAAATGAGTAAACTCGATACTTTTATTCAACAGGCGGTCGAAGCGATGCCAATCAGCGGCACTTCGCTGATCGCCTCGCTGTACGGAGATTCCTTGCTACAGCGCGGTGGAGAAGTGTGGCTCGGCAGCGTGGCCGCGCTGCTGGAAGGGCTGGGCTTTGGCGAACGGTTCGTGCGCACGGCGCTGTTCCGGCTGAACAAAGAGGAGTGGCTGGATGTGGTACGCATCGGCCGACGCAGTTTCTATCGTCTGAGCGACAAAGGGCTGCGTCTGACGCGCCGGGCGGAGCATAAAATCTACCGCGCCAGCGCGCCGGAATGGGACGGGACCTGGCTGCTGCTGCTGTCGGAAGGGCTGGAGAAAAATCAGCTGGCGGAAGTGAAAAAGCAGCTGCTGTGGCAAGGCTTTGGCGCCCTGGCACCGAGTCTGCTTGCCTCGCCGTCGCAAAAAATGGCCGATGTCCAGTCGCTGCTGCACGAAGCGGGCGTGGCGGAAAACGTGATCTGTTTTGAAGCCCATTCGCCATTGGCGCTCTCCCAGGCGGCGCTGCGCGCCCGTGTGGAAGAGTGCTGGCATTTGACCGAGCAGAACATGATGTACGACACCTTTATTGCACTGTTTCGCCCGCTGCTACCGCTGCTGCGCGATGCCGATGCCGACGAGTTAACGCCGCAACGTTGCTTCCAGATCCAGCTGCTGCTGATCCATTTCTATCGTCGCGTGGTGCTCAAAGATCCGCTGCTGCCGGAGGAGCTACTGCCTGCGCACTGGGCCGGACAAACCGCGCGCCAGCTGTGCATCAATATTTACCAGCGGGTCGCTCCCGGCGCGCTGACCTTCGTCGGCGAAAAAGGGGAAAGCTCGGTGGGGGAACTGCCTGCGCCGGGGCCGCTCTATTATCAGCGTTTTGGCGGTTTGCCAGGCGCCTAAGGAGGCTTGATGCCGATTTATCAGATTGACGGTATGACTCCCGTTGTGCCGGATGAAAGCTACGTGCATCCCACGGCGGTACTGATTGGCGATGTGATCCTCGGGAAAGGCGTGTACGTTGGCCCTAATGCCAGTCTGCGCGGCGATTTTGGGCGGATTGTGGTTAAAGACGGCGCTAACATTCAGGATAACTGCGTGATGCACGGCTTCCCCGGCCAGGATACGGTGGTGGAGGAGGACGGGCATATCGGCCACGGGGCAATTCTTCACGGCTGCGTCATTGGCCGTAACGCGCTGGTGGGAATGAGCGCGGTGATTATCGACGGCGCGACCATCGGTGAGAACAGCATTGTCGGCGCATCGGCGTTTGTGAAGGCGAAAGCGGAGATGCCGGCCAACCATCTGATTGTCGGCAGTCCGGCAAAAGCGATCCGCACCTTAAGCGAGCAGGAAATCGCGTGGAAAAAACAGGGGACGCGGGAATACCAGGTGCTGGTGGAGCGCTGCAAGCAGTCGCTGCATCAGGTGGAGCCGTTAAAAGAAGCCGAGCCGGAGAGAAAACGGCTGGAGTTTGACGAGAACCTGCGGCCGAAATCATCATCCTGAACAAGAGCCCTCGGGCATCGGGGGCCTCATATTTAGCCCGCTCGCGAAAGAGTGCCGGGTGCGCCTGAATCGCCGCCAGCACTTTTGCCGCAAGTTCCATGGGGTTACGTCGCCTGGATTACCGGCTTTTAATGCTATCCACGCTGCTTTCCAGCGCTTGCGCCATTTTCGTCGGAGACGCCTTCAGCTGCGCTCTACGAGGCGGTGCGTAAGGGGAATGGGGAGAGGGCGAAAAAAACACTCCCACCGGGCGGTGGGAGTGGAAATCTTATGCTGCAACCACGCTGTCGATGGCCGCTTTGGCATCGGACTGCGCTTTGGCTGCGACTTCCGGACCATAAGCAATGCCTTCTGCGAAGACAAAGTTCACGTCGGTGATACCGATGAAGCCGAGGAAGGTAGACAGGTACGGCGTGACCAGGTCGGTCGGGGTGTCTTTATGGATACCGCCACGGCTGGTCAGCACAACCGCACGTTTACCGGTAACCAGACCTTCTGGTCCTTTTTCGGTGTAGCGGAAGGTCACACCGGCGCGAGCCACCAGGTCGAAGTAGTTTTTCAGCTGGGTCGGGATGTTGAAGTTATACATCGGCGCCGCGATGACAATCACGTCATTCGCTTTCAGTTCGGCGATCAGTTCGTCGGACAGCGCCAGCGCTTCCTGCTGACGCGGCGTCAGCGGGGCATCGCTCGGACGCAGCGCGCCAACCAGTTCACCATCCAGTACCGGAATCGGATTGGCTGCCAGGTCACGCACGGTGATAACATCATCGGCGTGCTGTTCGCGCCATTGTTCAACAAAATAGTCGGACAGCTGACCGGATTGTGAGTACCCTGCCAGAATACTGGATTTCAGTACTAATACTTTGCTCATGGGTGTTTCCTTATATGAGATTGACGGGTCGATGCCCTGGTGCTTGTTGACACTGTATTCACAATCATGCCACAGAGAAAGCGCAATAAATCGAACCCTGTATTCAATTTTTTTGAACAAGGCATGCGATTCGCAGATGTGGTAATATACAGCAATACATCACAAGAGATTTTTCCCGGCAGTGCACTGCCCGATAACGCTATGACAGAACAACAAAAGTTCACCTTCTCTCAGCTATTCCAACGGCTTGATGGCCTGATGCTGCGTGATAAGTCACGCTTTTCCCGTCGCCTGCATGGCGTGAAGAAGGTTAAAAATCCTGAAGCCCAGCAGGCTATTCTTCAGGAGATGGCGCAGGAGATCGAACAAGCCGCAGGGAGAGTCCTGCTGCGTGAAGCCTCGCGCCCAACGATTACCTACCCGGAAAATCTGCCGGTCAGCCAGAAAAAAGAGGAGATTTTGCAGGCGGTTCGCGACCATCAGGTGGTTATCGTGGCAGGGGAGACCGGCTCCGGTAAAACCACCCAGCTGCCGAAAATCTGCATGGAGCTGGGGCGCGGGGTGAAGGGGCTAATTGGCCATACGCAGCCGCGTCGTCTGGCGGCGCGCACCGTGGCCAACCGTATCGCCGAAGAGCTGCAAAGCGAACCGGGCGGCTGCATCGGCTATAAAGTCCGTTTTAGCGACCACGTTAGCGACAACACCATGGTCAAGCTGATGACCGACGGTATTCTGCTGGCGGAAATCCAGCAGGATCGGCTGTTGATGCAGTACGACACCATCATCATCGATGAAGCGCACGAACGTAGCCTGAACATCGACTTCCTGCTCGGCTATTTACGGGAACTGCTGCCGCGTCGCCCGGACCTGAAAATTATCATCACCTCGGCAACCATCGACCCGGAACGATTTTCGCGCCACTTTAACCACGCGCCGATTATCGAAGTGTCCGGCCGAACTTACCCGGTGGAAGTGCGCTACCGGCCAATCGTTGAAGATGCCGACGATACCGAACGCGATCAGCTGCAGGCGATCTTCGATGCCGTTGATGAACTGGGACGTGAAAGTCCCGGCGATATCCTGATCTTTATGAGCGGCGAGCGCGAAATTCGCGATACCGCCGATGCGCTCAATAAGCTCAATCTGCGCCATACCGAAGTCCTGCCGCTGTATGCGCGGCTGTCGAACAGCGAACAGAACCGCGTCTTCCAGTCCCACAGCGGGCGGCGGATCGTGCTGGCGACCAACGTCGCCGAAACCTCGTTGACCGTTCCGGGCATTAAGTACGTTATCGATCCCGGTACCGCGCGCATCAGCCGCTATAGCTATCGTACCAAGGTGCAGCGTCTGCCGATTGAGCCGGTTTCTCAGGCCTCTGCTAACCAGCGTAAAGGCCGCTGCGGCCGTGTGTCTGAAGGGATCTGTATTCGTCTCTATTCGGAAGACGATTTCCTCTCGCGCCCGGAATTTACCGACCCGGAAATTCTGCGTACTAACCTGGCGTCGGTGATCCTGCAAATGACCGCGCTGGGCCTCGGTGATATTGCCGCGTTCCCGTTCGTTGAAGCGCCGGATAAGCGCAATATCCAGGACGGCGTGCGTCTGCTCGAGGAGCTGGGGGCGATTACCACCGACGAGCAGCAGACCGCCTATAAGCTGACGCCGATGGGCCGCCAGCTCAGCCAGCTGCCGGTTGACCCGCGCCTGGCGCGGATGGTGCTGGAAGCACAAAAACACGGCTGCGTGCGCGAGGCGATGATCATCACCTCGGCGCTGTCGATTCAGGACCCGCGCGAGCGCCCGATGGACAAGCAGCAGGCCTCTGATGAGAAACATCGCCGTTTCCACGATAAAGAGTCCGACTTCCTGGCGTTTGTGAACCTGTGGAACTACCTCGGCGAGCAGCAAAAGGCGCTCTCCTCGAACCAGTTCCGTCGCCAGTGCCGCACCGATTTTCTCAACTATCTGCGGGTGCGTGAATGGCAGGATATCTACACCCAGCTGCGCCAGGTGGTGAAAGAGCTGGGGCTGCCGATTAACAGCGAGCCGGCGGAATATCGCGAAATCCATACCGCGCTGCTGACCGGTCTGCTGTCGCACATCGGGATGAAAGATAACGATAAGCAGGAGTTTACCGGGGCGCGCAATGCGCGTTTCTCTATCTTCCCGGGATCCGGTTTGTTCAAGAAACCGCCGAAGTGGACGATGGTCGCCGAACTGGTGGAGACCAGCCGCCTGTGGGGACGGATTGCCGCCCGCATCGATCCGGAATGGATAGAACCGGTGGCGCAGCACCTGCTTAAACGGTCATACAGCGAACCGCACTGGGAGCGGGCGCAGGGGGCGGTGATGGCGACGGAGAAAGTGACCGTCTACGGTCTGCCGATCGTCGCCGCCCGCAAAGTGAACTATAGCCAGATAGACCCGGCGTTGTGCCGCGAGCTGTTTATCCGCCATGCGCTGGTGGAAGGGGACTGGCAGACGCGTCACGCCTTCTTCCGCGACAACAACAGGCTGCGCACGGAAATTGAAGAGCTGGAGCATAAATCGCGCCGCCGCGACATTCTGGTGGATGACGATACGCTGTTCGATTTCTATGACCAGCGTATCAGCCATGACGTTATTTCCGCGCGTCACTTCGATAAGTGGTGGAAAGCGGCCAGCCGCGACACGCCGGATCTGCTCAACTTTGAAAAGAGTATGCTGATCAAAGAGGGGGCGGAGCAGGTCAGCAAGCTGGACTATCCGAACTTCTGGCATCAGGGCAACCTGAAGCTGCGGTTGACCTATCAGTTTGAACCGGGCGCTGATGCCGATGGGGTAACGGTACATATTCCGCTGCCGTTGCTCAACCAGGTCGAAGAGGCCGGATTCGAGTGGCAGATTCCCGGTCTGCGCCGTGAGCTGATTATCGCGCTGATCAAATCGCTGCCAAAACCGGTGCGGCGTAATTTCGTGCCGGCGCCGAACTACGCCGAGGCGTTTTTAGGCCGCGCGACGCCGCTGGAGCTGCCGCTGCTGGATTCGCTGGAGCGCGAGCTGCGGCGAATGAGCGGCGTGACCATCGATCGCGAAGCCTGGCAGTGGGAACAGGTGCCCGATCATCTGAAAATCACCTTCCGGGTGGTGGATGACCAGAACAAAAAGCTCGCGGAAGGGCGCTCGCTGCAGGAGTTAAAAGAGGCCTTGAAGGGCAAAGTGCAGGAGACGCTTTCTGCCGTTGCCGACGATGGTATCGAGCAGAGCGGGCTGCATATCTGGAGTTTCGGTCAACTGCCGGAGAGCTACGAGCAAAAACGCGGCAACTATAAGGTGAAAGCCTGGCCGGCGCTGGTGGATGAACGCGACAGCGTGGCGATTAAGCTGTTTGATAATCCGCTGGAGCAGCAGCAGGCGATGTGGCAGGGGCTGCGCCGTCTGCTGCTGCTCAATATCCCGTCGCCGATTAAGTATCTGCATGAGAAGCTGCCGAATAAAGCCAAGCTGGGGCTCTATTTTAACCCTTATGGCAAAGTGCTGGATCTGATTGATGACTGTATCTCCTGTGGCGTCGATAAACTTATCGATGAGGCGGGCGGCCCGGTGTGGAGCGAGGAGGATTTCGCGAAACTGCACGATAAGGTGCGCGCCGAACTGAATGAGACGGTGGTGGAGATAGCCAAACAGGTCGAACAGATTCTGACCGCGGTGTTTAACATCAATAAGCGGTTGAAAGGGCGCGTCGACATGAGCATGGCGCTGGGGCTGTCGGATATTAAGGCGCAGATGGGCGGGCTGGTCTATCGCGGCTTCGTGACCGGCAACGGTTTCCGCCGACTGGGGGATACCCTGCGCTATCTGCAGGCGATTGAAAAACGACTGGAGAAAATGGCCATCGATCCGCACCGCGACCGGGCGCAGATGCTCAAAGTGGAGAGCATCCAGCAGGCCTGGCAGCAGTGGCTGAATAAGCTACCGCCGGGGCGGCGTGGGGATGCGGATGTGCAGGAGATTCGCTGGATGATTGAGGAGCTGCGCGTCAGCTTCTTCGCCCAGCAGCTCGGAACGCCATATCCCATCTCCGACAAGCGGGTGCTGCAGGCTATGGAACAAATCGTCGCGTAAGCGACGATTTGCAAGCTGCGGACGTTCCCGCTGGCGCGGGCGACGGGGTTTAAGCAATCGCTTGACCTGCTTACCCGGATAACGGCGTCGCGCCGCTGTCCGGGCAGCGGCGCGGATGACTAGCCGTTCACCCACGCCAGCGTAAACCCATCCCAACCTTTACTGCCTACCGTTTGCAGCGCCGTGACCGTCAGGCGCGGATCGTCGGCCATCATCTCGATAAAGCGTCGTACCCCCTGCACGCGATCGTCCTCGCTGTGCGGGTTCGCCACCTCGCCGTCGCGCACCACGTTATCGCCGATAATCAATGTTCCCGCTCGGGAATAGCGCAAGGCCCAGCGTAAATAGTCGGGGTTACTGGGTTTGTCGGCATCGATAAAAATCAGATCAAAAGGCGGGCGATCGCCGAGGGATTCGAGGGTCTGCAGCGCCGGACCTTCCCGCAGAGTGACCTGCTTATCGACCCCTGCCAGGCGCAGATTTTCTCGGGCCACCGCGGCATGGTGCGGATCGGCCTCCAGGGTCAGCAGCTCGCCATCTTCCGGCAGCTCACGAGCCATCCAGATGGTGCTGTATCCGCCGAGGGTACCGATTTCCAGCACCCGCTGCGCCCGCACCATGCGCACCAGCAGCGCCAGAAACTGCCCCTGATTCGCGGCGACGTCAAAAGCGGGCAGCCCGGCGCGCTGATTGTTCGCCAGCACCTGGCTGAGCAGCGGATCGTGGGGAATTAAAGTATCAATCAGATAACTGTCTACGGCAGACCATTGTTGTTGCATAGGCGATTTCCCGCGTTACGTCCCTGATGAGTCAGACCAGCCGCCTCCCAGCGACCGGTATAAGTCCACCTGCGCCAGCAGCAGATTGTTTTTCACCTGCACAACGCTAATCTGCGTAGCGAACAGCGTGCGCTGGGCGTCCAGTACGTCAAGATAGGAGGAGTAACCGTTACGGTAGCGATTCTGCGCAATGCGCAAGGTTTCCTGCGCCACCTCCTGTTGACTGAGGAGTTCATTTAACTGCTCGCCATAGCGGGCGATGGCATCAAGACTGTCATTCACTTCCTGAAACGCGCCGCGCACCGTCTTCTCGTAACCGTACAGCGCCTGGTTGCGCTGCGCCATCGACACATCCACCTGCGCATTGAGCGCCTGGCGGTTGAGCAACGGGGCGAGAATACTGCCGCCAAGGCTCCACAGCCGCAGCGGGTTATCGAGCAGGTCCGGCAGCGTCCGATCCTGCAGGCTACCGGTGGCGGTCAAATTGATCGACGGCAGGAGCTGCGCCTGCGATGAGGCGAGCGTGGCATCGGCGGCAATCAGCTGCCGCTGGGCCTGAACGATATCCGGACGGCGGTTCAGCAGCGTGGAGGGCAGCTGGGACGGCAGTGCGAGCGGCGTCAGTCGGGCGAAATCCTGACGCTGAATGCTGCCAGGGTTGCTGCCGGTCAGGACGCTCAGGGCGTTCTCTTGCTGAGCTATCTGATGCTGAAGCGGCGGGATCTGCGAGCGCGTTGAACGCAGTTCGGAATCTGCCTGCATCAGCTCCAGGCGCGAAGTATAGCCGGTCTCAAACTGACGTTTAGCCAGGTTGTACGCGTCCTGGCGCGATTTCAGCGTCTGCCGGGTGACCCGCAGCTGTTCATCCAGCGAGAGCAGCGTCAGATACCCCGCGGCCACCGAAGTGGCGACGGTGAGATCGGCGGCGGCGGCGGCGGCTTTTTGCGCCTCCAGACTCGCCTGCGCGGCGCTGGCCGCGCTGCGGTTGGCGCCCCAGATATCCACATCATAGCTGGCGGTTAATCCGCCTTTGTAGACCGTGCTGTGCACGGGCAGGCCGGTTGCGGCGGACTGCGCCCGCGCGCGGGAGCCGGTCAATGAGGCATCCAGCGCTGGAAAGAGGGTGCTGTCGGCGGCGTAGGCCCGGGCCTGATACTCATTGACCCGTTCACGGGCGATCAGGACATCGCTGTTGTAGCGTAGCGCCTGGTCGACATAGCGATTGAGCTGGCTGTCGTGAAAGTTGCGCCACCATACGCCTTCCACCGGGCTGGTCGGCCCGACAGCGGCACGCCAGGCGGCCGGAATCTGTAATGACGGCCCGGCCCGCTGAACGTCCGCCGATTGACAGCCGATCAGGACCAGGGCCAGCGCGAGAGTCAGCGGGCGGATCATGGCTGCGCTCCCTCGCGTGTATCGATGGTGACCTGCACCGACATTCCCGGGCGCAGTCGCGAACTGTTCTTCTGTCCGTCATTCACGGCAATGCGTACCGGAATGCGCTGGGCGATTTTGACGAAGTTGCCGGTGGCGTTATCCGGGGAGATGGCGCTGAACTCAACGCCGGTCGCCGGCGAGATGCTCTGTACGGTACCGCTGAATGTTTCACCGTTCAGCGCATCAACGCTAAAGGTGGTGGGCTGGCCGATGCGAATTTGTGCCAGCTGGGTCTCTTTCATATTGGCGATCACCCAATGCTGCGGCGGCACCAGCGAGGTTAAGTGGGTACCGGCGCTAACGTAGGCGCCGAGGCGCACGGATATTTGTCCGAGCTGACCGGCGGTGGGGGCGACAATGCGCGTGTTGTTCAGATCGATTTCCGCCAGCTCCAGCGCCGCGCCGGCGCTGGCGACGTCGGCGGCCAGCGCATCGCGGTTTACGATGGTTGATTGCAGATCCTGGCGCGACATTTCCAGCGTTGCTTTTGCCTGTTCGATATCGGCGGAACCTTGCGCCGCGCTGGCCCGGGCAGAATCGCGTTCGCGAATGGACAGTGAACCGTCGGCGGTCAAATCCTGCACGCGTTTTAAATCCGCCTGGTTTTTCTGGTTCTGCGCGCGGGCGTTTTGCAGCGCCGCTTCGTTACGCTGAATGACCGCCTCGGCACTTTTGCGCTGCTGCAGGTTATTTTTCAGCGCCGCCTGTTTCATCGCCAGCGTCGCCTGCGCCTGGTGAACGCGCTGTTTATAGATACGGTCATCAATCTGGAACAGCACCTGTCCCGGTTTGACATTATCAAAATCCTGCACGTTGACGGCGGTGACATAGCCACTGACCTGCGGACTGATAAAGGTGGTCTGTCCGCGCACATAGGCGTTATCGGTGAACTGACTGTGCCGGGTAAACGGCGGCAGTTGCCAGGCGTACAAAATCGCCAGTACGCCGATAAGGCCGATGGCGGCGGCGGTAAAAATAGATACCACGCGGATATTATTGCGGGTGTTGGCCTGTTGCCTGGCCGCATCCTGCTGACTCATAACGACTCCAGAGTAAAAATTATCAATGTTATTTGCTGCCCGTCGCGCGTTTCAGCGCGATACGGGCGGTAACACGCAGTCTTATCAACCGCCAGAACACCCAGATCAGCGTCCCGGCGGAAATCGCCGCGGTCAGAAGATAGGTGTCATTGTAGGCAAGAATATTGGCCTGCAGCGTCGCGGCGTTTTGCAGTAGCGTGCTGGCCTGCACGTTCAGCAGGGTGCTGTCGCCAATCTGGCTTTGGTACAGCTGGCTGTACTGCTGCAGGCGCTCGGTAATTAACGGGTTCAGGGTGGTGAGCTGATCGGCCAACTGACTGGAGTGGAACTTCTCACGCCAGGTCTGGAAGGTGCCGAGAATAGCCGAACCCAGCAGGCCGCCGATATTCTGGCTCATGCCAAACAGCACCGAAAAACTGACCAGGTTGCGCGGGTCGGCAATGACGCCGCCGATCCCGGCGAGCATCGCCGGAGCGAGGAAAAAGGCGCTGCCGAAGCCGAGTAAGAACTGGCTGAACATCAGCTGCTCCGGGCGAGTCAGGATGGTGGACTGACTGTCGAGCAGCGAGGCTATCATAATGCAGGCCAGCGCGGTGGCGATCGGCCAGTAGAGCCGCTGCGGATTGAGGGTCAGACAGCTGGCGACAATCCCGCTGAGGATGCCGGCGAAAATCGACCAGGCCAGGGTGCCCATCTGTTCGTTTTGCAGCCCCGCATACTGTAGCCAGCCGATAACCCCGGTATTTTGCTCCGCCAGGACGATGCGAATAAGCAGCATAATCAACCCCAGGCGCAGGATACTGCCGCTGGAAAGCCAATGCGTATTGAGCAGCGGGTTGCTGCGGTTGTGCTCAAAAACAATGGCCGAGACAATTAACACCACCGCGCCCGCCAGCGACCAGCCAATCCACGGGGCTTCAAACCACCAGTCGAGACGGCCAAGCGACAGGACCGCGCAGACCAGCGCCATCCCAGGCGCCAGCAACATGAAGGTAATGAAATCCTTTTTCTCGAACACCTTTTTCCGATCGCTGGGCGGCAGTTTGAGCACGATAACGCAGGCAAGGGAGATCAGCGCCAGCCCCAGTTCGAAGAAGTAGAGTCCGCGCCATTCGTCAAGCTGTAACAGTTCGGTGGAGAACAGGCGGGCAATGGGGATCGCCAGAGAAGAGCCGGTAATACCAATCGTCAACGCTTTCAAACGATGGCGAGCGGGCCACGCCTGCACCTGATAATAGATACCCAAAGAACTGAGCGCTGCCGCCACCATGCCGTGGGCGGCGCGGACCATCATCGCCGAGCTGAGATCGTTGACGAAGAGGTGGAAAAAGGTCACCAGCACATAGAGCACGAGGAAGCCTTCGGTAAAGGCGCGCAGGCCAAACTGCTGGCGGAATTTCACCAGCAGCAGGTTAATCGACACGTTGGTCATCACGTACACTGCGGGCAGCCAGGCGATTTCGGTGGACCATGCGGCAAAGGTCCCCTGCAGGTTTTGCAGGTTGGCGGTCACGACCGCATTACCCAGCGCGCCGGTCAGGCACACCAGCAGCCCGACGATGCCATAGGCGATGCGTTTCGGAGGACTGTGAATCGGCGTGGACGGCGAGCCGAGCAGCGCGGGTTTCTCATGCGGCGCCCAGTCATGAGGGCGATAGGGATTACTCTCGCGGCGCGGCATTATTTTTTCTCCAGCTCGCGCAGCAGTTTTTCCAGCACCCGCTGAGTGTGCTCGCGCTCCTCGGCGCTGATGGAACTGAGGATCTCTTCGCGCAGGGCGTCGGCCACGGTTTTGACCTGTTGATAGACCTCAAGCCCCTTCTCGGTGGCGACCAGCAGCCGTTTGCGTTTATCGCGCTCGGTGATAACCCGCTCGACCAGCCCCAGCCCGACAAGGCGATTGACCAGTGGAACGATGGTGGCGCTTTCCACGCCGAGTTCCTGGGCCAGCTCAATTTGCGACAGCGGCTCGGCGTTGCGGGCAATGGCCGCCACCGCGACCCAGCTGGCCTGACTCATTCCGAGGTCTTTCAGGCGGCGATTGACCGCCAGCCGCCAGTGGTGGGCCGTGAGATACAGCAAATGGGAAAAGGTAAGCTGGCGGTTATCCATAGTCTTCTTCGTATCCGATCCTGACAAAATCATTAGAGCTCTAACGATTCTATTCCTGATGGAAAACCAAATTCAAGGGCAGATGCTAAAAAGTTGTTAACACTACCTGCGCTTATCAGGGGGGGAGACGTCACAACCAGACACGCAGGGAGGGGGAGGCACGGACCGGGAAAGGGCGCGGCTGGTGGCATGCCCGGGCGCGGGCAAAAAAAAAGCCCGGGCTATAGCCCGGGCGGTGATTGCGGCATCCTTAACCTGGATAGATACCGCGATCTTTACGCGCCATCAGAATGCGTTCACAGGCGACGATATAGGCTGCGGTACGCAGAGAGCACTCTTTGTCCGCGGCCTTCTCGCAAACGTGAATGATCGCGTCAGTCATGATGCGGTCCATCTTGGCGTTGATCTCTTCTTCGCTCCAGAAGAAGCTCGCCATGTCCTGGACCCATTCGAAGTAGCTGACGGTCACGCCGCCGGCGTTACAGATAACGTCAGGAACCACGACGACGCCGCGTTCGGCAAGGACATCATCCGCTTCCGGATAGGTCGGGCCGTTCGCTCCTTCCAGCACCAGCTTACAGGTCAGTTTTTCCGCGCGCTCGCGAGTGATCTGGCCCTCCAGCGCGGCAGGGATCAGAATGTCCATCTGGGTGGTCCAGAAGGCATCTTTGTCGATTTCACGGGCGCCCGGGAAACCGGCAATCTGTTTCTTCTCAGCCTGCCATGCGGTCAGGGCGGCCATATCGATGCCCCCTTCGTTATACAGGGTGGCGGTGTGGTCCTGAATCACCACGATCCGCGCGCCCACTTCAGCGAACAGACGTGCGGCTTCGCTACCGACGTTACCGAAACCTTGCAGCGCCACTTTCGCGCCTTCAATTTCAATTCCGGAACGACCGGCGACTTCACGGCCGGTAATAAAGACGCCGCGCCCGGTCGCTTTTTCACGTCCCAGCGAACCGCCGAGGTGAATCGGCTTGCCGGTCACCACGCCGGTAATGGTGGTGCCATGGTTCATGGAGTAGGTATCCATCATCCACGCCATCACTTTACCGTTGGTACCGACGTCCGGGGCCGGAATATCTTTCTGCGGCCCGATAATCAGACCGATTTCGCTGGTATAGCGGCGGGTCAGACGCTCCAGCTCGCCTTCTGACAGGCTGAACGGGTCGACGCGAACGCCGCCTTTGGCGCCGCCGTAAGGAATATTGACCGCGGCGCACTTAATGGTCATCCAGGCAGAAAGTGCCATCACTTCGTTCAGGTCAACGTCTGGATGGTAGCGAACACCACCTTTACCCGGTCCACGCGATAGATTGTGCTGTACGCGGTAACCTTCAAAGTGGCGGATGGTGCCATCATCCATCTGCACCGGAATGTCGACAATCAGCGCGCGTTTGGGGTGACGCAGAGTTTCCACCCAGTAGGCGAGATCGCCCAGATAAGGCGCGACGCGGTCGATCTGGCGCAGGTAGGTTGTCCATGGAGATGTACTACTTTCAGATGCGTAAGATAACTTTTCCATAAGAGTCCTGTTCTCAATGTTATTTATGTCGTGTGAAACCGTGGAATAGGTACAGCAGTAAACTCTGTGCAATGAATGTTATCACCAATTTTATAAACCGGTATTTGACGGGCATTCCGAATTTTAAATTTTTGTTAGAAATTTGGTTTTTTGATTGCATAACTACGCACCGAAAAACGTGGTCATGTTGTGCATTTGTATGCATATTTTATGCACTTTAGTGAATGGTAAAATAATTTTTTCATATTTATCATTATCTTGATGATCTTCAAAAAGTGAATAAAATGACAGTTCCGGTATTGACTTTGTTACGCGACAGGGCCCAGCATGAGGGTACGCAATACACAAGGTATTAACTGAAAGTTAACAAATACCCATAAATATAAAAAGGCTTTGTTTTATTGTGGTGAATTTACCTTCATCGCAACGGGCTCGTTCGCCCGTAAAACAAGGAGCGGGGAATTGTTAATGTCGACTCACCATGATTGGCCCACTGAATAATGCCAATATTCGTTCCGGAGAATTGTTATGTCAGGCTCTATGACTCGTGAAGATTTTAATTCTTACATGGTTCCCTGTTTTGCCCCTGCGCCCTTTATTCCAGTGAAGGCGGCGGGCTCGAAAGTCTGGGATCAGCAGGGTAAAGAATATATCGATTTAGCGGGCGGTATTGCCGTTAACTCTCTCGGGCACACCCATCCGGCGCTGGTTGCGGCGCTGAAATCTCAGCTTGATAACCTCTGGCATATCGGCAACGGCTATACCAATGAACCGGTGCTGCAGCTGGCGAAAACGCTGGTGGAGTCGACCTTTGCCGATAAGGTGTTCTTCTGTAACTCCGGGGCGGAAGCCAATGAAGCGGCGCTGAAACTGGCGCGAAAATATGCCCACGATAAGTCCGGCGGCGAAAAAAGCGAAATCATCGCCTTCCAGAACGCTTTCCACGGCCGCACGCTGTTTACCGTGACGGTTGGCGGGCAGCCGAAATACTCATGCGATTATGCGCCGCTGCCGCAGGATATTACCCATCTGCCCTATAACGATATCGCGGCGGTCAAAGCGGCAATATCGGACCGCACCTGCGCGGTGATCGTCGAACCGATTATCGGCGAAGGCGGCGTGATGCCTGCCGACCCGGCGTTCCTGCAGGCGCTGCGCGAACTGTGCGACCAGCACGATGCGGCGCTGATTTTTGACGAGGTCCAGACCGGCGCCGGACGTACCGGCACGCTGTATGCCTACCAGCACTACAACGTGGTGCCGGATATTCTCACCAGCGCTAAAGGACTCGGCGGCGGTTTCCCGATCGGGGCGATGCTGGCCAAAGAGGCCTGGGCTCAGGTTTTCCAGCCAGGCACCCACGGCACCACCTTCGGCGGCAATCCGCTGGCGGCGACGGTCGCCAATACCGTTCTGGCACAGCTGGATGACCAGCTGCTGGCCGGCGTCGCCCGGCGGCATGACCTTATCGTCGAGAAGCTGAATGCGCTGAACGCCCGCTACGATCTCTTTAGTGCGGTACGCGGTATGGGGCTGCTGATCGGCGCGGAGCTGGCCAGCCATCTGCGCGGCCAGGCCAAAACCCTGACCAATCTGGCAGCGGAAGAGGGTCTCATTGCGCTGATTGCCGGTCCCGATGTTCTGCGCTTTGCACCGGCGCTCAATATTCCGCTGGCGGACATTGAGGACGCTTTCGTGCGCCTTGAACGCGCCGTCGCCCGCCTGACGCGCTAATCGGGAGACGGTTTATGATGCTATTTCGTCCCGTTCGGCAAGATGACCTCGACGATATTATCCGCCTCGCGTCGCGGGCGGGGGTCGGCATGACCTCGTTACCCAACGACCCCGCGCGGCTGGCCGCGCGGATCCAGCGCAGCGTCGAGACCTTTGCCGGTAAGCTGCCGCGCGGCCAGCAGGGCTTCCTCTTTGTACTGGAAGATACCCGCCTGGCGCGGGTCGTGGGGGTCAGCGCCATTGAAGTCGCCGTGGGCCTCGATGAGCCGTTTTATAATTTCCGCCTGCAGCGTACCGTCCGCGCCTCGAAAGAGCTGGGGGTATATAAAAATCAGGAGTTGCTGAACCTCAGCTACGACCATACCGGACACAGCGAGCTGTGCACGCTGTTCCTTGACCCGGAATATCAGAAAAACCGTAATGGTCTGTTTTTGTCGAAGGCGCGCTTCCTGTTTATCGCCGCCTTCAGAGAGCTGTTTTCACCGCATCTGTTTGCTGAATTGCGCGGACGTAGCGATGAGCAGGGCAATTCCCCCTTCTGGGACGCGCTGGGCCATCACTTTTTCGACATTCCGTTTGCCGATGCCGACCGGCTGACCGGTACGGGAATGAAAACCTTTATTGCCGAACTGATGCCGGCGTACCCGATTTACGTGTCGCTGCTGCCGGATGACGCCCGCGAAGCGATAGGCCAGGTGCATGCCAATACCTCGCCGGCGCGGGCGATTCTCGAGAAAGAGGGATTCAGCTGGCGCGGTTCGGTCGACATTTTTGATGCCGGCCCGGTACTGGAAGCCGAAACTGACGCCATCAGGGCCATCAGCGAGAGCCAGTTTATTCCGGCCATGCAGCTGATGACGGAGCGCTCGACGCCGCTTATCGTCGCCAACAACCAGTTCGAACAGTTCCGCGCGGTATTGATATCGCCGGACGATCAACCGCAACTTAATCAGGCCGCGCTGGACGCACTGGCGGTGAATGAAACCGACCGGGTTCATGCGGTGACTTTACATCCGGAGGCAAGAACATCATGGCGATAAATGCACAGTTAATCGCAGGGCAATGGCAGCAGGGGAGCGGCGCAACGCTGACCAAACTGGCTCCGGAAGATCAATCCGTCCTGTGGCAGGCGGCCAGCGCCGGTGCGGCGGAGGTGCAGGCGGCCTGCGCGGCGGCGCGCGGGGCATTCTATGCCTGGTCCCACCGACCGCTGGCGGAGCGCATCGCCTGCGTTCAGCGATTTGCGGCCCTGCTGGAAGCGCAAAAAGAGGCGCTGGCGACGCTTATCTCCCGGGAAACCAGCAAGCCGCTGTGGGAAACCCGGACCGAAGTGCAGGCGATGATTGGCAAAGCGGGCATCTCGATTGAAGCCTACAGCGAGCGTACCGGCCAGCGCGAAACGGCGATGCCGGACGGTAAAGCGCTGCTGCGCCACAAACCGCACGGCGTGATGGCCGTTTTCGGCCCCTACAATTTCCCCGGTCACCTGCCGAACGGACACATTATTCCGGCGCTGATTGCCGGGAATACCGTGGTGTTTAAGCCGAGCGAATTGACCCCCGCCACCGCCGAACTGACGGTGCAGCTGTGGCTGCAGGCCGGGATCCCGGACGGCGTTATCAACCTGATTCAAGGGGGGAAAGAGACCGGCCAGGCGTTGCTGGAAAACCGGGATATCGACGGCGTGCTGTTTACCGGCAGCGCTTCTACCGGGTTCCATTTCCATCGCTACCTCAGCGGCCAGCCGGAGAAAATGCTGGCGCTGGAGATGGGCGGCAACAACGCGCTGATCGTCGCCGACGTGACCGACAGCGACGCGGCGCTGAACGTGATTATTCAATCCGCCTTTATCTCTGCCGGACAGCGCTGCACCTGCGCGCGTCGGCTGCTGGTCAAACGCGGCGCCGAAGGCGATGCGCTGCTGCAGCGGCTGGTTGAGGCCAGCGCGAAGATTCGCAGCGGAAAATGGGACGCCGAACCACAGCCGTTTATGGGCGGAGTGATCTCGCTTCAGGCGGCGCAGGGGATGCTGGCGGCGCAGGACAAACTGGAAGAACTGGGCGGCAACATCCTGCTGCGCCTGCGTCAGCCGGACCCGCGCTCCACGGTCTTAACGCCGGGCATTATCGACGTCACCGGCCTGGATGTTCCCGATGAAGAGTACTTCGGCCCGCTGTTGACCGTGATCCGCTATGACACCTTTGATGAGGCGATCCGCATTGCTAACCACACCCGTTATGGGCTGGCCGCAGGGCTCATTTCCGCCGATCCGGCGCTGTTTGCGCAGCTTGCCGACGAGGCACGCGCCGGGATCGTTAACTGGAACAAGCCGCTGACCGGCGCCTCCAGTAAAGCGCCTTTTGGCGGCGTGGGGGCTTCCGGCAACCATCGCGCTTCGGCGTGGTATGCCGCCGATTACTGCGCGTGGCCAATGGCCTCCCTGGTCAGCGAAACGCTGACGCTACCGGCGACCCTCTCGCCTGGCCTGTCATTCTGATAACGGATTCTGTGAGGACACCATGTCTGGTTTTGAAGCTAATTTTGATGGCCTGGTTGGGCCGACGCACCATTACGCCGGTCTCTCGGTCGGCAACGAAGCCTCGCAAAACAACCGCGACGGCTTATCCAACCCGAAGAAAGCGGCGCTGCAGGGGCTGTTTAAAATGAAAACCCTGGCCGATAAAGGCTTCGTTCAGGGGATTTTACCGCCGCAGCCGCGGCCGAATATTTCCGCTCTGCGCGGACTGGGTTTTCAGGGGAGCGATGCGCAGGTGATTCAGCAGGCCGCAGTCGAAGCGCCGCATCTGCTGTCCGCATTTAGCTCTGCGTCGTCGATGTGGACCGCTAACGCCGCCACGGTATCGCCTTCCGCCGACAGCGCCGACGGGAAGCTGCATTTCACGGTCGCCAACCTGAACAACAAGCTGCATCGTTCTCAGGAGGCGCCGACCACAGCGTCGATTCTGCGCGCCACCTTTGCCGATGAGACCCGTTTTAGCCACCACGACGCGCTGGCGCAGCATGGCGATTTAGGCGACGAAGGGGCGGCGAACCATAACCGCTTTTGCACCGACTATGGCCGCCAGGGGGTACAGTTTTTTGTCTACGGTAAGCGCGCCAGCGGCGGCGTGGCGCCGTCGAGATATCCGGCCCGCCAGACCCTCGAAGCCAGCCAGGCGATTGCGCGGCTGCATCGGCTGAATCCGGAATATACCGTATTCGCCCAGCAGGATCCGGCGGCCATCGACCACGGCGTGTTCCATAACGATGTGATTTCGGTCAGCAACCGCCACGTGCTGTTCCATCATCAGCATGCTTTTTTAAATCAGCAGGCGGTGCTGGACACGCTGCGGGAGAAAACCGCACGGCTGGATATCCCGTTTACCAGCGTCGAAGTGCCCCAGGCGCAGGTCAGTCTCGACGATACCGTGGCCTCCTATCTGTTCAACAGTCAGCTGCTCAGTAAAGCGGATGGCTCGATGCTGATCGTGGTGCCGGAAGAGTGCCGCCAGCGCAGTAATGTCTGGCAGTACCTGAATGAACTGGTCAGCAGCGGCGCTTCGCCGATCAACGAAGTGGCGGTCTTTGATCTGCGAGAAAGCATGCGTAACGGCGGCGGCCCGGCGTGCCTGCGCCTGCGCGTCGTGCTGAATCATGACGAACTGGCGGCGGTGAATCCACGTAGCCTGATGAATGACGAACGCTATCAGCAGTTGACCGGCTGGGTTGAAAAACATTACCGCGACCGTCTGCATGCCAGCGACCTCGGCGACCCGCAGCTGTTGAGCGAGGTTTACCAGGCCCTTGATGAACTGACGCAGATTTTAGGTCTGGGTTCGGTCTATGACTTCCAGCGCTAAGGGGCCGGGAATGGAAAAAACAGTCAATGATTTACTCCACTGCAAGCTGAGCAGTTGGCCTTTTCCGGCGGCGATGGAGGCCAGTTGGTTAGCCGATGGCGTGCTGCAACTGCTGCCGCAGACGCCCTGGACGCAGGCTACGGTAGTGTCGGCGGGGATTCATGGCAACGAAACCGCGCCGATTGAGATCCTGCTGCAGATCATGCAGGCGCTGAGCGAGGGTAAACAGCCGCTCAGCCATGCGCTGCTGCTGGTGTTCGGCAATCTGCCGGCCATTCGCGCTGGTCGCCGCTATTTACATAATGACCTGAACCGTCTGTTCGGCGGGCGGCATCTCGCGGTGGCGCCGGGGAATGAGTCCCGGCGTGCGGCGGAGCTGGAGGGGGCGGTCGCGGCCTTCTTTGCGACCGCGGATCGCCAGGGCCAGGTGCGCCGTCTGCATCTGGATTTGCATACCGCGATACGCGGTTCGCGCTACCGCCAGTTTGCGCTGCTCCCGGCCCGCGAGGGCGAGTATGACGCCGGGTTTTACGCGCTGCTGCAGGCCAGCGATATGGATGCCATCGTGCGTCATACCGAACCGGGCGGCACCTTTACGCACTACACCAGCGAAAAATTCGGCGCGCAAAGTGCCACCCTGGAGCTGGGCAAGGTGCTGGCTTTTGGCGAAAACGACCTCCGTCTGTTTGCCGGGACCGACGCCACGGTGCGCGCGCTGATTGCCGACGCTGCGCTACCTGCGCGGGCCAAAGCGCCGGCGGACTATTTTCTGGTGCAGGAGAGCATCATCAAGAGCGACAGCGATTTTACGCTCAACCTTGACCCGAAAATTGACAACTTCACCGCGCTGCCCGCCGGGTATGAAATTGCCCGCCAGCCGGATAAAACGTGGGTTGTTCCGGCTCACGCGCCGTACATCTTATTTCCGAATGCGGGAGTGGCAACCGGGCAACGCGCCGGTTTGTTGCTGAAGTCAGCCGCGCCATGCCTTTCTTTGCCTGCTTGAAGGAATCGACATGACTCAACATCAACGCGAGGGGCAGGTGAATCCTGCCATCGACGGGGAGTGCCCGTCGCAACTCAAACGCGGCCTTGGCGCCCGGCACATTCAGATGATTGCGCTGGGCGGCGCTATCGGCACCGGCCTGTTCATGGGGGCGGGAAGAAATATTGCGGTGGCGGGGACGTCAATCCTCGTGATTTATCTACTGGTGGGGTTTTTTACCTATATGGTGATGCGGGCTATGGGCGAGGTGCTGCTCACCCGGCTTGATTACCGTTCTTTCGCCGATTTCGTCGGCGATTATCTCGGTCCGCAGGCCAGCTTCTATTTAGGCTGGACCTACTGGCTGAGCTGGGTGGTGACCTGCATCGCCGATGTGGTGGTGTGCGGCAGCTATATGCAGTACTGGTTTCCGGAGATGTCAGCCTGGATGCCGGCGCTCAGCACCCTCGGCATTCTGTTCCTGTTCAATTTGCTGTCGGTCAAAATGTTCGGCGAGGCCGAATTCTGGTTTGCGCTGATCAAGGTCATTACGATTATTGCGCTGATCGTCACCGGCGCGTGGATGGTGGCGACCGGCTGGACCTCGCCTGATGGCGTGAAAGCTTCGCTGAGCCACATCACCGACCCGACGGTGTTTATGCCGCATGGCGTCACCGGCTTCTTTGCCGGTTTCCAGATAGCTATCTTCTCCTTTACCGGAATTGAGCTGCTCGGAACGATGACCGCCGAAACCCGTGACCCGCAGAAGATTTTACCGAAGGCGATTAACGCGCTGCCGCTGCGGATTATCATTTTTTATCTGCTCTCGATGGTGGTGATTATTGCCGTGGCTTCCTGGCCTGGCGTCTCGCCGGATGCCAGCCCCTTCGTGACGCTGTTTGCTAATGCCGGACTGCCTGCGGCGGCGGCGGTGATTAACTTTGTCGCGCTGACCTCGGCGATGTCATCGGCCAACAGCGGCGTCTACTCCAGTACCCGCATGCTGTACGGCCTGTCGGTAGAGAAACATGCCCACGGCCAGTTCCGCATTTTGTCGCGCACCACGCGTATTCCGGTGCGTAGCCTGCTGTTCTCCTGCTTCTGCATGCTCAGCGGTACGCTGCTGCTGTTCCTGGTGCCGAACGTGATGACGCTGTTCACCATTGTCTCGACGCTGGCGGCGATTATGGTGGTATTCAGCTGGGGGATGATTCTGGTGGCTTATCTGGTGTACCGCCACAAGCGTCCGGATCTGCATCAGCAATCGATGTTTAAGATGCCGGCGGGGGTTGTCATGAGCTGGATCAGCCTGCTGTTTTTCGCCTTCTCGATTTTTATCATGATCTTCGATCCGGATACGCTGAAAGCGCTGATGGCGACGCCGCTGTGGTTTGTGGCGCTGTGGCTGTTCTGGAAGATAAAACAGAAGCGGGAAGGGCAAACGCAGCTGGAGAAGCTGAACGCCTGACCTGACGCCGACAGCAGCGAGTCTGCTGTCGGCGTGGTCTTAGCCAATCATGACCTGCCCGCAGGCATCGGATTCCGTCTGCTGCCACAGAAGAGGGCGTCTGTCGACAAGCCCGCCGTTCCTGCCAGATACCCCCGCGACCGTCCTCCGCGCCTGTTATCGATCTTCGCGTGGCCAACATGATTATTAGCGAGCCTCTGCGCGTTAATGGCATCATTGCGGCCATGATTCGGGCGCAGGCCAGCGTTTTTCGCTATTGTGGGTTCTTTTTTAGTGACGTATTGCCGTTTATTCGCCGCCACCGTGGGCGGCGGTTTATGATATGGCCGGACGTCCTTGACGGATGAGATGGCACGAAAGGAGCGAGTATGAGTGAGCAGTTTCCATCCCTGCCGGATGCCACGCTGGCGGCGGCCAACTGCCTCGGCCAGTGGCTGGCGCTGGATGATTTTACCGCGCAGGCGCCGACGCCGGCGGTGGATATTGTGGTGCTGGCGGGCAACGCGGTGATCCCGACCATTGACGCCGCCTGTCGGCTGGCGGCTGACGCCGGGGTGCCGCTGCTGATTAGCGGCGGGGTTGGCCACTCCACGGCCTTTCTTTACGACGCGATACGCAACGAGCCGCGCTATCGGTCGCTGCCGGTCGACGGGCGCCCGGAGGCGCATATCCTCGCCGATATCGCCCACCGTTTCTGGCATATCCCCCGCGACAGGATCGTGGTTGAGGATCGTTCCACCAACTGCGGCGAGAACGCGCGCTTTACCCGCGAGATGCTGGCGGCGACGGGAATCGCTCCCCGCGCCGGCGTGGTGCTCCAGGATCCGACGATGCAGCGGCGGACCATGGCGACCTTTGCCCGCGTCTGGCAGGACGAGACGGTCGCGCCGCAGTGGTACAGTACGCCGGGCTGTGCGCCGCTGCTGGGCAATACGGCGAACGGGCTGGCTTTTCGCGGTGACTCTGCCGGGCTGTGGCCGGTCGGACGCTATCTGTCGCTGATTCTGGGAGAGCTGCCGCGGTTGCTGGATGCCCCCCAGGGATACGGCCCGCGCGGAAAAGATTTTATCGTCCATGTGGATATCCCCGCCCGGATCCTCGAAGCCGGACAACGGTTGAGTGAGGACAACCTGCTGGGTGAAGCGCTGCACGCCCGCGCTCCCGGATGAGTGTTGCCCGTTTGCGGCGCGTTTTTCGCAAACGGGCAGTTTTTGTTGCCAATATGTAACTTTATCGCCGTGATGTCGGCGCGTTTTCATGAGCTGTTTCACAAAATCATGCTGACCGTCTGCTTCTGGCGCTGCGTGTGGGTAGATTTTTAACAAATAAGTTACTTGTTAAAAACACTAAATCTACAGGAGCAGGCCATGACAGCACCCGTTCAGCACCCGATGTATATTGATGGTCAGTTTGTGGTTGGGCGCGGCGACGCCTGGATCGATGTACTCAACCCGGCAACGGAAGCGCTGCTTTCCCGTATCCCCGATGGTACGGCTGACGATGCCCGGCGGGCTATTGAGGCGGCAGAGCGTGCGCAGCCGGCCTGGGAGGCGCTGCCGGCGATTGAGCGCGCGGGCTGGCTGCGGAAAATTGCCGCCGGCATTCGCCAGCGCGCGCAGGAGATTGCCGCGCTGATCGTGGCGGAAGGGGGCAAAATCCAGCAGCTGGCGGCGGTGGAGGTCTCATTTACCGCCGATTATCTTGACTATATGGCCGAGTGGGCGCGTCGCTATGAAGGCGAAATCGTCCAGAGCGATCGGCCAGGGGAAAATATCCTCGTCTTCAAACGCGCGCTGGGCGTCACCACCGGAATTCTGCCGTGGAACTTCCCGTTCTTCCTCATCGCCCGCAAGCTGGCGCCAGCGCTAATTACCGGCAACACCATCGTCATTAAACCCAGCGAGTTTACCCCCAACAACGCCGTCGCATTTGCGCAGATTGTCGATGACATCGGCCTGCCGAAAGGGGTGTTTAATCTGGTGCTGGGCCGCGGCGAAACCGTTGGTCACGAGCTGGCGGCAAATGCCAAAGTGGCGATGGTCAGTATGACCGGCAGCGTCGGCGCGGGCGAGAAGATTATGGCCGCCGCGGCGAAGAACATCACCAAAGTGTGCCTTGAACTGGGCGGTAAGGCGCCGGCTATCGTGATGGATGATGCCGACCTTGAGCTGGCGGTAAAAGCGGTGGTGGATTCCCGGGTCATTAACAGCGGGCAGGTATGTAACTGCGTGGAGCGGGTCTACGTGCAAAAAGGCATTTACGATCGATTTGTGAATCGCCTGGGCGAAGCCTTAAAGGCGGTACAGTTTGGCGACCCGGCTACCCGCGACGATATCGCCATGGGGCCGTTGATCAACGCCGCCGCGCGGGAACGCGTCGAACAGAAAGTGGCCAGGGCGTTAGCGCAGGGGGCGCGTCTGGCGCTGGGCGGCAACGCGGTAGCGGGGAAGGGCTATTTTTATCCGCCGACTCTGCTGCTGGACGTGCGTCAGGAGATGGACATCATTCATGAAGAGACCTTTGGCCCGGTGCTGCCGGTGGTGGCGTTTGACACCCTGGATGAAGCGCTGGCGATGGCCAATGACAGCGACTATGGCCTGACCTCCTCGATCTATACCCGGGATCTGAACGTGGCGATGAAGGCGATAAAGGGGCTGAAGTTCGGTGAAACCTACATTAACCGTGAGAACTTTGAAGCGATGCAGGGCTTTCATGCCGGATGGCGAAAATCGGGTATCGGCGGTGCCGACGGTCGTCATGGGTTGAATGAGTATCTGCAAACCCAGGTCGTCTATTTGCAGTCTTAAGCGCCGGTTTCGGCTGACCAACAAGCGGATAGCCAGGCTATCCGCTTTTTTGCGTCGCCGCGATGGCTAGTGGGCAAATTTATCCAGCACGCGGATTAGCTGGGTGACAAAACCGTACTCGTTATCGTACCAGGCAACGGTTTTGACCAGCTGAACGTCGCCGGCTTCGGCGACTTCAAGCTGGGTGGCATCGTAAATCGAGCCGAAATGGCTGCCGATAATGTCGGAAGAGACGATCTCTTCTTCGGTGTAGCCGAAGGATTCGTTGTTCTCCGCCGCTTTCTTCATCGCCTGATTGACCTCATCGGCGGTGACTTTTTTCTCCAGGATGGAGACCAGTTCGGTGACTGAGCCGGTTTTGGTCGGCACGCGCTGGGCGTGACCCTTCAGCTTGCCGCTGAGCGCTGGAATAACCAGCCCGATGGCTTTCGCCGCCCCGGTGGTGTGCGGGATGATGTTTTCCGCCGCCGCGCGCGAGGCGCGTAAATCTTTCCCCCGCGGGCCGTCAACCAGCGACTGAGTGCCGGTGTAGGCATGAATGGTGGTCATGGTGCCGAGCTTAATGCCGAAAGCGTCGTTGAGGACTTTGGCCATCGGCGCCAGGCAGTTGGTGGTACAGGAGGCGACGGAAATGATGGTGTCATCGGCGGTCAGGGTATCGTCGTTGACGTTATAGACGATGGTTTTCATGTCACCGGCAGGGGCGGAGATCAGGACTTTTTTCGCCCCGGCATCAAGATGCGCCTGCGCCTTCTCGGTGGATGTGTAGAAGCCGGTACACTCGACAATCAGTTCCGCACCCACCGCTGTCCACGGAATATGCCGGGCCTCTTTCTCGGCATAGACGGTAATTTTTTTGCCATTCACGATGAGCGCATCTTCCGTAAAATCAACGCTCCACGGGAACGGCCCGTAGTTTGAATCATGTTTTAACAAATAGGCCAGCACTTTCGGCGAGGTAAGATCGTTGATCGCCACCACTTCAAGCGGGCTGTTCACTTCCAGTAAACGGCGTAATACCAGACGTCCGATACGACCAAAGCCATTAATCCCTAGTTTGCTCATCTAAAGCCTCCGATAGGATAGTGAGTGAGGTTGAGGGTATAAGACACTCCAGGCATACTCTACTCATGGCGAATCGGCAACCCGGAAAGTCTCGCCATCCGCTAAGCGGTTGAAAAACACTACAGAAAAATTAATGTATTCTCTGCCGCGGGCTAGTCGCGTTTCCCGTATCTTGCTAAGCGCGGTGTTCCCTCGTATTTTGAACCTTTTCACCGCCCGTCGGGCATGAGTGACTTTGCGACGAGGAATCATGGAACGTTTATTTGTTTACGGCACGCTGCGTCCGGGCCATGAAAATGCCCCCATTCTGGAAAATATCGGCGGCGAGTGGCTGCCGGGTTGGGTGCACGGCACGTTTTATGCGCGCGGCTGGGGGGCCGCTGCCGATTTCCCGGGTATCGTCCTCGATAAACAGGGGCCCCGGGTCGACGGTTATCTCTTTATATCGGATAAACTTGCCGCGCACTGGCCGATGCTGGATGAGTTCGAAGAGGGCTACGACCGGGTGGCGGTAGAGGTGACGATGGCAGAGGAGCAGAGCGTGACCGCGTGGATCTATCAGCTTCAGCCGCCAGCCCGCCGATAACGCATCCCGGCGGGCTGCTCCAGGCCATGTGCTCCGCCCGGCGGCGGGCAGGGCGTGGACGTGGCAAACTTATTTGTCGCGCCAGCCCATCGCCGGCGCAACATGTTGCAGGATGGACTCGATGACGTGCACGTTGTAATCGACGCCGAGCTGGTTTGGCACGGTCAGTAGCAGCGTATCCGCCTCGGCAATCGCCTCATCCTGCTGCAGCTGCGCAATCAGCTTGTCCGGTTCGGCGGCATAGCTGCGACCGAAAATTGCGCGGGTCTTCTCGTCGAGGAAACCGACTTTATCGCTGTCGTCATGGCTGGAGCCAAAATAGCGCCGGTCCCGATCGTCCATCAGGGCAAAAATGCTGCGGCTAACGGAGACGCGCGGCGTCCACGTATGCCCGGCTTGCGCCCAGGCGTCGCGATAGGCCCGGATCTGTTTCGCCTGCTGAATATGGAACGGTTCGCCGGTTTCATCGTCTTTTAAGGTCGAGCTTTGCAGGTTCATTCCCAGTCTGGCGGCCCACTCCGCCGTTGCATTCGAACCGGCGCCCCACCAGATGCGCTCGCGCAGGCCTGCGGAATAGGGTTCCGGGCGCAGCAGACCCGGCGGGTTCGGGAACATCGGCTGCGGATTGGGTTTCGCAAAGCCTTCGCCGCGCAGGACGTCCAGCAACACCTCAGAATGCCGGCGCGCCATATCGGATTCATTTTCCCCTTCGCCAGGGACGTAACCGAAATAGCGCCAGCCGTCGATCACCTGCTCCGGGGAGCCCCGGCTGATACCCAGCTGCAGGCGTCCGCCGGAGATCAAGTCCGCGGCGCCGGCATCTTCGGCCATGTACAGCGGGTTTTCATAGCGCATATCGATAACGCCGGTACCTATCTCAATACGCCGGGTTCTGGCGCCGATCGCCGCCAGCAGAGGAAACGGCGAACTGAGCTGACGGGCAAAGTGATGCACTCTGAACCAGGCGCCGTCAGCGCCCAGCTCTTCAGCGGCCACCGCCAGATCGATGGATTGCAGCAATGCGTCAGCGGCAGAGCGGGTAGCGGACTGCGGCGATGGCGTCCAGTGTCCGAATGACAAAAATCCAATCTTTTTCATGACGTCTTTATCCTGGTTTGCAGGGAATGTTCAGTAGACGGGTGCCGGCCTCGGTGAAGCCGGCCGGTTCTCGTTTGGCATAATCACTACTTTACGTATTCCCTGAGGAGAATAAATAACGTTTGTTTAACATAATGCATCAAATAAATTGATTGAAACGGGGCGCCGGTAGCGCCGTCCGGGAGAGAGCGGCTGGGGCGATGCGCCGCTGAACCCCGATAATATGTGGCGCATTTTAGGCCAATTCGTCGCTCAGTTCCCTGTTAAGCTTATTGTCCCGTCAACGTTGTCAGAGTGTGATGATGTCAGAAAAAACGCCGCCGGCGACATCCGGCGATTGGGTCGACTTTCGCCGGGATGCCGCTACGGGTATTGAAAGTGTCAACGCGCACTTTAAAGGCCATGCTTACGACAGCCACGACCACGAGGAGCTGCTGCTGGGGGTCACTTTACAGGGTTCACAGCGCTTCAGCTGTCACCGCGCGGTGCATACCAGTACGCCGGGGAAAGCGATCCTTATCGAACCGGGAGCCGTGCATGATGGCCACGCCCCGCAGCCCAGCGGATTCACCTATGCCATGCTCTACATCCCGCAGCGCTGGATGTCCGACAGTCTGCGTCAGCGCGGCATGGGCGATATTTCTCTGGTGGAAGCCGCCTTTCGCCATACGCTGACCGACGATCGCGACTTGATCATGGCCATCTCGCAGGCGTTTGCGGCCATTCATCATGGGGAAGGTCGGTTGGCGTGTGATGAGAGCCTCGATCGTCTGGTGGCGCATCTGACTCCTCACGTTGCCGTGAAGCCGGCGACGGCGATGACCGATTCACTGGTCAGGATGAACCGGGTCCGCGAGTATCTGCACGACCATCTCGCCTGGAATACCGGCCTCGATGAGCTGGCTGAGATCAGCGGTATCGACCGGTTCCGCCTGAGCCGGCAATTCAAGGCGGCCTTCGGGCAGACGCCCCATGCCTATCTGGTCAGGCTGCGCCTGCGCACCGCGCGACGGCTGCTGGCCGGAGGCCTCGCGGTGTCGCAGGTTGCGGCAGAGACCGGTTTTGCCGATCAGAGCCATCTGGGTCGCTGGTTCCGGCGCGCTTACCGGATCTCACCGGTGGCCTTTCAGAGCCGCTGCTCAAACGTTCTATACTGATGCCCCGGGCTTACGTGAAGATAATATTTTCGCGGTACAGACAGGAGTATTTTGATGACCTTTGACACGAAGATTGCCTATATCGTGCGCGATGATTTAGCGACATGGCAGCGACTGAACGTGGTGGCGTTTCTGGCGACGGGGATTGCCTCTGCGGCTCCCGAGATCCTCGGCCAACCCTATATCGATTCACTGGGCCGGCAGTATGGCAATATGTCTGGCCAGCCCATGCTGATATTTGAGGGCGGGCTGGAAAAATTACAGGTTGTGCATCGCAAAGCGCTTGAGCGGGAAGTGACCATTATTCCCTACATTCACGCCATGTTTGCCACCGGGTACGATGAGGCCAATCGTGAGGTGTTTATCAGCGCCGATGCGGAGAATCTGGATCTGGTCGGGCTCGGGATCCGTGGCCCGAAAAAAATGGTGGATAAGGTGATCAAGGGACTTTCCCTCCACGGTTAGTTTGCCTGCCGTTGCCACGAGGGCGGATTGCCCCAGGTCGCTGCCGCCTCGGGCGGCAGAAACCCTGTCCGCCCCCATCTACCATCCTGCTTCGACGGGAATCGCGTATTGACCTGCCTTCAGTCGCTGTTGTCCTTGCGGCGATCTGTGCTTTAATTCAGAGATGGCGCAATTGGCCAACGGCCTGATTGCCGACATGTTTTCATCGACGGTTCCGGGAGTTGCGCTGCATTCCTCTCTTCCCGCACCCGATACTCTCTTTTATTCTCTGAGTGAAATATGACCCTGAATCAGTTTTATCCAATCGGTACCCCGGGGCAACCCTGGACAGCAGTCGAAATACAACGCTGGCGGCAGAATCAGAGGCGATCCCGGAGCTATCAGCGCGATGTGTCCGCTGTACTTGATGGCCTGAAGCAGCGCTTCGATGTCATTCAGTATGGCGAATTGCGTTACGCCGATGATGTTTATCCGTTGAGGGCGGCAAAATCAAAAAACTGGGACGATACTCTGCCGGTGGCTCTCGTTACCGGCGGCGTCCACGGTTATGAAACCAGCGGCGTGATGGGCGCCCTGACGTTTTTGACTGAATATCAGGATGAGTATGCGGGAAAAATCAATCTACTGGTGGCGCCCTGCGTCAGCCCCTGGGCCTATGAGCGTATTTCCCGTTGGAACTACGATGCCGTCGACCCTAACCGGCAATTTTTCCCCGAGGGCGCAGCGGAGGAGTCCCAGGCCTTGATGAGGCTCATTTCGCCGCTGCAAGGCCGCTTCGCCGTGCACGTTGATTTGCATGAAACGACCGATACGGACGAAAGTGAGTTCAGCCCCGCGCGGGCTGCCAGGGACGGCGTGGCCTATAAACCGGAGAATATTCCTGACGGTTTCTATCTGGTCAGCGACGAGCGCAATTCAAGACTGGATTTCCAGAGCGCGTTGATTTCTGCGGTTGCGCAGGTGACGCACATTGCTCCGTCGGTGCCTGGGGAGACCGTGCTCGGTTATCCGGTCATCGGTCATGGCATTGTTGAGTATGACAATAATGCCTGGCACCTGTGCTCGACCATAACCGGCGCGCCGTTTACCACCACAACCGAAGTCTATCCCGATAGCGCGAAAACTTCTCCGCAGGAGTGTACCCGGGCGCAGGTTGTCACCGTCCGGCGGGCCATTGAATTTGCATTATCACGCTGAGTGATCGGAGCGGGCAGATATCGCCCGCTCTGCCCGCCAGGTTTTGCCGATCCTTTCCCCTGGGCTAACGACAATGCGTTTTATGCTGCATGCGCAGGCCATGTCCTGGCCGCATTCTCATCACGCCGATGCACATTCTGGCGCCATCGGCGGCGGCCTCGAGCGAAGAGCAGACCCAACAGCGGACTACAGGCACTGATTTGGCGCGTTTGCTGAAAAGGGATCGATATGCACCATGACATTGAGAATGCCGTTTGTTTGCAACACTCTTTCCCGCGCCGCGACGGCGATGTCATGGCTATCGCGGACGGAGAGATGTTCCGGCACCTCCAGATGCACATCGACAAGGATAAGATCTCCCGCTTTACGCGTTTTCAGATCATGAAGCCCGGCGACCCCCGGTGTTGACAGAAGCAGCGCTTTGATTTCATGTTCTTTATCGCTATCCGCCGCGCGGTCCATCAGATCGTGCATCGCATCAGCCGCGAATGCGTAGCCCATGCGCAGGATCAGCAGCCCGACCACCAAAGCCGCCGCCGGATCAAACCACGGGTAGCCGGCCAGCGTCCCGGTAATACCGATAGCGACAACCACCGATGAAGCGGCATCAGAACGGGCATGCCATGCATTGGCCATCAGCAGAGAGGACTGGAGGCGGATCGCCACCCTGTGCATATAGCGGAACAGCGTTTCCTTGATCGCGAGAGCGGTAAGCGCGACCCACAGCGCGGTAACATGTACCTCGGAGAGTGACTCAGGGTGCAGCAATTTCCCGGCAGCCGACCACAGCATACCGACGCCCACGGCAACCAGCATCATTCCGAGAATCAATGACGCGCCGTTCTCGTATCGCCAGTGGCCGTAATGGTGATCGTTGTCCGAGGGTTTACGGCTTTTTTTATTTGCCAGCAGCACCACCGCATCTGCCACTAAATCAGAAAGAGAATGAATACCATCAGCAATTAAACCCTGAGAGCCAGAAAATATACCGCTAAGAATTTGCATGAATGACAAGATAATATTAACCGCGGCGCTGATTAATGTGCTTTTTTGTGCGATAGCTGAACGTTCATGATACCCATTATCATTTCGCATAAAACAGTCCGTTTAAATAATTAACATCAGGCACTGGATTATACTGGCGTAATCTTAATGTAAGGTTAATGATAAAAGAATAAGTTACGGGTGAGCTGATTTATATATATCCGTCATGCCAGGATGACTCATTTCCTGATCACAAGGAAAACCACTATGCATCTGGAACGACACAGTATCGGCAAAGTAGGGTGGCTGAGAGCGGCGGTGCTGGGCGCGAATGATGGCATCGTGTCGACCGCCAGTCTGGTTCTCGGGGTCGCCGCGGCGGGCACTTCGCCGTCGGGTATTTTACTGGCCGGGGTGGCCGGGCTGGTTGCGGGCGCCATGTCGATGGCAACCGGCGAATATGTTTCCGTTTCATCGCAGGCGGATAGCGAACACGCGGCGCTCAGTCAGGAAAAAAGAGAGCTGGCGGCAAATTACGAGGAAGAGGTGCAGGAACTGGCTTCGCTGTACAGGCAGCGCGGACTGGAGCCGGCCCTGGCGCAGCGGGTCGCGGAACAGCTTATGGCGAAGGATGCGCTGGACGCTCATGCCCGGGAAGAGCTGGGGCTGACGCAGACCAATTCGGCGCAGCCGCTGCAGGCCGCGATATTTTCAGCGTTTAGCTTTTCCGCCGGCGCGCTGCTGCCTGTCATCATCGCCTGGCTAGCGCCGGCAACGCGGGTTTTTCCGTTCGTGATTCTCGCCACCCTTTTTTCGCTGGTCATTCTTGGCTATATCTCCTCGGTTGCGGGGAATGCGTCACCGTTGAAGGCAATAATAAGAATCACGTTCTGGAGCGCAATGGCTATGGCTTTATCCATGGGGGCCGGTTCTCTCGCCGGTCAGGCGATGGCCTGAATGACCGTTAAGCGATAAGGAAACATAAAATTGAAAAAATATTCAGGGAGTCAGATAGCGCTGCACTGGCTGGTGTTGCTGCTCATCGTCATCACTTACGCGGCGATGGAGTTTAAGGGGATCTTCCCTAAAAATTCCCCAGGTCGTTACTGGATGGCGACCGCGCATTACAGTTGTGGGGTCAGCGTATTTATTCTGATGTTAGTCAGAATGGTCGTCAGGCTTTTTTCTCCGCAACCACCGGTGGTCCCGGCGCTATCCCTGTGGCAGAAACTCAGCGCCTCGTTGATGCATTTTATTTTATATTGCCTTTTTATTATCCTTCCGGCACTGGGGGTTCTGTCGCTCTATTTTGGCCAAAAAGAATGGAGCTTTATTTTTATTAATATGCCGATTTCAGCAGTGAAAAACAGTCTGCTGCAAAGCAGCCTGAAAGACGTTCATGAATTCCTGGCCAATACCGGTTATTTTATCGTTGGTTTGCATGCCGCGGCTGCCCTGATGCACCACTATATATGGCGTGACAACACCTTACTCCGAATGATGCCAGGAAAACATCGGGACTGAGCCGGTAATCTGCCCCCTCACTGGGTCATGCCGGGAGAGCGTCGCGCGCAACCTCCCCCGGAGACCGTTCTCCGGAACACGCCGGCGCGTTCCGGTTTGTATTTCAGCGCCACGCGCTATCGGGGGATAATGCGTGCCTCTCTCAGCTGCGCGAAGAGACTGAAAAACATTTCGTCGGTTGCCTGCATTCGGGAGAAGCCCGCCCGACGCAGTTTGCTACCATCGCCAAACATGTCGTAATGCCAGCCAAAGACGAAATCGGCAAAATTGCCGTCGCTGAGCCGTAAAAGTTCCGGCTCCACCAGCCGCTGCCCGGCAAGGTCGCGCCATTGCGCGCGATAGTCCTTAAATAACTGCTGAAAGGAGAGCCTGACCGGCGGGGCAACCTCCAGCCCAAACCAGCGTGCGATCTGCGGCCATAGTTCGCTCCAGCGCCAGACGTCACCGTTATTGACATTGAAAGCCTGATTCTGCGCCACGGGCGAGGTTGCCGCCCACAGGGTCGCCTCTGCCAGCAATCCGGCATCCGTGAAATCGACGATGCTGTGCCAGGTCTGTGGTGAACCGGGAAAACGCAGCGGCAGATTCAACGCCCGGCACAGCGAGGCGTACAGGGCGATGCTCAGGGCGAGATTCATGGTATTGCCCGCCACCGCGCTACCCACTACGCCAGGGCGGATGGCATTCCAGTGCCACGTTTTTC
>NZ_JMPP01000045.1 GCF_000735435.1 Klebsiella planticola ATCC 33531 | reverse complement strand
CACGTGAGCTGGGCGGCGTTAAATTCAGCGCCCGGGACGCCAGGATCGCTTTCACGCGCCGGGGTTTTGAACGGCCCAAGATGCGCGCCATAGACCTTGTATCCTTGCATCAGACTGACCGTTTGCAGCGGAGCCCGGTCCTCGATTTGACTGACCAGATTACGCAGCATGGTAACGTTCGGGGCAACCATCTCCGTCCAGTTTGCGGCATTCACCCAGGCGCTGTAAAAAATATGGGTGATATTGCTAAGGGGCCGCAGCGCCCGCGCGCTGTCCTCGGCATCGAGTAAATCAACCTCGACCAGCGGAATGCCGTCAGGGTGGGAGAGGGCATGGCGGCTCAGTCCGATGACCTCCCAGCCATTACGCAGAAGCGTTTTGACAAGCTGGCTGCCGATAATACCGCTGGCGCCGGCGACCAGCGCGACTTTCTGTTGCTGTATCTTATTCATCATGTTTCTCCAGGGAAGGTGACAGAAACAGTGTGATATATTATTTTTTTCACACATATCCCCTGAAACTGATGGCACTTATAAGCAGAATCATTAAATGAATAATAAGCTTAATGCGATAGCCACTTTTTTACGCGTCGCCGAGGCGGGTTCTTTTTCTGCGGCCGCTCGCCAGAGCGGGATGAAGCAATCTGCCGTCAGTCAACAGATTGCGGCGCTTGAAGAGGAGCTCGGCGTGGTATTGCTGCATCGTACTACGCGGGTGATGGCGCTGACTGAACAGGGGGAAAGCTACCGGCGTGATATGCAGCTTTTGCTCGAGGCCATGCGGGAAGCGGAAAGGCGGTTGAACCCTGCCGATCATCAGTTTCAGGGCCGGGTACATGTGCAGTTGCCGAGCGGTCTGGGGCAGATTTTTATGCCCCACCTGCTGGCGCTGCAGAAAAGGAATCCCGGCTTGCATCTGATGCTGTCACTGGATGACCGCATCGCCGATCTGGTTACTGAAGGGGTCGATGTCGCGCTGCGGCTGAGCCATGAGCCACCGCAAACGCACGCGGCGCGCGTGCTGGCGCGTATTGAAACGGCGCTCTTTGCGGCACCTGATTTTACACCGCTGCACTCCGTCAGCGAGCTGGCGATGCATCCGCACGTGCGCTTCAGCGCTATCCCGCTGGAAGCACCGCTCCGCTTGATTTCGGGTCAGGATGCTCTCGATGTGAAGGTGAATACCGTTTTCCGGGCCAATACCAGTGAGGCTCTGCGCCAGGCGATTGAATCCGGCCTCGGTATCGGCGGTATGCAGCTCCCGCTTGCGGTCAGGGCGGTGCAATCCGGCAGGCTGGTACCGGTGTTACCCGCGTGGCGCTTACCTGACCGCTTCCTCTACGCCGTCTATCCCGACGCCCGCTTTATCCCCCAGAGGGTCAGAAGCATTATCAGCGCCATCGAATCCTTACTGCCTGACATTACGGGCAATATCTGAAGGCGAGATATTCGCGTTGGGGAAAAGCGAACGGGAAACGGTCGAAGCAGAGTGCGAAGAGAACTGATAAACCGCCAGCGTCGCGAGAATACTCACTATCACGCTGATGATGAAGTAGGTTTTAAAGGGCTGTTTTTGCGTTTTATGGCGGAAGATCTGTTGACCGACAATCGCACCAGGCCATCCGCCGACAAACCCGAAGACCAGCAAGGTCGATTCCGGCACCCGACGCCAGGCCTTGCGCGCCGCCATTTTATCCATGCCGTAAATCACCAGCGTCAGTACGCTGACGAGCAGGAACCACGTAACATAAGGATGCGGAGTCAACAGGCTCGCGGTCGCCGCGCAAACGAGGAGTAAATAACAGAAGCGATTGAGATTCATACCATTAGCCAGCAGCGATCGGTGAATGTAGAGGGCGAATTATACTCACCATGCGACCGGAAGAAAAATCTGCTGATGGCCTTCGCCGCCCGTTGCGCCTCGGACATAAATCAGCGCGACAAGCAGGACTCATCCTTTCCACCAACGCGTTAAGGTGCTTCAAACGGTTTATGCACACTGGCAGGCCAGGGCGCCGGGTGAACCGGGTGGCAAAAACGCCGGACGCAGCGTCGGTTTAATGACGTGAGTTTACAGCGCAGATGTTATTTCTGATAGCGCGTTCATGAATATCAAAAACACTCAATAAATTGTCTGGCGGATTCTTTTTCATCAAGATATTCAAAGCCGAGCAAACGAATTTTTACATGGTTGTAAAACCATTCGTTACCCTGTCGTTGGATCATTTCTCCGGGAATGAAGCATCGCCCTGTTGCTGCCCGAATAATCGCATATTTACCATTGCTAAACCTTACCCTATGGATGCAGAAAGGCTGGTTCGCTTCTCCAGGATGACGGCTGGCAAGAATATCGCCTTCAATAAAAATATCTTTTCTGGTTTTCATAAGCCTTTCCTTTATCGCCGTGGTAAAACAGGTATGTTGCTGTTTTTAAAGGGTTGAGATTGACTTGCTGCTCAGCCGCCAATACACCAGCATTCTGAGGGTCGGAAGTGTAATCCGCATTGCGGGCAGTGCAGAATCGCATCTTTGCGTAATTTACCGGCCTTCTGGTCTGCTATGCAGGAACAGGCGGGGCAAGTGACATGGACAGGTCTTTCTTTGAACTGTCTGATTCCACTGGTGTAAGACATAAATTTATTCTCTGAGGGGTGTGTTATTTATTATACGCCTTTCTTGACGGTTATTCTTTTTATTATATTTCTGCGCTGAAGAGGCTAAAGACGAGCCGTTAATGGATCCTCGCGCAATTGCACGCGGCGGGGAGAAATTGATAACGAAATCATATTGTCTCACCGCAGTTAACCGGCTAAGCCAAATAGCTAAGCCAAATAAAATTTGGATAATTTCTCGATGCAGCGCGCCAATGAATATTGGCCAAAATAATTCGCGCATTAACGACTGGCGTTAATGCGCGGGTTGTTTGCCATCAGTTCTGAATGATATCGAGGCTATGGGGCTGTCCGTCATCCAGCAGCGGAATGGTATCGTCGGCGAGGAGCAGGCCATCCAGGGTGGCCTGGTATTGCCCGTCGCCACGTGAGACGGTAATGCGATACTGACTATCGCGGTATTGATAAGTCAGGGCAAAAGAGGGCCAGCTGGCCGGCAGCAGCGGGTGAACGGTGAAGGACGTCGCGCCGCGTTTTATTCCCAGCAGCTCCTCTGTCAGCAGACGATATGCCCAGCCCGCTGAACCGGTATACCAGCTCCACCCGGCCCGGCCGCTATGCGGGGCGACACTGTAGACATCCGCACTCATCACATAGGGCTCCGCCATATATTTTTCCACGCCATCGGCATCCAGCGCGTGGTTTATCGGATTGATCATCGACCATAGCTGCCACGCGCGTTCCGCGTTCCCCATGCGGGCAAACGCCATGACCGCCCAGATGGCGCCGTGAGTATACTGCCCGCCGTTTTCCCGCACGCCGGGCAGATAGCCCTGGATATAGCCCGGATTAGGGCCGTGGCCGTCGAACGGCGGGGTTAATAGTTTTATTAATCCGCCCTCGTTATCCACCAGGTACTTATCCAGCGCCTGCATCGCCAGCTCGCTGCGCGTCCGGCTGACCGCGCCGGAGAGCACCGACCAGCTCTGGGCAATCGCATCAATTCGGCAGTCCTGCGAAGCTTTTGACCCGAGGGGAGTCCCATCGTCAAAATATCCTCGCCGGTACCATTCGCCGTCCCAGGCGGAGGCTTCGAGATTGTTTTGCAAACGCAGCGCCTCGCGACGACACAGGGACGCGACTGCGTCATCCTGGCGCCGATCGGCAAGTGAAGCGAAGCGTTGTAAAATATCGTACAGGAAGAAGCCCAGCCAGACGCTTTCACCTTTACCCTCAATGCCAACCCGGTTCATCCCGTCATTCCAGTCACCCGCGCCCATTAGCGGGAGACCGTGCGGTCCGGACTGTAATCCGTGCTCAATGGCTTTGACGCAGTGTAACCAGAGCGTCTCTTCGCTACTGCTCTGGACCGGGGTATCGTAAACCGACTCTTCGCCAGCGGAGAGCGGACGCCCCTGCAGATAAGGGATATTCAGGTCCAGTATTTCTGGGTCACCGACCGTTTCGACATAGTGACAGACGGCAAACGGCAGCCAGAGGTAGTCATCAGAACAACGTGTCCGTACGCCGTTACCGTGCGGGGGATGCCACCAGTGCTGCACATCTCCTTCAATAAACTGCCGGGAGGCGCAGAGTACAATTTGTTCGCGCATTTTTTCCGGGGCGGCGTGGCTGAGAGCCAGTGTATCCTGCAGCTGATCGCGAAAACCAAATGCGCCGCCGGATTGATAGTATCCGCTACGCGCCATCAGGCGACAGGCCATCGTCTGATACAGCAGCCAGCCGTTGACCAGTAAATTCACGGTGGTATCCGGGGTCGTCACCACGATTTTATCGAGCGCGTTATGCCAGTAGCGGTGAACATTATTCAGTTCCTGGCGGACGGTATCTTCATTGAGATAGCGGGCAAGCGTCTCCTGAGCGCGGCTATGGTTTTCTTCCGCGCCAAGGACGAAGATAAAGGTCCGCTGATCGCCATCAATTAAGGTTGCCGCGGATTGTACTGCGGCGCAGGGATCCAGGCCGGCGCCTGTTTTCCCCGAGAGCCTGCGCAGTGCCATCGCCTGCGGATTTTGCAATGAGCCATTGCGCCCAATAAACTCGCGGCGGTCGCCCGTCAGCGAGCAGTAAGAACCGCTGACGGCAAAGAATGCCGTGCGCTCGCCGCCGTTAGCAGCGTAAAAATTATTGGCCAGCACCCCGCAACCCGCGGAAAGGGTGACGGGATACGTCACGATATGGGAGGCGGTGCGGGTGCGTAAATCTCCGAGCGTCCATTCAGCATAGCCGGTGACCGACAGTTTCCGTGTTCGCCCCGAGTTATTACTGAGCGTCAGGATCGCCAGTTTAACCGCCGCCTGTTCGGCGACCAGTACCGTCAGTTCACTGTCTATCCCGCTTTCACGATGGGAAAACACGCTGTAGCCAAACCCGTGGCGGGTGAGATAATCACCGTGTCCGCGCACCGGCAATACCGTCGGCGACCAGCATGCGCCGCTCTCTTCATCGCGCAGATAAAAGGCTTCGCCGCTGCGATCGCTTACCGGATCGTTTTCCCACGGCGTCAACCGGTACTCATGCGCATTCTCATACCAGCTGTAGGCTTGTCCCGCCTCCGAGATAACGCTGCCAAAACCGGGATTAGCCAGGACATTTGACCAGGGCGCTGGCGTCGGCTGGTTTTCGCTGAGGACAATCTGATACTCCCGCCCGTCCTCTGAAAAGCCTCCGTAGCCGTTGAAGTGGCGTAACTTACCGCTATCCGGTGTCCAGTCGACATGTTGGTTTCTCTGTGCCGCCGCGTGCGCAATGAATCGCCTGGTCGGCGGGGTTAACGTATGAATGCGCTGGTTAAGCTGTTCACTGAGTCCGCCGGCGCGATCATCAAGATACAAACAGGCCACGCTCATCAGAAGCTGCTTATCTTCGGCGGAGAGATGTTCGCCATTGCGGACAAAAATGCCGCCCGACTGATCCAGCAGGCTGGCTCCAGAGCGGGCATAAATCAAATCCATAATCTGGTTTTGCAGTATCTGTTGATAGCCGCCGGGACTCTCATTGAGGATCACAAGGTCGACCTCCAGTCCTTTCTGCCGCCAGTATCGGTGCGCCTGCACAAGGGTAGTGACCGAGGCGATGCTCTCTTCGCTGGTGATGCTGAGCAGCACTATCGGCAGATCGCCAGATATAGCCCAACCCCACAGGCCGGACTGGCCTCGTCGGTTACGGCTGATAATCTGGCCGTCGGCCCGCAGTTCCTGACAGGGATAAAGCACCGCACTGGCGAGACGGTTAAACAGCGTGGCATCATCTTCACTGGCATTCATCTGGCGTAATACCACCAGGCTATGGGACCACGCCAGCTCAAAGATACGGTCAGCGATGGGGTGATCCCGATATTTTTCCAGTAACGCCAGACTTTGCTGGCGGCTTTCGCCGATGCCATAGACGATATCAATCGTAACCGGTTGTCCCGGCAGCAGCGTAATCGCGTGGCGTATCGCCAGTATCGGATCCAGTACCGCCCCAGAGGTGTTGCTGAGCGCGCCATTTTTCCCGGCTGTCTGCGCATCTGAAGGGGTTCTGCCGCGACCCAGAAACCGGGCTCTGTCCGTTTCAAACGAGATACTTTTACTGCTGTTACCATGCACGACCACCATGTGCAGCATGCAGGGGGTTTGTTCATCCGGCGAGCGCGGGCGGCGATGACAGAGGATCGCCTCACGATCGGGGTTAATCTCCGTCTGAATGAACAAATTGCTGAATGCCGGATGCGCCCGATCGCTGGCGTCGGGCGCCAGCACCACTTCGCAATAGGTCGTCAGTTCAAGGTCACGGGGCAGCCGTCCTCTGTGTACCAGGGTGAGCCGCCGCAGTTCAATGTCATCTTCCGGGGAGACCACAATCTGAGTTCTGACGCTCAGCGAACCGAAAGTCCGCCGGAACTCAGCGCCGGCATCGGTAAAGATCGCTTCGTCGCCGCTATCGGCATCTGTGCCGATGGGATGCCAGGTGTTGCTCCAGACTTCCTCCGTTTGCGAATCGCGGATATAGCAGAATGCTCCCCAGTTATCGCGGGTCGTATCGCTGCGCCAGCGCGTGAGGGCAAGATTGTTCCAGCGGCTGTAACCGCCGCCGCCTGGGGTCAGCATCAGATGGTAATGGCCGTTGGACAACAGCTGCACTTCAGGGACCGGGGTATCTGCTCCGCTGAAAATACGCGGTTCATAGCGAACCGGTTTGACTCTCCCTTCATGGGATTCGAAATGACGGCGCGGGCTGTAGAGATCGACCGCATCCGGGACGCGTTCCTGCAGCAACAGGCTCGCCGAGCGGAAGGCGGTACTGGACATGAATCGCTCGGTCATCGGGGCGTTAAGCAGCACGTGAGCCAGCGCCTGAAATGCCATCCCCTGATGATGCGCCATCCAGGACTGGACGACAGCATACAGTTGCCCGGTCGCGAGGCGGGAGGGGGTATAGTCCAGCGCCTCATAAAAACCGTATTCGCCGCGCGCGCCGTTTTTTTCCAGGCTGAGCAAATTGTCGCAGGCCTTGTACGGGGAGACCATCAGTGCCAGCAGCGTGGCGTACGGGGCGATCACCATATCGTCGGCCAGTCCTCGCCGCAGACCGAGGCCCGGTACGCCAAATGCCTGGTACTGATAATTGTGCTGAACATCAAAAGCATGATAGCCGGACTCCGAGACCCCCCATGGCACGCCACGCTCTTTGCCCCAGTGTATCTGACGTTTCACCGCTGACTGGCTCATTTCATCCAGCAGGCAGCCGGGCCAGGTGGGCATCACCAGATTCGGCATCAGGTATTCAAACATCGAACCGCTCCATGACATCAGCGCGGTGTCATGATCAATGGTGGTGAACAGCCGCCCCAGGGCATACCAGCTTTTTAACGGTAACTGATTCGTCGCGATGGCGAGAAAACTGGTCAGGCGGATTTCAGAGGGCAGCAGATCGTAATGGCTTTTATCCGCAGTATTGGTATCACAGTTATAGCCGACGCTGAGCAGACAGGTCGCTTCGCTGTACAGAAAGGCAAAATCCATTCTCGCATGATCGTTCAACCGCTGTTCAAGTTCAGTGAGAATCTTCAGCCGCATGCGGGCCAGCGCCGTAACCGATGCCGGAGGCGTTCCTTCGCCGCTATAGCTCGCGCTGGCGAGCCAGCTCAGCGTCGGTAGCTGCGGTTCATTATACGTCTGGGGTAACCAGCCCAGTAGATGCGACCATTCATGGCACAGTTGCACCAGCTGATGTTCAAGATGCGCTGTCCAGCGCACCACCCGCGGGTTTTCCTGAGCACACTGCGTCGTCAGATGGTTACATTGGGCGCGCATTTTCTTCAGTTCGCCGAACAGCTGGCCCGCAGGCAACGACACCGCATTCAGACAGTGCTTGCGCAGCAGTCGCAGGCCGGTTGGCGCGTTTTGCCCCCAGTATTTTTCCAGAATAATCAACGTGTCGTTCAGCCCGGCCAGCAGCTGCTCGCTGTTCAACACCGGCTGATAACGCATCGCGGACAGGCCTTCGCGTAATGTCAGTAAATGACCCGCCATATTGCCGCTGTCAACGCTTGAGACATAGCGTGGGTTGAGCGGGGCGAGCGTGCGGGTGTCATACCAGTTAAAGAGGTGGCCGCGGAAGTGTTCCATTTTATCCAGCGAGTCGAGCGTCAGCGTCACGCGTTGCAACACCTCGCCCCCGGGCAGGTAGCCAAAATCCCAGGCGGTCAGGTTGGCCATCAGGGAGAGCCCGATATTGGTGGGGGAGGTGCGATGTGCGACGGTGGGCTGCGGTATTTCCTGATAATTATCCGGGGGAAGCCAGTTTTCTTTTGCCGTGGCAAAGGTCTCAAAGAAGGCCCAGATTTCGCGGCTCGTCTGACGCAGCAGCTGCTTCTGGTCCGGATTCAGTGCTATCGTCTTACGCACAGGCTGGCGGCTTAACCCGCTCATCAGTAGCGGCGCCAGACACCACAGCATTGCAACGGGCAGGGCGATAGCCAGCAGCGGTGGGGCAAAATGATACGTCATCATCGCCAGGGCGACCCCGGAGACCACATTAAGCCACATCGCCCGATAAAAACGCAGCACCGAAAGGTGGGACCGCTGGCTGTCCGGCGCGTGGCTGGCCCACTGGATGAGATTGCGCTGACTGATAGCAAGACGCCAGAGCGTCACCGTAATGGCATAGCATGAATATCCGGCCTCGTGCGGCAGGAGAACAAAATTGAGTGCGATCCGGGAGAGCCGCTTCAGCGCGCCGGCGGCGACCAGCGGAAGATGTAGCCGCAACGGGCGACGAGGGGGTTTATGAAGAAGGTCGTGAAGGATACTCAGAGCCGCCGGCAATAACCACACCAGCGTCAGCGCGCCAAGCCAGTAGAGCGGGTTGGGAACCCAGAGCAGGGAACAAAAAAGAAGTACCAGTAACGACGGGGCGACCAGGCTGCGGCGTAAATTATCAAATAACTTCCACCAGGAGAGCGGAGATAACGGATTTTTATCCCGCGTTCCATCCGCTTTTCTGACGTACGGGCTGAGCCAGTTAAGCAGCTGCCAGTCGCCACGGATCCAGCGCGTACGGCGCGCAACGTCTGATAGATAGTTGTTTGGGTATTGTTCGTAGAGTAAGACTTCACTGAGTAGCCCGGAGCGGGCATAGCACCCTTCGAGTAAATCATGGCTGAGAACCAGATTTTCCGGGCAGGCGTTGGCTGTGGCCTGGACAAAGATATCGACGTCATAAATCCCTTTACCAACGAACGACCCTTCGCCGAAGAGATCCTGATAGATATCCGAAGACATCATCGAATAGGGATTATTACCCGGTACGCTGCTGCGTAGGGCAGCATAGCGCCCCTGTCCGTTACGCGGCATCTCCTCTGCCAGTCCCGGCTGTAAAATACCATACCCTTTGACGACCCTCTGTCGCAGCGGATCATACACTGGCTGGTTGAGCGGGTGCGCCATGGTTGCGACCAGTTTATGCGCGGTGTCGCGTGGCAAAAGCGTATCGCTGTCCAGGGTGATGACATATTTAATCGGGCCCGGCAGCTGGTGCGCAGGCAGCCCGGCGACACTGGAAAACTGGTTTGCCGGGTGGCGCAACCAGTGGTTCAACAATGCCAGTTTTCCCCGCTTACGTTCATGACCCATCCATGTTTCCTGTGCCGGGATCCATTCAGGCTGACGGTGCAGAAGATAAAAGCGTGGGCGGTTGCCGGGATAGCGTCGGTTAAGCGCCTCTGTTTCCGTGATGGCCTGCCTGAGCAGCAGGGCGTTTTCCGGCGGATTTTCAACCGTTGAATCAGCAAAATCAGTGAGAAGAGCGAAGCGGAGGTATTCATTCTGATTGCCCAGCCAGCACACTTCAAGACTGGTGAGGAGCTGACTGATGCTTGCGTGGCTGGTCAGCATACAGGGAATAACCACCATCGTCGCACAGTCAGCGGGAATTCCCGCGGAAAAATCCATTCGTGGCAAAGGCCGGGGAGTGCGAAAACGGGTGGTCGCTTCGCTGAGCAGATCGCTGATTAACTGGCTCACCGCCACAATCAGCGGCACCGCCAAAAGGATCAGTATCCAGCCCATTCCCTGTTGCGCAGTGGCGTGCAGGATTCCGGCCGTTACGGCCGTCGTTAACAAACTGAGACTGCCGAGCCATGACAACAAGGGGATTTTGTTGAAACTGTGCCGCAGCCGGATAAGTCCTGGAGTGTCAGCGCAGAGTTGCACTTCCAGCTGTTCGCGGCCTTCACCTGCCAGATAATAACCCACATGATGTCCCGGCGTGGCGGGCGCGTTTTCCTGAGAAAGCGCCAGCACCCGCCTGGCGACTTCGGGCTCGCTGAACCGACTGTCTCTGGCCAGAATCTCGATGACATGGCGGTAATGATCCCGGGTATCAAAGTGCATCCGGGAATAGGTATCGGCTGGGTCAAGACGCAATGTCTGCTCCACGACGCTGATCGTCTCGGCAAAATCGGCCCAGTTTGTTTCGCTCAGCAAACGTAAACCCGCGATGCTGTTGCTGACAGAAAGCTGGCTGGCGGCAAGCTGTTGATTGAAGCGGTGAATGAGAACCTCGGTCGTCACGCCCTGTTCAGCAAGACGTTGGTCCACCCAGGTCAACGGCAGCGCCAGCGCATTGCCATGCCCCTGCAGGCGACGTACCAGTTCCGCGACAAACGCGCTGCTGAGCGGCGGTCGCGCGCGCGCCATGTCGGCAACCACCATGATTAAATCGGCGGGCGTATTCTCCGCACATTCGAAAATCCGCGTGAGCCATGTGTCCGCCAGGCTGCGCTCTTGCTGGGCTTTTACCACTTCGATACTGACACGACGCAGGTTTTCGATCAGCGACAGACGCAGCATGCCAGGTAAAGCCCAGACCTCGCCTAAAGTCAGCGGCGTCACCTGCTGATAGGCGGCGATATAACTGGTGAGGCTGGCTACGTCCCAGCGTCCGTCCCCGTGGGCAATCGCTTCAGAGGCGATATCGTAAATACGCGGGCACTGGTGTGGCGATATCAGGGCGGGGAGACCTTTGCCAAAGCTTTTCGGCAGGTGCTGGCGGACAATACGAATCTGCTCCTCAATCAGGTAATAATTATCAAGAAGCCACTCGCCTGCGGGCATAATACTCGATTTTTTCCCGGCATTGAGCGCATAACAGTTATGGGTGATCACGGCCTCGTTATCGCCAAGCCGTTTGAGAAGATAGTAAGGCAGTTTGTCCGGCGACAGCTTATGTGTATGCGCCAGTTTTTGGCCGTAACGTTCCATCTGGAGGGCCGAAAACAGCTCTGGCCGCAGACTATTTTCACCGCTCGGGTCGTTGGCCGGGAATGGCGCCCGTCCAGGGATTTTCGTAAAGGGGTGAGCGCGGCTAAACCATGCTCGGGGATTCATTTTCATAGCGTTGCTCTGATGCGACATTAACGCGCAGGAGCAGTTGCGAAATCAGTTCAGAAACGTTCTCTCAGGATGGGCGTGAGGCATCAGGGATTTAACAGCTGCCGGTCTTTATTCAGTATAGAACACGGGGTATAAGTGGGTCGGCGTAAGACGCTGGCTAGCGTGTCGAGACAAAAATGGCCTTGCATCCGGGGCACAGCATGGCCTGTTTTAAGCGAATCTTAGAGGTGGACTGGGTTGATGATAAGCCACAGACGGGACAGGTGATGGTGGACGTGGATGCGCTACCGATGAACTTCATTGCGTAATCGAGAAAAGACATGATGATTAACCTTTCAATGAATGTGCGCCAGTGTACCACGTATGGCTAAAATTTAATCTGTTTAATGTGTGCCCCCATCCTGTAGGGATCTTCTCTGCAGCCGGTTTTGCTTAATGCATTGTTTTTCATCTCCTCGATTGCCGCCGTGCGGACCGTTATCGCAATCTGTCGTCATCGCAAGCAAAAACCGTAACATCAGCAGCCGGACGGTGACGTGATGTGTGACGTTGTCACGTCAAAGGGGCAGGGCTGCGGCAAGAACATGACCTGAAAAGGATAAATCCGTCGGTACATCAATATGTTGCGGAATAAAGTAAAAGAGCGCGGCGCTATTCATGGGGGAGATTTGGCGATAACAGCGGGAGCGGGAGCCGGTTTTGGCGCGGTTGAATGGCGGCAAAGGACCTTGCACAGGCCACGGGCAACACGAGTAACTCATTGCTTTTGTTGAAAATAGATGCTTACCGGCAATTGTTTCTTATAAGTACGTAAAAGTTAATGAATTTCTCAGGAAAGGTCGTTATGTTGTCGGCATCACAGTTTTGTTAAGGGTTTACCATGCGCGATAAATACACTGGCCTGCAAACAGGTATCCACTGGCTGGTCTTTTTATTGGTGGTTGGCGCCTATGCCACCATGGAACTTCGCGGTTTTTTCCCCCGCAGCGACCGTCCGGTCATTAATATGATTCACGTTTCCTGCGGGGTGGCCATCCTTGTGTTGATGGTCGCGCGCCTGCTGGTCCGCCTGAAGTACCCGGCGCCGCCGATTGTACCGAAACCGTCGCCGATGATGACCGGTTTTGCCCATCTGGGGCATCTGATTATCTATCTGCTGTTTATCGCCCAGCCGATCGTCGGTCTGGTGATGATGTATTACCGTGGTAATCCGTGGTTTGCCTTCGGCCTGACCATGCCGTTTGCGGCGCAAAGTCAGTTCGAGCTGGTGGATACGCTGAAGGGCGTACATAGCCTGCTGGCGAATACCGGCTACTTTATCATTGGCGCGCACGCGCTGGCCGCGCTGCTGCACCACTATCTGTGGAAAGATAATACGCTGCTGCGGATGATGCCGCGTAAGCGCTAATCACCTCGCCCCCCTGACCCCGCTGCCAAGCGGGGTTTTTTTATTCTTTTCGCCGCCGGCTGTGGTAGATCTGAGACGGACTGAGGAAAAAGGAGCCCGACATGAAGGTCAGACTTGCCGTGCCGGATGAGGCACCTGCGCTATGGATCATCCGCAATCAGGCCATTCGCAACGGCTGTCGTGAAAGCTACGCAGCCGCGGTCCTCGAGGCCTGGACGCCGGATACGATGCCGGAAGGGTATCGCCATGCGGTGCGCGACAACCCCTTTTTTGTCGTTGAGGAAGAGGGTGGGCGCCCGGTGGCGACCGGCTATCTTGATCTGCGCGCGGCCAGCGTGGAAGCCATCTTTACCTTGCCCGCATGGGGCGGAAAAGGCTGCGCCGGAATGATTTTGACGACCATCATCGCCGAAGCGCGGCGGCGGAATCTCCGGCGCCTGACGCTGGAAGCGACGCCGAATGCGGCCGGTTTTTATCTGCGCCATGGTTTTGTCGCCGTGCGCGAAAAGCTGCTGCCGTCTAAGCTGGCGAAGGCGGATTTACGCTGCGTGGAGATGGTGCTCCGGCTCAACTAACCTCAACGGCTCGCCGCTGTGCTACGGTTTAAAGCGGCGTTTTAGTTTGCCACTTTGCTTAATAAAATATAGTATACCCCCCTATACAATATTGAGGGCGTCATCGTGCCACATTCACCTGAAGACAAAAAACGCGCGCTCAGCCGCGTACGTCGCATTCGCGGGCAGGTTGAAGCCCTGGAAAGGGCGCTGGAGTCCGGCGAATCCTGCATGTCGATTCTGCAGCAGATTGCCTCCATCCGCGGGGCGACCAACGGCCTGATGGGCGAAATGGTGGAAATCCACCTCCAGGACGAGCTGGTCAGCGGCGAAACGACCCCGGATCAGCGAGCGGCCAGAATGGCGGAAGTCGGTCATCTGCTACGATCCTATTTAAAATAAATCATCACGAAGGAAGAGACGGTTATGAAATCACGTGCAGCTGTCGCGTTTGGCCCAGGCCAGCCGCTGAAGATTGTTGAAATTGACGTTGCTCCGCCGAAAAAAGGTGAAGTGCTGGTCAAAATTACCCACACCGGCGTCTGTCATACCGATGCGTTTACGCTCTCCGGTGACGATCCGGAAGGGGTGTTCCCGGCCGTGCTGGGTCACGAAGGTGGCGGTATCGTGGTCGAAGTTGGCGAAGGCGTCACCAGCCTGCAGCCTGGCGATCACGTTATCCCGCTGTATACCGCAGAGTGCCGCGAGTGCAAATTCTGTAAATCCGGTAAAACTAACCTCTGCCAGGCGGTACGTGCCACCCAGGGGAAAGGCCTGATGCCGGATGGCACCACCCGTTTTTCCTATAACGGCGAGCCGGTGTACCACTACATGGGCACCAGCACCTTCAGCGAATACACCGTGGTCGCCGAAATTTCACTGGCGAAGGTGAACCCGCAGGCGCCGCTGGATAAAGTTTGTCTGCTGGGCTGCGGCGTGACCACCGGTATCGGCGCCGTTCACAACACCGCGAAAGTTAAAGAGGGCGATACCGTGGCGGTCTTTGGCCTCGGCGGGATTGGTCTGGCGGTCATCCAGGGGGCGGTGCAGGCGAAAGCCGGGCGCATTCTGGCGGTGGATACCAACCCGGAAAAATTCACCCTCGCCAAAGAGATGGGGGCGACCGATTTTATCAACCCGAAGGATTATGATAAGCCGGTTCAGGATGTGATCGTTGAGCTCACCGATGGCGGCGTGGACTTCAGCTTCGAATGTATCGGCAACGTGAACGTGATGCGTGCGGCGCTTGAGTGCTGCCATAAAGGCTGGGGTGAGAGCGTGATTATCGGCGTTGCCGGTGCGGGCCAGGAGATCAAAACCCGTCCGTTCCAGCTGGTGACCGGGCGCGTATGGCGCGGTTCGGCATTCGGCGGGGTGAAAGGGCGCACCCAGCTGCCGGGTATGGTTGAAGACGCGATGGCCGGTAAAATCGACCTCGATCCGTTTATCACCCACCGCCTGCCGCTGGAGCAGATTAACGAGGCTTTTGATTTGATGCATGAAGGGAAATCAATTCGTACCGTCATTCATTTCGGCGAGAATTGATTTTCAGACCAAACATAACCCGGGCATGCCCGGGTTATTGCTAAACAGAGATGACTCTGCCGCAGATTTTCATACCCGCTCAGCCATCGCGGCGGTTCGCGACGCCCCCGCGTCGGGTGGCGGCTGACGCCTGACCCGACCTACAAAAGCGCTGTTCCGGTAGTCCGCGTAAGCGTTGTTCGCGGCAGGCCCGTGCAAGCGCTGTTCCTGTAGGCCCGTGCAAGCGTAGCGCCGCCGGGCAAATTGCAGAAGCGCATGTGTTGCCAGTCATCAGTACCCCGTCCGGGGACCTGATGCTTACTTCTGTTCCGGTAACGCGCAGGCGATGAGGTCATCGCCGCGATCCGGAGACTGATGAGCACCGCCGGCGTTGATGATAAAGGTACTACGGTGCCTATCGGCATCTGCCGCACCCGTTTACCGCTCTTCAGATCCACCGCGGACAGGGTACCGCACGGCGGTTTCTGGCACGGAATACCTAACTGCGACAAATGCCGGAGAGGGTATCAGATGCCCTCTCCGGCGTTCATTATGCCGGCATGGATTTGCGAATGGCGCTGAGTAAAGTTTGTGCGCCGGAGGAGAATGTGGCATCGACGCGCGTCAAAATGCCGATCGGTTCGCCCGCCCCCTGGGTGGGCACCGGCAGAGCGGTCAGCAGCCCGCGGCGCAGGTCGTCTTTGACCGCGCCGGAAGGGACGAACCAGATGTAGTCATAATCCACGGTCAGCTGACGCGAGAGCGACGCGGAGAGGGTTTCGATACAGCCGGCGGGGATTTTACACCCCTGACTTTGCAGCAGCGTTTCCGCATTCTGCCGCGGAATGGTGCCTTTAGGGGAGACGACGACCGGCCACTCCATCACCCGGCTGAGGGTTACGGTTTCCTGCAATAGCGGATGACCGGGACGCACCACCAGCTTCAGGGATTCGAGGAACAGCAGCTCGTAGTTGAGGCCGCTCATCAGCTCCGGGTCAGACATGCGGCCGATCCCAATATCGATTTCTCCCGATTTTAAGCCCGCCAGCAGCATGGTGTTGTTCATGGTCGCCACCTGCAGGGTGATATCTTTTTGCTGCTTGTGAAACTGGCCGATGACAGTGGGCAAAATACCTAAGGCGGCGGTCGGGAGTGCGCCGATGCGTACCACATCGTTATTCAGCCCCTCTTTGCGGTTAAGCGCCTGGCCTGCCGTATTCAGCGCGTCGAGGACCTTAACCGCATGGGTGAGAAACTGTTCGCCGACCAGCGTCAGCTGAGCGCCCAGCCGCCCGCGTTCAAACAGTCGCGTACCGGTCAACTGCTCCAGCTCATTGAGCGTTTTTGATAAGGCAGGTTGGCTTAGATTGAGTGTTTCAGCCGCACGCCCCAGCGTTCCCTGTTGAGCGACGGCCACGAAGGTGTGTAGATGGCGCAAGCGAATGCGCTGACTAAAAAGACCATTTTTTTCCATAGTTGATGTTAAAAACAGAGCGCTGTGGGTGACAAGCGAAGTTATTGAAATTTGATAACCTGATAGCAAAATATTATTAACATTTCACTCTCTTGTATTACAAATTTTTTATTTTGCTGAAAAAACAGACGCCCCGAACCGGGTCGGGGCAAAATCAGGCGGAAAGTCACTCAGATATCAAAGAAGACGGTTTCGTTCTCACCCTGCAGGTGAATATCAAAACGGTAGACGATTTCATTGCCGCGCACTTCGCGTTGGGCAATCAACGTCTGGCGACGCACCTCCCACTCAATCAGATTCAGCACCGGATCGGTCAGGTTCGCCTCCTGCTCGTCGCAAAAGTACATCCGCGTGTTGAGACCAATATTGATGCCTCGCGCCACCACCCACAAATTGACGTGCGGCGCCATCATCCGGCCATCGCGGCCGACGACGGCTCCCGGCTTGATGGTCTCAAAGCGCCAGATGCCCGAGGAAAAGTCCGAGCAGCTGCGGCCCCAGCCGCGAAAGGTCGGATCGATTTTTTTGTGCTGCTGACGATCGTCGGGGTGGTGATAGCGCCCGGCGGCGTTGGCCTGCCAGAGCTCCAGCAGCACATCTCGCACCGGCGTTCCGGAACCATCGATTACCCGGCCTTCGATAGTAATGCGCTCACCTTCGGTGTCCGGCGTGGTGAGCTGCGGGCCGAAATTCTTTTCAAAGATATGAAAACCGGCGGCGTCGGGGGCGAGGCCGATATGCACATAGGGCCCGGCGGTCTGCGAGGCGGTTTCGGCTAAATAGTCTTTCATCGGGCGGCCCCCTGGGTACGATTTTCAAACAGCGTGGCGCGATGGCCGCGCAGCACAAGATCAAAGCGATAGGCGAGGCAATCCAGCGGTACGGCGGCATGGGTGTCGAGTTCGGCAATCAGCGTGCGAACCGCATCGTCGTTATTAATGGTTTTGACGATCGGACACTGTTTAATTAACGGGTCGCCCTCAAAATACATTTGCGTAATCAGGCGCTGCGCCCACGCCTCTCCGGAGAGGGAAAAGTGAATATGTGCCGGGCGCCAGTCGCTGACCTGATTACGCCACGGATAGGGGCCTGGCTTAATGGTGCGGAAGCAGTAATAGCCGTTTTCATCCGTCAGTACCCGACCGCAGCCGCCGAAATTGGGGTCGATGGGCGCCAGATACTGATCCTTTTTATGCCGATAGCGGCCGCCGGCGTTGGCCTGCCACACCTCGACCAGCGTGTTTTTCATCGGCCGGCCGAAGCCGTCGCGCACGTAGCCGTGGACAATAATGCGCTCGCCAATAGGCAGACCTTCTTTGGCGTAATTAAGGATAAGGTCATGATCCAGCGGCCCGAGATCGTCGTGACCGAATACCGGGCCGGTAATTTCAGACAGGGAATTCTGTAGCGAGATCAGTGCATTGCGCGGTGAGCGCAGGACGCTGGTTTTGTAGCCCGGCGCAAAGGCGGGCGGGTGACTGCTATAGTCGCGATGCACAACCTCGCGCGGTGACCATTTATCATTCATAGGGTAGTGGCTCCGTTTTTATCGGTAGAGGGCTTTTTATTGTCATATCGCCAGAAACAGTGTGTGTAAATGTTTTGTTAATTTAAAGTGAAATTAATGGTCGTTTTGCATAACCCACGGTTATGCTCAGGACGGCACCGAGGAGTGAGGCAGGTTATCCGCATCACAATTTGTAAATTCTTCCCGCCGTTGCCATGGGCCTTTTCTACACTCCAGGAAGTATTCACTGGAGGTAAGGCATCATGGCGAACACCATCACGGCTGATGAGATTCGGGAAAACTTTTCGCAGGCAATGTCGGCGATGTACCAGCAGGAAGTTCCACAGTACGGGACGTTACTGGAGCTGGTGGCGGACGTAAATCTGGCGGTGCTGGAGCATAATCCTAAACTGCATGAGCAACTGGCGAATGCCGATGAGCTGTCGCGACTTAACGTCGAGCGCCACGGCGCGATCCGCGTTGGCACGGCGGAAGAACTGGCGACGCTGCGGCGTATGTTTGCCATTATGGGGATGTTCCCCGTCAGCTATTACGATCTGTCGCAGGCCGGCGTGCCGGTGCACTCTACCGCGTTTCGCCCGATTGATGACGCGGCGCTGGCGCGCAATCCGTTTCGTATTTTTACCTCGCTGCTGCGTCTGGAACTGATTGCCAACGTCGAGCTGCGCCAGCGTGCGGCGGCGATCCTCGCCCGGCGCGATATTTTTACTCCCCGCTGTCGTGAGCTCATCGCTGTGCACGAAGAGCAGGGCCACTTTTCGCCGGCGCAGGCTCGGGAATTTGTCCACCAGGCGCTGGAGACGTTCCGCTGGCACAGCCACGCAACGGTGGACGCAGACACCTATTATGCGCTGCATAATGAGCACCGGCTGATTGCCGATGTGGTCTGCTTCCCCGGCTGCCATATCAACCACCTGACGCCGCGCACGCTGGATATCGACCGGGTTCAGGCGCTGATGCCGGAGTGCGGGATGGTACCGAAGGCATTAATTGAAGGGCCGCCGCGTCGTGAGGTGCCGATTCTGCTGCGCCAGACCAGTTTTAAGGCCCTCGAAGAACCGGTGGTGTTTGCCGGGGAGCACCAGGGGACCCACAGCGCGCGTTTTGGCGAGATAGAGCAACGCGGGATTGCGCTGACGCCGAAAGGCCGGGCGCTGTACGATCGCTTGCTGAACGAAGCTGGCGTCGGGAAAGACAACCTCCACCATCAGCGCCATCTGCAGGAGGTGTTCAGCCAGTTCCCGGACAGCGAATTCCTGCTGCGTCAGCAGGGGCTGGCGTGGTTCCGCTATCGCCTGACCCCCGCCGGGGAAGCCCATCGTCATGCCTTTGGCCCCGGCGACGATCCGCAGCCGTTAATCGAACGCGGCTGGGTGGTGGCGCAACCGATTATTTATGAAGATTTTTTACCGGTGAGCGCGGCAGGGATTTTCCAGTCAAATCTTGGCAATGACATTCAGGCCCGCAGCCATGGCAATGCCAGCCGTGACGCCTTTGAAACGGCGTTGGGTTGCCCGGTGCTGGACGAGTTTGCTCTCTATCAACAGGCCGAGGAGCGCAGTAAACGTCGTTGCGGTCTGCTCTGAAACCGGTACTCTGCTGACATGAATCATTGACGACAGTCAGTAAAAGGAAGCAGGTCATGCAGAACCCGTCTACCCCACTGGTCAAAACCCGGCAGGGGACGTTATCCGGCATCACTGAACAGGGCATTCATCTCTGGCGCGGCATTCCCTTTGCGGCGCCGCCGGTCGGCGAACTCCGCTGGCGCGCGCCGCAACCGCCCGCGCGCTGGCAGGGCGTCCGCCAGGCCGACACCTTCTCCGCCGCCAGCTGGCAAGATATTGAGTACTGCCGCGAGCTGGGCGGCGGCGATCCCGGTCGCTTCTCAGAAGATTGTCTCTACCTTAACGTCTGGGCACCCGCCGGACGCACTCAGCCGCTGCCGGTCATGGTCTGGCTGCACGGCGGCGGGTTTACCATTGGCGCCGGCAGCCTGCCCCCTTACGATGGTAAAGCGCTGGCGGCCCGCGACGTGGTGGTGGTGACCGTCAACTATCGGCTGGGGCATCTGGGGTTCTTCGCCCATCCGGCGCTGGAAGGGGAAGACGGCGAACGAGTCTATAATTTCGCCCTCCTTGACCAAATTGCCGCGCTGCAATGGGTGCAGGATAATATTCACGCTTTTGGCGGCGACGCCACCAACGTCACCCTGTTTGGCGAATCGGCCGGGGCGCGCAGCGTGCTCTCGCTAATGGTATCGCCGAAATCCCGCGGACTGTTCCATAAGGCCATCATCCAGAGCGGCTATACGCTGCCGGATCTGCCGCGAGAAAACGCGCTGGAGAAAGGGCGTTTGCTGGCGGAACACTTCTCGCTGCCACAGGCCAGCGCCGCACAGCTGCGGGCGATTCCCGCGGAGGCATTCTGGTCGCTGACCGCGCCGCTGAATACCGGACCGGTACCGATCGTCGGCGATGCGGTGTTACCGCAGCCGATGCTGGAGGCGTTTTTTGCCGGCCGCCAGCACCCGATGCCGGTGATGGTTGGCTCTAACAGCGACGAGGCCAGCGTGATGGCGGTATTCGGCGTCGATATCGCCGGGCAGATCCAGAAACTGCGCCGCGAGCGGCGGTTTGGCCTCGGCCTGATCAAACTGCTCTATCCCGGCGTGAAGGGGGATGAGAATCTGGGACGCGAAGTGTGCCGCGATATGGCCTTCACCACGCTGGGCTATGTGGTGATGCAGGCCCAGCAGCGGGTAGGGCAGCCGTGCTGGCGCTACTGGTTTGACTATGTTCCCCGTGCCGCCGATGAAACCTGTCCGCACGGGGCGTGGCACGGCGATGAAGTGCCCTATGTGTTTGACACGCTCACCCTGGCCGAGCCGGTGCGCACCTATGCCGACGAGGAAGACCGCGCGTTTGCCGCCCAGGTCGCCAATTACTGGGCGAATTTCGCCCGCCTTGCCGGGCATCGCTGTAGCGAACTGCCGGGGGCGGTACGCTGGCCCGCCAGCCTGCGCGGGCGCGATCGTCTGCTGCGCATCGGGCTGCATAAGCGGGTCGGATTTAAGCTGGAAAACCGCTTTATGCGCGCCCGGCTGGCGCTGTTTCGCCGGGTCATGCGCCACCACGTTACGCTGGATTAACCAGCTCCTCTCGAAATCGCGCCAGACCGTCGGCTTTGCTCTGCGAGCTACGGACCACCAGCCGGTAGCTGGCGCCGGTTTTTACGCTTAGGGTGAAAGGGCGCGCCAGGCGGCCGGCGCGGACATCTTCAGCCACCAGGGTGGCGTCAGCCATGGCGACGCCCAGCCCCTGCATAGCCGCGGTGATCGCCAGATCCATGGTGTCGAAGTGCTGGTTTTTACGCATCAGTAGCGGGGCCTCGGGTGAGAACGCCGCCAGCCATAGCGACCAGTCGGTCTTATCCCGGGTCGGGTGCAAAAACGTGACGTCGTTTAGCATGTTGTCCCCCGTCAGGATACCGTTACAGACCGGCGTCAGCGCCTCTTCAAACAGCAGATCGCCGACGCTGTGGTGAGTCCCGAAGACGATGGCGGCGTCATAGGGTTCGGTCCTGAAGTTGACGCTATGTTCCGTGGTGGTGGTCAGGGCGATTTGCAGTTCCGGGTGACGCCGCTCGATAGCCACCAGCCGGGGAACCAGCCAGCGAATGGCGCAGGTCGGCGCCTTCAGGCGTACCACGGTCTGCTGCTGACGAGCCTGTTCTGCCACTGCGATCAGACGGCCAAACGCCGACTGGAGCTCCGGGTAGAGGGCGCTGCCCTGCGGCGAAAGATGCAGGCCGCGCGCGTGGCGGGCAAAAAGCGGGAAACCAAACCACGCTTCCAGCGCCGCAATCTGGCGGCTGACGGCACCCTGAGTCAGGCAGAGTTCGCGCGCGGCATGGGTTAAATTAAGGTGCCTGGCGGTGACCAGAAAGGTTTCCACGGCATGAAAAGGCAGGGCGCTTCGCGACATCTCATCTCCAGCTATGCATTTTGATCATGGACAGTATGCCCGCTTTGTTCAGCGAATGGGACACTGCGTCCCACTTTTGCCGGCTAATCCTCAGCCCGCCAGTAAACTATGATTTGACCTGTGCAGTAAACCTCTGCCGGCGCGGAAAGGCTGGCGGGATAACCTGATGTTTAAATGAGGAGTCAATCATGGCAAAACCCTACGTACGTCTGGATAAGAACGAGGCGGCGGTGCTGCTGGTGGATCATCAGGCAGGACTGTTGTCTCTGGTTCGCGACATCGACCCGGATAAATTCAAGAACAACGTGCTGGCGCTGGGGGATATGGCGAAATATTTTGGTCTGCCGACCATCCTGACCACCAGCTTTGAGAACGGCCCCAACGGCCCGCTGGTGCCGGAACTCAAAGCGCAGTTCCCGGATGCGCCCTATATTGCTCGTCCGGGGAATATCAATGCCTGGGATAACGAAGACTTTGTAAACGCGGTGAAAGCCACGGGGAAAAAGCAGCTGATTATCGCCGGGGTGGTGACCGAGGTCTGCGTGGCGTTTCCGGCGCTGTCGGCGATTGAAGAGGGATATGAGGTCTTCGTGATCACCGATGCCTCCGGCACCTTTAACCCGATGACCCGCGATGCTGCCTGGGATCGCATGTCACAGGCCGGCGTGCAGTTAATGTCATGGTTTGGCGCCGCGTGTGAGCTGCATCGCGACTGGCGCAATGATGTTGAGGGGCTGGGGACGCTGTTTTCCAACCATATTCCCGATTACCGCAATCTGATGACCAGCTTTAACACCTTAACCCGCAAGTAGTTTTCTCGTCCGGCCAGCCCTGGCTGGCCGTCTCTTTTCTCAAGGCATGATCAAAATGCATGGCTACTATGACAACAATTCGGTTGTCGCCGGGTAGCGCATTGGATTGAATGGTTATGCAAATAAAATGAGAAAGGATTAACTATGAGTCTCAGTTCCCCGGTGACCACGCGCTCCAAACTGCCGGATGTCGGCACGACAATTTTTACCGTGATCGGTCAACTTTCCGCTCAGCATAATGCCATCAACCTTTCTCAGGGCGCGCCGAATTTTGCCTGCGATGCCCGGCTGGTTGCCGGGGTCACGCGGGCGATGGAGGAGGGGCATAACCAGTATGCGCCGATGACCGGCCTGCCAGCGCTGAAGGAGCGAATTGCCGGGAAGATTGCGGCCCTGTACGGCACGCGTTATGACGTCGACCACGAAGTCCTGATTACCGCCAGCGCCAGCCAGGGGATCTACTCGGCTATCGGTGGGCTGGTGCATCCGGGCGATGAGGTTATCTACTTTGAACCCTCTTTCGACAGCTATGCGCCGATTGTCCGCTTGCAGGGGGCGACGCCGGTGGCTATCAAGCTGACGGTGCCTGATTTTAGCGTCAACTGGGATGAAGTCCGCGCCGCCATCACCCCGCGCACGCGGATGATTATTGTCAATACGCCGCATAACCCCAGCGGCCAGGTATTTTCCCGCGCTGATTTAGACCAGCTGGCGGCGCTGACGCGCAATACCGATATCGTGATTTTGTCGGACGAAGTGTATGAACACGTGGTTTTTGACGCTGAACACCACCACGGGATGGCGACCCATCCCCAGCTGGCTGAGCGCAGCGTCATCATCTCATCGTTCGGCAAGACCTACCACGTCACCGGCTGGCGCGTCGGCTATTGCGTTGCGCCGGCGGCGCTGATGGATGAGATCTGCAAGGTGCACCAGTTCCTGATGTTCTCCGCCGACACGCCGATGCAATATGCCTTTGCTGAGCATATGACCGATCCCCAGTCCTGGCTTGCGCTGGCACCGTTCTACCAGCAGAAGCGGGATTTACTCCGTCAGCTGCTGGCTGACTCGCCGTTCCGTCTGTTGCCGAGCGCCGGCTCTTTCTTCATGCTGGCGGACTACAGCCATTTCAGCGACGAAAGCGACAGCGAAATGGTGAAGCGACTGATAACCGACTACGGCGTGGCGACGATCCCGCTGTCGGCGTTTTATACGGATGGTACGGATAACAAACTGATTCGCCTCTCTTTTGCTAAAGATGAAGCCACGTTGCGGGCCGGTGCGCAGGCACTGTGTCACGTTAAGCCGCGTTAAGGAGCCCCACGATGAAGATGAAAATAACAGCCCTTACCCTTGCTTTGGGGATGATGTGTACCTTCTCTGCGTTTGCCGCCGGCGAACTGCGCTACGGCGTGGAAGCGGAATACCCGCCGTTTGAAAGCCGCAATACGGCAGGGGAGCTGGAAGGTTTTGATATCGACCTCGGAAACGCCATTTGCAAGGCGGCTCAGCTAAAATGCAGCTGGGTGGAGACCTCGTTTGATGCGTTGATCCCGGGGCTGGTGGCGAAGAAATTCGACGCCATTAACTCGGCGATGAATATCACCGAACAGCGACGCAAAAGCATTGATTTTACTCAGCCGATTTATCGCATCCCCTCGCAGCTGGTCGGTAAAGCCGATAGCGGCATGGAGACCACCCCGGAAGGGCTGAAAGGCAAAACCATCGGCGTGCTGCAAGGTTCGATTCAGGAAACCTTTGCCAAAGAGCACTGGGAGAAGCATGGCGTAACGGTGGTGTCCTACAAAGATCAAAATATGGCGTGGGCAGATCTGCTGAACGGCCGTATCGATGCTTCGCTGGTGATGTCTGCCGCCGGGCAGGCCGGTTTCCTCAGCAAGCCGCAGGGCAAAGGCTTTGGCTTTATCGGCAAACCGGTGGCTGACGATACTATTCTCGGCAGCGGGATCGGCTACGGCCTGCGCAAAGGCGACGAGGCGACCAAAAAACAGCTCGATGCGGCAATCGACAAAGTTCGCGCTGACGGCACCATCACCCGTCTGGCGGCGAAATACTTCCCGGGTATCGACGTCAGCGTCAAATAACCCGCTTTCCTCCGCAGGGCAAACCTGCGGAGGGATCCAGTCCGCTTCGGTGGAGAGAATTTTTTCACGCTTTTTCTGTCGCCAACAATTGGATTATCAATCGTTTTTGTCTAGAGTGGGCGAAATTCACGACGCATCTGTTTGTCGCGTTGCCGACCAATTGGCATAACAGAAGGACGCTTTCTCAGGCATGAATCGCAGACGTTTTCTCAAATCTTCCATGGCTGTTGCCGCCGTATGCGGAACGTCAGGAGTCGCTTCACTTTTTTCTAACGCCGCGCTTGCCGAGGAATCGGGCATTGCTGATGGGATGACGCGCCGTTTTGACTTTACCGTTTTGCAATCGATGGCCCACGACCTGTCGCGTCAGCCGTGGGGCGGCGCCCCGCGCGACCTGCCGCCAACGCTGGCTAATCTGACTCCGCAGGCCTACAACAGTATTCAGTACGATGCGGGACATTCGCTGTGGAATAACATTGACGACCGCAAGCTGGACATCCAGTTCTTCCACGTCGGCATGGGTTTTCGCCGCCGCGTGCGCATGTTCTCGCTGGATTCACAAACCCAGCAGGCGCGGGAGATTCACTTCCGCCCGGAACTGTTTAACTACAACAACGCCGGCGTAGACACCAAACAGCTGGTAGGGCAAACCGACCTCGGCTTTGCCGGGTTCCGCGCGTTTAAAGCGCCGGAGCTGGCGCGCCGCGATATCGTCGCCTTCCTCGGCGCGAGCTATTTCCGCGCGGTAGACAGTACCTATCAGTATGGACTTTCCGCTCGTGGTCTGGCTGTCGATACCTTCACCGATACCCCGGAAGAGTTCCCGGACTTTACCTCGTTCTGGTTTGAGACGGTTAAGCCGGGGGCGACTGTCTTTACCGTCTATGCGCTGCTCGACAGCCCGAGCGTCACCGGCGCCTATAAATTTGTGATCAACTGCCAGGAGACGCAGGTGATTATGGATGTGGAAAACCACATCTACGCCCGCAAAGATATCAAACAGCTGGGCATCGCGCCGATGACCAGTATGTTCAGCTGCGGCAACAACGAGCGCCGGATGTGCGACACCATCCACCCGCAAATTCACGACTCCGACCGCCTCGCCATGTGGCTCGGTAACGGCGAGTGGGTCTGCCGGCCGCTGAACAACCCGCAAAAACTGCAGTTCAACGCCTTCCAGGACAAGAACCCGCGCGGCTTTGGTCTGCTGCAGCTTGACCGCGATTTCAGCCATTACCAGGACATCATGGGCTGGTACAACAAGCGCCCGAGCCTGTGGGTCGAGCCGCGTAATCAGTGGGGCAAAGGGGCGGTCAGCCTGATGGAGATCCCCACTACCGGTGAGACGCTGGATAACATCGTCTGCTTCTGGCAGCCGGAAAAAGCGATCAAGGCCGGTGATGAGCTGGACTTTAGCTATCGCCTGTACTGGAGCGCGCAGCCGCCGGTGCGTTCTCCGCTGGCCCGGGTGATGGCCACCCGCACCGGGATGGGCGGTTTCCCGGAAGGCTGGGCGCCGGGCGAACACTACCCGGACAAATGGGCGCGCCGTTTTGCCATTGATTTCGTCGGTGGGGACCTGAAGGCCGCGGCGCCAAAAGGCATCGAACCGGTGATTACCCTGTCTAACGGTGAAGCGAAGCAGATCGAGATTCTGTACGTTGAGCCGTTCGACGGCTATCGCATCCAGTTTGACTGGTACCCGACCAACGATTCCACCGACCCGGTGGAAATGCGCATGTTCCTGCGCTGCCAGGGCGAGGCCATCAGTGAGACCTGGCTGTACCAGTATTTCCCGCCGGCTCCGGATAAACGCAACTACGTTGATGACCGGGTTATGAAGTAACCGTCGCGGTTGCCCGTCTGCGTGCCGTAGACGGGTTTTCCCGCAGTGAGAGAGAGTCATGTCCGCAGAAAAAACCCCCGTTCCTGAAACGATCCCGGTCACCGACCAGCTGACGCTGCGCGCGGTGGACGAGCGTTACGTTACCGACTTACACCTGCTGGTGGAGAAGAATAAACACTGGTTACAGCATTCGCTTAGCTGGCCCGCCGCGGTCGACAGCGAAGATGAAACCCGTCGCCATGTCCAGGGAAACGTGATGCTGCACCAGCGCGGTTACGCGAAAATGTTTTTACTGTTTTTGCGCGATGAGATGGTGGGCGTGCTGTCGTTCAACCAGATTGAACCGCTGAATAAAACCGGCTACATCGGCTACTGGATTGATGAACATCACCAGGGACAAGGGCTGCTTTCCCAGGCGCTGCAGGCCTTTATGCACTACTACGCTCGCCGCGGCGAAGTCCGGCGCTTCGTGATTAAATGCCGGGTGGCTAACCACAAGAGCAACCAGGTGGCGCTGCACAATGGCTTTACCCTCGAAGGCTGTCTGAAACAGGCCGAGTATCTGAACGGCGCTTATGACGATCAGAATATCTACGGACGGATTATCGATAGCCCCGCCTCCTGATGATAGGGGTTCCCGGCGCGCGCGGGATACAGCGCTACAGCGATCCCAGCAGCGGCGTGCGGGTAATCTGCTGCGCGCCATTGATCACTTTGCGACCGCGCAGATGAATCGCGTCGCCGTTCAGCGCCTCAATCCGCGCGTTGTCGGTAATTTCAACCCGATGTTCGATCACCACATCGCCACTGATGTGAGCATGTCCTTGCACCAGCACGTCGTCATCCAGCAGGATCGGGCCGCCGCACAGCCGGGCGTGACCGCCCACCATCACCCGATGTTTGAGCACGCAGTTGCCCTCAATCACGGCGTTCTCTGCCACCTGCGAACTGTAGCGTAGCGTCGGTATCGCATCCTCAGCGCGTCCGGCAATCAGGCGCGCATGGTCGTAGACTCTGGCGTTATCGCAGACCCAGACATCGTTTTCTTCATTGCCTTCCAGCCGGGCATAGTCAAATATTTCCGCCCGGTGCTCAACAAAGGCGTGCTCCACGAAGGCATCCCCGTAAATCTGCGCCTGATGAACGATGCGCGAAGCGCTGACCGTCGCCCGCTGGTAGATTTGCAGATATTTATCGCGGTCGGCGGTCAGTCCCTGGGCGGCGATAATCAGGCAGTGGGGGAGAATGCGCGCCTGGTCGGCAAGGCGGCAGAAGCCGCGAACGCGGGAGTTTTGAAGCGTGACGTTGTCACAAATAAGGGCGTGATGACTGATGGTACCGTGGTCGATCCATGCCTCGTCGCGGATGATAGCGAAGTGGCTGACGATGCAGGTCCCGGTCAGCCGCGCATTACCTTCGATCCGCGCACCGGCAAACACCGCGCTGTTGGGGTCGTAGATCCAGCAGGTGCCCGCCTGACTCAGCGCCGCCTCATCGTCCAGCCAGCCGCCTTCGCTGCCGGCCCGCACATCGGCGAAATCACGCAGGGCCACAATTTGCCGCAGATTTACGCTATGTTTAATCCCGTCCTCTTCATAGTGAAACAGGCGAACCTTGTCGCTCAGACGATATTTGTTCATCAAGATTTCTCTTATCAAGGCTTCTTTTTACTTTTGGTTAACACAAACATAGCAAAAATCTCCGTAGCGTGTTTTATAAGGTTCTTTTAAAATGCAACTTAAAGATAAATTGAAAAAATAAATAAAATGAATAAAAAACCGCTTGAACGGCAGGTCCTGAATTTACCTGCAGGTTATTTTGGCATGGTGCTGGGCACGATCGGTATGGGCTTCGCGTGGCGCTATGCCAGCACCCTCTGGCCGGTGAGTCGGGCTATCGGCGATGGTCTGGTGGCGCTGGCGGCAATGATTTGGGCGCTGCTGACGATAGCGTTTATCTCCCGGGCCATTCGCTTCCCGTGGAGCGTGCTGCAGGAGATGCGCCATCCGGTTGCCAGCAGCTTTGTCAGCCTGTTTCCCGCCACCACGATGTTAGTGGCTATCGGCTTCGTACCGTGGTTTCGTCCGCTCTCGCTGCTGCTGTTCAGCCTTGGCGTGGTGCTCCAGCTGAGCTATTCCGCCTGGCAGAGCGCCGGGCTATGGCGCGGAAAACACCCGAGCGACGCCACCACGCCGGGACTCTATTTACCGACGGTGGCAAACAATTTCATCAGCGCGATGGCCTGCGGGGCGCTCGGCTTTAACGACGCCGGGCTGGTGTTTCTTGGCGCCGGGATCTTCTCGTGGCTGAGCCTGGAGCCGGTGATTCTGCAACGACTACGCAGCCATGGCGAACTGCCCGCCGCGATGCGCACCTCGCTGGGTATCCAGCTGGCGCCAGCGCTGGTGGCGTGCAGCGCCTGGCTCAGCGTCAACGGCGCAGAGGCGGATACGTTAGCCAAACTGCTGTTTGGCTATGGCCTTTTACAACTGCTGTTTATGCTACGTCTGATGCCGTGGTACCTGCGGCAGCCGTTCAATGCGTCCTTCTGGAGCTTTTCTTTTGGTATTTCCGCATTGGCCAGCACCGGATTGCATCTTGGACACAGCCAGCCGAGCGGCTTGTTCCATTACTTATCGATTCCGTTGTTTATCTTTACCAATCTGATTATTGGACTGCTGTTGCTACGCACGTTTCTGCTGTTGCTGCGGGGGAAATTGCTGATTCGCGTCGACCGGGCCACATTATTAAACAATAAGGACTTATCATGACTATCCGTGACGAAAACTACTTTACTGATAAATACGGGCTGACCCGTACCCACTCGGAAGTGGTCTATGCCGCGACCCAGGTGCCGCCGGGAAAAGCGCTGGATCTGGGGTGTGGCAACGGGCGCAATAGCCTCTATCTGGCGGCAAACGGCTTTGATGTGACGGCGTGGGATAAAAACCCGATGAGCATCAATAATCTGGAGAGCATTCGTGCGCAGGAAGAGCTGAGCAATCTCCAGGCGGCGGTCAAGGATCTGAATAGCTTAAGCTTCGACGGTGAATATGACTTTATTCTCTCCACCGTGGTACTGATGTTCCTTGAAGCGAAAACTATTCCGGGACTCATCGCGAACATGCAGTGTTGCACCAGACCGGGCGGCTACAACCTGATCGTTGCGGCAATGGACACCGACGATTATCCCTGCACCGTTGGCTTCCCGTTTGCCTTTAAACCTGAGGAACTGCGGCGCTACTACGCCGGCTGGTCGTTCCTCAGGTACAACGAAGAGGTGGGCGAGCTGCACCGCACCGATGCCAACGGCAACCGTATCAAACTGCGTTTTGCCACCATGCTGGCGCAAAAGCCGGTTTAACGGGCCGCCAGCAGGCAGAGCTGTAACGCCGTATGATACGAGGCCTCAAAGGCGCGCAGCGGCAAAAACTCAAATTTCGAGTGGAAGTTGTGCGCGCCGGTGAAGAAGTTGGGCGTTAGCAGGCCTTTTGCCGAGAGCGCCGCACCATCGGTACCGCCGCGCATTGGCGTAGGTTTTGGCGTCACGCCAATGCTCTCCATGGCTTCGAACATCAGGTCAATGGCCCGGCGATCGTCGCCAATGGCATTGCTGATGTTGCTGTAGGTGTCGCTAATCGAAAATTCGACGCTGGCCGTCGGGTATTGTGCGGCAATGTGTTCAGCGACGTCGCCAATCTGCTGTTTGCGGCGTAAAAAGCTCTCGCTGTCGAAATCGCGAATGCTGGCCTGCAGCAGGGTGCTGTTTTGATCGCCCTGAATGCCGTTAAACCAGACGTAACCTTCGCGTCCAGCGGTGTGTTCTGGCGTCTGCAGGCGATCGAAATGGCTGATGTAATCGGCGGCCATCAGTAGCGGGTTGACCAGCACGCCTTTGGCGGACATCGGATGGGCGGTCACCCCGGTGAAGCGAATCTCCGCCGCCGCGGCGTTAAAGTTCTCATACACGATCTCGCCCAGTTCGCAGCAGTCGATAGTCCAGGCAAAATCGACGGCAAAACGGCTGAGATCCAGCGCTTTCGCCCCCCGCAGGCCCACCTCTTCATCGGGGACGAAGGCCACCACGATATCGCCGTGACGATGTTCCGGCGTCAGGTTTTCCAGCACCGTCATCACCACCGTGACCGCCGATTTGTTGTCGGCGCCGAGCACACTGGTGCCATCGCTGAAAATAATCTCTTCGTCCGGGTAGGCGAGAATCTCCGGATGCTCGGCAACCCGCAGCCAGATCTGCTTTTCACTATTCAGGCACAGATCCTCGCCGGTAAAACGCAAAATTTGTGGATGAATGTCCGGGGACAGCCCGACGTCCACGGTGTCGATGTGGGTGATAAAGCCAATCCGCGGCGCGCCCGGAACATTCCCTCTTTTTACCGCGGTGACGGTGGCATGGTCATCAATCACGATATCGTCCAGCCCAAGGCGGCGTAACTCGTCGGCAAGCTCGCGGGCCATCTCATGTTGTCCCGGCGTGGTTGGCAGCGTGGTAGCGCGCGGGTCGCTTTGGCTGCTGATGGCCAGGTAGCGGAAGAAGCGCTGGGTCAATTGACTGGCAAGTGGAGATGGCATAGTGATTCCTTCTTTATTTATTTTTTCAGGTGTTTGCAATCTGGCTTTAGTGTTATGTATGGGCAGGAAAACAACAAGCTATTCATTAGCTGACAAATTAAAAAAGGAAAACGTTATGCAACGCAAACTCACCACGCTTGCTCTGACAATAACGGCACTCACGTTTGGTTCCGCCGTGAGCGCAAAAACGCTGGTTTACTGCTCCGAAGGATCGCCGGAGAATTTCAATCCTCAGCTCTACACCTCCGGTACCAGCGTGGACGCCAGCGCGGTTCCGGTTTATAACCGGCTGGTTGACTTTAAGGTGGGCACCACCGAACTGCAGCCGAGCCTCGCGGAAAGCTGGGAGGTCAGCGACGACGGAAAAGTCTATACCTTCCATTTACGCAAAGGGGTGAAGTTTCAAAGTAATAAATATTTCACGCCCACCCGCGATTTTAATGCCGACGATGTGATTTTCTCCTTTATGCGGCAAAAAGATCCGCAGCATCCTTATCACAACGTCTCCGGCGGCAGCTACTCTAACTTTGAAAGCCTGGAGTTTGGCCAGTTAATTACCGCTATTGATAAGCCTGATGAGTATACGGTGCGCTTTACGTTGGCCCGCGCCGAAGCGCCGTTTGTGGCAGACCTGGCGTGGTATTTTGCCTCTGTGTTATCGGCGGAATATGCGGATGCGATGCTCAAAGCCGGTACCCCGCAGCGCGTCGATTCCGACCCGATTGGCACCGGTCCCTTTAAGCTGGCGCAGTATCAGAAAGATTCCCGCATTCTTTATACCGCCTTCCCGGACTACTGGCAGGGGAAAGCAAAAATCGATCGGCTGGTTTTTAGCATTACCCCGGACGCTTCGGTGCGCTATGCCAAACTGGAAAAGAATGAATGCCAGGTGATGCCATTTCCTAATCCGGCCGATTTGCCCAGGATGAAGGAAAATAAAAACATTCATCTGCTGAATAAAGCTGGCTTGAATACCGGGTTCCTTGCTTTTAATACGCAAAAACCGCCGCTGGACAATGTCAAAGTGCGTCAGGCCCTGGCGATGGCGATTAATAAGCCGGCGATTATTGAAGCGGTGTTCCACGGTACCGGCACGCAGGCGAAAAACCTGCTGCCGCCGGGGGTATGGAGCGCGGACGCGGAACTGAAAGATTATGACTATGACCCGCAGAAAGCCAAAACGCTGCTGCAGGAGGCGGGTATTAGCGGTCCGTTAACGATCGATCTGTGGGCGATGCCGGTGCAGCGTCCTTATAACCCCAACGCTAAGCGGATGGCGGAAATGATTCAGGCCGACTGGGCTAAAATCGGCGTACAGACCAAAATCACCACCTATGAATGGGGTGAATATCTGAAGCGGGTAAAAGATGGCGAGCATCAGGCGGCGTTGATGGGCTGGACCACGGCGACCGGCGATCCCGACAACTTCTTCGGGCCGCTATTTACCTGTCAGTCGGCGAACGGCGGCTCTAACTCGGCGAAATGGTGCTATCAGCCATTTGATAAAATTATCGCCGAGGCAAAATCGATTACCGATCGTCCAAAACGCGAAGCGCTGTATAAACAGGCGCAGCAGATGATGCATGACCAAATGCCGGCGGTGATGATTGCGCATTCGACTATTTTTGAACCGGTACGCAAAGAAATTTCTGACTATGAAATTGATCCTTTTGGCAAGCATATTTTCTATCAGGTCGACATAAAGTAAACAATAAATGTCAATCCGCCCACCGTGGCGGATTTATTTTTTCAAACGTTTGACGTTCCCCTTTTTTTGTCACAAAACTTACCTTGGTATTTTGCTATAAATCGCGCCGACAACTGCATTTACAGGGATTCACTCATGCGTACTCATTTCATTTTTAAAGTGGCAGCACTTGCTGGTCTGTTAGCACTCGCGGGCTGTGCCTCAAAAATTGCCGCCCCGGAAAAATATTCTGGTTTCTTAAAAGACTATTCGAACTTAAAAGAAACGACGTCGGCTTCTGGTAAGCCAGAACTGCGCTGGATCGCTGCGGATTACAATCCGCAAAACTACGATAGCATCGTCTATAACCCGATTACCTATTACCCGGTGCCAAAACCCTCTACCCAGGTCGGGGAAAAAGCGCTGAGCGATATTCTCACTTATACCAACAAACAGATGAAGCAGGCGATAGCCGAGCGTAAACCGCTGGTAGCGAAACCCGGCCCGCGCAGCCTGATTTTCCGCGGCGCGATCACCGGCGTGGATTCCAGTAAAGAGGGGCTGCAATTCTATGAAGTGGTTCCGGTCGCGATGGTGGTGGCAGGAACGCAGATGGCGACCGGGCACCGGACAATGGATACCAACCTCTACTTTGAAGGGGAGCTGATTGATCCGGCGACCAATAAACCGGTGGTCAAAGTGGTGCGTAAGGGCGAAGGCAAAGCGCTGGCGAACGAAAGTACGCCGATGACCATTGATACCCTGAAACAGGTGATTGATGACATGGCGATCGATGCCGTGAAATTTGACCCGACGCAGAAATAATCCTGCGACAACGCAAAAGGCGCCTCCTGAAGGGCGTCTCAGATTGTCGGCAAATCACATTGCCCGACGGCGCTGCGCTTGTACGGGCCTACAGAGCTTGTGCAAATCTTAGCGGTGACGGGTTTTGTAGGCCGGGTCAGGCGTCAGCCGTCACCCGGCAAAACGTGGGCACGATGTTTAAAACGGGCCTGTCATGAATCTCAGGCACCCTTCGGGATAGCGCACTGGATTGTTGACAGAGCAAGCCACTTAAATTGCCCGATGGCGCTGCGCTTGTACGGGCCTACAGAGCTTGTGCAAATCTTAGCGATGACGGGTTTTGTAGGCCGGGTCAGGCGTCAGCCGCCACCCGGCAAAATGTGGGCACGATGTTCAAAACAGGCTTGTCACAAGTCTCAGGCGCCCTTCACGAGGGCGCCTGTTTTATGTCAGCCGGCAGGAATTAAGCCAGTCTGCGGCGCAGGAACCACTGCTCGGGACGGGCAAACATCACCAGATTCCCCACCAGAATCAGCGCCAGCCCGATAACCGCGTTGCTGTGCCAGACGTAGCCTTCGTAAAAGGTCGAAATCGTCAGGGCCACCAGCGGGAACAGCAGGGTACTGTAGGCGGCTTTTCCGGCGCCAATCCGGCCAACCAGCGTAAAGTAAGCGCCGAACGCAATCACCGATCCGAACAGCGCCAGGTATAGCAGCGCGCCCATATAGCTCAGCGTCCACTGGGGCGTGAAATCATCGCCGCGCACCAGAGCGATAGCTCCCATCACCAGGGTGCCGTAGAGCATCGCCCAGCTGTTGGTGGTCAGGGTTTCCAGACCACGGCGCTGGTGGCGCATACTGAGCATATTGCCGAGAGAAAAACCGTAGGTTCCCAGCGCGCTGAGACCAATTCCCCACAGCAGGGAGGCGTTGAGTCCGTTACTGAGCAGATCGTCCCAGAACAGCGTGATAATCCCCACGAGGCCAAGCGCGGCGGCAAGCCAGAAACGAGCGGGCGGCTGCTGACGGAAGAAAATAAACCCGTTGATGGCGTTAAACAGGACCGCCATGGAAAAAATAACCGATTCAAGACCGGTGTTGATGTGCGCGGCGGCGGTATAAAAGCACCAGAAGTTGAAACAGAAGACGCAGCAGCCCTGCACGACACAGAACAGATGATCGCGCAGCGCCAGCGGACGCAGACGACGGGTTGCCAGCAGTATCGCCAGCATCGTGACGCTGGCGACCGCGAAACGCCAGAAAATGGAGACCGGCGCGGAGACCGGCCCCTGTTGTAAAAAGATGGCAATCCATGTCGTTCCCCAGATAACGACCACCAGCCCGTACAGTATTGCGTTCAAAATATTTCTCCCATAAGCACACCAAAGACGCAGTGTGGCGGTTATTGAGCGCCGCCGCTGTCATCCTTGCGGGCTGGACTTGCAAATTCTTGCGCTTATTTTTACCGAATGACCGGAGAGATCTGGTATCCGCTGCCGACTCTTCATAGACTAGGGGTTTACGAAATCAGATGTGTGAAGGCCATGGCTTACGGGACGTTCGAAACATTACGCCGACAAAAAGCCGTCCTGCGGGAGACGGTGGAGCTCAACTCCGGTATTCAACTGGCGGCGTGGTATAACAATCGCGATACGGTGACGGTGCGCAGCGACCACCATACCCTGAGTCTGTACGTCGCGGATGGCTACGAAAGTTATCAGAAAACCCCCGCCGGCTGGAAAAACGGCGGGGGTCCGGACCGTTTTTGCCTGATGCCGAAGGGGGCTGAGAGCACCTGGGATATTCGCGGCGACCTCTCGTTCGTGCATCTGTACTGTACCGACGACCATCTGCGTCGGGTCGGCGAGCAGATCTGGGACCGCAGCCCGGCCTCGTTTAGTCTGCAGGAACAGACCTTTTCCCGGGATGATAAAATTACCGCCGTCTATCGCCAGTTTCTTCTCGATTACGACTGGCAGCAGCAGGCCAACCAGCTGACCTTAAGCTCCGCCAGCACGCTGCTGCTGACCCATCTTATTCAGCACTACTCGAACGTTCAGTGGCGGTTGCCCACGGTCTCCGGTGGCCTGGCGCCGCACGTTCTGCGTAATCTGCTGGCGTGGGTTGAGGAGAACCTGGATCAGCCGCTGACGCTGGCCGATCTGGCGCAGGAGGCGGCGCTCAGCGAATATCACTTCGCGCGGATGTTCCGGCAGTCAATGAACATGGCGCCGCACCAGTATGTGATGCAGCGGCGGATGGTCAAAGCGCAGGAGCTTATCTGCCGCAGCGCCCGGCCGTTGACCGATATCGCGATGGCCTGCGGTTTCAGCTCCGCCAGCCATTTCAGCAACCGGGTGAAAAGCGCCACCGGTCTGACCCCTTCGCAGTTACGTGCGGCGCAGCGCTGACAGCAGGGCGAAACTCACGCCGCCGAGCACCAGCCCCCAGAATGCCGAGCCGATTCCCGCTAAGGTCACGCCGCTGGCGGTGACCAGAAACGTCACCCCCGCCGCATCGCGTTCATTCTCCTGATTCAGCGCCTGAAACAGACTCCCGCCAAGCGTCCCGAGCAGCGCCAGCCCTGCCAGCATCTGAATCCACGCCGTCGGCAGCGCGGACATCAAGGCGGTAATCGAACCGCCGAACAGCCCGGCCAGCAGATAAAAACCGCCCGCGGCGGCAGCGGCCAGCCAGCGCCGCTGCGGGTCAGGATGGGCCTCCGGACTTTGGCAGATGGCGGCGGTAATGGCGGCAATACAGATGGAGTAGACGCCAAAAGGGGACAGTATCAGCGCCAGTCCGGCGGTCGCGACAATCAGCGGCGACACGGGCACCCGATAACCGGAAGCCTGCATCGTGGCGAACCCGGGGGCGTTTTGCGAGGCCATGGTGACCAGGAAGAACGGCACGCCGACGCTGAGCAGCAGTGACGGGGTAAACTGCGGCGCGATATATTCCGGGGCGACAAAAGCAAGGCTGATGTGGTTCCCGGCGACATTGCCGGAGAACACGGCGATGGCGCCGCCGACCAGCAGCGCTGCTACTACCGCAAAGCGTGGATACAGCGCTTTACACAGCAGCCAGGCTGCCAGCATTGCGCCGCACAGCAGGAGATGGTCTTCAAGGGTGGCGAAGGCCTGCAGGCCGAAGCGCAGTAAAATCCCTGCCAGCATGGCGGCGGCGAGCGAGTGGGGGATAATTTTCATCAGCCGGGCAAAAAGGCCGGTCAGCCCGCATAGCACCATTAGACCATTGGCAAAGATAAACACGCCGACCGCCTGGTTCAGCGTCGCGCCCGGTAAGCCGCTGACCAGTAGCGCGGCGCCGGGGGTTGACCAGGCGGTGAGGATCGGCACTTTGCGCCATAGCGTGAGGGCCAGCGTGCTGATCCCCATCCCCAGGCCGAGGGCCGTCATCCAGCCGGCTATCTGATCCGCATTGGCACCTGCGCTGGCGGCGGCTTGCCAGATAATGGCGGCTGAGCTGGCGTAGCCGACCAGGACGGCGATAAACCCGGCGAGCAGCGTTGGCAGCGGGAGTGAGAACGAGCGCATAGTGACCTCTTGTGCGTTATAACATCCGACAAAATGTAGTACCGTGCGCTATAACGCACAACCATCTTTTCCCTCTTTCCATGCCGCCGTTATCGTCGTCCCGGCAGTTCCAGACGCGTTTCCCGACGAAACTCCCTGTAGAATCATACGAATGCGCGTATAATTTCTGCTGAGCATATCAGGAGGTGGAATGAATATTGCGCAACATCTGGCGACGACCCTGAAAACGCTGCGTCAACAGCGCGGCTGGAGTCTGTCGCGACTGGCGGAAGAGACCGGGGTGTCAAAAGCGATGCTCGGGCAGGTTGAGCGAAATGAATCCAGCCCGACGGTAGCGACCTTGTGGAAAATCGCCACCGGTCTGAACGTGCCTTTCTCGGCGTTTATCGTCGCCGATGAATCGACCGCGCCGACCGCCTTTGACCCGCAGCAGCAGGCGATGGTGGTGACGCCCATTTTCCCGTGGGACCCGGAGCTGCGTTTTGACCACTTCTCGATTACTCTCGCCCCCGGCGCGCTCAGCGAATCCACGCCGCACGAGAAAGGGGTGATTGAACATGTGGTGGTGATAAGCGGCGTGCTGGATCTGTGTCTGCAGGGGGAGTGGCTGACGCTAACGAGCGGAGAAGGGCGGCGGTTTGCCGGAGATCTGGCGCATGCCTATCGTAACAGCGGCGCGCAAACGGCCCATTTTCACTCGCTGATTCATTATCCCAAAGAAAAAGCCGCAGAGATTTAACCTGCGGCCAATCAAATGATTAATGTAACCACTCACAACGTGACGAGGAAAATCCGGAATACGTGATGACTGTAACCGTAGACGTTTTGCGAAGGAAATGCCTTTTCCTTCAATGCTTTGCTGGAAACTGAAAATTCACCCATTCCCCGTGATGGAAAATGATTTCGTCTGTGCCCACTTCTGACTACAATAGCCGCCATTTCGACCCCCTATAACGGATAACGACGAGCGTATGCGCCTGCACAACCATCATCTTGAACTTCTTAGCCCCGCCCGCGATGTCGGGATCGCCCGTGAAGCGATTTTACACGGCGCAGACGCGGTTTATATCGGCGGACCGGGTTTCGGCGCACGCCACAACGCCAGCAACAGCCTTAGCGATATCGCCGGACTGGTGCCTTTCGCCCATCGCTACGGCGCGAAAATCTTTGTGACGCTGAATACGATCCTGCACGATGATGAGCTGGAACCGGCGCAGCGACTGATTACCGACCTGTATGAAACCGGCGTTGATGCGCTGATCGTGCAGGATATGGGGGTGATGGAGCTGGATATTCCGCCGATTGAGCTGCACGCCAGCACCCAGTGCGATATTCGCAGCGTCGAGAAGGCAAAATTCCTCTCCGACGTCGGCTTTAGCCAAATCGTGCTGGCGCGCGAGCTCAACCTGCAACAGATTAAAGCGATTTACGATAATACCGACGCGACGATCGAGTTCTTTATTCACGGCGCCCTGTGCGTGGCCTATTCCGGGCAGTGCAATATCTCTCATGCCCAGACCGGGCGCAGCGCCAACCGCGGCGACTGCTCCCAGGCGTGCCGTTTGCCGTATACCCTGAAAGATGACCAGGGCCGCGTGGTGGCCTATGAGAAACACCTTCTGTCGATGAAAGACAACGATCAGACCGCCAACCTGGCCCAGTTGATCGATGCCGGCGTGCGCTCCTTCAAAATTGAAGGTCGTTACAAAGATATGAGCTACGTGAAGAACATCACCGCGCACTATCGTCAGATGCTCGACGCGATTATTGAAGATCGCGGCGATCTGATGCGTTCGTCCGCCGGGCGCACCGAACACTTTTTCGTCCCCTCGACGGATAAAACCTTCCATCGCGGCAGCACCGACTACTTTGTCAATGCGCGCAAAGGCGACATCGGCGCGTTTGATTCACCGAAATTTATCGGCCTGCCGGTGGGTGAAGTGCTGAAAGTGGCTAAAGACCACCTGGATGTTGAAGTGACCGAGGCGCTGACCAATGGCGATGGCCTCAACGTGATGATTAAGCGCGAAATCGTCGGTTTCCGCGCCAACACGGTGGAAAAAACCGGCGAAAATCGCTATCGCGTATGGCCGAACGAGATGCCGGCCGATCTGCATAAAGTTCGGCCGCACCAGGTGTTGAACCGTAACCTCGACCATAACTGGCAGCAGGCTTTGCAAAAGACCTCCAGCGAGCGGCGGATTGCGGTCGACATCAACCTCAGCGGCTGGCAGGAGCAGCTGGTGCTGACGATGACCTGCGAAGATGGCGTCAGCGTCACCCACACCCTGGACGGCGAGTTTGCCGAAGCGACCCAGGCGGAGAAAGCGCTGGCGAACCTACGGGACGGCGTGGCCAAGCTGGGGCAGACTATCTATTTTGCCCGCGATGTGCAGATCAATCTCCCCGGGGCGCTGTTTGTGCCGAATAGCCTGCTGAACCAACTGCGTCGGGAAACGGTAGAACGCCTGGACGAGGCGCGGGTGAATGCCGCGCCGCGCGGCCAGCGTAAAGCTGTTTCCGTGCCGCCGCCGGTTTACCCTGAAACCCATCTGTCGTTCCTTGCCAACGTCTATAACCATAAGGCGCGTGCGTTTTACCAGCGCTATGGCGTAAAGCTGATCGATGCGGCCTATGAAGCGCATGAAGAGAAGGGCGACGTGCCGGTGATGATCACTAAACACTGTCTGCGTTTTGCCTTCAATTTATGTCCGAAGCAGGCCAAGGGGTCGATTAAGAGCTGGAAAGCGACGCCGATGCAGCTCATTCACGGTGATGAAGTGCTGACGCTGAAATTCGACTGCCGTCCGTGCGAAATGCACGTCATCGGCAAAATGAAAAATCATATTTTGAAAATGCCGCTTCCGGGGAGCGTTGTCGCCTCGGTCAGTCCGGATGAGCTGTTGAAGACCCTGCCAAAGCGTAAAGGCGCCTGATCGACGGCAGACGCTACTGGCGGAAGTCCATTTTCGGTTTGCGCGCATTCTGCCAGTGGTGACGTTCGCGCAGATCGGCGGCGGCCTCGTTCCGCTGGCTGCGCAGCTCATCACTGTCGGCCTCGTGCAGCAGCTGCTGTTCGAGGCTTTGTACCGGGAAGTATTCATGTCCTTGTTTGCGGGCCAGCAGATGGCCGGAAAATAACGCACACATCAGCACTAACGCCGAAACGCATCTCTTGAGCATATCTATTTCCAGTGACAGACGAGTGGGGCTACTATGCTCTGAATTTCTTGAGCTTTATTATCGGGTTATCAAAGAAGAGCAAAGTCTGCGTCAGTCTTTCCTGACGAATGGCGAAAAAAAGCCCGGCGCGATGCACGCGTCGGGCCACAGCAGGATTATTTTTTCGGTGGCAACGGTTTGCCATTGTGCTGGCCGTCTTTCGGCGGCTGTTGGTTGCCGTGTGCGGGCGACTTGCCTTTCGGTGACGGTTTGCCGTTATGCTGTGCGCTCTGCGCTGGCCGTTTAGCGCTGTGCTGCTGCAGGTTCTTATTGTGGCCGTTATGCTGTTGGCCTGCGGCCGCTTTCCCCGGAGGCGGCGGGGGATTATCGGCCGCAAAGGTCAGGGAAGAGAGCGCCAACGACATCGCCGCAGATAACAAGACAATCTTTTTCATCGCTACATCCTTTATTTTTATGTGCTTTGAGATTTCAGCAAATAAAAATGGAGAGACAATGGAGTTCTTGCTAATCAGAGTAATCCGCAGCGCCGGGGATTAAACTTTCAGCCCGGCCGCGGTCATTAAAAAGCGAAAAAGCATACTGACTGCCCCCAGCGCCAGCACGCTGGTCCCCCACAGCGCGACCATCCATAATAATTGCTTCAGCCGTGACTGATTCATCAATGATACCCCTCACCATGTTGGACTTTGCCGCGAAACACGTAATAGCTCCAGAAGGTATAGCCGAGGATCACCGGAATAATCAGCAGGGCGCCTACCAGCATGAAACCCTGGCTCTGCGGCGGCGCGGCGGCCTGCCACAGCGTAATGCCCGGCGGAATAATGTGTGGCCAGATACTGATCCCCAGACCGCTGAAGCCGAGAAACACCAGACCCAGCGTCAGAATAAAGGGCAGCGCATGGCGGTGTGGGTTGCGCAGGTCCCGCCACAGCCAGGCCCCTAACGCCACAACCAGCAGGGGAACCGGCAGCAGGAAAAAGAGGTTCGGCAGAGTGAACCAACGGGCGGCGATGGCCGGCTGCGCCAGCGGCGTCCACAGGCTGATGACGGCGATTGCGATCAGCAGCGCCAGCAGCAGCGTCCGCGAGGTATGGCGCATTTTGTCCTGCAGCGGATTTTCGCTCTTCATGACCAGCCAGGTGGCGCCCAGCAGCGCATAGGCAATAGTCAATCCGAGACCGCAGAACAGGGTAAACGGCGTCAGCCAGTCGAGCATCCCGCCGCTGAACGCGCGTCCGCTCACCGAAAAGCCATTAATGACCGCCCCAACAACCACTCCCTGGGAAAAGGTGGCCAGCAGCGAGCCGCCAAGAAAAGCGCGATCCCAGAACGGGCGGTGTGACGGCGTTGCCTGAAAGCGAAACTCAAAAGCCACGCCGCGAAAAATCAGGCCGATGAGCATTAACGTTAGCGGGATCGCCAGCGCATCGATAATCACCGCATAGGCGAGGGGAAACGCGCCGAACAGCCCGGCGCCACCAAGCACCAGCCAGGTTTCATTGCCGTCCCAGACCGGCGCCACGCTGTTAACCATGACGTCACGGTCTTCAGCATCGCGGGTGGTCGAGAACAAAATGCCGATCCCTAAATCGAAGCCATCCATCACGATGTACATCAGGGTGGCGAAGACGATAATGACGAACCAGATAACTGAGAGATCGATCCCCATTAGCGGGACTCCTTATGCTGAAAACCTTCCGTTGCCGCGGAGAGCGGGCGGGCCGGGGTACCGGATAGCGGTGGATTGAAGGTCTGCGGTCCTTTGCGGATCAGGCGCAGCATATAGCTGTAGCCGACGCCAAATACCGAGCTATAGACGATGAAAAAGGTCAGCAGACTGATAGTCATATGCAGGTCGCCATGGGCGGAGACGGCATCGGCAGTGCGCTGTACGCCATAGACCACCCAGGGCTGACGGCCCACTTCGGTGGTGACCCAACCGGCGAGAATGGCAATCAGCCCGGAAGGGCCCATCCACAGGGCAAAGCGCAGGAAGGGTTTCGACTGATACAGGCGCTGGCGGTAGCGCAGCCATAGCGCCAGCGCTCCAAGCAGGATCATCAGCATGCCGAGCCCGGCCATCAGGCGAAATGACCAGAAGACAATAGTCGAGTTGGGGCGGTCCTGCGGCGCGAATTCTTTCAGGGCAGGAACCTGTTTATCCAGACTATGCGTCAGGATCAGGCTACCGAGTGCCGGGATCTCAAGGCCATAGCGGGTGCGCTCCTGCGCCATATCCGGCCAGCCGAACAGCAGCAGGGGCGTCGGTTCCCCCGGCCGGTTTTCCCAGTGTCCCTCGATGGCGGCAATTTTTGCCGGCTGATGTTTCAGGGTGTTCAGGCCGTGCATATCGCCAATCATCGCCTGAATGGGGGCAACGATAAGCGTCATCCACAGTGCCATTGAAAACATTGCGCGAATTGCAGGCGTGTTATTACCGCGCAGCAGATGCCACGCCGCCGAGGCGCCGACGAACAGCGCGCTGCTAAGAAAAGCCGCTACCGTCATATGAAGCAGACGATACGGGAACGACGGGTTGAAGATAACCGCGAACCAGTCGACGGGAACCACCTGGCCGTTAACGATTTCAAATCCCTGCGGCGTCTGCATCCAGCTGTTGGAGGCGAGGATCCAGAAGGTCGAGATGATGGTCCCCAGCGCGACCATGCAGGTGGCGAAAAAGTGCATGCCGGGGCTGACGCGGTTCCAGCCAAAGAGCATGACCCCGAGGAACCCGGCCTCAAGGAAGAAGGCGGTCAGGACTTCATAAGTCAGCAGCGGGCCGGTAATACTGCCGGCAAACTCGGAAAAACCGCTCCAGTTGGTGCCGAACTGGTAGGCCATCACCAGACCGGAGACGACGCCCATGCCGAAGTTAACGGCGAAAATCTTTGACCAGAAGTGGTAAAGCGAGCGCCAGACAGGATTTTTTGTCTTCAGCCACAACCCTTCCAGTACCGCCAGATAGCTGGCCAGGCCGATGGTTATGGCGGGAAAGATAATGTGAAATGAGACGGTAAAGGCGAATTGAATTCGCGCCAGGTGGAATGCATCAAGACCGAACATGCAGAACTCCGCAAGAAAATTGATTCAGCGCAATTCTAGGCGGCGAGAGTTTCGGGTTGCAGAGGCAGAAAGGCTATTTTTTGTGATAACAGTTGCCTGACTGTTATGCCTTTTATCGGGGGAGTCAGGCGATGATGATGATCCACGAGCGGGATGTTATCTGCGGCTGGTCGCTGCGTACGCCGGAGAAAAAATGCGCGCCGCGTTGCGCTTGAGTCAATCCGCGGCGCGAACGGTCTTAAAAGGCCTGTTGATAAAGCCGCAGCGCGTCGCCCTCGTTGACCGTCACCGGGTTATTCACCAACAGCCGGGTTTGCAGCATGGCATCCCGGGCGAGCAGCGGCAGTTGAGCTTTATCAACTCCGACATCTCGCAAGCGCTGCGGCGCGCCGCTGGCAACGATAAGACGGGTCATTTCGGCAATGAATGCCGCGCTATCCCGTTGCACATCGCCACCGGTCTGTAGACCGATAGCCGCCGCAAGTTCTGCATACAGCGCCCCCGCTACGGGAGCATTGAAATGCAAAACGGGGATCAGCATCAGGGCGTTTGAGAGGCCGTGGGGCACGTGATAGCGTCCGCCAAGTGGATAGGCGAGCGCATGAACGGCTGCCACCGGCGCGTTGGCAAAGGCCTGACCTGCCAGCATCGCCCCGAGTAGCACCCCTTCGCGCGCCTCGCGATCCTGCCCGTGGCGACAAGCGTTGAGCAGATGACGAGTCATCAACCGCAGCGCTTCGCGGGCCAGCGCATCCGATAGCGGATTTTTTTTATGGGCGCTAGTATAGGCTTCGATGGCATGGACCATCGCGTCAATTGCGGCGGCCGCGGTATGCACCGGGGGCAAGCCGAGCGTCAGGTGGGCATCCAGCAGGACCACATCGCAATACAGCTGCGGGGCCACAACGCCCATTTTGCTGTTTTCACCGGTGGTGAGAATCGCGATGTTGGTCACTTCGGACCCGGTTCCGGCCGTCGTCGGGATTTGCATCAGCGGCAGACGCGTCCCTTCGACCTTATCCATGCCGTACATCGCCTCGAGCGGCTGCTGCGACGGCGCGAGCACGGCGGCCATTTTCGCCACATCCAGCGAGGAGCCGCCGCCGATCCCGATGACCATGTCGCAGCGTGCCTCACGGGCCTGTTCCGCCGCACGCAGGGCCAACTCGGCGGGCGGGTCGGCGACGACCCGGTCGAATCGGGTTACCGTATAGCCGCTGCGGCGCAATGCGTCCTCCACCGGTGCCAGCACGCCGGCGCTCACCAGACCGGGGTCGGTGACCAGTAAGATTCGCCTGGCCTGGAAGTATCGCTGGACGATTTCGCCCAGTCGCGTCGCACCTTGCCATTCGACGAGAACGGTCCCGACGGTGGTGAAGGTGAAGGCCTTTCCTGATGGGGGCATACTGACTCCTTATCTGTCGTTGTCCGTCTGCGGAACTAAAAAGCTCTCCACCTCTTTTTTATCCAGCAACGGGGCAATCACTTCGAGGCCCAGGTGTTGAAAATGCGGGGTCGCCCGGTGCGCATCGAGCCCGCCTGCGTGGCGATAACGCTCGAGGATCACGAAGTGCCGACGATCTTCCCGGGACTGAAAGAAGGCATAGGAGAGATTGTCCGTCTCCTGACGCGTGGCTGCGGCGAGGGCGTGCAATGCGGTTGCCACGTTCTCAATCTCATCCGGACGAGTGTAGTAGTGGGCGATGACCTGTAACTGCTGATTTCCCATAGAAAGCTCCGCGTTATTTCGTTGAAAGGGGCAGATTCCACAGCGCACTATCGCTGCTGGAGACCGCCGTCGCGCCGCTGGCAAGCGCCGCGCGGATTTGCGCTTCATTACTGACAAACCCGGATGCGACAATGGGCGGCAGGCGCTGGCGATCGGCCTGCGGCAACATGGCGAGCATCGGGGCTGGCATCAGCTGCACGTAATCGGGCTCGCTCTGCTCCAGCGCATGCAGGCTGCGAAGCCAGGTCGAACGATCGGTGACAAAGATCTTTTGCATCGTTACCAGTCCGCTTTTTTTTGCCCGCTGCACGGTCTGCAGGCGCGTAGAGAGCAGCCCCATGGCGCCGGTTTCGGCAATATAGTCGATCCCGCCTTTATCCTGCGACAAGCCGTTGCAGCTGTCGATATTGACGATCACATACTTGTCTGCCTTGGCCAGCAGGGTAATCACCGGCTGGAGTTTAATCAGATCGATATTGGCAATAATGCAGACCTGCGCCCTACTGGTGAGCGCCACTTTTAACTGGTCGATGCCGTAGATCGCCATAATCATCGGGTGGCACGCCAGCTGCGTGCCGAGGTTTTTGATCATTGTTGACCTGCCGGGTGCGAAACGTATTCATCGCTCAACCCCAGTTTCCCCGGATTGAGAATACGGTGTGGATCGAGTGCAGCTTTGATCTCCGCCATCACATTCAGCGTTTCGCCTAAGGCGGCCTGCATATAGGGCGAACGTAATAAACCTACGCCATGATGATGGCTGAGAGACGCGTTATGGCGAATCAGCACCGCGTTTGCCGCGTCCCAGGCAGCGCGATACCAGGCCGCTCGCTCCTTCACGGCAACATCTCCGCGCAGCGAAAAGTACAGACAGGCGCCGTCGACATAGGCGTGAGACTGATGGGCGGAGCCGGCGAGGGTACCCGGGACGGCGTTAATGGCGGCGACGACCTCCTCATAGAGAGTGGCCAGATCTCGCCAGCGGCCAACCATCTCCAGGGTATCGGCCACCAGGCCTGGGCTGCGGGCAAACCCTTCGGCGCTTTTCCCGGTGAGATAGCGGGTATCCAGCCAGCGCTCAAATATCGGATCGCTCTCCAGCGGCTGTCCCTGGCATTGCTCACAGACGCGCGCCGAGATGGCCATCACCGCGTCTACCAGCTCCTTTTCGCCCTCATCGGCAATCAACAGAACGTTGGTATCCGGTAAGGAGAACTGCACGCCGCTTTCGAGGTTATCGTACAGCCGCAGGGCAGCGGGGGTTGCGCCGTGCTGGAGGATCTGCCGGCAGGCTTCGAGGCCGTCGGCAAAGCTGGTGAAACCCCAGGCGATGGCGCGGCCATACTCCGGCAGGCGATGCAGTTTCAGGCGTACGCGTACAATGACGCCCAGCGTCCCCTCAGAGCCGATAAACAGCTGCTGAATGTCCGGTCCGGTGGCGCTGCGCGGCGCACCGCCGACGGTAATTAAGCGTCCATCAGCCAGCACCACATCCATGCCGTAGACCATATCTTCAATTTTCCCGTAGCGGGTCGACAGTTGACCGGCGCCGCGACAGGCGACCCATCCGCCCACCGTGCTGATGCCAAACGAGGAGGGCCAGTGGCCCATCGTCATGCCGTACTCCTGCTGAATGGTTTGTTCGAAGATATCGCCAAACATCCCGGCTTCTACCTCAACAATCTGGCTGTCCGGGTCAAACGTCAGCAGTTGGTTGAGGTCACAGACGTCGAGCACAATGCCGCCGCGCACCGGCAACGCGGCGCCGGTAACGTTGCTGCGTCCGGCGGAAACCGTTAGCGGCAGATGGTGGCGATGGGCGATTCTGACCACCTCCTGAACCTGCTCGACGCGGGAGACGCGGACGATAACCGCAATTGGGGTCGCCGGGTTGCCATCGGTCTCGGCGATCATCGAGCCAGCCCACCAGTCGCGGGTCCAGTTCAAGACATCATGACGGGCGGTGAGCACCTCGTTAGCTACGCTACGCAGCTGGTCAACAATGCTTTCACTCACAGT
>NZ_JMPP01000044.1 GCF_000735435.1 Klebsiella planticola ATCC 33531 | reverse complement strand
GACCTGACTTTGTGCGGCCCAGCCCGGTGGCGTGTGGACGCCGGCAAGATAATTGCCGCGGTTATAACCACGCTTAATCGCTTCTTTACTGATCATTCTGCGCTCCCCATAAGGATGGATTTTTCATGTTTAACGGCGGCCCGGTAGGCGGCAATTTGCTGCGCAACGACTGCCGGGGCCAGGTTGAGTTCCTGCTGTAAGAGTTCGCCGACGCGGTCGGCGGCGGCGGCCGAGGCATCCCGCGCCATCAGCCGGGCGCGTAAGCGACGTGACAAAATGTCGTCGACGCTGCCGGCCAGCTCATGGCGAATGGCGTAAACCACTTCGGCTTCGGTGTAAGGCAGACCGGCAATAATCGGCGTGTCTAACCCCGGGTTGGCGTGGATGAGGTCGCTGACAAAATGGGCTTCGGCGCCATAACGCTCACCGAGATGGGCAGAGAGCCCGCCGGAAGCGAGAATTGCCTGCGGATCGTAGCCAGCGGCCCCAAGTAAAAAGGCGTTTTTGGTGGAGCAGGCGCGTTTGCGTCCCAGCAGTTTCGCGGCCGTATCGACGGTCTGCTCCGCCATATGCCGGGATGTTGTCAGTTTGCCGCCGACAATCGTAATCAGGCCGTCCGGCGCGACGTTAATTTCGTGATTGCGCTTCAGTTCCACGGTTTTTCCGCCGGGGCTGCCTATCAGCGGGCGGCAACCGGCAATACTGCCCACCACATCCTGCGCGGTGAGCTGGGTTTTGAGCGCGGAATTGGCACCATCCAGCAGAAAATCCAGCTCTTCCCGGGTGCAGCACACATCGTCCAGGTCACCGTCATAATCTTCATCGGTGGTACCCAGATAGGAGACATTGCCCCAGCGGGTAATGGTAGCGCGGCGTTTGCGCCCGGCGACGGGGATGGTGACCGTGCAGTCATTGCGAATTTTAAGCCACGGAATCGCGACATGGACGCCTTTTGCCGGACGGATTTGTAGTGCCGACGAGGCGCCTTTTTTCTGCCCGTCCCAGTCGCGCAGCCACACGCCGGTGGCCATAATCACCACCCGGGCTTTGACCGCGAGCTCATGCTCGTCGGCCAGGATCCGCACGCCGTTCACTTTGCCATGACCATCGCGGGTCGTGGCGATCACCTGAGCATGGTTCACCACCGTCGCCCCGTGAAATGCGGCGGTGCGTACCAGGGCCAGCGTCAGCCTGGCGTCATCGACTCTGGCGTCAAAGTACATAAATCCGCCGGAAAGCTGTTCTTCATTAAGCGTCGGGCAGTGGGAGAGCACCTCCGCCGGCGTGAGTTTCTGGTGCAGAATGCCTTCTCGCCAGCCGCCGGCCAGATCGTAAGTCCACAGCAGGCTCTCAAAGGCGGAGGCCATGCGTTTGTCGAAAATGCCGTTTTTATCCAGCACCGGAAACATAAACGGCAGGCGCTGAACCAGATGGCGGGCATTGCGGCGCAGACGCTGACGCTCAAGCAGCGAGTGGCGCACCAGCCCTAAATTCCCCTGTTCGATATAGCGCAGGCCGCCGTGGACCATTTTTGATGATTTGGACGAGGTGCCGGAGGCAAAGTCGTTCTTTTCCACCAGCGCCACGCGATAGCCACGCAGGCTGGCGTCCAGCGCGATGTAGGCGCCGGTGACGCCGCCGCCGACGATCAAAATATCAAAGGTATCGCTGGCCAGCCGGTCCAGCTGTTCTTCGCGCTGCAGGCGCAGCGGAGCGGTGTCGAACATCTCGCTGCGCGCTTTGTTGGCTTTACGGGACGGAAAAAAACTTCATCAACGCCTTTACTCCTGATTATGAGATGGGGTGGCGGCCGTGGCCAGCTCCTGGGCGATACGGCTCTCCCAGAGGGTTCGCTGCTGCCGGCGGCATTCACCATCTATGGATGGCATAAATCGACGGGCGACCTGCACGGTCTGACAGGCCGCGTGTAATGAGTCCCAGAGCAGACCGCCGGAACCGGCGAGAAACGCGGCTCCTCGCAGGCTGGCGCGCGCCGTTTCGGCCATTCTGAGAACCGGAATGCCGCTCAGATCGGCCTGAATTTGCATCAGGGTGTCGCTGTTGGACATTCCACCACCCACCACCAGTTCACTGACGCTGAGGCCGGTGGCCTGTTCGTTGGCGCGAATGCAGGCGGCCACCGAATGGGCGATGCCTTCGAGAATCGCCCGGGCTATCTGCGCGCGGGTGCTGGAGATGGAAATACCGTTGAGCGAGGCGCGGGCCTGCGGTTGCAGCACCGGAACCCGAAGCCCGGTTAGCGCCGGAATAAAGCTTACGCCGCCAGCGCTGGCGGTTTGCGCTGCCAGATCGCTGATCTGCTCCGGGGTGTCGAACCAGCCCAGATTTTCACATACCCAGTTAAGGGCGGATCCGCTGGTGGGGACGAAGGTTTCGACGGAATAGTGGGATTTCCCATGCTGGCGTCTGGCGGTCATCACCAGCGTGCTTTCACCGGCCTCGTGCAGTGCCGGGAGCTGGTCGCCAACCAGCAGATCGACAAAACTGCCGGTGCCGTGCATACACAAGGATTGACCGCGCGCGATGCAGCCCAGACCGACGGCGCCGGCAAACTGATCGCCCATGCAGGCCAGTACCGGCACGGCGATGCCGAGCAACGATTTTTGCGTGGTGCCGAGTATCTCCCCATCATCGACCAGAGTGGGTAACAGTCCGCTCGGGAAGGCCAGCTCTGCCAGCCACGGGGCGTAGTAACGGTGATCCCGTAGCTGATAGGCGCCGGCCGAGGTGGCATTGGTCGGCGTGGACAGACAGCGCCGCTCCTCGGTGAGATGCCAGAGCAGCCAGCTATCGATGGTCCCAAACATCAGGCGTCCGGCCCGGTGCGCCGCTGCGATCGCCGGGGTGTCGGCAATATGGCGGGCGGCCCACAGGTACGGCGAGCGAATCCCCACCGGACGGCCGGTGTGATTCAGCAACGGTTGGTCCCATTCGCCGGCTTTGTCCGCCAGTGTCCGGGCATAGCGAGCATCTTGCCAGACCATCGCCGGCACCAGCGCCTGGCCGCTCTCGCGATCCCAGAGTACGGCGGTGGAGCGCTGGGTGGCGATAGCAAGTGCCTGAATGCGCATGTTGCGGCTTTGCGCCTTGGCGATGGTCTTGCGACATACCGCCAGCGTCATAGTCAGGATCTCGTTGGCATCTTGTTCCACCACGCCGTGACGTGGGCTGATGACTCGAAGCGGGTGATATTCCAGACAGTGAACCTGTCCGTCCTGGCCGACGACCGCCGCGCGGGTGCCGGAAGTACCTTCATCAATCGACAGAATAACGTTTTGCGGTGCATTCATTTTGTGCCTCGGCCTGTTTCCTGCGCGACAGGCTGCAGGGGGGGATGGGATGGGGGTAAAAATTGCGGCGCGCCAGGTTCGTTATCCGGTTGGATCGTGGTGCGCGTCGGATCCCAGGAGATAACGAAGCAGACGATGCTGGCGCAAAGCGGGACGGCCGACATGATCAAAAAGGTCGACTGTAGCCCGTACATTTCACGAAAGATGGGGAAAACAAACAGACCGATGGCAGCGCCAATCGCCCCTAACGCGCCGACGATGCCGTTGGCTCCGGCGCGTAATTCGCTGCGAAAGGAGAGAGAAGACAGACTCTTACCGTTGGCGCCCGGACCGCCGGAATGAAACAGAATAAACAGAGCCGGTACCATCAGCGATACCCACAGCGGCATGCCGTCGCTGAACAAACCGAGAGTGAGCAGGACCAGAAAAGCGATGGCGAAGCCGATAGCGGAGGAGCGGCGCAGACCGAGACGACGACCGATCTCCGGTGACAGAAAACCGCCGACAATACCGAATATGTTAAAAAATAGTGAACCAAGCGTTGCGTAGACAAAGTTTTTACCGAACAGACTGGCGCTGATGACCGGGAGATACCAGCCCACGCCGAAATATTGAATCGACTGACAGATCTGTACCGTCGATGCCAGAATTGTACGAGGTAAATAGACACCGCGAAAAATAAGCAAAACGTTTTTAATTCCTTTTTGCGCCTGGCCAATTATCGGTTTTTGTTCGCTGGTGGGGGCGAGAATAAAACGATCGCCATATATTTTTTGCATCGCTGTGACCGCATCAGGCAAGCGCGATTTACGCGCTAACCACACCGGACTTTCAACCAGATAACGTATTTGCAGCAGCAAAATGATTATTCCGCAAAGCGCGGTTGCGGCCACCGAATAGCGCCAGATAGTATCGCCGACCTGCCATGAATAAAATAACAACGCCAGTACCAGATTTAAGCAGACGGCGACATACCAGACTCCTTGCCAGGTATTGAGCCGGCTTTTAAAGCGCGCCGGGGTAAACTCCGCGAGCAGCGCCATCGCCACCGCGAAATCCATGCCGTAGGCTATGCCCACAAAGAATCGGCCAGTAAGTATCAAATTGAAATCATGGGAGAAAGTGACGAGAATGGCACCGAGAACGGCACATATTTTTGCCGCAATCAGCGGCGTGACCCGCCCCCAGCGGTCGGCGATCCAGCCGCCGACGGGATTAAAAATAATGGCAATCCATGAAGAAAAAGAGGTCAGCATCGCCACGTCCGTAGCGCTTAGCTGTAAATCCCGGGTCATCGGATTGAGCCCGGCGCTTAATGCTGAATTAGAGAAGGCGTCTAAAAATAACCCGCCGAGTGCCAGCCACCAGATAATGCCGGCTTTACCTGTAATATTCGGCTGTGCATCGATAAACTGAATTATATCGTCAATGCCGCGAATATTTTTTTTGCTTGTATTTTTATGAACAGACATAGCGGTCCCCTTTGCAAATATTCGAAAGAAGGCCGCTACATACAGGAAAGGCAATGAGAGACCATCTTAATGAATGACAGATAGTCTCTAATCTAAAATCTGTAGGCTGAACTCTAGAGCGGTGAACGGCGGGTGTCAAAGCGCCGGGAAAGCTTTACGTGCAATTTGTGACATGTAACTCATTTGTTAAGCATAAGATCTAAAAAATAGCCAGTGTCGATAGCGTCGGGACCAGAAATCGGCGCGACCAGAGCTATAACAGTTTTTATAAACGGCTATTTTTTCATTGCTGATATACTATAGGCGCAAACCTGAACCGCGAGACTCCTCATGAAAAAGTATCAGCAGCTTGCGCAGCAGTTGACCGAACAGATTGCGCTCGGCGTCTGGCAACCCGGCGATCGGCTGCCTTCGCTACGCGAGCAGGTAGTTAGCAGCGGGATGAGTTTTATGACCGTCAGCCATGCCTACCAGCTGCTGGAAAGTCAGGGCCGGATTATTGCCCGTCCGCAGTCCGGCTACTACGTGGCGCCAAAACCAGTCAGACTCCGCCAGCCGCCACCGCCTGCGCAGGTGACCCGTGATGAAGCGGTGGATATCAACACCTACATTTTTGAGGTGCTGCAGGCCAGCCGCCGGGCTTCGATGCTGCCCTTCGCCTCGGCATTTCCCGACCCGCGACTGTTTCCGCTCCAGCAGCTTAATCGATCGCTGGCGCAGGTGAGCAAAACTGCGACCGCCATGAGCGTCATTGAGAATCTGCCGCCGGGCAATGATGAGCTGCGCCACGCGATTGCCCGGCGCTACGCGCTGCAGGGGATGAATATCTCGCCGGACGAAATCGTTATTACCGCGGGTGCCCTGGAAGCGCTGAATCTCAGCCTGCAGGCGGTGACGGAGCCAGGAGACTGGGTGGTGGTGGAAAACCCCTGTTTTTACGGCGCGCTGCAGGCGCTGGAAAGGCTGCGGTTGAAAGCGCTGTCGGTGGCGACGGATGTCAAAGAGGGGATTGATTTAGCCGCGCTGGAGCAGGCCTTGCAGAGTTACCCGGTTAAGGCCTGCTGGCTGATGACCAACGGACAGAATCCGCTCGGCTTTACGCTGAGTGCGGCGAAAAAGGCGCAGCTGGTGGATCTGCTGGCGCGCTATAACGTGGTGCTGATTGAAGATGATGTCTACAGCGAACTCTATTTTGGCCGCGAAAAACCGCTCCCCGCCAAATTCTGGGACCGGCAGGAGATGACGCTGCACTGCAGTTCGTTCTCAAAATGCCTGGTGCCCGGTTTTCGAATCGGCTGGGTGGCGGCCGGTAAACATGCCCGACGTATTCAGCAGCTGCAGTTAATGAGCACGCTCTCCACCAGTTCGCCGATGCAGATGGCGCTGGTCGATTACCTCTCTACCCGGCGCTATGACGCCCATCTCCGCCGCCTGCGTCGCCAGCTGGCTGAGCGTAAACAGCAGGCCTGGCAGGCGCTGCTGCGCCATCTGCCCGCCGAGGTGAAAATCCATCACAGCGACAGCGGCTACTTTTTGTGGCTCGAACTGCCGGAAGGGGCTGATGCCGGAGAGCTGAGCGCCAGGGCATTGCGCGATAACATCAGTATTGCCCCCGGGAAAATGTTTTCTACCACCGCCAGCTGGACCTCTTTTTTCCGCTTTAATACCGCGTGGGGCTGGGGAGAAAGAGAAGAACAAGGGGTTAAACGACTCGGCGAACTTATTCGTGAGCAGCTGAGCTGAAGATCTGAATTTTTATACGGCTAAACAGCCGCTGATGAAATAACTAAATATTATTATCAAGCCCGGCCGGTTAATATTTTACCGGCCGTGGTCATAGGAAATACGCATAGTCGTATCCTGCCTCTAACTCCTTGTCTATAATCCATATTGTTGCCAGGTATTCATCGATTTTTGTGGAATGCGCCCCTTGTCACAACCTGAATAAATTTCTCCGGGGGGCGTAAGTGCGCCGTCTATGGTTATTAAGGGAGATATTTTTACGGCACGGCTGCCGCTAATTTTATTGTGACAGGAGTAACACCCGATGAGCAAAAAAATTGCCCGTGGCAGCCTCTGTGCGCTGGGTATGGCGATCCTGACCGCGCAGGCCGCTGAACCGCCCGCTTCGCTGGATAAAGGAGAAGGCCGGCTCGATATTATCGCCTGGCCGGGCTATATCGAGCGTGGCCAGACGGATAAAAATTATGACTGGGTCACCCAGTTTGAAAAAGAGAGCGGATGTCAGGTGAATGTGAAAACGGCCGCCACTTCCGATGAGATGGTCAGCCTGATGGCGAAAGGAGGGTACGATCTGGTCACCGCCTCGGGTGACGCCTCCTTGCGCTTAATTATGGGCAAGCGGGTGCAGCCCATTAATACGGCCCTGATTAGCAACTGGTCTACCCTCGACCCCCGCGTTGAAAAAGGCGCCTGGTTTAACGTCGGCGGTAAAGTTTACGGCACCCCGTACCAGTGGGGACCAAACCTGCTGATGTACAACACCAAAATATTCCCGACGCCGCCAGATAGCTGGAACGTGGTCTTTGTCGAGCAAAAACTCTCCGATGGTAAAAGTAATCAAGGGCGCGTCCAGGCCTACGACGGGCCTATCTATATTGCCGATGCGGCGCTATTCGTGAAAGCCACCCAGCCGCAGCTGGGTATCACCGATCCCTACCAGTTGACCGAAGCACAGTATCAGGCGGTGCTGAAGGTGCTGCGCGCTCAGCATGGGTTAATCCACCGCTACTGGCATGACACCACCGTTCAGATGAGCGACTTCAAAAACGAAGGCGTGGTGGCCTCGAGCGCGTGGCCATACCAGGCCAACGGCTTAAAAGCCGACGGCCAGCCGGTTGCCACCGTCTTCCCGAAAGAGGGGGTGACCGGCTGGGCGGATACCACGATGTTACATAGCGACGCCAGACACCCGGTGTGCGCCTATAAATGGATGAACTGGTCGCTGACGCCGAAGGTACAGGGCGACGTGGCGGCGTGGTTCGGCTCGTTGCCGGTGGTACCGCAAGGCTGTAAGGCGAGCGCGCTACTGGGTGACAAAGGTTGCGAAACCAATGGCTACAACGAGTTCTCTAAAATTGCATTCTGGAAAACGCCGGTAGCCGAAGGGGGTAAATACGTACCTTACAGCCGCTGGACACAGGACTATATCGCGATTATGGGCGGCCGGTAATCGGCCGGAGGCAGAACATGACGTACGCGGTAGAGTTTCACAACGTCTCACGTTTCTATGGTGACGTTCGCGCAGTGGACGGCGTCAACATGGGGATCCGTGATGGCGAATTTTTCTCCATGCTGGGGCCGTCCGGCTCCGGCAAAACCACCTGCCTGCGGCTGATCGCCGGATTTGAGCAGCTCTCCGGCGGGGCGATTTCAATTTACGGGCACAAGGCCAGTGAGCTGCCGCCGTGGCAGCGCGACGTGAATACCGTCTTTCAGGACTATGCGCTGTTTCCGCATATGTCGATCCTCGATAACGTTGCCTATGGACTGATGGTCAAAGGCATCGGTAAAAAGGAGCGCCATTTTCGCGCGCAGGAGGCGCTGGAAAAGGTGGCCCTCGGCTTTGTGCACACCCGCAAACCGTCACAGCTCTCCGGCGGACAGCGGCAGCGGGTGGCGATTGCCCGTGCGCTGGTGAATGAACCGCGGGTGCTGCTGCTTGATGAGCCGCTCGGCGCGCTGGACCTAAAGCTGCGCGAGCAGATGCAGGTTGAACTAAAAAAGCTCCAGCAGACGCTGGGGATCACCTTTATCTTCGTCACCCACGACCAGGGCGAAGCGCTGTCGATGTCCGACCGGGTGGCGGTCTTTAATAACGGGCGTATCGAGCAGGTTGATGCCCCGCACGATCTCTATCTGCGTCCCAAAACCGCGTTTGTCGCCGGCTTCGTCGGCACCGCTAACGTATTTGATAGCGATCTTGCCGCCCGCCTGTGCGGGATGCGCGGGGTCTGGTCACTGCGACCGGAACATATTCGCCTGAACAGCGGCGGAGAAGTGCAGGTTCAGGGCGTGGTGCAGGCGGTTCAGTACCAGGGGGCCGCAACGCGTATCGAACTGAAGCTGGCGAATGGCGACAAGCTGCTGGTCAGCCAGGCGAACAGCGATGGCGGGATGGCATCCAGCGCGCCGCAGACCGGACAAACGGTGCTGGCTTCGTGGTCACGTTCGGCGATGGTGCCTTTGGAACAAGGGGGCTGAGATGACGATGGTCATTCCACGCGCGCCGTCCGGGCGTCTGTCCGGACTCTTCTGGCGCAGGCCATCGCTGGGCCTGTTCTTACTCCTGCTGGGTCCGTTAATGTGGTTCGGCATTGTCTATCTGGGATCGCTGCTGACTTTACTGTGGCAAAGCGTCTATACCTTTGATGATTTCACCATGTCGGTCACCACGGATCTGACGCTTGCCAACCTTAAAGCGCTGTTTAATCCGGCGAACTACGACATCATTGTCCGCACGCTGGTGATGGCGCTGTCGGTGACGATTGCCAGCGCGGTGCTGGCTTTGCCGATGTCGTGGTATATGGCTCGCTATACCCGCGGCAAAATGAAAGCATTCTTCTATATTGCCGTCATGCTGCCCATGTGGGCGAGCTATATCGTGAAGGCCTACGCCTGGACGTTACTGCTGGCGAAAGATGGCGTGGCGCAATGGTTTCTCGGGCATCTCGGGCTGGAGGGGGTGTTGAACCTGGTACTGACGATTCCGGCGGTCGGCGGAAATACGCTGTCGACCTCAGGCCTCGGCCGTTTTCTGGTGTTCGTCTATATCTGGCTGCCGTTTATGATCCTGCCGGTACAGGCGGCGCTGGAACGCTTGCCGCCTTCGCTGCTTCAGGCTTCCGCCGATCTTGGCGCCCGCCCGCGGCAGACGTTCCGCCACGTGGTTCTGCCGCTGGCGATCCCTGGCATTGCCGCCGGGTCGATTTTTACCTTCTCCCTGACGCTGGGGGACTTTATCGTTCCGCAGCTGGTGGGGCCGCCCGGCTTCTTTATTGGCAATATGGTCTATTCCCAGCAGGGGGCGATCGGCAACATGCCGATGGCAGCCGCATTTACCCTGGTACCGATTGTGCTGATTGCCCTCTATCTGGCGTTCGTGAAGCGCCTGGGAGCGTTCGATGCACTCTGAACGGGCACCGCTGTTCCTCAAAGTCGCCACCTGGGGCGGAGTGATTTTCCTCCATTTTCCGCTGCTGATTATCGCGCTGTATGCGTTCAATACCGAAGATGCCGCCTTTAGCTTTCCACCTCAGGGGCTGACGCTCCGCTGGTTCAGCGAGGCGGCAGGGCGCAGCGATATTATCGAGGCCGTGACGTTGTCACTTAAAATCGCCGCGATGTCGACGGCGATTGCGCTGGTACTTGGCACGTTGGCTGCAGGCGCATTATGGCGCAGTACGTTTTTTGGCAAAAATGCCGTGTCGTTACTGCTGCTGTTGCCGATCGCGCTGCCGGGGATTATTACCGGACTTGCGCTGTTGACGGCCTTTAAGGCGATTAATCTGGAACCTGGCCTGCTCACTATCGTCGTGGGGCATGCCACGTTTTGCGTGGTGGTGGTGTTCAATAATGTCATCGCCCGTTTTCGCCGGACGTCGTGGAGTCTGGTGGAGGCATCAATGGATTTAGGCGCAACGGGCTGGCAGACCTTTCGCTATGTGGTGCTGCCGAATCTGGGATCGGCGCTGCTGGCGGGAGGAATGCTGGCGTTCGCGTTATCGTTTGATGAAATTATCGTTACGACATTTACCGCCGGACATGAGCGGACCTTGCCGCTGTGGTTGTTGAATCAGCTGGGGCGCCCGCGCGATGTACCGGTGACCAACGTGGTCGCGTTGCTGGTGATGCTGGTGACGACGATACCCATTTTGGGTGCCTGGTGGCTTACCCGTGATAGCGACATGAGCGCTGAAAACAGTAAATAATTTATTTCTACAGGATAATGCTATGCAACATAACCTTTTGATTAACGGTGAGTTAGTGGCGGGTGAAGGCGAAATGGTGCCAGTATTCAATCCTGCTAATGGTGAGGTCATTCTGGAGATTGCGGAAGCCACGGAGGCCCAGGTCAACGCGGCGGTTGAGGCAGCGGATCGGGCTTTTGTCAGCTGGAGCCAGACGACGCCGAAAACCCGCGCGGACTCTCTGTTAAAGCTGGCGGAGGCGATTACCGACCACGCTGAAGCGCTGGCGAAGCTGGAATCCTTAAACTGCGGTAAACCGCTGCACTGCGTGATGAACGATGAGCTGCCCGCCGTCGCCGATGTGTTCCGCTTCTTTGCCGGCGCGGTACGCTGTCTGCCGGGCATGGCGGCGGGCGAATACCTGGAGGGGCACACCTCGATGATTCGCCGGGATCCGGTTGGCGTGGTGGCCTCTATCGCGCCGTGGAACTATCCGTTAATGATGGCTGCGTGGAAGCTGGCGCCGGCGCTGGCGGCCGGCAACTGCGTGGTCATCAAGCCGTCAGAGATTACGCCGCTGACGGCGCTGAAGCTGGCTGAGCTGGCCAGAGAGATTCTCCCTGCCGGCGTGCTGAACGTGCTGTTTGGCCGAGGTAAAACCGTGGGCGATCCGCTGACCGGCCATCCGAAAGTGCGCATGGTGTCGCTCACCGGGTCGATTGCCACCGGCGCCCATATTATCGGCCATACGGCTTCATCGATAAAACGCACGCATATGGAACTGGGCGGCAAAGCGCCGGTGATCGTGTTTGACGATGCGGATATCGATGCCGTGGTGGAAGGGGTGAGAACCTTCGGTTTTTATAATGCCGGGCAGGATTGTACCGCTGCCTGTCGCATTTATGCCCAGCAGGGGATCTACGATCGGCTGGTGGAGAAACTGGGCGCGGCCGTGGCTACGCTGAAAATTGGCCAGCCGGACGATCCCGCCACTGAACTGGGGCCGCTGAGTTCGCAGGCGCATCTGGAGCGGGTCAGCGCAGCGGTTGAAGCTGCACGCGCGTTACCGCATATCCAGGTGGTGACCGGAGGAAGTCAGGTGGCTGGCAAGGGATATTTCTATCAGCCGACGCTGCTGGCTGGCGCAAAGCAAGAGGATGATATTGTTCAGCGTGAGGTGTTTGGCCCGGTGGTCAGCGTGACGTCGTTCAGCGATGAAGATCAGGTGCTGGCATGGGCCAACGACTCGCAGTACGGCCTGGCTTCGTCGGTATGGACTCGCGATGTGGGCAGGGCTCATCGTCTGAGCGCGCGTCTGCAGTACGGCTGTACCTGGGTCAATACGCACTTTATGCTGGTCAGCGAGATGCCGCACGGTGGGCAGAAACTTTCCGGCTATGGTAAGGATATGTCGATGTACGGCCTGGAAGACTACACCGTCGTGCGTCATGTGATGATAAAGCATTGATGTGATGTTAAGTGGCTGTAATAAATTGTTTTTATATTCCAGCCACTTTTTTATGGGGCCTCTGTGGGACATTGAGGTCAGCATGACTGTTCAACAGGGCAATCTGATCGCCATTTTGGGCGCACATCCCTTTCCCGTAAACGCTGAAAACCATTTGTGCAGAGGTGTACTGGTAGGTGATAAAACGTGGGTTTGCCCCGGCGTTTATTGCCCGGAATGCAAATGCATGTCGAGACTCATGCGCTTTCCGGTGTTTGAACCCGGTGGCGCTGGTAATGGTAGGGGAGCGACGCTTCCATCTTCCGCCAGACAATGATCTGAGCTGGTGACGGGCTCATAATCCAGACCATCAGGGGCGTGGTTGTTAATCCAGTCCGGGGCCTGACTTTATCGAACCAGCGCTAATTACACAAACCGCTCGGTTTTTTTCGTGGTCCGCATTCCGAGAAATCCAGAAGTACATATCCTTTTGACTTCATACAGTCCTCGATTTTTTTAGTTCTGGCGTCGTGCTCTGCTATTGTTTCACCGGGCGGCACACCGTTACGAATGAATTTGTTATCCCATGAATTGAGCGAAAACTTTCTGTCCACGCCGCACTCGTACAAATCATTTCGGCGTTTTTGCACGTTAGTATGGCCCATCGTCTGTGGATTCTGGAACGTCTGAACATATGGAAAATAGTCATAGTTACTTGAATCCATATCGGCGACAACACAACCGGTTAAACTAATACACCAAATCAGACTGAACTTTCTTATCGCGTGCACCTGTCAACACTCTCCAGAGTTACGTTTTAGACTTTTCCGTGGCCCTGCTTTCCGGGGTACTTAGTTATAACACACCGCACCCGGCGATAAACGGAGGTGAGAGACCATGTTGATAAAACATTAAGTGCCGACAGAAGCCGAATGTCTGTTGCCGCCATGATGGGGAAGCCGCTGAACCGTGAACGGCGAAGGTGCCGTTCGGAGATCGTCGCCGCGCTATGGCTGCCTGAATTGTCCAAGGAGCGCAGCAACAGGAGAGATTAATGGTCACATCTGGCTTTAACATCGCCGATAAAAGATGCGACGGCATCCTGTAAGACGTTATTTTTGTTGGTTCGGTTAATCGTCATCATCGCTTTGGTCTCATCGGTGGAAATTTGCCATGTCTGGATAGTCAGCCCCAGCTCCGTGGCATAGGTTCCGGTCATGGCCGTTGGGCTTAACACGGTGTAGTTCATGATGCTGTCGGTCACGGAAGGGGATTTTTTATCAATATTTACCACCACTACTTTCTCGGCGAAACCATCGTTTTTAATGGCAAATTGGTTGTACTCATAGGCGCCAGAACCCCGCAAGTTTTCAATAACCCAGCATCCCGCACTGGCGGATGAGGAGGCCAGCAGCAGAACACAACCGAGATAATAAGTCCTCGCCATTATTCATTCTTCCTTATAGTGACAATCTGAAGGGGGCTGATGAAATACTCTCCGCCGATCTGCTGCTAAATATTGCGTATTTTCGCGTGCAGTTAAAGAAAATACAGTAGCAAAGCCGGGAAATGGCTCTCAGTATCCCTGTTTATCGCAATACATCGCCGTTCTGTAGGCGGTATCTGATGGCGTGGAATAGTATTCGGCAGGGAGTGCGTCAAATTGACACGACATGGCAGCAATTTGCATCAATAGCACTAGAGGGCTGGCACATGAGCGCCTATGCCGCAGGCAATTTTACCGATGCAGAAGAGACAATCTATACCAAAGACCTGGGCAAATCCGGGAGGCTCTTCAAGCGGAAAAACGGTCTGACCGCCATGTTCTTTCCTCTGCAGGGTGGGCGTACTATGCTTAAAAAATGGCGTTGTGATACGGGGCTCGATATCACTAACAACCGATGACAAAAAACAGCTTCAATGAAGATAACCTATTGTTTATAATGGATTAGGGTTGGCTTTCGGCTAACGCGGGACAACCCTTACGCTAAACGACATCGTGAAATTCAAGGAGAGTTGACCAATGAAAAGCGAAGAGCTGACTCGTAAAGCTGAAGAAGAGATCTCGGCGCTGATTAGCAAAAAGGTTGCAGAACTGCGCAAGAAAACGGGGCAAGAAGTCTCTGAAATTGAGTTTGTTGCTCACGAAACCATGTCGGGTCTTGACGGATACGACGTCAGGATCAAGCTGATGTGAAAGATAAAGGTCGCCGGGGCGGCCTTTTTTATGCCTGCTGCTGCGAATGGGGCAACCTTCAGGGGTCGGCTATGAGTATGAGGCGGTGCCTGGGCGATCGCGAGCTTGTTACGGCCGGGATAGTCACTCTCTGCGTGCATTAGCTTGCTAATAGTCACAATGGCAGTTATTGCTAAAACAGAAGCAGTGAAATATGAGAGGATTCTTATGCCCCTTCAAGAGCTAAGCCAATGAGTGCCGGAGATAAGCGCCGGGTGGGGCGTGTAATCTGCCTTTCAGCGCGGACAGACAGAAAACTCATCAGATAACATTTCCATCGCTGCGGCAATCCACAATAAAACCCCTGTATTCAATACAGGGGTTTTTTGTTGGTGGCTATAACGTCGGCACAATAGGTTAGAGAGGGACGCAGAGATGCCGGAATGTTCTATTTCCCGCATGAACTGTGGTGTTATTTGTCACCCATGAAGTCGCAGTGAGTAAAATGTTTTCTGGCGTATCCGCAGGATGTTGTCACGCGCGCGTCGAGCTATCGCTTTGATTTTTTTGTCGGTAAACCAGACTGACGACGATCGCGAATGTAAGAAACCAGATTATACGCTGCAATTACCAGCAATAGCAGTGCCACAATAAGCACAATAATTCCAGACATGTACCACCCCAAAATAAATGAGTAAAAGCAAAAAAGGTCAAAATATGCAATTAAGAATGTAATTTCTAAAAGATGAGAACGCAAATGATATTTACTGATAAGTGCATTGTCAGTCAGTGTTGAAAATAGAGGGTTGATTTGTTTATTTGTTATAAAACAGTGTGTTGTGGTGTTTTGTTTACTGGTTTTCTTGAACGGATTGTGTAAGTTCTTCCGCATTTTTAGTCAATTTCCGGAGGTTTTTTTATTATCCGTCATTAATTTACCGTATGATTTATGATGTTTTTTAGGTTTGTTCTTATACACTATTTTTATTATTCGTCGAACCTTTCGCGACGTCATGTAAGACATCAGACAGTTATTCCCTTTTAATTTCACCTGAGCAGATTACTTTCATGGAGGCAATGAGGAAAATTGTTCATATTGTCCAGTAAGCTGCAGAGATGGACGCTGGAGAATGAAAGGGGATCGACAGAGGCCTCTTTGGGTTCAACTACATTTTGTTCTACTACTTGTTCTGCTACATTGTGTAGATCAAATGTTAAAAAACACTGTCCGGCCGCGGCGGCCAGGGGGTAAAAGGATGTTTGAGGTTTGACTTTACAGGCAGGCTCATGCGAACATTTGTCATAATTTGTTACTTTGACGTTGATCTTGTTTTGAAAAAAATAGCTTTTTTTCTGTCAGTGGCCTGCGCCACGGCAATGGTGTATGGCAATTTACCTGCCCGGCATATTAGCCTTTGTGAACAGCAGGGGGTCAGCGAGTCCATCTGCGCAGCGGCTGAATGGGATAATGAAAAAATTAATCTGCTGCCTGACTATAACCCTGAATATATAAAGGCTAATGCCGAGCTTCAGGCTCAGACCCGCGCGGATAAAACCGTCGCGATTAAAGCGTAAAAAAGCAGCCCGCAGAGGCTGCTTTTTTAGGTTTCTTTGCTGAATAAAATCAGTAAAACCAACCAAAACGAACAGATAACAGGCTGATAAGCGCGAAAGCTACGCCGACATTAATCAGAATTACGGTTTTGCTGGAAACATCCATAACGCCACCTTTATGAGTAAGCCTCTACAGGTATAGTACGAGGCGAAAGGAAGTGCTATCAGACAAGGATGAATTGGCTGTTTTCCGCTGATTAAGCGCGCTATTCATTGTGTGATTTTGCGGACTGTGTCGCACTCCTGGTGCCGCTCATCTCCGTATCATAATGAGGCTTATCAGGGAAGGAAGAAGAATGACCTTATACCAGAAAATGCTGGTTTTTTATGCAGTTATGGGATGTATTTGTGCGATCATTAGCTGGTTTCTGACAAAAGAAAGCCGGTTGATTCGCCTGCTGGCCGCACTGTTGATTGGCGCCACCTGGCCGTTTAGCTTTCCGATGGCGCTGCTGGTCTCGTTATTCTGACAGCATAAAGCGATGGCAACCGTCATAATGTTACTGTATAAAAATACAGTAACTGTTGGCGGGGTAACCTTATGAAGAGCTATTTTTCCTCATTCGCTGGCGCGACCGTGCGCTGGTTTGATTTCCCAGGGCACGGCGACCCGGTGGTCTTTATTCACGGGTTGGGTTGTGCATCCTCTTATGATTATCCAGGCGTGGTGACCGATCCGGCTTTTTCCGGTCAGCGGGCCCTGCTGATCGACCTGCCAGGCTTTGGCTATAGCGACAAGCCTGGATCCTTTGGTTACGGCACCGCTGAACAGGCGCGGGTTGTTGTGGAGCTGCTTGACAGTCTGCAACTGACTCGCTGCTCACTGTTCGGGCACAGCATGGGCGGCAGTATTGCTATTGAAGCGGCTGAGCTTCTGGGCCGCCGGGTCCAGGCTCTGCTGGTCTCCGAACCCAATCTTTATGCCGGTGGTGGCATGTACAGTCGGGCTATCGCCGCCCAACCGGAAGCCGGGTTTGTGGCGCGCGGCTTTGCCGATCTGCTGGCAGCGGAAACCTCTCCCTGGGCCGGGTGTCTGCAAAACAGCGCACCCTGGGCGGTATGGCGAGGGGCCAGCAGCCTGGTTGATGGGGTGTCGCCGTCCTGGTTCGCGCGCTTTCAGCAATTATCCTGCCGCAAGGCGCTGATTTATGGTGAACTGTCGCTTCCTGCTCAGGAGGCTGACGATGTTGTCGCCGCCGGTATTCCGCTGCTGGTGGTGCCGGATGCGGGCCACTCTATGGCCTGGGAGAATCCCGTTGCCCTGGCCGATTGTATGGCGCAATTCTTCAGCCGTGCTCAGGCGGACGGCGAAATATCGCCGGGGTGATTAGTTTGCCCGACCGCGCGGAGGCCGGAACCGCCAGCCGTGGCGTGCGTAGACGCTGGCGTTCAGCGGGAACGACTTTTCTGCCCGGTTGGCAGGAGATGCGCTGGTTAGGGACCCGCAACCTTTCGCCGTGGCGTGCGGTCGCAATGGCATTGCGACCGTTCCGCGGTCAGCCTTCCGCACAACGGCTGCTCACTGGCGCGGTTTAAACCGGTTAGGAGAACGGGCTAACCGGCAGAACCGGGGGTTAAAACGGTAGTTCGCGCGGACTGGTCTGCAGCGTTATCCAGCGTAGTTCGGTAAACTCGGCAATAGCTGCGCGGCCGCCGAAGCGTCCGTAGCCGGAAGCTTTGCAGCCGCCAAACGGCATTTGCGCTTCATCGTGCACGGTGGGGCCATTAATGTGGCAAATGCCGGTTTGCAATCTCTGGGCTACATTCCACGCCCGGGCGGTGTCGCGACTGTATACCGCCGAGGAGAGCCCGTATTCGCTTTCGTTGGCTACCGTCAGCGCTTCCTGCTCACCCTGCACCCGGATAATGGCTTTTACCGGGCCAAAGGATTCCTCCTGCCATATCCGCATGCTGCGGGTCACTCCATCAAGCAGGGTGGCGCGCATCTGGGTGGTGTCGGCTTTACCACCGGTTAACAGCCGGGCCCCTTTGGCCAGCGCGTCGTCAATCAACTCATTGCAGCGTGTGACGGTCTTCATATCGACAACCGGCCCCATCAGCCCGGCGGGCAAGGTTGCCGCGCGGCGACTGAGCAGAGCGATAAAGGCGTCGGCTATTGATTGGTCGACGATAATGCGCTCGGTCGACATACAGATCTGCCCGGCGTTAGCGAATGCGCCAAAGAGGGCGCCGGCCGCCGCTTGTTCGAGATCGGCATCGTCGAGGACCAGCAGCGGCGCTTTGCCGCCCAGTTCAAGCACTGCCGGTTTCAGGTGCTCTCCGCAGGTGCGGGCGATAATGCGTCCGACCGGCGTGGAGCCGGTAAAGTTGACGCGGCGCACTGCCGGATGGGCGATAAGCGACTCCACCAGCGCGGGCGCATCCGCCGGCTCGCAGGTGAGATAGTTCACGACGCCGTCCGGTAATCCCGCCGCAGCCAGCGCATCAATAATCAGCGCCTGACTGGCGGGCGACATCTCCGCCCCTTTCAGGATCACCGTATTCCCGCAGGCTAACGGTGTCGCAATCGCGCGCGTGGCGAGGATCAGCGGCGCATTCCACGGCGCCATCCCCAGTACCACCCCAGCCCCCTGACGCACGGCCATGGCCAGATTGCCCGGTACATTCGACGGAATAATCTGCCCTTCGATCTGGGTGGTGAGGGCGGCGGCCTCACGCAAAATGTCGGCGGCAAGATGAACGTTAAAACCCGCCCAGTGCGCCGTCGCGCCCGTCTCAGCTGACATGGCGGCGATGAATTTTGCTTCACGATGCTGCATTTGCTCCGCCGCCTCCAGCAGCAGGCGACGACGTTCGGCGGGGGGCGTATCGCGCCATTGCGGGAAGGCGGCAGCGGCGGCTTCGACGCTGCGTCGGGCATCGGCCAGGCTCGCCGCCGATGCGATGGACGCGGGCTGTTCGCTGAGCGGATTGGCACGGGTAAAGGTAGCCTGGCCTTCAGCATCATGCCACTGGCCTTGGGTATATAAGTTGCAGGTTATTGTCATGGGAAAACCTCGTTGTGCGGCGTTCTGCGGTTTTCCGAGTGTATCGGGCGACGAGACCGCGTGGGGCAGGCAGGGCGGTTATCGCACGTTTTTTTTCGGGTTTTATAGGCAGTTCACAACTTCAGCAGGCTGGCCCGGACTGGACAATAAACCGGCGAAAACAGCGCTTTCAGCATAACCTGATACCGATTGATTATTTGCCGGTTGCATGCCGCTGTGCTGTTATTAGAGCACTTATAACAAATTGATAAGGTTTATAACCATGTCTACAGGGAAAACGTTGATTGCGCTGGCGTTAAGCGCATGGCTGCCGGCCGGCGCCGCATGGGCGGCCGGTAACGATACGCTGATCTATTGCTCCGAAGCCTCGCCGGAATCATTTAACCCGCAGATTGCCAGCTCCGGCCCCTCGTTTGTGGCCAGCTCACAGGTGCTCTACAACCGTCTGATCACCTTTGATCCGGTTAAAAACACGCCGATCCCTTCGCTGGCCACTGCGTGGACCGTGTCGCCAGATGGCAAAACCTGGACCTTTACCCTGCGTAAAGGAGTGAAGTTCAACAGCAATAAGTACTTTACTCCGACCCGCGATTTCAACGCCGATGACGTGCTGTTCTCCGTCCTGCGTCAACAGGATGCGAAACATCCGTACCATAACGTTTCGCAAGGCAACTATGAATATTTTCACGATGTCGGGCTGGATAAGCTGATTAAAGAGGTGAAAAAGGTCGATGATTATCATGTCCAGTTTGTACTGACGGAGCCGAATGCCGCCTTCCTCGCCGACTGGGGAATGGATTTTGCCTCAATACTCTCCGCGGAATACGCCGATGCCATGATGAAGAAAGGCACGCCGGAGTATGTTGATACCTGGCCTGTCGGGACCGGTCCGTATGTGCTTCAGCAGTATAAAGTCGATTCGCTTATCCGCTACATTGCCAATCCGCATTATTGGGAAGGCGAGGTGCCGACAAAGCATCTGATTTTCTCCATCACCCCGAATGTCGAGACTCGCCTGGCGAAGCTGCAAACCAACGAATGTCAGATTATCCCGGCGCCGTCGCCGGTGCAGTTTGCCGCGATCAAGGGCAATAAAGATCTGGCGCTGCATGCTGTTGAAGCGCTGAACGTCGGCTATCTGGCGTTTAATACCGAGAAAAAACCGTTTGATAACGTGCTGGTACGTCAGGCGCTGAACTACGCCACCGACAAACAGGCAATCGTCAAAGCGGTGTTTATGGATTCGGGCGTGGTGGCCAAATCTCCACTGCCGGCGAATATGCTCGGTTATAAGAAAGATCTGCCGGATTACGCCTACGATCCGCAAAAGGCTAAAGCGCTGCTGAAGCAGGCCGGGCTGGAAAACGGGGCGGAGGTGACCTTGTGGTCGATGCCGGTACAGCGCCCCTACAACCCCAATTCGCGTCGCATTGCTGAAATGATTCAGAACGACTGGAGCAAAGTGGGCATCAAGGCCAAAATCGTCACCTATGAGTGGGGGGAATATCTCTCCGGCATGCGTAAAGGCGAACACGACAGCGCCCTGTTTGGCTGGATGTCGGACAATGGCGACCCGGACAACTTTGCCGGGACGTTGCTGAGCTGTGATAATATCAAGAGCGGCTCCAACGTTGCCCGCTGGTGCGATAAGTCGTATGACGCGCTGGTCAAAAAAGCGATTCTGGTCAGCGATCCGCAACAACGCGCCGCGCTATATGGTCAGGCGCAAGAGATCTTTTATCAGCAGGCGCCATGGATTACCCTGGCGACCGGGAAAACCTTCTACGCCACGCGCAGCAACGTTAGCGGGTATAGCGTGAGCCTGATGGGGAGCGATTTTTCGAAGGTTAAATTGAACTAAGCCGAAAGGAGCACATATGGCACATCTGGATGACGTTATCGCCCGTGTCGATGCGGCGATCGCCGAAGGGGTGATTACTCACATGAATGAACTGCTGGTGGCGCTGAGTGACGATGCTGAGCTGAGCCGCGACGAACGCTATACCCAGCAGCAGCGTTTACGCACCACGATTGCCCACCACGGCCGTCAGCAGCATGAAGAGCAGGAAACGCGCCGCGAGCAGTTGAATAAAGGCGGCGCCATTCTCTGATATTGCGCGCTAAAACTGGCGTCTGGCCACCAGCCAGGCGCCTGCCACCAGCATCACCGCGCCGCACAGCGGCCCCAGCAACGCCCGCCACGGCACGCCGTGAGCGCGAATGATATCCATCGCTAATCCCCCCACCAGCTGGCTGGCAATCAGCACCGCGATGGTGGTGGCGGCGCCAACGTTCTGATAGCCACTGATGCTGGCGAAGACAAAAAACGATCCCAGTAATCCTGGAATGAGCGTCCACCATTTTATGCTGAGCGCCAGCTCCTGAAAGCCCGCCGCACCGTGGCGCAGCAGCAGAATGGTAACAAAAATCACAATCCCCACCAGCGAGTTCAGCAGCATCGCAATGAGTATTGTGGAGGCGGACTGCGTAATGCGCACCATCAGCGTATTTTGCACCACCAGTCCGACGCCTGCGGCAATCAGACAGGCGAGGGTCAGCGAAGCGTTCATGCGCTGGCGTCCGGATCGCGACGATCGTCGAGCTGGAGCTGCATAAAGGTCAGATCCAGCCAGCGGCCAAATTTTGTGCCGACCTGCGGCATCTGCCCGGTGGTGACAAACCCGAGCGTTTCATGCAGATGCAAAGAGGCCTGGTTTTGCGCTTCGATACCGGCCACCATGACATGTTTGTTCAGGCGACGGGCCTCCTTAATCAGCGCCACCAGCAGGCTGCGGCCTAATCCTTTACCCTGATGGTCGGGGTGGACGTAGACTGAATGTTCGACGGTATGGCGAAAGCCGTCAAATGCGCGCCAGTCGCCAAACGAAGAATAGCCGGTCACCACGCCGTTTTCTTCGCTCACCAGAACCGGGTAGCCTGCCAGCTGACGCGCTTCAAACCAGGCGATGCGGTTATCGGTATCGACGGTTTTGTCATTCCAGATGGCGGCGGTGTGCAGCACCGCGTGGTTGTAAATTTCGGCAATCGCCGCGCAATCTTCTTTGCAGGCATAACGAATGGTCATAGCAAACCTCAACTCAATCTCTGTACACTATAGTAGTACGATATTATTACAATAATGTACGCAATGCTGTCATCTGTTTTAGCAAGAAATTTATCAAGAGCTGTCGTCCGTGGGCAGGTATAGCAGGGGCAGCGTGGCCAGAGGGTATGGAGCTGGCTTTGCCCGCGCTCGCCTTGTCTGAGATTGATTCATACACTATAGTACTACGCTATGAATACTATTGAAGACAATATGAATCAGCGCATTAGCGCCCGTATCCGTATCGAACGCGAATCTCGCGGCTGGTCGCTCAGCGAACTGGCCGAACGCGCCGGCGCCTCACGCGCTATGATCCACAAGATCGAGCGCGGCGAGAGTAGCCCGACGGCATCGATGCTCGGGCGGCTGTCCGGTGCTTTCGGCATCAGTATGTCGACGCTGATTGCCCGAGCGGAGATGCAGGAAGGTAAACTGCTGCGCTTTGCCCAGCAGCCGGTCTGGCGCGATCCGCAAAGCCACTATTTACGGCGTCACGTGTCGCCGCGTAGCGATCTGCCCATCGACCTGGTGCAGGTGGAGCTGCCGGCGGGGAGCGATGTGCCGATGCCCGCCGCCTCCTACGCGCTGGCGCGTCAGCTGATCTGGCTGCAACAGGGGGAGCTGGTGTTTGTCGAGGGCGCGACCCGGCATGAGATGCGGGCCGGTGATTGCCTCGAGTTGGGGCCGCCTAACGACTGCCGTTTTATCAATGAGTCCAGCACCTCCTGCACCTATCTGGTGGTGCGATTAAATCAATCTGCCTCATAATGCCAATGTGCGCGGCGGCAATTGCGACTAGCCTCAGTACAGGTCCTAAACAAGAGGAGTTTGCTATGGCTTTTCATCCGCAACGTCACCGCCGCTGGGTACTGGCTTCTCGCCCGCACGGCGAGCCGACAGGGGATAATTTCCGTCTGGAAGAGAGCGATGCCCCGACGCCCGGTCCCGGGCAAGTGCTTCTGCGCACGGTTTATCTCTCGTTAGACCCCTACATGCGCGGGCGCATGAGCGATGCACCGTCCTACTCGCCGCCGGTTGCCATCGGCGCCGTGATGGTCGGTGGAACGGTGAGTCGCGTTGAAGCGTCTCACCACGCTGACTTTAAACCGGGAGAGTGGGTGCTGAGCTACGGCGGCTGGCAGGATTTTGAACTCTCCGATGGCAACGGGCTGGTGAAGCTGGGCGAACATCCGCAACACCCGTCGTGGGCGCTCGGCATCCTCGGGATGCCCGGTTTTACGGCCTATATGGGGCTGCTGGATATCGGTCAGCCGAAGGCGGGAGAAACGCTGGTGGTGGCCGCGGCCACCGGGCCGGTGGGCGGTACGGTCGGCCAGATCGCGAAGCTGAAGGGATGTCGGACGGTGGGGATTGCCGGCGGCAGCGAGAAATGCCGTTATGCCGTCGAGACGCTGGGCTTTGACGTCTGCCTCGATCACCGCGCGCCTGATTTTGCCGAACAGCTGGCGCAGGCTTGCCCGCAGGGCATTGACGTTTACTATGAAAACGTCGGCGGCAAGGTGTTTGATGCCGTGCTGCCGCTGCTCAATACCTCGGCGCGGGTACCGGTGTGCGGCCTGGTGAGCGGCTATAATGCGACCGAACTGCCGGAAGGGCCGGATCGTCTGCCGCTATTGATGGCGACGCTGCTGAAAAAACGGATCCGGATGCAGGGCTTTATTATCGGCCAGGACTACGGGCATCGTATTGCCGAATTCCAGCAGGAGATGGGGCGCTGGGTGCAGGAAGGAAAAATCAAATACCGCGAGCAGCTCGTTGAGGGCCTCGAAAATGCGCCACAGACGCTGATTGGCCTGCTGAAGGGCGAAAACTTCGGCAAAGTGGTCATCCGCGTTTCGCCTGACGAATAACAAACACTGCCCCCGGTCTTGCTGCGCTGACCGGGGCCTACGCCCCGATCGCTAGCCCGCATCACACGCAAGCGCGCTATCCGCGCTTTCCCTTATCGCATCCCCCTATCAACTGTCCCTGAATCAACTCAGATGGCACGGTAAAACCGATTACCGGCGAGGGAGCAAAGCCTCAGCTTGCCGTCGACACTAAGGCGCTGGGCGGGATGTCTGCCGGAAAAATCCGCCTTGTTGCCACCGAAGACGGGGTGGGAGTCAACCTGAACAGCGTTACCGCCACCCAACAGGATATTTCCCTGACGACGGCCGGAAAAATCACCCTCAGAATGTTAAAGCGCAGACAGACCTGAACGTCAGTGGCCGGGAAATCGGTCAGCCATGCTGTGCTGGTGGGCATCAGCGCGGAAATCGGGCGGGGAGACGGGAAAGGAGCGGCCGCTGGTGCCCTGGCGACGGAGTTGGCCGGCGTCATCATGCAAAGTTCGTTGTTCGAACCCGCTAATCTGAATGAGCAAGAGCGCCAGTTGCAGCGTCTGCAGGAAGCACTAAACGGTAACGAGGCAAAAGAGCAAACGGCCCGCGTGATTGGCGCGTTGACCGGTATGTTGACCACGCATACGCCCGAAGGCGCGTATAGCGGTGCAGACAGTGCGCAAAATGTTTACCGCTACAATATGACGGAGCATATGTTGCAACAGTATGCCCTGGATAATCAGCGGGATATTCTGGCGGCAGATAAAGGGGATAAGGAGGCAGCTAAACGCGTTCAGGCCCGGAGGGAAGCGGCGATTATCGTGGCTGCTGCCAGCGGCGGAGGTATGGCACTGACCGCAGGTGGAATGACTCTGGTTGGTACGGCCCCCGAGCTGGTTCTGGCGGATACTCAGTCTGTTGCCAGTTTTATCAAAGGAGAAACAGCCGCCGGGACGAATCTTTCTACGAAAACGGCAGATTATGTCCGCGATATTCAGAAAACCAATACTGACCAGTTAGTTAAAGTGTTTGATCCAAAACAGAGTAGCGATAAGCTCAATGTGTTCGGGAAGGAGTTTGCGCAGGTGTTGGGTGACGGGGGAAGTAATAAGTACGGAACGACCAAGGTCTTTGCGACAGAAAAACTTTCCGACCGAGATATCATTGATTATGCGCAATCTTTGACGGGGGAGAGCCATTTAAAGAAATCACGACTCCTTTAGGTACAGTTTATTTTTCAAAAAAAGATAGTGTAACAATAAGCCTGCGCGACTATTCCGCAATTGAAGAAAAAACAAATGCTCGCGGGACAATAGAAATTTTAAGTAATGAAGACTTGCAAGCCTTACAGGGCAAAGTTAAGAAAAAAGTTGAGATCAAGTTTCGGTGAGGTGTTTATATGTTATATAGCGATGATGAATATAAGCTGTTTGCTGAGGAACTGGAAGGATCATCCATGGGTACCGTATGGTCTGCCATGAGGGCGGATAATTTTGGGAAAGAAGAGTTATCATATAAAGAAAAATGCGACTATTTTTTTGAACTTATGGAACGCCTTCTTCTGGAAGGAAAAATAAAATTAGCAAGTCGAGGAAAATATCTGGAAGGAAGCATCGACGAACAAATTTCCTTGTATCGTGAAAACTTTCCCAAAAACCAGGAGGAAATGGAAGAGGATGCTTTTGATGGCTTCTGGTTTCTGACGGAAAAATGCCCTGGCGGCATAGTCTGGATCCATGATAATGGCTATGAAGACTGGACCTGATACACCACTAGTCATAACGGCTCTTCGGAGCCGTTATCCTTGAATATCTTTCCCATGTAAACGCTGTTTGTCGGTCACGATACTGACATTAACGGCGCTGCCAGCCTCTGATAGGTCCAACCCGGACAGACCAAAGGCAGGGTTATTGACGAACGAGCGGACAGGGCCTGCGCCTGACAAACTCGTCGCCTGATACTCTGCAAACTGCCGGCGATCGTCTTTATTCAGAAGGCAGTATCGCAGCCTTTAACGTCTCGCAGAATCTAAAGTCAGCCATAAAACGCCAGCCGCTCGGCTAACAGGTCGACAAACCCCTCCCGGTCGACATCCAGCAAGACCGTGGTATTTGGCTGATTGCCGGTGAGGAAGTAATAATCGACCACCGTCATGCCCTGGGTATATTTCCCCTGGGTTTCCACGCCGACCCAGCGCTCAACGCTGGTAAACAGCTCCGGCTTCAGCAGCCAGGCGATGGTGCAGGGGTCGTGCAGCGGGGCGCCGGTGAAGCCCCATTTAGCATCCTTGTGATACTCCATAAAGAAGTCGAGCAGTTCGGCAACAATGGTGGCTACCGGGTTGCCGAGCTGGCGGAAACGTTCGATATCCAGGCCATGAATCTGCGCCCGATGCGTGACATCCAGCCCGGCCATCACCACCGGAATACCCGACTGGAAGACGATCTCCGCCGCTTCCGGGTCGACGTAGATATTAAACTCGGCGGCGGGCTGCCAGTTGCCGAGTACCATCGCGCCGCCCATCATCACGATACGCGCGATCTTGTCATGCAGTTCCGGGTGGCTGTTGAGCAGCAGGGCGACGTTGGTTTGCGGGCCGGTGGCGACAATCGTCACCGGCTGCGGGCTTTCGCGCAGCGTTTTCGCCATCAGCTCCACGGCGGTAACGCTCTGCGGGGCAAAATCAGGCTCCGGCAGCGCCGGGCCGTCGAGCCCGCTTTCGCCGTGAACGTTATCAGCGATGATCAGCTCCCGCATCAGCGGCTTACGCGCGCCGCCGGCCACCGGAATATCCTGGCGTTGCAGCAGCGTCAGCATGCGCAGCACGTTACGCAGGGTTTTCTCCGGCGTCTGGTTACCGGCGGAGGAGGTGATGGCTTTGACGTCAAGTTCGGGTGAGGCGAGGGCGAGAACGATAGCGATGGCGTCATCATGACCCGGGTCGCAATCAAGGATGATTGGCAGTGCCATAGCGGCTCCTTTTTATGGGCGTTATTTGTGATAAGGGTAACGCTCTGGGGCACAACAGACGAGAAAGGATAAATCAAAGCGTGAAGTATGCCGCATTATGATGGTGGAGGGGATGATTCCCCGCTGGCGCTGCGCTTCGCGGGGCGACGAGGTTATGCGGGCCGTTTCCCCGGTGGCGCGGTACCTACCGGGGAGTCAGGTTTATACGGTCTGATGCCGGGGGTTACTCAAAACGCCAGGCGAGGTTCAGCCCGACGCCGTAGTTACGTCCCGGCGCCGGTTCATAGTAGCGACCGTTGGACTCGTTGACAATCACCGAGCCGACGTAGCGGCGATCGAAGAGATTATCGACGCGGCCAAACAGATCCATGTCCATCTTGCCATAGCTCCACTTATAGCCGGTGGTCAGGCCGACCACCGTCCAGGACGGCGCTTTGGCGGTGTTCTCGTCGTTAGCCATAATATCGCTCATATAGCGGATATCGCTGCCGGCGTACCAGCCGCGTTCCGGCTGATAGCCGAACGATGCGTAGCCCATATTACGGGCGATCCCCGGAATACGGTTGCCGTTGCAGCTGGCGTCGTCGCAGACGTTGGTCCGGTAGGTGGCATCCAGCCAGGTCCACGCGGCTTTCAGACGCCAGCTTTCGCCAAACTGTTGATCCAGTCCCAGCTCCATCCCCTGACGGCGGGTTTTACCGGCATTCTTGTAGCTGGTGCGTCCGCCGCTGCTGGCATCCACCACAATCTCGTTATCGGTATTGGTCTGGAACAGGGCGGCGGTAAACAGGCCATTGCCGACCCGCGTCTTACTGCCGATCTCGACCGTTTCATTGGTCGACGGCTGCAGGCCGAAATTGAGGCCGCTCTGGTCGCCTGAACGATAGGAGAGCTCGTTAATGGTCGGCGTTTCAAAACCGCGACCGGCGGAGAGATAGACGTTCCATGCTTCGGTGACCGCGTACTTCAACGACCCGGCCGGCAGCCATTTATGGTAGCTGGCGTCACCGCTGTCATCGCCGTTGCCTGGCGTAATGTAATAGTCGTTGGAGTCGAACCACACCGAGCTGTAGCGCACCCCGGCATCAAGGGAGAGTTTGTCCGTCAGCTGCCACTGGGTCTGCAGATAGGGGTCGATGTTCCACATCAGGTTGCGTTCGTTACGGCGCAGGTTCCCCTCTTCGCCGTACTGCGGCGCGCCGTTGACCATCACGAAGTTTTCAAAGCCTTTGCGCCGCTCGCTCATGTTTTCATAGTCGAGGCCGGTGGTGAAGGTGACCGGCACCAGCAGCTCGCCGCGGTGGGTCCAGCGGGTATCGATCCCCTGATAGTGGCGGGTCAGGTCAATCACGCCGCCGGCATGGCCAGGATTGAGCTGCGGCGCGCGGGGGATTGACTGATATTGCGTGGTTTCACGCTCGCCGGCGTACATCATCACGCTCAGGTCGTCCTGCTCGCTCAGCTGACGCTCATAGCGTAATCCCGCCTGGGTCTGCTTCGTCGATTTGCGGGTATTGTACTGATCGCCGCGCGGCGACTGGCGCGGGTTATTCTGCCATTCATCGTAGGTCAGGCCGCCGGCGTCATTGGCTTTGATATCCACGCTGTTAAACAGCAGGGTTAGCTTACTGACGTCATTGATGCGCACGCCGAGTTTGGCGTTGGCAAGATTTTTACGCGCGCCGCTGTGATCGCGATAGCCGTGGGTGGTAAAGCGGTTGGTCGACACGGTGTAATCGACGTCACCGGCGTGGGTGCCGTCGCCGACGGCGCCGGTGGCCTTCAGACCGTAGTGCCAGGTGCCGAAGCTACCGTAATAACTACTGGCCTCGATGGTCGGCGGCTGGCTGCCGGTCTGGCTGGTCACGTTAATCACGCCGCCTGAGGAGTTGCCGTACAGCGCGGAGAACGGCCCGCGCAGGACATCGATGCTCTCGACGCTGCCGATATCAATATTCGAGGTTTGTCCCTGGCCATCGGGCATGGTGGCCGGAATGCCGTCAACGTAAATGCGCAGCCCGCGCACGCCGTAGGTGGAACGGGAACCAAAGCCGCGAATCGATAGCTGCAGATCCTGAGCATAGTTCTGTCGGTTCTGAACCTGCAGCCCCGGTACGGCGCCCAGCGATTCAGAGAGATTGACTCGTGGCGCCGCCTGGCGCATCTCATCCCCGTTAACGACGCTGACCGCCGCGGGGGTATCGAGTTCGGAGACCGCGGTCGGAGCGGCGGTCACAACCATTGTTTGTTCATCGCTGGCGCTGGTCTGGGCCACTGCGATCAGCGGGAAAAGGAGGGCAGGTAGCGCAGCCGTGCGCACGGAATGGATTTTCATAAAGCTACTCGTAAAACGAACCAAACGGAACATATGTCCATATGTTAACCCTTTTGTAATTTTTTGAAAATTATTAACGTTATTTTCGTTAAATAATGGCACCGAATGATTATTTTCGCCGTCGGTTTTAATAAATAACGCTCCACTTCATGCCAAATAATGATTACTATTCGCATTTGAAAATGAACGCAAAGCCAGGACTTTGCGTCAGGGAAGCAATGTCGAGCAGGCACATAGTGTTTTATTCAAGGGAGTCGTCATGTCATTACGTCATCTGTCCGCGCCGCGTCTGCGTCGTTCACTGTTATTAACCTCTTTACTGCTGGCAGGGAGCTTCAGCGCTCACGCGGCAGAAGAAATGTTGCGCAAGGCGGTCGGTAAGGGCGCATACGAAATGGCTTACAGCCAGCAGGAAAATGCGCTGTGGGTCGCAACTTCTCAAAGCCGTTCACTGGACAAAGGCGGGATTGTTTATCGTCTCGACCCGACCACGCTGGAGGTGACGCAGGTTATTCATAACGATCTGAAACCGTTCGGTGCGACGATCAATAACGCTACGCAAACGCTGTGGTTTGGTAACACCACTGACAGCACCGTTACTGCCATTGACGCGAAAACCGGCGCGGTGAAAGGCCGTCTGGTGCTCGACAATCGTCAGCGCAGTGAAACCGTGCGTCCGCTGGCGCCGCGTGAGCTGGCGGTCAATGAAAAAACCAACACGGTCTATATCACCGGGCTGGGTAAAGAGAGCGTGATCTGGGTTGTGGATGGTGAAAAGCTGACGCTGAAAGACACGATCACCAATACCGGCGCCATGGCGACCGGCCTGGCGGTGGATGCTGACGCGAAGCGAATCTACACGACCAACGCCGATGGCGAACTGCTGACCATCGACAGCGAGAGCAACAAAATTCTGAGCCGTAAAAAGCTGCAGGATGACGGTAAAGAGCACTTCTATCTGAACCTGAGCCTCGATACCGCCGGTCACCGCGCCTTCATCACCGACAGCAAACAGCCGGAAGTGCTGGTTGTTGACCTGCGTGACGGGAAAGTGCTGGAGAAAATCGCCGCGCCGGAATCCCTGGCGGTGCTGTTCAACCCGACGCGCAATGAAGCCTACGTGACGCATCGTAAAGCCGGTGAAGTCAGCGTGATTGATGGTAAAACTTACAAAGTGGTTAAAACCTTCAAAACGCCAACCTTCCCGAACAGCCTGGCGCTCTCCGCCGACGGTAAAACGCTGTACGTCAGCGTGAAGCAGGAATCCACCCGTCAGAAAGAAGCGACCCAGCCGGATGACGTTATCCGTATCGCGCTGTAAGTCATGATTGAGGAGGGGGAAACCCCTCCCGCCCGCCGGAATCACCCTCTGTTACAAACACTTATTGGCCCGATAGCCGTTATGGTTTTACAATCATCGTTTTGCCGCCTGCTGCCTGGCGGAATTAATCATTCTGGAGGATGTATGAATAAGCCATTTATGGTTCTGTGCGCTGGCGCGATGCTGGCACTGCTTGCGGGTTGTACTTCAAACTATGTCATGACGACGAAAAGCGGGCAGACCATTGTGACTCAGGGTAAGCCGCGTCTGGATAAAGACACCGGTATGACCAGCTATGTGGATGAATCCGGCAACCGTCGCCAGATTAACAGCAGCGATGTGTCGCAGCTGGTGGAAGATAACTAAGCAGCAAGCGGCGGTTTGCCCGGTGACGGACAAACCGCGATAACGTTATTTTTGCGTAGGTTGTGCGCCAGGCGCCGTGCTATGCACCGCGTGAACGCGTTTACGTACGCCGAACCAGCCGGCCACCAGCAGTACCGCAATCAGCGGAATTGAACCGATGGTATAGGTACCGTTCGGGTAATCGAAGGCCATCAGCACCAGCACGCTGAGCAGGAACAACAGGGTCAGCCAGGAGGTGAACGGCGCGCCCGGCATTTTAAAGCTCACGTCCGCCGCTTTACCTTCCTTAATCGCTTTACGCAGGCGCATCTGGCAGACCACGATAAAGCCCCACGACGCGATAATCCCCAGCGAAGCCACGTTTAAGACGATTTCGAAGACCTGCGACGGCACCAGATAGTTCAGGAACACCCCGACGACATACACCGCCAGCGTGGCCAGAATCCCGGCATAGGGCACCTGATGACGGCTCATCTTCGACATAAACTTCGGCGCGGAGCCGCCCATCGACATCGAACGCAGAATACGTCCGGTGCAGTACAGGCCAGAGTTGAGGCTGGAGAGCGCGGCGGTGAGCACCACGATATTCATCACGCTACCGATGTACGGCACGCCCAGCTTCGAGAAGAAGGTCACAAACGGGCTTTGCCCGGCCTGATAGGCATTCCACGGCAGCAGCAGCACCAGCAGCAGCACCGAGCCGACGTAGAACAGGCCGATACGCCAGATCACGCTGTTGATCGCGCGCGGCACCATCGTCTGCGGCTCTTTGCACTCACCGGCGGCGGTCCCGACCAGTTCGATGGAGGCAAAGGCGAACACCACCCCCTGAACCAGCACCAGCGCAGGCATCAGCCCGTGCGGGAACAGACCGCCGTTATCGGTAATCAGGTGGAAGCCGGTGGCATTCCCGTCCAGCGGTTTACCGCTGCCGAGGAAAATGGTCCCTACCACCAGGAAGGCGACAATCGCCAGCACCTTGATCAGGGCGAACCAGAACTCCATTTCGGCGAACCACTTCACGCCTATCATGTTCATGGTACCGACGATCGCCAGCGCCCCGAGCGCGAAGACCCACTGCGGGACGTCGCCAAAGGCGCCCCAGTAGTGCATATACAGCGCCACGGCGGTGATATCGACTATCCCGGTCATCGCCCAGTTAACGAAGTACATCCAGCCGGCGACGTAGGCCGCTTTTTCACCCAAAAACTCGCGGGCGTAGGAGACGAAACTGCCGCTGGAAGGACGATGCAGCACCAGTTCGCCGAGGGCGCGTAAGATAAAGAACGAGAACAGGCCGCAGACCAGATAAACCAGCGCCAGCGCGGGGCCAGCCATCTGTAAACGCGCGCCTGCGCCGAGGAACAGACCGGTACCGATGGCGCCGCCGATGGCAATCATCTGCACCTGACGGTTGCCCATCGCTTTGTGATAGCCCGATTCCTGAGAGTTGAGCCAGTGACGTCTGGCGGCATGGTGTTCCGCCGTCGAGTGTTGCTTTGTATTCATTGATGTACCCATTTTCCTGTCAATGTCCATGAGTGGTTCATCGCACCGCTGAGTAGCAGCACGTTATGCTGGCTTTCCCATCATTCTGACGTAGGAGATAAGCAGAGCATGGCGCAGCATCCTACACGTATCGAGATAGTCACGCACGTAAAACATTTCTCGACCGCACTTGCTTAAATATCAATGAGTTCAACGACGGAGGGCGTCCACCAGCAGGCTGAAGGCCGTCGTATGCTGGCGGCGGCTGGGGTAATAGAGGTGATAGCCGGGGAAGGAGGGAGTCCAGGCCTCGAGGACCCGAATGAGTCGTCCTTCCGCCAGCGCCTGTTGCACGCTATCTTCCGGGACATAGGCCAGACCCAGCCCGGACTCCGCGGCATCAATCCGCTGCGGCAGGCTGTTTAAGGTAATTTGTCCTTCAACCCGCACGCGGACTTCGCGATTGTCCTGCGCAAACTCCCAGGCATAGATACCGCCGAGGGTCGGCAGGCGCAGATTAATACAGCGATGTTGTGCGAGATCGTAGGGCGTTTGCGGGATACCGTAGCGCTGAAAATAGGTCGCAGAGCCGATCACCGCCATGCGCATATCGGGGCCGATGCGCACGGCAATCATATCTCTGGCAACCTGTTCACCCAGACGAATGCCGGCGTCATAGCGGCCGTCGACAATATCGGTCAGGCCGTTGTCCACGGTGACTTCGATATTGATCTCCGGGTATTGCAACATGAAGTTTTTCAGCGCCGGCCAGAGCACGGCGCCGGTGGCATGCTCGCTGGCGGTCAGGCGAATGTTACCCGCCGGACGGTCGCGGGTATCGCGCAGAGCGTGAAGCTCCTGTTCTATCTCTTGCAGGTGCGGACTCAGGCGCTGGAACAGCTTTTCGCCCGCTTCGGTAGGCGCCACGCTGCGGGTGGTGCGGGTCAGCAGCCGCACGTCGAGCCGGGCCTCGAGGTTACGCATCGCGTGGCTGAGGGCGGACTGAGAGACGCCAAGCTGAGCGGCCGCGCGGGTGAAACTGCGCTCGCGGGCGACCACCATAAATGATAGCAGGTCGTTAACGTTATCTTTTAACATCACTTTTCCGGATTAATGAATTTTGCTCATGGTTCTTTTCTGATTTTGCAGTCTAATCCTCGTTGCCAGATTGCGCTACTTTGAACAGACACGTCATGTTGAGAGGAACAGAAATGAACATTATTCGTAGCGGCTCACAGCCTTCGAGAAAAGGTCCGGACAGCTGGTTTACCGGCGATGTTCGTATTGATGCGCCGTTCCAGGCCAGCGAACCGGCAAAAGTGGGCGGTGCGACGGTCACCTTTGAGCCCGGCGCGCGTACCGCCTGGCACACCCATCCGCTGGGTCAGACGCTGATCGTCACCCAGGGTCGCGGCTGGCTACAGGAGTGGGGCAAGGAGGCGCAGGCGCTGAATCAGGGCGATATTGCCTGGATTCCACCGGGGGTTAAGCACTGGCACGGTGCCAGCAGCGATACTGCAATGGTGCATATTGCGATTGCCGAAGCCGAAAACGGCAGCCCGGTCACCTGGCTGGAAAAAGTGACCGACGAGCAATATCCGGCAAACTAATCGTCGCCGTTTGCCGGCAGGCGGGAGACCCCGACGCCCGCCTTTGCGGCCTGCCGGTAGCGCCATCGGGCTTTTTCGGGCTATGATTCTCAGCGGCGCAACGGCTGAGAGACAGCGATGAATATCAACGTAGTGGGTACCAGCGGCGTCGGTAAATCGACGCTGGCGCGAAGGCTCGCGCAGATCCTGTCCGTTCCCTACATTGAGATGGACAGGCTTTACTGGCGCGCGGACTGGCAGGGCGAGCCGGATGAGGTATTCTTCGCCAGGGTGGCTGCGGCCACCGAGGCCTCCGGCTGGGTGCTGGACGGCAATTATAACCGCAGCCGCCCGGTTAAGTGGCGCAATGTCGATCTGGTGGTGTGGGTGGATTATGGTTTCGCCCGAACTCTGCGCCAGGCCGTCTGGCGGGCCATCTCCCGGGCAAGCCGCGGTCAGGAGCTGTGGCCGGGAACCGGCAACCGTGAAAGCTTCCGTCGCGCCTTCCTCAGCCGCGACTCCATTATCTGGTGGACCCTCAAAACCTGGAAGAAAAATCGCCAGCGTTATCAGTCTGATATGGCCGACCCGGCGTATCGACATATTCGCTTCGTACGCCTGGGTCACCCGCGGCAGACCGAGGATTTTATCCGCCAGCTACAGCGGCAGGCGGCGCCGGGTTGAGGGCGTATATCTATTTTCCGGCAGAGTACATGTAAATAAATTGTTTCTCAGTGGCCGCGGCAGATTCTAATAATGCAGGCATGTTAATTAATACGAGCCTGCGAAATGTCTTATCGAATCAGTATCCTGGATAAAAGTCCGCTGGCGGCGGGAGAAACGGCCGCTCAGGCGCTGACGCGTACATTAACGTTGGCGCAACAGGCGGAGGCCTGGGGCTATCACCGCTTCTGGATTGCCGAGCACCATAATACCGATCAATTAGCCAGCCCGTCGCCGGAAGTGGTGATCGCCTGGATCCTCGGCCAGACCCGGCAGATTCGCGTCGGTTCCGGCGGCGTCATGCTACAGCACTACAGCCCGTATAAAGTGGCGGAAAACTTCAACCTGCTGGCCTCGATAGCGCCTGGCCGCGTCGATCTGGGCGTCGGTAAAGCCCCGGGCGGCCTGCCGCTGTCCACCCGCGCTCTGCAACAGGGATTGCATCCTGAAGAAGGGGGAACCTTTGCCGACCGCCTCGCGCAGCTGGATAACTGGCTGTCGCTCACCGATGCCGCAGGGGAAGAGAGCCTGCGCGCCACGCCAATCCCCCCGCGCCGCGCCGACGGGTTCCTGCTCGGCGCCAGCCTCGAAAGCGCCCAGCTGGCCGCTCAACTGGACTGGAACTTTGTCTTTGCCGCCCATCTTAATGGCGATAAAACCCTGCTGCGTGATGTCCTGACCCGCTGGCGCGCCCTCAGCCGCCGGGACGCCATCGTCGCGGTGCAGGTCATCGTGGCGGAGGATAGCGCCACGGCGATTGAGCTGGCGAAACAGGTTGAAGTCTGGGGCGTCGAACTGGAAAACGGCCAGCGGGTAACGGTAGGTAGCGAAGCCCAGGCGGCCACCTTTGCCCGTCAGGCCGGAAGTCCGCCGGTTCGCATCGCCCGCCGCGACGCCTCGCTGTTGGCAGGAACCGCAGACGAGGTTAAAGCGCAGCTCGACGCCCTGCATAGCGCCTGGAATATTGACGAATTCATTATCGATACGCCGCTCAGCGAAGGGCAGACGCGTCTCGACTCATTGCGCCTGCTGGCCCAGGCCCATCTTGGTGCGGAGGCGCTGTCATGAGCTTTGAACAACAGCTGATTACCTGGCGGCGCGAGCTGCATCAGTACCCGGAACTCTCCTTGCAGGAGGTGGCGACCACCGCGCGCATCCGTGACTGGCTTGAGAGCGGCGGCCTGCGGGTGCTGCCCTATGAGCTGAAAACCGGCCTGGTGGTCGAAGTGGGCAGCGGCGATAAGATTATCGCCCTGCGTGCCGATATCGACGCGCTGCCGATTGCGGAGGCCACCGGTTTGCCGTATCGCTCGCAAAACGAGGGGGTGATGCACGCCTGCGGCCATGATATTCACACCAGCGTGATGCTGGGGGCGGCGCTGCTGCTGAAAGAACGCGAAGCGACGCTCCCGGGGCGGGTCCGGATTCTGTTCCAGCCGGCGGAAGAGAACTTTGGCGGGGCGAAAACCCTGATTCGCGCCGGGGCGCTGGAGGGGGTCGCGGCGATCTTCGGTATGCATAATGAACCCGGTCTGCCGCTGGGCGAGTTTGCTACCCGCGGCGGGGCGTTTTACGCCAACGTCGATCGCTTCGTCTTTAAAGTTACCGGCAAAGGGGCGCATGCCGCCCGCCCGCACGAAGGCAAAGATGCGATTTTACTGGCCAGCCAGCTGGTCACCGTCCTGCAGAGCGTGGCCAGCCGCGAGGTCAATACCCTCGATTCGGTGGTCCTGAGCGTGACGCGGATCCAGGGCGGCAATACCTGGAACGTGCTGCCGGAAAGCGTGGAGCTCGAAGGAACCCTGCGTACCCACAGCAGCGAGGTGCAGCAGCGGGTCAAGGCGCGGGTCAGCGACATTGCCGCCGGTTTCGCCAGCGCCTTTGGCGCGCAAATCGACGTCTTCTGGTACGCCGGTCCTACGGCGTTGGTCAATGACCCACGCTGGGCGGCATTTGCCAGCGAGGTTGCCGCGCAGTCCGGCTACCGCACCCGTCATGCGGATCTGCATATGGGCGGCGAAGATTTCGCCGTCTACCTGCAGCATATTCCCGGCGCGTTTGTCAGCATCGGCAGCGCCAGCGAATTCGGTCTTCACCACCCGGCCTACAACCCGGATGACAACTTAATTGCCCCGGCGGCCCGCTATTTTGCGGCGCTGGCGGAGCAGGCTTTACGCCAGATCTGACGCCTGAGCGTTCGGGCTTCTGTTTTCATTTTCGGCAAGGAAAGGGGTTGCTATGTCTGAAAAACGACAATTGCGTCTGGGCACAATATTACACGGCGCATCGGGAAATATGTCCGCCTGGCGTCATCCGGCCGCGCAGGCGGATGCCAGTATTAATTTTGAGTTCGTCAAGCAGACGGCCTTAAAAGCCGAAGAGGGCAAGCTGGACTTTTTATTTGTTGCCGATGGTTTATATATTAACGAGAAATCGATCCCGCATTTTTTAAACCGCTTTGAACCGCTGACCGTGCTCTCGACGCTGGCGGCGGTCACCCGCAATCTCGGGCTGGTGGGCACCTTATCCACCTCCTACAGCGAGCCTTTTACCACCGCGAGACAGTTTGCCAGCCTTGACCATCTGAGCCAGGGACGCGCGGGCTGGAACGTGGTGACCTCGCCGCTGGAAGGGTCGGCAAAGAACTTTTCCCGCGCCCAACATCCTGACCACGCGCTGCGCTACCGGATTGCCGATGAATATTTGCAGGTGGTGAAAGGATTATGGGATTCCTGGGAAGAGGACGCCTTCGTGCGTAATAAAGCGAGCGGCCAATTCTTCGATAAAAATAAACTGCACACTCTCGACCATCGCGGTGATTTTTTCCAGGTTGCCGGCCCGCTCAATATTTCCCGCACGCCGCAGGGGCGGCCGATTATTTTTCAGGCCGGGGCCTCCGATGACGGCAAAAAGCTGGCGGCGCGTCATGCCGATGCCATTTTTACCCATCAGGCGTCGCTGGCAGAAGCGCAGGCGTTTTATCGCGATGTGAAGAACCAACTGGCGGCCTACGGTCGTCAGGATAACCAATTACATATCTTCCAGGGCGTCAGCGTGATTGTCGGTGACGATGCCGACGATGTCGAACAGCAATACCAGACCACCGCCGCGCTGGTATCGATTGAGGACGCCCTCAACTACCTCGGACGCTATTTCGAACACCACGACTTTGCGCAGTATCCGCTGGATGAACCGTTCCCGGATATCGGCGATCTCGGCAAAAATAGCTTCCGCAGCACCACCGACGAAATTAAGCGCAACGCGCGCGAGCGCGGACTGACCCTGCGCCAGGTCGCGCTGGAAGCCGCCAGCCCGCGCCCGCTTTTCGCCGGGACGCCGCAGGAGGTCGCCGACGGTTTGCAGCACTGGTTTGAACAACGAGGGGCCGACGGTTTTATTATCCAGGGCGGCACGCCGGATACCTTCCCGCGCTTTGTCGATCGGGTGGTGCCGATTTTGCAGCAGCGCGGGCTGTTCCGTCGGGAGTATCCGGGAACGACGCTGCGCGAAAGCCTGGGGCTGACGCCGCCGGTTAATCAATTCCAACAACAATAACAACAGAGAACGCTCGCTATGCAGAAAAAGTCACTTTTACTGGCCCTTGCGCTGGGTTTCAGCGCGCCATTATGGGCCCAGGACGTCAACATTAACGGTACCGGCGTCAGCGTGGAGGCCAATAAAGCCCCGGTGCACACGGCGAAAAATCCGCAGGCCATTGCCCTGTTGCCAGCTAACTATCACTTCGCGGTACCGGGGAAATTCACCGTGGCGGTGGCGGCGCTGAATTCGCCGCCGCTGACCGTATTTTCCGATGACAACAAGACCCTGCTTGGCAGCGAAGTTGATATCGCCCGCCTGGTCGCCGATAGCCTCGGGCTGGAGCTGAACGTGGTGCCGACGTCATGGGAGGACTGGCCGCTGGGCGTCTCCTCCGGCAAATATGATGCCGCGATCAGCAATATTACCGTCACCAAAGAGCGCAAAGAGAAGTTCGACTTTGCCACCTATCGTAAGGACTCGCTGGGCTTTTACGTCAAGAGTAGCAGCCCGCTGAGCAAAATTGAGCAGGCGGAAGACATTGCCGGGCTGCGCATTATCGTCGGCTCAGGCACCAACCAGGAAGCCATTCTGCTGGCGTGGAATGCGGAAAACCTGAAGAAGGGGCTGAAGCCGTTTACCCCGGTCTACACCAAAGATGATGCCGCCCAGACGCTGGCGATCCAGTCCGGACGTGCCGACGCCTTCTTTGGCCCGAACGTGATTGGCGCCTGGAAGGCTGCGCTGACCGGGAAAACCAAACTGGTGGGCAGCGTGGATGGCGGCTGGCCGAAAGCGGCGCACATCGCCGTCACGCTGAAAAAAGGCAGCGGATTGGTTGAACCGGTGCAGACCGCGTTAAACGGGGCCATTCAGAACGGTGACTATGCCAAAGTGCTTACCCGCTGGGGCGAAGGCGTGGAGAGCATCCCGCAATCAGAAATTAACCCGGCCGGGCTGGGCGATTAACAGGAGGCAATATGAGTGCAGCATTCCGCGATATCTCACCCGAAGCGCCTGAACTCCAGCCGATTATCAACGGCCTGTTCGCCGAATACGCGTCGCGCTACGGCGACTATTTTTCCCGCGATGCGGAAGTCGAACTGACCGAATGGTATCTGGCGCCGCAGGGGCTGTTTATCGTGCTGGAGCGGGAGGGGGAAATTATCGCCACCGGCGCCTATAAGCCGAAGGACAGCCACACGGCGGAAATTAAACGTATCTGGACCCATCCGGCCCTGCGCCAGCAGGGACTGGCGGCGAAAGTGGTACAGGAGCTGGAGCGGCGGGCGGTTTTGGCAGGCTACAGCCATATCTACCTGACCACCGGCTTTCGCCAGCCGGAAGCGGTCAGGCTCTATCTGAGCCAGGGCTACGACGCGCAGTTTGACCTGGCTCGCAACCCGGAAGAGTACAGCCAGCCGCCATTTGACGGCCGGCTACGGTTCACCAAAGCGCTGGCGGTAAGCGCCCTAAGCCACAGCGCCTGAGGAGAGAACATGAACAGATCGGAAACGATTAAAGTGGTCCCGGCACGCTACCCGCTGCGCGCCGTCGGCGCAGTGGTGGCGCTGTTGGTGCTGGCGGCCGTCGTGCAGTCGGTGGCCTTTAACCCGCGCTGGGAGTGGGCGGTCTTCGCCCGCTGGTTCTTTGACCCGGTCATTCTTGAAGGGCTGGGACAAACGCTGCTGCTGACGCTGCTGGGTACGGTACTGAGCGTGATTTTTGGCGGCCTGCTGGCGCTGGCCAGACTCTCTTCCTCATGGCTGCTGAGCAGCCTGGCCTGGGGCTATATCTGGCTGTTTCGCTCGCTGCCGCTGATTGTGGTGTTGATAATCCTCTACAACTTCTCTTATCTCTATGACACGCTATCGCTCGGTATTCCGTTTACCGGGATCAGTTGGGGGAGTTATCAGACCATCAACGTGCTGGGGCAGTTTTCCACGGCGGTTGTGGGGCTGACGCTGGTGCAGAGCGCCTATACTGCGGAGATCATTCGCGGCGGCTTCCTCGGCGTTGACCACGGTCAGTATGAGGCGGCCGCGGCGCTGGGGCTGCCGGCGTGGCGGCGTACGCTGCGGATTATTCTGCCTCAGGCGCTGCGCACGATTTTGCCTTCTGGTTTTAATGAAATTATCAGCCTCGCCAAAGGGACGGCGATGGTTTATGTGCTGGCGATGCCCGAGCTGTTTTACACCATCCAGATGATTTACAACCGTACCCAGGAAGTGATTCCGCTGCTGATGGTGGGCGCCGTCTGGTATCTGGCGATCACCAGCGTCCTGTCGCTGATTCAATATCTGGTGGAACGCGCCCTCGCGCGCAGCGAACGCCGTTCGGCGGTCAACTCGCCGCGCCGCGCGCGCGCCGATGACTCCGCACGTCAGCCGCAGAAACCGCAGGAGGCCATTCATGCCCAACTCTCATAACGGTCATATCTCGATTACCGGCGTCAGTAAGTATTTCGGCCGCCATAAAGCGCTGGATGATGTCTCGCTGGAAATTCCGCCCGGCACGGTGACGGTGATCCTCGGGCCATCCGGTTCGGGGAAATCAACCCTGCTGCGCGCCATAAACCATCTTGAGCGAGTGGATGAAGGGTTTATTCAGATTGATGGCGACTACATTGGCTATCGGCGCCAGGGCGATAAGCTCTATGAGCTGAAGGAGAGAGAGATTCTGCGCCAGCGCGTTAACGTGGGCTACGTGTTTCAGAACTTCAACCTGTTCCCGCATCTGACGGTGCTGGAAAACCTGATTGAAGCACCGATCGCCCACAAGCAGGTCAGCCGTAAGGAAGCGGTCGAGCGCGCCTATGAGCTGCTGGATGTGGTGGGGCTGCGCCACAAGGCCGATGCCTGGTCGCGCCATCTCTCCGGCGGCCAGCAGCAGCGGATTGCCATCGCCAGGGCGCTGGCCCTCAAGCCGCGAGTGCTGCTGTTCGATGAACCGACGTCGGCGCTGGACCCGGAGCTGGTGGGCGAAGTGCTCGATGTGATTAAGAAGCTGGCCCGCTCCGGTACCACGCTGGTGGTGGTGACGCATGAGATGGGGTTTGCCCGCGAAGTGGCCGATCAGGTGGTGTTTATGGTCGAGGGGAAAATTATTGAGCAGGGCAGCAGCGACGCGGTGCTTAATCATCCGCAGCATCAGCGTACGCGGCAATTTTTATCAAAGGTGCTGGCATGAGAACAAGGATAGTTGCCCTGGCGCTGGGCGCGCTCTCGGCGGGGGCGCAGGCGAAAATTGATCTCCGGGCGAACGAACAGCCGCTGCCGGTAACGGTGGACAACGCCGCGATCGCCAGGATCCCGGCCAGCTATCGCTTTGTTGAACCCGGTACGCTGACGGTGGCGATTTCAGCGCTTAATTCACCGCCGCTGGCGCTGCTGGCCAGCGACAACCGGACGCGCATCGGCAGCGACCCGGATATTGCCCGTCTACTGGCCGGCAGTTTAGGCCTCAAGCTGAAACTGGTGCCGACGGCCTGGGAAGACTGGCCGCTGGGGATCACCTCCGGGCGTTACGACGTGGCGCTGGTCAATATCGCGGTCACCGAACAGCGTAAGGAGAAATTCGATTTCGCCACCTATCGCGTCGATTCGCTGGCATTTTCGGTTAAATCCACCAGCGCCATTGAGAAAATCAGCGGCGCGGCGGATCTCTCCGGGCGGAAGGTGATCGTCGGATCCGGCACCAATCAGGAGCGTATTTTGCTTGGCTGGAACGGGGAGAATGAAGCGGCGGGGCGCCAGCTGGCTTTGCCGATCTATTTAACCGACGACGCCTCCGGCAATCTGTACATCCAGTCCGGGCGCGCCGATGTTTTCTTTGGCCCCCAGTCGGTGGCGGCCTACAAAGCGGCGCTGACCGGGACCACCAAAGTTGTCGGGCTGGGGCCGAAAAAAGCCTGGGTCGCTACCACCACCAAAAAGGGCAATGGCCTGGTGTTTGCGTTGCAGGCGGCGCTCGATGGCGCCATTGCGCGCGGCGAATACCAGCAGGTGCTGGCACGCTGGGGAGAGCAGGGCGAGGCGGTAGCACAGTCTCAGGTGAATCCCCCGGGGATCACCTACTAAAAAACCGCTGTTTCGCCGGAGTGTAGGGCGAAACAGCGGGGGCGAATCTTCGCCAGCGGTATTAAATCAGGCGGCGCGCGGTGTGAGCGTAATGCGATCCAGCGGGCCGACGATAAACAGATACGAGAGCAGACCTATTATTCCCATCGAACCGACATACAAAATGGCGTAATCAAATGAGTGGGTGTTGGCAATGATGACGCCAATCACTAGCGGGGTGATAATACTTGCCAGGTTGCCGCACATATTGAAGACGCCGCCAGCAATGCCGAGCATTTCTTTCGGCGATGTGTCGCTGAGGATACACCAGCCAAGGTTGCCAAAGCCTTTCGCGAAAAAGGCCAGACTCATGGCGGCAATCACCACCACTTCCGAACCGGTATAATTGGCGACAACAATGACGCAGGAAAGCAGCATTCCGCAGATCACCGGCAGCTTGCGGGCGGTAGTCAGGCTATAGCCCTGCCTGAGTAACCAGTCGGAGAAGACGCCGCCGAGCAGGCCGCCGATAAACCCGGCAATCGCCGGGATACTGGCGACGAAGCCAACCTTCAGAATCGACATGCCTTTGGCCTGATAAAGATAGGTGGGAAACCAGGTGAGGAAGAACCAGGTGATCGAGGTTACGCAAAACTGGCCAATATAGACCCCGATCATCATCCGGTTCACGCAGACGCTTTTGACCTGCGCGAGCGTAAGCTTCGACTGCGTTTTTCGGCTGCCCAGTTCCGGTTCACCGCCGCCGTCGCGAATATAATCAAGTTCCTGTTGATTAATTGCCGGATGGTGCAGAGGATCTTTGACTTTGATCAGCCAGAATATCCCCAGCACGACCCCAATGGCGCCAATATAATAAAAGACATAGTGCCAGCTGAGGTTATGCAAAATAATCGTCATCAATGGCGTAACAATACCCAATGAAATATATTGCGCCGCCTGATAAACCGAGGTGACGAAGCCACGTTCTTTATTCGGGAACCACTGGACGCTGAGGCGACTGTTGGCCGGGAACGCCGGTGCTTCAATCGCTCCCATCATCAAGCGCAGGATAATCAGCACGATAAGCGGGCTGGCATACAGATAGATGGTGCCCTGCAGCATGGTCACCAGCGACCAGCCAATTAGCGCGCAGCCGTAGACCAGTCGTGAACCGTATTTATCCAGCAGCCAGCCGCCGGGTATTTGCATCACCACATACGAGATGCCGAAAACCGAAAAAGCCAACCCCATGGCTTCCGGATCAAAACCTAACTCTTTACTCATCATCGGGGCAACGACGGATAACGTTGCGCGATCGGCATAATTAAATACGGTAGCCAAAAAAAGGAATAATAAAATACCATAGCGCACATTGCTGCGCTTTGCGGTGGTGGTCATGAGTCAACTCCTTTGCAGGGTTGTTGATGTAAATACTGTCTGTCAGGAGCACGAGATAAAGACCAGGCGCTCCCGCTTGTCGTTATCAGCAAATCCGGTGGTATCGTCACCTTTTCCGCCGATGTGATGACGTGGCAGCCCGGATAAACCGATTGGTAGCGTCATCCGGGGCGCATTTATCAGGGGCGTTTGCCAAACTCGCAGCTCTGTTGGGTCCAGCGGCGGGCCTGCTCGCTCAGCGTAAAGCCCAGACCGTGGCGTTCAGATACCCACATCCGCCCGTCGCGCAATTCAAGCTGTTCATTAAACAGCGGATTTAACCATTCGAAGTGCTCCAGCCACGGCTCCAGAGGATAGGCGGCGGCCAGATGCAGATGCACCTCCATGGCAAAATGCGGCGCCAGTTTGCGACCATGCTTTGCGGCGAGGTCCATAATTTTGAGGAACGGCGAGATGCCGCCCACACGCGGGGCATCCGGCTGCACAAAGTCGCTGGCGTTACCGAGAATCAGCTGTTCATGCTCGCGAAAGCTGGTCAGCATTTCGCCGGTCGCGATGGGGGTATCCAGCGCAGCGGCAAGCTGGGCATGGCCTTCAACGTCGTAGGCATCGAGGGGCTCTTCAATCCAGACAAGATTAAACGATTCCATTTTCCGTCCCATGCGGATGGCCGTTTCGCGATCCCACTGCTGGTTGGCATCGACCATCAGCGGGAAATCGTCGCCCAACACCTCGCGCACTGCCGTCAGTCGGCGGATATCTTCAGCGGTATCAGGCTGACCGACCTTCAGTTTGATTCCGCCGATGCCGTTTTCCCGCGAAATAGCCACGTTCTTCAACACCTGATCCAGCGGTGTATGCAGGAAACCGCCCGAGGTGTTGTAGCACTGCACGGAATCCCGGTGCGAGCCGAGGAGTTTGGCCAGCGGCAGCGCGGCACGTTTGGCTTTCATATCCCACAGCGCGATATCGATAGGGGAGATGGCCTGCACCGCCATGCCGCTGCGGCCAACGGATGCGCCGGCCCACAGCAGTTTGGTATAGAGCTTATCGATATCGTTCGGGTCTTCGCCGAGCAGGTTATCGGCAATTTCTTTCGCGTGCGCGTAGATCCCCTGGCCGCCCGCGCGTTTCGAGTAGCTAAAACCGACGCCTTCGAAGCCATCGCGGGAGCGAATTTCGGCGATGATAATCGCCACTTCGGTCAGCGGCTTTTGCCGACCGGTCAGCACCTTGGCGTCGCTGACCGGCGTGGCCAGCGGTAAAAAGGCCAGCGACAGTTTGACGTGCTCAATGCGATCGCCGGTTTCGGCAGCGGTTTTGACGCCGAGGGTTTTCGCGTAGGTTACGGACTCAGAGTTAGCGCTGAAGGTCATGATTAGTTCCTTAAAGTTAAAAATGTTTGCGCTAACATTTTTAATCCTGATTTTAAATCGCCGCTACGGCGATGGCGTTAATTTGTACAAATGATCACAATTAGCGGTTATTAATGGTAAAATTGTGTATTAGATATCACAATCCAATCAGATTTGTGAAAAAGCACAAACAAAAATGATAGCGATAACATTTTGTCTTTCAGGTAATTGATTCCATTGGGGATATGTCGAAGGAGACTGGCAATTGCGTGGGTCATCATCAATAATGCCCGCAGGAAAACGATTCAATACAGGGGCTTCGTCGTGAAAAGCAGAAAACCGTCGCGCGCACCAACGCTGGATGATGTCGCCCGCAGCGCCGGGTTGTCATCGATGACGGTCAGCCGCGCGCTAAATACCCCGCAGCTGGTGCGGCCGAAAACGGTGGAGAAAGTCATGCAGGCGGTACAGGCTACCGGCTATATCCCCAATGCGCTGGCGGGCGGTCTGGCATCGCGGCGCAGCAAACTGGTGGCCGTCGTCGTACCGCAGATTAACAACAATATGTTCGTCGATACGATTCAGGCTCTCAGCGATACCCTCGCCGCGCGCGGCTATCACATGCTGCTCTGTGTGGCAGGCTATAGCCGTCAGACCGAAGCTGAGCTGGTCGCAACCTTGCTTTCACGGCGCCCGGATGGTGTGGTCCTGACCGGGATTCAGCATACTCCGGCGCTGAAAAAAACGATCCTTAACGCCGCCACGCCGGTAGTAGAAATCTGGGATCTGACCCCTACGCCGCTGGATATGCTGGTGGGCTTTTCTCACGAGAAGGTGGGTGAAACTATTGGTGAATTTCTGTGGCAAAAAGGCTACCGCCGCCCGGGATTACTGTGGGCAGGAGATTCCCGCGCAGCGCTGCGTAAGCAGGGGTTGTGCGCTGTATTGAGCAAAAACGGTCTGCCGGCGGTGCCTCAGGTTGAAGTGCCGCTGCCGGCATCTCTGGCGTTGGGGCGCAGTGGACTGGCGCAGTTACTGGATTCCGGCGAGTTTGATGTCATCGTTTGTAGCTCCGATACGCTTGCGCAAGGGGCGATTATGGAAGCTGAAAGCCGCGGTCTGCGCGTGCCTGAGGATTTGGCGGTGATTGGTTTCGGCGATCTTGATTTCGCCGGCAGCAATCGTCCGGCGTTAACGACCGTCAGCGTCGATCGCCACGCCATCGGCGAACAGGCGGCGACGCTGCTGGCCGATAGGATAGAAGGCTATGGTGAAGGCGGTGTGATTATTGATATCGGCTTTCACCTGGTGGCGCGCGAATCGGCGTAGCGACTGCACGCCGAAGGGAACAAGCGCAGCGCCCGGTACCGCCAGCATGTCAGTCCGATTTTGTGCCTAAACTTAAGCTTTATCGTGGAGGCCGATGATGATGACCGTCTATGGCGTACCCGGCTGGGGATCGGCGATTAGTGAGCTGATGCTGACCCTGGCCAACATTCCTTACCATTTCGTTAACGTGGCAGGCTTCGACCAGCCGGGCCCGCAGCGCGACAGCCTGATGCAGATAAATCCGTTGTGTCAGGTGCCGACCCTGCGGCTGGACGATGGCAGCGTGATGACCGAATCCGCCGCGATTGCCCTGATGATCCTCGATAGCCGTCCGGATCTGGCACCGGCGCCGGGCACACCGCAGCGCCAGCAGTTTCAGCGTCTGTTGATCTGGCTGGTGGCCAATGTCTACCCTACGTTCACCTATGCCGATTATCCGCAGCGCTGGACCGCCGATGCGCCTGAACAGCTGCGGGAGAACTGCATCCGCTATCGCCAATCGCTGTATCTGTGGCTGGAACAGCAGCTGACGGCGGCGCCTTATGCGTTGGGGGCCGACATGTCGCTGCTCGACTGTTATATCGCGGCGATGTGCAACTGGGGGCCGCGGCGGGCGTGGTTTATGGCGCACACGCCAAAGTTTGTCGCCGTGGCGGACAAAGTGTACCAGCGGCCGGAGCTACAGCAGGTTCTGCGTGACAACGAGTTGATTTAAAGCACAAAAGGCGAACCGACTGACCACCGCTATGCTAGTTTATCGATCTGACAATAAGGAGCCTGCTATGCCACATGTTGATATTAAATGTTTTCCCCGCGAACTGACCGATGAACAAAAAAGCGCCCTGGCCGCCGACATTACCGAGGTGCTGATCCGCCATCTGAACAGTAAAGACGGGGCGGTGAGCGTCGCC
>NZ_JMPP01000043.1 GCF_000735435.1 Klebsiella planticola ATCC 33531 | reverse complement strand
TCGCCCCGCAGATGGAGAGGCTGATTAAGAAGCCGGGTTACAGCATGTAGTCGCGAACCTTTTCCGGACAGATGCTGTCGCCCCTGTCCGGGAAAGCTGCCCTCAGGCCGCTGCCAGGCCCGTCGCCGTGGCGGTCTGTTGTCACGGAGTACGGTTTTAAAAGGGGCGGATGTTGTCGCCCGGGTGTTGCTGTGCAGGGGCTGGGCGACCTGTTTTTTGCAGACCATCATCCCCAGCAGCGGCCACGGTTTTGCCGATTAGAACCAAATCTCCGACTGGATGCCGAAGTTCCAGTTACCCCCGGCGGTAAAGCCTTTGCTGCCAAAATCATCGTTGATGGCGTAGTGATCCAGCGCTTTGTCCCAGTTCATCCACGTCACGAAGAACCGAATTTCCGGGCGAGCCTTGATATCAAACACATCGCCGACCTTAAACGTCGGCGCAAAGGTCAGCTTATAGAAATCGCCGCTCACCGCCTGATACTGGTACAGATTGTCGTTATAACGGTAGCTGCGCCCGTTTGGGTTCAGGTCCATATACTGCCATGACGCCTCGTACAGCAGAGCGAAGTTACGGGTCAACGACTGCGAGACGCGCAGGTTGAAGGTCGCCCAGTCGTAGCGGTCGCCGTCGCGGTAGCGGTTTTCACTATGCTGGGCAATCACCGATGGCGCCAACTGCCAGTTTTTCCCCAGCGGTAAAATGCCGTACGAGGCAAAACGTAACGATTTGGCGTTCTCGGTGAGGTCGCCATCGCTACCGGGCTGCCGCGCCTCGGCGCCCAGTCCGCTGCCGTACTGCAGAGCACTTTCCGATACTCCCGGTGCCAGACCGTAGAACCGCTCTTTGTCGTGATACGCGAGCATCGCGTAATAGCCATTTTTCGCCGTATTGTCGCTGCGCAGAGCGTAGCTGCCGGTGGTGGAGGTATTATCTTTCAGCGAATCATTGCCCTGAGCGGTCATCGCGGTGGTCATCAGCTGCCATTTTTGCCAGAAGTGGTTTGCCGTGAACATCAGGTTCTGAATGTCGTTATCTGTGTAGTTATCGCTTCCCAGGTCGCCAAAATTACGCGCATAGAGCGAATAATCGCCGCGCAGGCTGTTGCCCCAGTTGACGTCGTAGATCCCGCCGCCGGTGCCGCCAAGGAACATGATATCGCTGTCGGTAAAGTGGATATCAAAGTTATCGCGGTCAAAGCGTTTACCCGCCCAGATCGACGCGTTCTTAAACGGTCCGGAGAAGTCGGCGAAGTTTCCCATCTCGACGTACAGCTGGCGCACGTTCAGATGATGGCTGTCGTTATCCTGTACCCACGGGTCCGGGTTGGTCGCACCATCGGCCAGCATCGTTTTGAAGCGTGCCCACGACCCGTCGCTGAAGGTCATCTTCTTGCCAAAGCTAAGCTCGACGTAGTTATCCTTTTCATTGCCAAGACGGCCAACGTGGGCATCACCGTTGAGCGAACTGGCCGGAGAGATACCCGGGCCACCGCGTGCGCCTTTGCCGTGGCTGTCAACCAGCATCCCGGCGCGGGCATAGGCATTGAACTCAAACCCGTCGCTTAGGCTGCTCTTCGCCAGCTGCTTGTCGGTCGCCTGCTGTTTTTGTTCGGCCACCGCGGTTCTTTGGCTGAGGGTCTGTATCTGTTTTTCCGCTGCCGCCGCACGTTGCTCGGCGGCGGTGGTCCGTTGTTCCGCCTGTTGCACCCGGCGGTTTGCTTCTCCCGCCTCACGTTCGGCATGGTTCAGGCGAGCCTCCAGCTGCGCCAGCCTTTGTTTGACAGAAAGCGGCGTGGCATCGGCGGCGAAGGCCGAAAAAAGGGCGCAGCAAACCGCTGCGCTTATCACAGAGATGCGCATATCAATCCTTATTTATTCCAGAGGTAGAACGGTGCAGGGGCGCCTTAGATGGCGTGTTTTTCTCCTGAAGCCACCGACGGGTCGGGCGGCGCGCGGCGGCCTGCATCGAGGTCGGCGCGAATCTGTTCGTAATGGTCGTCAAGGCGATAGAAGCGCCCGATCCACAGCATTGAGGCAACGATCAGCAGCGCCGGGATGTAGAGATAACAGGCTTTAATCGCCAACATTGCGCTGTCGCTTTGTACCTGGTTCGCGATATAGCCGCCGGAAGAGAGCAGTACGCCGGTGATCGCACCCGCGCCGGCCATCGCCACTTTCCCCAAAAAACCGTTGATGGAGGTTAAAATCCCCGCCGTATTGATACCGGTTTTCCACACGCCGTAATCCACGGGATCCGCCTGCATGGAGAAGTAAATGGCCGTTCGCTGACCGGCGCCGAGGGACAGTACCACCGCCCCGGCAATCAGCCCCCAGCTGTTAGCGCCGGCCGCCATCATCATGCCCATACCCATGAGGTTAATCGCGCTCGCCCACAGATAAACGTGGCGCTTTTTCATCCGGCTGGCGAGCAGCGGAACGGTGAGAGTGCCCAGCAGCGGGACAAACGTGGAGATCCCGGCAACGATCGCCGTCAGATCGTTATTGCCAACGTAGTAGTGGAAGAAATAGACCAGCGCCCCGGTCTGGAAGAAGAACGCGCCCCACATCAGGAAAATGTTCACCGCGAAGACCAACCAGGGACGATTGGCGCGCAGGCTGACCCACGCACGTTTTAAGGTCATCCGTTCTTCGGTGATACGGATGTTCTCTTTGACGTTACGGAAGCTCACCAGCAGGAAGAAGGTGGCAATCACGCCGAAAACCACCGCGGTATAGAAGAAACCATCGGCCTGGCTACCGTTGCCCAGCGCCCCGACCAGCGGTAGGGTAGCGACCGCGACAATCGTTGCCCCAAGTGAGCCCAGCAGAATACGCACCGCCGATAGCGTGGTGCGCTCCCGCGAGTCGTTGGTCAGAAACGGTAGCATCGCGCAAAATGGAATATTGACCAGGGTGTAGAGAAACGACAGACACAGGTAGGTCACAAAGGCGTAGAGCAGCTTACCGGTGGTGCCAAAATCGGGCACGTAGAAGGCCAGAATACAGAGCACACCGAAGGGTACTGCGCCAATCAGCAGGTACGGACGGCAGCGCCCCCAGCGGGTGGCGGTATTATCGATCACCAGCCCCATCAGTACGTCAGCGACGCCATCAACCAGACGGGTGACGAGGAACATCAGGCCGACATAGTAGGCGGGAAGGCCCATCACATCGGTATAAAAGAACATCAGATATAAAGAGATCATCTGCCACACGAGGTTGCAGGAGAGGTCGGCGATGCCATAGCCAATGCGCTGCCGCCATCGGGTAAAGAATGTTTCTGCCATAAAATGCACTCGCTTATTGTTGTTGTTAAAGTCCGTACTGGCGAATAAACCAGGCCGGGGTACAGCTCCACGCATGGCAATAGCTGTTGATCAGTTTGCTGCCATAAGGGGAAAACTCAGGATCCGCCGGGTCAAAAATTTCCCAGAAGGTATCGGCGCCGTAGTTGATCATCGCGCCCCAGTAGGCCTTGATTTCGGCAATGGCTTCTTCACGGAGCCCGCACTGCAGCAGGGCGGCGATATAGTGATGGCGCAAATAGGGGGTATTCATGGCGATGGCCGGCGGATGGCGTCGCAGGTTATGCATGATCTCCCGACGCTGCCCGGCGCTACCGACTTCCGCCAACACCAGCCAGATCTGCGAGGCCCAGGAGACCTGGCGCTGTGCGCCGCTGACGTAAAATCCCTGCTTCTCATCCCACAGTCTCTCCTGCACCGCCGCGCAGAGCTGCTGCAAACGGGCGCGGTAGTCCGGCACTCGCTCAGGCTCAAAGCGCTCGGCCAGCCGGATGGCGCGGCGCAGGCAATAGATCAGCACGCCCTGAGCCGCGGCTTGTTTATTCAATGATGCCTGCCAGTCGATAAAGACCCACCAGTCATCGCTATCGCGCACCAGGCCAGACGCTTCGCAGCGGGCCAGGGCGAGGTCGATTTGTCGACGCGCCGTCGGCCAGAGTTCGCGAGCGGTTTTGTCATCTTCGGTACTGTGCAGATAGTTATAGAGAATGTCGGCAAAAAAGAGAGAGTAATCAAAGAGAAAGGTATCGTCAGCCAGCACGTCCGGCTGGACGAAAACGTTGGCTGACACCATCCCGTCTTCCCGGGTATGACCGGCAAACAGGTACAGACAGCGGCGGACCAGATCGTGGTGCGCGAAGGTGACATCATTGACCAACGCCTGCAGGCGTAAATCCCCGAGCCACAGGCGGCGGTCACGTTTCGGACCATCTTCAAACACCTCCTGCATACAGTTCTTCAGGGTCAGGACGGCAACCCGGTCAATAGCCTGAAGCTGCGGATCGGTGGTCACTGCCGGTGGGCAGGTTTGCGTTGCTGACGTCACGGCATTGACCTGGATCTGGTTGAGACGCAGGCGGAATTTCTCCGACACCGCCTTAACCTCCACTTTCAGGTAGCGAAAGCAGTAGCGGCGTGGCAGGTCGATGGCGGCGGGCAACACATCAAGCCACAGATCCTGCTGTTGCAACCAGCTGCTGCTGAGCCAGCCCTGATAATCGCTGAAGGGTTCGCACACTTCGCACAGGGTTTCGCCGAAGGTCAATTGCAAATGGGCCGGGGCGTCGGGGGGGCTGCCGGCGCTCAGACAGGTGAAATGCAGATAGCCGACGATGTGGCTGCCGAAATCGATGATCGCACTGTCACCGCTGGTCAGTTCACGCCGGGAAAAGTCCGCTAAGGTGCCTACTTCATCCCCGCGCCAGCCGAACAGGGCCTCGGGGTCGGCATGGGCTTGTATCACCGCAATCGGCTGGCGTGACTGGCTGTGCAGCACGGGTCTGAGCGTTTCGGCAGTACGTAAAAAATACGGGTGGCGGGTCATCGCGACCTGCGCGTTGTGTTGAATGGCCTGTGACATACTGCGTCCTCTGAATTGATTTTCACGCAGCATAAGACGTCGCCGCCCGCAACAACCACTCTGGCAATGCCAATCCCGTTGTGAAAATGGCACTGATAGTGGGGTGGGCCGGTTGACGATCACAATTCTATAAATCTTGTTCGTGGCAGTCAGTAAAATGCATTATCGTGCCACTGCCCGAATGCCGTTTTGGATATTGTTAACGATGATATTAACCGTTGAGTATTATTTCGCCGATCCGCAGGATAAGCTAGGGATGTACGCTAGCGATCCGGAAGATAACAGTCATGAACACAGTCACGAGTTTGCTGAACTGGTGATAGTGGACGAGGGGCACGGCTTACATATTATTAACGGCCGGCCATTATATATTCAGCAGGGCGACGTTTTTTATGTTCAACCTGGGGATGTACATTATTATGATGAGCTTGGAACACTGAAATTAATTAATGTATTGATTAACCCCGAGGTTGAATTTCATTATTTACAGCATCTCGATTCGCTATTGCAGACCTTCTCTTCCCGGCAGGCCTCCTGCTACGGCTGGCTGGCGCCAGATGCCCGCCATATCTGCAAGGAACTGGTGGGGAAAATATTTTCAGCGGATGGCCAGCGGGGGGAAAACAGGGCGCTGCGGGAAGCCGCTTTTTTCCAGCTGGTCACGACCATAATGTATGCGGAAACCGAAGCTGAATACAGCAATACCAAATATAAACTGCATAAGCTGCTGACCTGGTTACAGGAGCACTGTTTTGAAGACCATAACTGGCAACAGCTGGCCGAAAAATTTCATCTGACGTCACGTACTGCTTTTCGCCATATAAAAGAAGCCACCGGGATGACGCCAGATAATTATTTAAAACGCCTGCGTTTAGTCTCAGCGCGAGTAAAGCTCCGGGAAACAGATATGACGATTACCGATGTGGCTTACTTGTGTGGATTTGCCAACAGTAACCACTTCACGACCCTGTACAAAAAGGTTTTTGGGGTGACCCCCAGCGAAGACAGGCGTCGTTTGCTGCGCTGAGGGAGCCACTATTTCAAGGCGACATTTTGTGCCTTCGCCCACTTGCGCAGGCGGGCGCTGGCGTTGGCATAAGGCGACGAGGTGTTGAGTGAAATCATCCGCCCCAGAGTCCATTTCCCATACCACGGCCGACCGTAAAGCGAATCATTGTCCTGGGCTTCGATGCAGGCGATAAGCCGCCGTTTAGCCTGATGCAGAGAATCGAGCAGAGCCGGGTAGTCCTGCGCGGGGTAATCGAGGTAGAACTTTTGCGCCAGCAGCCCAAGCTGGTTCCATTGAAAACCGGTTTCCGGGAAGTCGATGGGCTGCTGCGCTTCATCGCGAGCCAGCCATTTGAGAACCAGTTCGTTCCACCCCAGCAGATAACAGACCAGATCGCGAACGCTCATTTCGGTGCTCTGTGCATGACCAGGAAGGGTCTTTTGCACCGTCATCTCCGGGGGAACATGCGTCAGATAGCCGGCTAGTTTATCGTAGTTTTTATTGATGGCTTGCAGGAGTTGCGCCTGGGTTTGCGGTACGCTCATAGCGAGTTCCTTACGGTGGAATAATTCGGTTATACGGTATGTTTCCGCAGTGGGATATCGGGCATCTGCGCGGGCGACTGTGCTCGACAATCGGCGGCGTTTATCGCCCGGGCAGGGCGCCTGCGTCGCTCCTCAGGTTAAATTTCGCCTCGCGCGCTGGCAAATACGCAAGGTGGCAGGGGAAGGGTTGTCGGCCAGCCATTGCGCGCAGAGCGACTGTACCCACTCCGCTCTCTCTTTACCCGCGTCGTTCAGCCAGTTGGCCACAGAATCCTGGACATATCTCGACGGGTCAGCACGCAGTGGGGAAAGGATTGTCAGCGCGCGTTGGGGCTGTTGTTTCAACTCAGCGATATGCGCGCACCAGACGCCGCGTGGGCGCAGGGACTCGCAGGCAAAACGGCGAATGTATTGCGACGCGCAACAGGTCCAGGGGGTGAGCAGGGCGATAGTAAGATCCAGATCGTGCGCCAGATGCGGACGCAGCGCCAGCCACGCCCACTCGCGAACACCAAAATGACTATCGTTGGCCAGGGGATAGATAGCGTGTAAGCGCGCCTCGAGCGTTAAATCCGGCGCGGCGCCGAGCATAAAACAGGCCCAGCCGCGCACGGTATCCGACGAATGAGCCGCACAGCGGTCGAATCCACTCTCCCCGAGTTCGCTCAGCAACAGACGAGCCATACCCGCCATTCGTTTAACAATACCTTGCGCAGCCAATTCCTCAGCGGCCTGGTGGGAAACCGGCGACAGTTCTGGAAAGACTGAGCGCAGCAGAACGGCCTGATCGATGGCCAGGATTTCCGTCAGGTTGGCGCCTGGCAACTCTCCCCGCGAAAGCCGGTGCAAAATGTCGTCAGGGATATCCGCGACGCGGGTTGCGCCTTTACGTTGTTGTTCAACCGGCATGGGTATCTCCTTTTCCCGCCAGGGCACCGGCGGCAACTTTCGCCAGCAGTTCAGATAGCTGGGTGCGTTCTTGCGCCGAGAGAGGGCTGAACAAACTGGCTATCCAGCGGCTATGTTGGGCAAAAACGCGGGCGATAAGTTGCTTACCCTCAGAGGTTAATGCAATACGCATGGCTCGGCCATCAAGGGGGTCAGCGTGGCGTTCAATCAGCCGGTCGCGTTCGAGACCGTTAAGTAATCCGGTAATGGTTGCCCGGGTGACGCCGGCTTTTTCCGCCAGTACGTTGGGGGCCAGACCGTCAGGCGCGCCATCGAGTAAAAACAACAGTACGAAGCGCCCCTCGGATAATCCCCATGGCGCCAGTAGCATCGCGCAATCGCGATCAATCGCAGCGGCCAGTGAGAGGGTCTGAAAACAGAGACGGATCCTATCGACACCGGCAAGCTGAAGACGCCGGGCCTCCTGCAATAGTGAAAGATATTTCTGTTCAAGCTCCATAGCGGCCTCTGAAACATAGTATGGCGCCTAACTATATGGGTGGGTTCACAGACAATCAAATGTAAACGCGCGTTTTGTGAACATCAGCATAAAACGTAGAGAGTGATGGCAAACCTGCCGCGAGAGCGTGCCGACATTTTGCCGGGTGGCGGCTGACGCCTTACCCGGCCTACAGGTAGTTGCGGATGTGATAGCGAAAGGCCCAGACTGGCGAGGGAGTTGATGTCATGCGCCGATCGTGTAGGCCTGTGTAAGCGAAGCGCCGCCGGGTAATGCCCTGAAACGCATATGCAGTCAGCAAGTCAGGCAGGTCGGTAAATCCTGCCTGTGTCGACGAATGGGGTTTATTCTTCCGGGGTATTGGCCCGCACATGTCGGCCGCTGGCGACAAAGTTGCCGGTGCCGAGATGATGCAGCGTATTGATCTTATCGTCGTCGAATTGCCAGCGTCCGGTGACGAAAGCGCGCTCATCGGCGGCGGCGGAAACCACCTCGCCAAACAGCGTATCGTACTGCTCCTGCGCTGCCGTTGGCGGCAGCAGTCGGCACTCCATCCACGCCAGACACTTCTCTTCAATCAGCGGTAATCCCAGTTCCGGCCCCTGCACAACGGGAATGCCGTAAGCGTTAAATTTATCCTCATCGCGTCCGCTGATGCTGCCGACCGCGTAGGTCCAGCTGGCAGCTTCTACGCCGGGGACCACGATGCCGAAGGTCCCGTTGCGCTCAATGATCTCCCTTGTCCAGGCACTTTTATCCACCACGATGGCGAGCCGGGGTGGGGCAAACTCCACCGGCATCGACCACGCAGCGGCCATGACGTTACGGCGCTGAGATGCGGCATCGTAACTGGTTATCAGAATGGTCGGGCCATGATTGAGCAGGCGACTGGCGTACTGGAGTTCCACGTGGCGAAAACGGCTCATAAGCGTTCCTTGGTAAATGGGTCTGGTGCCAGACAACACGTTAATCCGCAATGAAATTGTAATCAATACGTCATACAGGCTGCCTATAGTCGGCACCACTAAATCCCAAAGAGGATAACAATATGTTAGCTCTCCTGTCTTTATCACAGGTGAGTGCGGCCCGTCGGCTGTTGACGGCGGGCGGAGCAACGCTTTCCCGGCGGGGAGGGCGATAATGCGTGCGCTTACCGGCATCAAACTCGACGGCGTTTCATTCGCCTTCGGCACTCATACCGTACTGAATCAAATAGACCTGCATATCGATGCTGGCAGCATCGTGGCGCTGCTGGGGCCATCGGGCTGCGGCAAAAGTACCCTGTTGCGTCTGTTGGCGGGTCTCAGCGTCCCGGCAGCAGGCGAGATACGCTTTGGCGATCGTCTGGTGGCGAAACCCGGCTGGGGGATGGCGCCGGAGCAGCGCGACATCGGCATGGTTTTTCAGGACTACGCCCTGTGGCCGCATATGACGGCGGCGCAGAATATCGCCTTTCCTCTGCGTATGCGCGGCGTAGCGCGCGCTGCACGACAACAGCGGGTGAATGACGCGCTGGCGATGGTTGGCCTCAACGGCTTTGCCGATAGGAAGCCCTCCGGCCTTTCCGGCGGTCAGCAGCAGCGCGTCGCGTTGGCTCGCGCCATTGTTGCCGAACCGCGCGTGCTGTTGTTTGACGAACCGCTCTCCAACCTCGATAGCGAACTGCGCGAATCGCTGTGCGTTGAGATGAGCCGTCTGCTGCGTCAGCTGGGGATCACCGCGGTGTATGTGACTCACGAACGCCGCGAAGCCGAGCTGTTGGCCGACCGAATTGTTCATTTATCTGCCGGCACTGTTGCCGCCGTTCGCACCATCACTTCATCCTCCGGGGAACTCGCATGAAAACCGTTATGACCGTTAAGAAAGGAGCTGTGCTCGCGATGTTGTTGTCTGCCACCATGATGTCCAGCGCCCACGCGCTGACCGTATATACCGCCGGGCCGGGTTCGCTGGCGAAAAGTCTCGCCAGCGGCTATGAAAAGAAAACCGGGGTGAAGGTCAATATTTTCCAGGCCACAACCGGTAAGGTGATGGCGCGTCTCGACGCGGAGCAGGCCAATCCGCAGGCGGATGTGCTGATCTCCGCCTCCTGGGATACCGCGGAAGATTTGCATCAACGCGGCTGGCTGCTGCCGTACGAAAGCGCCAATGCCGATAAGGTCCCGGCGAACCTGAAATCTGCGGATTATGTTGCGCAGGGGATATCCGCACTGGGGATCGTCTGGAACAGCAAAAGCGGAACCCCGGAGCCGAAAGAGTGGCGCGACCTGACCGAAGCGGCGTTTAAAGATAAGGTCACCACGCCAGATCCGGCGCTCTCCGGCGCATCGCTGGATTTGCTGATCGGGTTACAAAATGGCATGGGCGACAAGGCCTGGGCATTGTTCGACGATCTGAAAAAGAACGGTATGGTGGTCAGCGGGCCGAACGCTCAGGCGGTGACGCCGGTGATGCAGGGGGCGAAAGCGGCGGTGTTCGGCGCGGTGGACTATGTCTCTTACGGTAATATCGACCAGGGGGAGTCCCTGAAGGTGATTTTCCCCGCCAGCGGTACGGTGATTGCCCCGCGGCCGATGATGATCCTCAAAACCACGGCGCATGCTGACGATGCCAAAGCCTTCGTCGACTATGTCCTGTCGCCGGAAGGCCAGGCGCTGGTCGCCGGCGCGTGGCTGATGCCCGCGCGTAGCGATATCCCGGCTAAACGCCCGCTGCTTAATGAACTGAAAATTCTGCCGACCACCGGCGATGGCAGCAGCGAACGCAGCGCGGTGCTTTCCCGCTTTAATACGCTTTTCGCCCAGTAAGCCAACTTTTCCCGGGTTGCGAAAGTTTGCTCGGGCACATTTCCCGGAGGCGGCGCTGGCGCGCCTGTCCGGGCTACTGGACCGCAGACGGCTGTGAACCTGTAGCCCGGCTAAGCGCAGCGCGAGCCGGGTAAGATCGTATCCAGGACTCTACCGTGAAACAGAAACTGATTTCCAGCGTCACCCTGACGGTGCTACTGGTGCTGGTGGCGTTACCGCTTTTATTCATCGTCTTGCAGGCCATTTTCCCTCATTTTAGCGCCGGTTCTCTGAGCGGGGCGCTGACGGGCGTACCGATGCTGTTAGCCGATCCTCAGCTCCTGCCGATGCTCGGCGGTACCCTGTGGGTGGCCAGCGGCGTCGCGCTGATGAGCGTGGTTATCGGCCTGCCGCTGGGGGTGCTGCGCGGCCTGTTTAATGTTCCGCTGCCGCGCCTGTGGGATCTGCTGTTCCTGATCCCGTTCCTCACGCCGCCGTATATCGCGGCGCTGTCGTGGATGCTGGTGCTGCAAAGCAACGGCTATCTGCAACAGTTAACCGGTTGGGATCTGAACGATCTGCTGTTCAGCCGCGGCGGGATCGTGCTGGTGATGACCTTTAATATCTTCCCGGTGGTCTATTTTGCCGTTTCCCGCAGCCTGCTGGCGAGCGGTCAGCGGCTGGCGATTGTCGCGCGTGTTCATGGCGCCAGCGCCTGGCGAGCCTTCTGGCATATTACGCTGCCGATGCTTTCCCCGGCGCTGGCGGCGGGGATGCTGCTGGCGTTTACCCTGGCGATTGAGGAGTTTGGCGTCCCGGCGGCGTTGGGATCGCGGGCCGGACTGGTGATGCTTACCGTCGGTATTGAGAAAAAGCTGGCCGACTGGCCCATCGATCTGCCCGGCGCGTCGCTGCTGTCGCTGCTGCTGATTGGGATTGCGCTGCTGGCCTGGTGGCTGCAAAAGCGGTTGGTGGGGGATACTGAGGTCACCAGCGTGACCGGTAAGCCGGGGGAAAATAGCGGGGCGGAACTGGGGTGGCTGGCGTTGCCCGCTGTTCTACTGATGCTGGGCATCGGAGGCATCGCGGTGGTGCTGCCGGGGGCGGCAATGGTCCTGACCGGCCTGATGGGGACCTTATCAGGCGGCATTCATGCCGATAATTTTACCTTCCGCCATTTTGCCGCGCTGTTTGCCAGCCAGGGGGATGCGCTGTCGGCTCTGGGCACCAGCCTTTCTCTGGCGCTGGCGTCGGCGCTGATCGTCGGCCTGGTGGGGCTGATTGTCGCGTGGCTGGTGCTGGTGCAGAAAATCAAAGGCCGTGGCATCGTCGATGCGCTGTCGCTGATGCCGGCGGCGCTGCCCGGGGTTGTCGTGGGCGTCGGGTTGATTCTGCTGTGGAACCAGCCGTTCTGGCCGGTTTCGCCCTATAACAGCGGATGGATGTTGCTATTGTCATACTGTTGTCTGCTGCTGCCGTGGCCGGTGCGCTATGTTGGCAGCGCCCTGCGCCAGCTGGGGAGTAATCTCGAACCGGCGGCGCGGGTCCACGGCGCATCGCCGCTGCGGGCGCTGCGGCTGATTGTGCTGCCGCTGGTCTTTCCGGCGCTGCTGGCGGCGATGCTGATGGTGTTTGCCGTCGCTTCGCGCGAACTGGTGACGTCGCTGCTGCTGGCGCCGGCGGGGACGCAAACCGTGGCGGTATTTATCTGGCGTCAGTTTGAGCAGGGGTCAATCGGCCAGGGGATGGCCATGGCTTCGCTGACGCTGTTGAGCGGCCTGGCGCTGATGCTCGGCGCGCTGGCCCTGATGCAACGCAGCACGCGCGGTTAATGGTGACCGCACAAAATATGCAATCGGCGGGGAAAACCAGGCTATAAATGTCGGACACCGATTGCTGGAGGCATTGATGAGTCGATTTTTAAGCGCTTATTTTTCTCGTCTGGGCTGGACGGGAACCCCTGATGTATCGCTTAACACCTTGCGCGAACTGCATATTCACCACAATGGCGCGATCCCGTTTGAAAATCTGGATGTCCTGCTGCCCAGAGAGATCCATCTTGACGATCGAACGCTGGAAGAGAAGCTGATTCATGGCCGTCGCGGCGGTTACTGCTTTGAGCAAAATGGGCTGCTGGAGCGGGTACTTCGCGAGCTGGGTTTTCACGTCCGTAGTCTGCTGGGGCGCGTAGTGCTGGCCAATCCGGCGCAGATGCCGCCGCGAACCCATCGTCTGCTGTTGATCGAGGTCGACGGTGAGCGCTGGATTGCCGATGTCGGCTTCGGCGGCCAGACCCTGACCGCGCCTGTCCGGCTGCTGGCGGATGCGGAACAGTCAACCCCGCACGGTGTCTACCGACTGATTTGCGAAGGGGATGAGTGGACGTTGCAGTACAGCCATCACGGCCACTGGCAGTCGATGTACGTTTTCGACCTCGGGCGCCAGTATGCCGCTGACTATGTCATGGGGAATTTTTGGTCGGCGCACTGGCCGCAGTCGCATTTCCGCCACCATCTGCTGATGTGCCGTCATTTACCGGACGGCGGGAAAATGACTTTAACCAACTTCCACTTCACCCATTGGGATAACGCCCATGTGGTCGAGAAGATTGATTTACCGGATGTTCCGGCGCTGTATGAAGCGCTGCAAACCCGCTTCGGTATTGGCGTCGATGATGCCAGATATGGCTTTACGGAAGGCGAGCTCGCAGCGGTCATGGCGGCGTTTGATACCCACCCGGAGGCGGGGAAGTAAGGGTTGCTCCGTCCAGGCAGAGAGGCGGTCGGCCGTGCAGGCGGACCGCCTGTATCGCATCGGTAGACCCGCACGGCCGCCGGGACGACAGTCTGCTTCCGGCCCCTGGCAGGTCTCCGCCTCCGTTATCCTCGCGTGGGTCACCGCGGCGCAGGAATATCCGTTAAGCTGAATATTTTGCCGCTGCCGAACGACCAGTCCTCCGGCCCGGTAAATCCAATGACCACCATGATATTCTGCGGGCCGATCCCCAACGAACGTTCCAGTCTGGCGACTAAATTTTGATAAAAAGCCTGTTTCTGATGAGGGCTGCGCGCTTTGCCAGCCGTTATCTGAAACAGCAGATAATCGTCGCTGCGGCTGCCCTCTGCGCCGCAGAGATAGTCAGGGTCAAACACGCGCTGTTGTGGGCTGTAGCAGTCAAAAAGCTGAAAACAGTCGCCAGGCGGTACCGAAAAATGCTCTTCAAGCGCCTGCTGCAAATCCCTGGAGATTTGAACGTGCCATTTCTCGAAATGCTGCGCAGAAATGGCGATGCGGGTCATGGGCATAAGCGTCCCCTCATTCGGAATCGAGCTGGCTAAACACATTGAGCGCCGAAACCGCCGCTGGCCATCCGGCGTAAAACGACAGGTGGGTAAAAAGCTCCGTGATTTCGCTCTCCGTTACGCCGTTTTTGCGGGCCAATTTCAGGTGCCAGGCAAGCTGTTCAGGGCGATACATGGCGACCAGCGCGCTGAGAGTGATGAGACTTCTGTCGCGCGGTGACAGCGCCGGGCGCTGCCAGATATCGCCAAACAGAACCTCTTCACTCAGTGATGCCAGCTTTGGCGCCAGCGCCGCCAGGTTTTCCCGGGTCAGATTAACTTTGTCCATTTGCAACCTCATAGGTGGATGTCACGGAGACGATATCCGGTTATGATGGTTTCGATAATCATATAATTTGTGATCAACAATCCTGAAAAGCGGGATGATTAATGATGAACAGACGACCACTGACCTTTGATGCCGATGCGCTGCGCGCTTTCGTGACCGGCATGGAACTGGGCAGTTTTGCCCTTGCCGCCGAACGCCTGGGGCGTTCAACGTCGGCGATCAGCGCTCTGCTTAAAAAGCTTGAGCAGCAGAGCGGCACGGCGCTGGTACAAAAGGCCGGGCGTCATCTGGCGTTG
>NZ_JMPP01000042.1 GCF_000735435.1 Klebsiella planticola ATCC 33531 | reverse complement strand
AGCTGGGAAGGGCGCGATCAACCGGTTTTTGATCATCTGCTGGGGAGACTGCCGCTGCAGTGGATCGCGGCGGCGGAGTTCGATCCTGCCCGTTACCTCGACAGAAACCAGCCGCTGCCGCTGCTGGCTTTTGAAGCGCCGTGCGTCATGCGCACCGCCGCCACCGCGGCGTTAGACAACGCCGGAATACCCTGGCGGATTGCCTTTACCAGCCGCAGCCTGAACGGTATCTGGGCCGCCGCATCCGCAGGACTGGGGGTGGCGCTACGCACCACGATTGGCATGCCTGCTTCGCTGCAGGTCGTTGATTGCGCAAAATTGCCCGCGGCGGGTGACATCGGGGTGGGGTTATATGGCGATGAACATCGGCTTACCGGGCCGGCGAAACTGCTGCTGCATACCATTACCGCCTGTTTTGCGCTGCATATACCGCCGACGGATAATTCCGCTGAGCGCTGAACCCGGTCTGTTAAGCTGTTTTTGGCGCCTGGCGGCGTAAATTTGCTATCTGTTTGCAAAAAGATAAATGATGAACATCAGAATTGCACACAGGCACATAAATATAACGCTTGCGGTGTACTCCTTTACCTCCGTCAGATAATCGTCATTAAATTTATTTAACGCGTTAACGGCATCTTTTTCGTTTTCAGCTTCTACCGCAACGTGATGCTTTCTGAACCCCTGTCGTTTCATCTCTTTAATCAAAGAGGATGTCACTGCCTCTTTTGGTACGGCTTTCCCGCCGCGGCTGCTGATAAAAATGACGTATTTACCCATGATTCCCTCACATCCGTATCATCCGGTTGAGTCAGCGCTTTTCAAGAGAAGAGATCGCGCGCGGGAACAGTATAAGTCATTGCGGGAAGCGACTACAGGGTTACTCTTTTCCGCCTGTTTTAAACGCATCAGCCTCCTGGCGCGGAGGCTGATTGGTTAGCTTATAAGGGCTGACAGAGCGAGTGGTAAAACATTCAGCGTCGGGATCTCACCAGCTGGTAGCGGCGGGTCAGATACTCTATCGGCGCGCTCCAGACGTGCACCAGGCGAGTGAACGGGAAGATCAGGAAGATGGTCATCCCCAGCACCAGATGCACGCGGTAGATAAACGCCACGCCATCCAGATGCGCCGAGGCGCCGCCGTGGAAGGTGACCACCGCCTGGGCCCAGTCCACCAGCTTGAGCATTTCGCTGCCGTCAGGATGTTGAGCGGAGAAGGGGATCGTCGTCAGACCCAGCGCGCACTGAATCAGCAGAATGCTCAGAATCAAAATATCCGCCGTCGATGAGTTGGCGCGAATACGCGGGTTGGTCAGCCGACGAATCAGCAGCCCGGCGCCGCCCACCAGCGTCAGTACGCCGCAGATCCCGCCGAGAATCATCGCCATCAGCTGCTTTTGCGACATCGGCAGGAACCAGGAGTAAACCCAGTGCGGGGTCAGCATCCCGAAGAGGTGGCCGAAAAAAATGCCCAGGATGCCGATATGGAACAGATTCGACCACAGCACCATGCCGCGTTTGTCGAGCATCTGGCTGGAGGAGGCGCGCCACGTATACTGCCCGTAGTCGTAGCGTAGCCAACTGCCGATGAGAAACACGGTCCCGCACAGATAGGGGTAGATATCGTAAAAAAAGACGTTCAGGTACTGTATCATTTCGGGCCTCCGGCACCGACGTCGACGTACTGCGGCGCGACGTCCTGGCTAAAGCGTCGTTGATAATGTTGCATCGGAGAGCTGTCGCAGGCGGTGGCGTTATCTTCGATAAACTTCACCTGCTCTTCCTCCCACACCGCATCCAGCGCCTGGCGGGTATCATCGCGCTGTTCACCCGCCACCTGTCTGGTGACACTGTCACTGCTGAGCGTGCTGCCGGCCAGCGCCAGCAGGGCGTCAAACAGCTGATAGTATTGGCACTGGCGCTGTTTGACGCGCCCGCCAAGCAGCGCCAGAATCGGGGCAACGTTGTGCAGGCCTTCTCTGGCGTCATCTGCCGGCAGGCTACTGAGGTACTCCAGATAGAGCGGTAAATGGTCAGGCAGCTCCCGGCAGTCGATGTGCAGCCCGGCCTGCTCATACTGATTCATGAGCTCGACCATTGCCTGGCCGCGGTCGCGGGATTCGGCGTGAACATGTTCAAACAGCAGCAGCGAGGTGGCCCGTCCGCGGTCAAACACTTCGCACCATTCGGCCTGGCGGTCGAGCAGCGGGGCGGCCAGCAGCGATGCAACAAACGGCAGCAGCGCCGGCGCATCGGCACGGACCAACTCCAGCGCCTCTTCACGGTTGTCCCATAGCAGGCTATCCGGATACTCCAGCAGCAGACCGATGATTTTGAGGATCCGCATTACTCTTTCTCCCCGATGTTGATCGCATCGATGCGCTGGCTGTTGAACAGGTTGAATTTGCTATCCGACCCGTGGCAACCATCACCGAAGGTAAATCCGCAGCCGTTGCGTTCCGGGAAGGCATCTTCGGCCATTTCCCGATGGCTGGTGGGGATCACGAAGCGATCTTCATAGTTAGCGATGGCCAGGTAGCGGTACATCTCCTCGACCTGCTCCACGCTTAAGCCCACCTCTTCGATAGCCCGGGTGTCGGTCACCCCTTCGACGGTTTGTGAGCGTTTGTAGTGGCGCATCGCCATCATCCGTTTCAGCGCGCGCAGCACCGGCCCGGTATCGCCGGCGCTCAGCAGATTGGCCAGATACTGGACCGGAATGCGCAGGCTTTCGACGGCGGGCAGGATGCTGCCATTATTCGGCAGGCCGCCCGCATCGGCGACCGACTGAATCGGCGACAGCGGCGGGACGTACCAGACCATCGGCAGGGTGCGATACTCCGGGTGCAGCGGTAGCGCCAGCTTCCAGTCCATCGCCAGTTTATAGACCGGCGATTTCTGCGCCGCCTCGATGACGTTATGCGGGATGCCTTGCTTCAACGCCTCTTCAATCACCGCCGGGTCGTGGGGATCGAGGAACACATCGCACTGGCGCTCATAGAGGTCGGTTTCATGTTCGGTGCTGGCCGCTTCTTCAATCCGATCGGCGTCATACAGCAGCACGCCGAGGTAGCGAATGCGTCCGACGCAGGTTTCCGAACAGACCGTCGGCTGGCCGGATTCAATCCGTGGATAGCAGAAAATGCACTTCTCCGATTTGCCGCTTTTCCAGTTGAAGTAGATTTTTTTATACGGACAGCCGCTGATGCACATGCGCCAGCCGCGGCATTTATCCTGATCGATCAGTACGATGCCATCCTCTTCGCGCTTATAGATAGCGCCGCTCGGGCAGGTCGCGACGCAGCTCGGGTTAAGGCAGTGTTCGCACAGGCGCGGCAGATACATCATGAAGGTATTTTCAAACTGGCCGTACATCTCTTTCTGCATGGCTTCGAAGTTGCGGTCACGGGCGCGCTTTTCAAACTCGCCGCCGAGCAGCTCTTCCCAGTTGGGGCCCCAGCTGATTTTGTCCATCCGCTTACCGCTGATCAGCGAACGGGGGCGGGCGGTAGGCAGATGCTGGCTCTCCGGCGCGGTATGCAGATGCTGGTAGTCGTAGGTGAAGGGTTCGTAATAGTCGTCGATGCCCGGCAACTGCGGGTTGGCGAAGATTTTTGACAATACGCCAACGCGGTTGCCGAGGCGCGGCGTCAGCTTACCGGTGATCCCGCGGATCCAGCCGCCTTGCCACTCCTCCTGGTCTTCCCAGTTTTTCGGGTAGCCGATACCGGGTTTGGTTTCGACATTGTTAAACCAGGCGTATTCCATCCCTTCGCGTCCGGTCCAGACGTTCTTGCAGGTGACCGAGCAGGTATGGCAGCCGATGCATTTGTCGAGATTGAGCACCATGCCAACTTGTGAGCGGATTTTCATTTTTTCGCCTCCTGTACCTGATCGCGACCTTCGTCATCCAGCCAGTTAATGTTGCTCATTTTACGAATCATGATGAACTCATCGCGGTTGGAGCCGACGGTACCGTAATAGTTAAAGCCGTAGGCCAGCTGCGCATAGCCGCCAATCATATGGGTGGGTTTCGGGCAAATGCGGGTCACCGAGTTATGAATGCCGCCGCGACGGCCGGTGACTTCAGATCCGGGAATGTTCATGATGCGCTCCTGCGCGTGGTACATCATGGTCATGCCGGGCGGTACGCGCTGGCTCACCACCGCCCGGGCGGTGAGCGCACCGTTGGCGTTAAAAGCCTCAATCCAGTCATTGTCTTCGATGCCCAGCTCTCTGGCGTCGGTTTCACTGATCCAGACGATCGGCCCGCCGCGCGACAGGGTCAGCATCAGCAGGTTTTCGCTGTAGGTGGAGTGAATCCCCCATTTCTGGTGCGGGGTGAGGAAATTGAGCGCCTTTTCCGGGAAGCCGTTGGGCGGAATCTCATGCATATGGCTGACGCTACGAGTATCAATCGGCGGTCGGTAGACCACCAGGCTTTCGCCGAAGGCGCGCATCCACGGATGATCCTGATACAGCTGCTGGCGGCCGGAGAGCGTGCGCCAGGGGATCAGTTCATGGACATTGGTGTAGCCGGCATTGTAGGAGACATGTTCGCTTTCCAGGCCGGACCAGGTCGGGCTGGAGATGATTTTACGCGGCTGGGCCTGAATATCGCGAAAGCGAATCTTCTCATCTTCTTTGTTGATGGCCAGATGGGTGTGATCGCGCCCGGTAAACTCTCCCAGCGCCTGCCAGGCCTTGACCGCCACCTGGCCGTTGGTTTCCGGCGCCAGGCTGAGGATCACTTCCGTGGCGTCGATGGCGCTGTCGATGCGCGGGCGGCCTTTTGCCGGGCCGTCGGGCTTGACGTAATTGAGTTTGCCGAGGAAATCGACCTCATCCTGCGTTTTCCAGCTGATGCCTTTACTGCCGTTGCCCAGCTTATCCAGCAGCGGGCCCAGGGAAGTGAAGCGCTCGTAGGTGGCAGGGTAATCGCGCTCGACGACCGCGATGGTGGGGGCCGTTTTCCCCGGAATCAGATCGCACTCGCCCTTATGCCAGTCAACCACATCGAAGGGCTGGGACAGCTCACCCGCAGAGTCATGCTGCAAAGGCAGAAGTACCACATCGGTCTCCGCGTCGAGGTGGCCGACGCAGACCGTTGAAAAGACGTTGGCGATCTCTTTATAGATTTCCCAGTCGCTTTTGGCTTCCCAGGCCGGGTCGACGGCGGCGGAAAGCGGGTGGATAAACGGATGCATATCCGAGGTGTTCATATCGTCTTTTTCATACCAGGTGGCGGTCGGCAGAACGATATCTGAAAACAGGCAGGTGCTCGACATGCGGAAATCGAGGGTCACCAGCAGATCGAGCTTGCCTTCAATCGCCGCGGTCTGCCACTCGACCTCTTCCGGTTTAACCTCGTCCGTCGCCCCCAGTTCATCGCCCTGGATGCCGCTGTCGGTACCCAGCAGATATTTGAGCATGTACTCATGCCCCTTGCCGGAGGAACCCAGCAGGTTGGAGCGCCAGATAAACATATTCCGCGGGTGGTTTTTACCGTTATCCGGTTGCTCGCAGGCAAAGCGGATGGCGCCGGATTTCAGCGCCTGCGCGGTGTAGTCGGCGGGTGTGAGGCCGGCGGCATCGGCCTGCCGCTTAATGGTCAGCGGATTGACGCTGAGCTGCGGGGCGGAAGGCAGCCAGCCCATGCGCTCGGCGCGCACGTTGAAATCAATCAGGTGTCCGGTATATCGACTGGCGTCCGCCAGCGGCGAGAGGAGCTCCTGGGCGGTCAGCTTTTCATAGCGCCACTGGCTGGAGTGGTTGTAGAAATAAGAGGTGCTGTTCATCTGGCGCGGCGGGCGGCTCCAGTCGGTGGCAAACGCCAGCGGCAGCCAACCGGTCTGCGGACGCAGTTTTTCCTGGCCGACATAGTGCGACCAGCCGCCGCCGCTTTGTCCGACGCAGCCGCAGAACACCAGCATATTGATCATCCCCCGGTAGTTCATATCCATGTGGTACCAGTGGTTGACGCCGGCGCCGAGGATAATCATCGAGCGGCCGTGGGTTTTATGCGCGGTATCGGCGAACTCCCAGGCGATTTGCTCGATGTGGTGACGGGGAACGCCGGTAATCTGTTCCGCCCAGGCCGGGGTGTAGGCTTTCACTTCGCTGAAATCACCGGCGGCGTTCTCATCGTCGAGCCCCCGGTCAAGGCCGTAGTTAGCCAGCACCAGATCATAGACGCTAACCACCAGTCTGCTCTTGCCGCTGGCCAGGGTCAGACGTTTGGCCGGCAGCCGATGAATCAGCACCGGCTGCTGCGGCACGCTACGAAAATGCGGGTTTTCATTGCCGCCAAAATAGGGGAAGCCTACGGCGGCGACCTCATCTTTGAGATCCAGCAACGAAAGAGTGAGTTCGGTCTCTTGCCCGGCGGCCCGCTGTTCGAGGTTCCATTTCCCTTTTTCGCCCCAGCGAAAACCGATAGATCCATTGGGGGCGACCAGTTCACCGGCGGTGCTGAAGGCCACCGTTTTCCACTGCGGATTGTTGCTCTCGCCCAGTCCGTCCAGCAGGTCCGAAGCGCGCACCATTCGTCCGGGGACGGTGGTACCGTCGTCGCGATCGTCGAGCAACACCAGCATCGGCATGTCGGTGTAGTGGCGGCAGTAGTTGAGGAAATAATCGCTCGGATTATCGAGGTGGAAGCGTTTTAAGATGACATGGCCCATCGCCATGGCCAGCGCGCTGTCGGTACCCTGTTTCGGCGCCAGCCACTGATCGCACAGTTTCGCCACTTCCGAATAGTCCGGCGTAATGGCAATGGTTTTGGTGCCTTTATAGCGCACCTCGGTAAAAAAGTGGGCGTCAGGCGTTCGGGTCTGCGGAACGTTAGAGCCCCAGGCGATAATGTAGCTGGAGTTATACCAGTCGGCGGATTCCGGCACGTCGGTCTGTTCGCCCCAGGTCATCGGCGAGGCGGGGGGGAGGTCGCAATACCAGTCGTAGAAGCTCAGGCAGGTACCGCCGATCAGCGACAGGTAGCGGGTGCCGGCGGCATAAGAGACCATCGACATCGCCGGGATCGGCGAGAAGCCGACAATGCGGTCCGGGCCATAATGCTTGATGGTCCAGACGTTGGCGGCGGCAATCAGCTGGTTCAGCTCTTTCCAGGTCGAGCGAATAAACCCGCCTTTGCCGCGCATCTGCTTGTAGCTGAGGCACTGCTGCGGATCTTCCATGATGCTGTTCCAGGCATCGACCGGGTCGGGATGGCGGTCCAGCGCCGCGCGCCATAGCTCAATCAGCCGTTTACGCGCCAGCGGGTATTTGAGTCGATTAGCGCTGTAGAGATACCAGGAGTAGCTGGCGCCGCGCGGGCAGCCGCGCGGTTCGTGGTTGGGCAGATCCGGGCGGGTGCGCGGATAGTCCGTCTGCTGGGTTTCCCAGGTGACCAGACCGTTTTTGACGTAAATTTTCCAGCTGCATGAGCCCGTACAGTTTACTCCGTGCGTGGAACGGACGATTTTGTCGAACTGCCAGCGCTGACGGTAGCTATCTTCCCAGTCACGATTGGTATCCAGGACCTGACCGTGGCCGTTGGCAAAGGTCTCGCGTTTCTGCTTAAAGTAGCGAAAGCGATCCAGTAGTTTACTCATGACGTTTCTCCTGCTCCGATAATGTCCGGCATCAAGCCCTTACCGGAAGCGACGCGTTTGCACCTTATCCGGCCCGCAAGACCGCACGATCCCGTAGGCCGGATAAAGGCGTCAGCCGCCATCCGACAAATATGCCGTTATTTTTTTGCCGGTTTACGACGACCATAGACCAGCCAGGTCACCAGTACGCAAACGACATAAAAGACAAAGAAAACCTTCATGGCGCCGACCGGGGAGCCGGTCATGGCTAACGAGGTGCCAAAGGCTTTTGGGATGAAGAACCCCCCGACGGCGCCAATGGCGGAGATAAACCCGAGCGCGGCGGCGGTATCGGTGACCGCTTCGTGCTGGGCCTGTTCATCGCTGCCGCCGCGTTTCTTGACGCTATCGAGGGTTATCTGGCGAAAGATCACGGCGATCATCTGGAACGTGGAGCCGCTGCCAAGACCCGCGGTGAGGAACAGCCCCATAAACACCACGTAAAATGCGAGGAAACTCCCGGAACCGGAGCCGGGCAGGGTGAGGAACAGCAGGCCGGTAAACAGCGCCATCAGAATGAAGTTCACCAGGGTGACGTTGACGCCGCCCAGACGGTCGGAAATGATGCCGCCGAAGGATCGCGCCAGGGCGCCGATAAACGGGCCAAAGAAGGCCAGCTTCAGGATATTCACCTCCGGAAACTGCGTTTTGGCCAGCATCGCGAAGCCGGCGGAAAAACCGATGAACGAGCCGAAGGTGGCGAGATAAAGCAGGCTCAGCAGCCACATATGCGGGCGTTTCAACACCGGGAGCTGATCGCGAATGGAGGTTTTGGCGCCGGCGATATCGTTCATCCCGAACCACGCCGCCACGGTAGCGGCGAGCAGCAGCGGCACCCAGATTAGCGGCGAGTTGCCGAGCCACAGAGTCGCGCCGTCCGCTTGGTCGACGCCGCGAACGCCAACAAAAGTGAAGATCGGCACGAAGATCACTACCGGCGAGAGCAGCTGCATCACGCTGACGCCGAGGTTGCCCAGGCCGCCGTTCACGCCGAGGGCGCTGCCTTGCTTCGCTTTCGGGTAGAAAAAGCTGATGTTGCCCATGCTGGAGGCAAAGTTAGCCCCGGCAAACCCACACAGCAGAGCGATAAGAATAAATATCCAGAATGGGGTTGCCGGGTTTTGCACCGCGATCCCAAGCCACAGACAGGGCACCACTAAAATAACGGTACTGATCACCGTCCAGTAGCGTCCGCCAAATATAGGAACCATAAAAGAATAGGGTACGCGTAATATTGCCCCGGACAGCGAAGGAAGCGCGGTTAATAAAAAAAGCTGGTCAGTGGTGAAATTAAAGCCGACTTTATTGAGATTAACCGCAACCGCGCTGAATAACATCCATACGCAGAAGGCGAGAAGTAAACAACTCACTGAAATAATAAGATTTCTTCGCGCAATGGCTTTGCCTTTATTTTCCCAGAATGCCGGATTTTCCGGGCGCCATCCTTTTAAAAGGTAATGATTATCTTTCTCACTTTCTCTTGACATAGTGCCCTCGCGTGCCCAGTAACCAAAGAAAATTTAAAGATGACAACACCGCAAATTAAGCAGAAGAGGCGATCAAGGCTGGCCGAATTAATTATTGTAGTGTTTGAAGAATAGATAAAAAAAAACGCTTCAGGAAAGCGTGCACGGAATAGGAGTTTATTATTTGTTACTAAATGTAAATGAAATGTGATTCAAAATGTGCCCCTGCTGGCAGCGGCGACAGGTTCTGTCGGGCCGACAGACCATGCCGTCCCGGGACAACTGAAGGTCTGGGGGCTAAATGGTTGGCGGGCATAGCAGCTCTAACGATATATAATGATTTATATAGCGTGTAAATGCGCTGTCGTCGATCGCTTCCATTCCCAGCGCATAAATCCCATCCAGTCCGCAGACCAAGGCAATTAAACGCCAGGCGATATTCTCCGCGCTGTCAGCGGGATGAAATTCACCGCTTGCGCTACCGAGACGAATAATATTGACCGTCTCTTCGTGCCACATCGACATGGTGAGCAGGTAGGCCTCTTTGATGTCGCTATCGCTCCCGCAGAGCAGTTGCCCCTCGCGCCACAGACGGATATAGGGATCCAGGCGGCCATCTTCGCTGCCGAGCATGGAAAACAGACGCTCGCGCCAGCTGGCGTCTTCCGCTACCAGCTGGATATCCAGCATCTCACGAATTAACCGAACGAAGGCCTGGGCCTTAAGTTCGCCGATAGAGGTGAAATGGTGATGCAGTTGCCCGGTAGAGACTCCGGCTTCGGCGGCGATTTGCCGGACGGTCATGGCACCTAAGCCACCCTGCAGCGCGACGCGCATCGCCGCCAGCATGATCACCTCCCGACGAGCTTCCCGATTTAAGTAGTGCATATTTCCCCGCTGAGCCGTGGTTTTCCTCGATAGTAACAAAAAGTTGGACAGTTGTTCAACAATCCGGCAGGATCGCAATCCTGGACACGTGTCCAATTTGTAAAGTTGAGGAAAAAAAGTATGTCTCGGCAATGGTTAACGCTGGTGGCGATTTTGTTGGTGTATTTACCGGTGGCGATTGATGCCACGGTGCTGCATGTCGCCGCGCCAACGCTTAGTATGTCGTTGGGGACCAGCAGCAACGAGCTGCTGTGGATCATTGATATTTATTCATTAGTCATGGCCGGCATGGTGCTGCCGATGGGGGCGCTCGGCGATAAAATTGGCTTTAAACGGTTGTTGCTGCTCGGCAGCGCTATTTTCGGCGTTTCGTCGCTGGCGGCGGCATTTTCACCCACTGCGCTGGCGCTGATCGCCTCCCGCGCGCTGCTGGCCATTGGTGCGGCGATGATCGTCCCGGCGACGCTTGCCGGCATCCGTAACACTTTTTCGCAGGCGCGGCACCGCAACATGGCGCTTGGTCTGTGGGCGGCGATTGGCTCTGGCGGCGCCGCTTTCGGCCCGTTGGTAGGCGGCATCCTGCTGGAACATTTTTACTGGGGATCGGTGTTCCTGATCAACGTGCCCATCGTGCTGGCGGTTATCGCCTTCAGCGCCCGGATGGTACCGCGCCAGCCGGCGCGCCGCGAACAACCGCTTAATCTGACCCAGGCATTGATGCTTATTGTGGCGATCCTGATGCTGGTGTTCAGCGCAAAATCGGCGCTAAAAGGGCAGATGGCATTATGGATGACCGGATTGATCGCGCTGGTGGGCCTGGCGCTGCTGGTGCGCTTTGTTCGTCAGCAGCTTTCCGCCGCGACCCCGATGGTCGATATGCGCCTGTTTACGCATCGCATTATCTTAAGCGGCGTGATGATGGCGATGACCGCACTGATCACCCTGGTGGGCTTTGAGCTACTGATGGCGCAGGAGCTACAGTTCGTCCATGGCAAAACGCCGTTTGAAGCCGGGCTGTTTATGCTGCCACTGATGCTGGCGAGCGGATTTAGCGGACCTGTTGCCGGGGTGATGGTTTCCCGCCTGGGCCTGCGGCAGGTCGCAACTGGCGGTATGCTGCTGAGCGCGCTCAGTTTCCTCGGCCTGTCGATGACTGACTTCAGCTCCCAGCAGTGGCTGGCGTGGGGATTGATGACTCTTTTAGGCTTCAGCGTCGCCAGCGCGTTGTTGGCTTCCGGCGCCGCCATTATGGCGGCAGCGCCGAAAGAGAAAGCGGCGGCGGCCGGCGCCATTGAAACGATGGCCTACGAGCTGGGGGCCGGTCTGGGGATCGCGCTGTTCGGCCTGATTCTGACCCGCAGCTACAGCTCATCGATTGTGCTGCCTGGCGGGATGGACGGTCAGGTCGCAGCGCAGGCCTCGTCGTCCATCAGCGAAGCGATCGCCCTGGCGCAATCGCTGCCTGCTGTTCCGGCGCATTCGCTGATTGCAGCGGCGAAAACCGCATTTATCAGCGCCCACAGTATCGTGCTGGCCACCGCCGGGGTGCTGCTACTGTTGCTGGCCGCCGGGATCTGGCGCAGTCTGGCGCAGGCGCCGAAAATGAACTAGCCCTACAGCTGGAGAGAAAGCTCCATGGCCGCCCGTCGCAGCGGGGCCAGCGCTTTCTCTCTCAGCGCGACGGCGCTCATGGCGCTGGCGGGCACGCCGATGTTGAGCGCCGCTACCACCTGGCCGCTGCGTGACAGCAGCGGTACCGCCAGCGAACATAATCCCACCTCAATTTGCCGATCGGCGATGGCATATCCCTGCATACGTACTCTGGCTATTTCCTCCCGCAATCCCGCTAGATCACACAGCGTATGCGGGGTATAGCGAATTAAATTTGCGCGTGACAATGTCACGTCAAGCTGATCTTCCGGCAGGGCGCTAAGCAGTACGCGGCCCATTGAGGTCGCCCATGCGGGGAGACGGCTGCCGCGACCGATGTCGACGCTCAGCAGATTGTTGACTGCGGCTCTGGCGATATAGAGCACGTTATCGCCATCGAGGGTGGCGGCGGAGCAGGACTCGCCGAGGCTCTTACCGAGGTTATCCAGCGCGGTCTGGGCCACTTTCGCCAGCGGCGTCCCGGCCAGGTAGGCGTGGCCGACGGCCAACACTCGCGGCAGCAGTTCATAGCAGCGTCCGTCAGGGCTGTGCACCATGCCGAGCGCGGCCAGGGTATACAGGCAGCGGCGGACGGCGGCGCGAGAAATCTGCGTTTTCTGGCTGAGCTGCGAGATAGTCAGCCGCTGGCGCTGGGGAGTAAAGGCGTTGAGAACCTCCAGCCCGCGCGCCAGCGACAGCATGAAGTTCGGGTCGTGTTCGGCCTGCCTGGCGCTGAGGGGGGTTGGTGGTGTCGCGCTCATTGAATTCCTCTCCATTCGAAAACAAAAGCTCACGGGATACCACTATACCGTGGGGAAAAAGGGCGGCGACGGAATGTGCCTGTTTTACCACCCGGATCACACTATTAACCTCATTTTAACAAGCGCGTCGATAATCGCACAACATTTCGATTATCGCCGTTGACCATTTCACCGGCTCCCCCCTATTGTCAAAGTCATCGTCACCCCTCGTTATGGTTGGCGTCACAAAAAGTTATGAATTTAACGATCAGGAAGAAAACATGACCGCGACCGTAGAACGCATTGAAAGCTGGCTGGTTGACGTCCCGACCATCCGCCCGCACAAACTCTCAATGACAACCATGGGCTGCCAGACGCTGGTGATTGTCCGCATTACGCGCTCTGACGGTATTTGCGGTATCGGCGAGGCGACCACCATCGGCGGGCTGAGCTATGGCGTCGAGAGTCCGGAAGCTATCTCCAGCGCCATTAACCATTACCTGACGCCGCTGCTCAAAGGGCAGCCCGCCGATAACCTCAATGCGCTGACGCAGCGTATCAACAGCGCCATCAAAGGTAACACCTTCGCCAAATCCGCGATTGAAACCGCGCTGTTGGATGCGCAGGGCAAGGCGCTGGGGCTACCGGTTTCGGCGCTGCTTGGCGGCGCGCTGCAGACCTCGCTGCCGGTGCTGTGGACTCTGGCGAGCGGGGATACCCACAAGGACATCGCCGAAGGGGAAAGGCTGCTGGCCGAAGGTCGCCATCAGGCATTTAAGTTGAAAATTGGCGCCAGCGAACTGGCTAGCGATTTACGCCACACCCGGGCGATTGTCGAAGCGCTGGGCGATCGGGCGAGCATTCGTGTCGATGTCAACCAGGCCTGGGACGCCACCGCGGCGGCTAAAGGATGTCGTGAACTGGCGGCGATGGGCATCGACTTAATTGAACAACCGGTCAGCGCGCAGGACAACGCGGCGCTGGTTCGCCTCAGCCATCACATTGAAACCGCGATTCTGGCGGATGAAGCGGTGGCGACGTACTTCGATGGCTATCGCCTGGCGCAGCAAGGCTTCAGCGGCGCCTTTGCCTTGAAAATTGCCAAAGCGGGCGGTCCGGCCAGCGTTTTAGCCCTGGCGCACGTCGCGCAGGCGGCCGGCATCGGATTGTATGGCGGCACCATGCTGGAAGGGACCGTGGGCACCGTCGCATCGCTGCACGCCTGGTCGACGCTGCCGCTGCAATGGGGCAGCGAAATGTTTGGCCCGCTGCTGCTCAAAGATGACATCGTCAGCGTACCGCTAACGTTCGCTAACGGCAGCGTGGTCCTGCCGCAGACCCCGGGTTTAGGTGTCGAACTCGATGAAGATAAATTGCAGTTCTATGCCCGTAAAGCGTAGGACATGACAGGAGAAAAATATGCTGTTTAAAGTGGATATGACCGTCAAGATCCCGCTGGGATATCCCGCCGACGAGCTTGAGGATATTAAACAACGAGAAAAAGCCTATTCGCAGCAATTACAGCGTGAAGGCACCTGGCGACATATCTGGCGCGTCGCCGGATTGTACGCCAATGTCAGTATTTTTGATGTGCGTGATGCCGACCAGTTGCACCAGATATTAATGGCTCTGCCGTTATACCCGTTTATGGAAATCCGCGTCGAGGCCTTGTGTCGTCATCCCTCCTCGATTCGTGAAGACGATAGCTAAAAATAATAAGAAACCTCGCGCCGGATATTCCGGCGTTAACCCTACAAGCCACCTGCAAGCAATAAGTGAGAATCACAATGAAAAATTCTTTCGTACAACAAGAAGCCGTGCAGAAATTATTACGTGAAAGTGCCGGGTTAAATGTTCCCGGCGGTAATGAACGCTTTAAAGCCATTGTGCATCGTTTACTGGAAAATATGTGCACCCTGATCGACGATTATAATATTACCGAGGAAGAGTTCTGGCATGCGGTGAACTATCTGCATGAACTGGGCGGGCGTCAGGAAGCGGCGCTGCTGGCAGCAGGTCTCGGGCTGGAACACTTCCTCGATCTGCGTCAGGATGCGATCGATGCCGCGCAGCATCGCGAAACCGGCACGCCGCGCACCATTGAAGGGCCGCTGTATGTCGCCAATGCGCCGCTTGCAGAGGGGTATGCGCGGATGGATGACGGTCGTGACGCCGGCGAGGTGATGTGGCTGCACGGCCAGGTTTGCGATACCCAGGGCCGTCCGGTTGCCAATGCGATTGTTGATATCTGGCATGCCAACACCCTGGGGAACTACTCGTTCTTCGATCGGAGTCAGAGCGACTATAACCTGCGACGCCGCATCCGCACCGGCGCAGATGGCCGCTACAGCGTGCGTAGCATCATGCCTTCTGGCTACGGCTGCCCGCCGGATGGCCCGACCCAAAAGCTGCTTAACCAGTTGGGTCGTCACGGCAATCGTCCGGCACATATTCACTTCTTTGTCTCCGCGCCGGGCCACAAGCACTTAACCAGCCAGATTAACCTTAACGGCGATAAGTATCTGTGGGATGACTTTGCCTTCGCGACCCGCGATGGCCTGATTGCCGACCCGGTTAAAATCACCGATCGGGAACTGATTCAGCAGCGTAAGCTTGACGGCGAACACACCGAAGTTCGCTTCGACTTTACTTTGTGCACGGCCCTGAACGCCGAAGAAGAACAGCGTATTTCCCGCCTGCGCGCGCAAGAGTCATGATCGGCGCACCTCCCGGGCCGGTGCGCCCGGGGCGGTGAGCCATGCTGTTACCCGGCCTGCCACGCGCGGCCGGGGATATTGCCGAATTGATTATTCTCTCTGATTTCATTAATTCCTGAATTCTGCAGGAGGGCTAAGCTCATGCAAAAAACACTCTCGCTATTAAAAGATAAAATCAGCAATGCATTAATTGTTGATCGGCAAAAACATATTTACCGCTGCCATCGTTCGATTTTTACCGATGCTCAGTTATTTGAATTTGAGATTAAGCATATATTTGAAGGGAACTGGGTATTCCTCGCCCATGAAAGTCAGATTCCTGAGCCCGGCGATTATTTCACCCTAACCCTGGGGCGTCAGCCGGTTATTATCACCCGCGATAAAAAACATGCCTTGCACGCGTTAATTAACAGCTGCGCCCATCGCGGCGCCATGCTCTGCCGGCGTAAAACCGGCAATAAAAACTCGTTTACCTGTCCGTTCCACGGCTGGACCTTCGGTAACAACGGTAAATTACTGAAAGCCAAAGATGAAAGTACCGGCGGATATCCGGAGACCTTTAAACATGAAGGGTCGCACGACCTGAAAAAACTGCCGCGCTTTGCCTCTTATCGCGGCTTCTTATTCGGCAGCCTCAATGAGGACGTGCAGCCGCTGGAAACCTATCTCGGCGAAACCTGCAAGATTATCGATCTGATGGTCGATCAGGCGCCGGAAGGGCTGGAAGTGTTGAAAGGCTCCTCCAGCTATGTCTACGAGGGCAACTGGAAGCTGGGCGCGGAAAACGGCGCCGACGGCTATCACGTCAGCGTGGTGCACTGGAACTACGCTTCCACGATGTCGCGCCGCAACTACGAAGCCGAAGGGACGCATTCCGTCGATGCCAACGGTTGGTCGAAAAGTCTCGGCGGCGGTTACGGTTTCGAAAACGGCCATATGCTGCTGTGGACCCGGGCGCTGAACCCGGAAGTGCGCCCGGTTTTCGCCCATCAGACCCGCTTACAGGCCGAGTTTGGCGAGCTGCGCGCCGACCAGATGGTCAATGAAACGCGCAATCTTTGTCTCTATCCCAACGTCTATTTGATGGACCAGTTTTCCACGCAGATCCGCGTCATTCGCCCGCTCGCAGTAGATAAAACCGAAGTCACTATCTGGTGCTTTGCCCCGAAAGGTGAGCCGGACCAGGCCCGCGCGCTGCGCATTCGTCAGTACGAGGATTTCTTTAACGTCAGCGGCATGGGAACGCCGGACGATCTGGAAGAGTTCAGCGCCTGTCAGCGCGGCTATCTCGGCGAGAACCTGGCGTGGAGCGATCTCAGTCGCGGCGCGCTGCATTGGGTTGATGGTCCGGATGAGCACGCGCGGCATGGCGGATTTACGCCGCTGCTTAGCGGGGTGAAATCGGAGGATGAAGCGCTGTACATCGCCCATCACCATCACTGGCAAAAGGTCATGCTGGCCGCGCTGGAAAAAGAGCAGCTGCGCTATGAACAGTCCATAACCCAACGCGTGGAGGTGGTGTGATGCTGACGCTTGAGCAGGTTCGCCAGTTTCTCTATTACGAAGCCCGCCTGCTGGACGACCGCCAGTGGGATGAGTGGCTGACGTGCTACAGCCCCAAAGTGGTGTTCTGGATGCCGGCATGGGGCGATGACGACAAGCTGACCCGCGATCCGCAGCGCGAAATATCGCTGATCTATTACCCCAACCGCGAGGGACTGGAAGACCGCGTCTACCGCATCAAAACGGAACGTTCTGGCGCCAGTACGCCGGAGCCGCGCACCACCCACATGATTAGCAACGTTGAGCTGCTTGGCGAAAATGAGCAGGGGGTGGAGGTGCGCTACAACTGGGTGACTTACAACCACCGTTATCAGCACACCGATGCGTGGTTTGGCTCGACTTGCGTCACCTTGACGGCCTGCGACGGCAAGCCGCAGATCCTGCGTAAAACGGTGCGCCTGAATAACGATTATATCCGTCAGGTGATCGACGTTTACCATATTTAAGAGGTGGATATGTTTACTATCGCACTCAATTTTGAGGATGGTATTACCCGTTTTATCCAGTGCAATGCGGGAGAAAAAGTGCTGGACGCCGCCTACCGACAGAAGGTCAACCTGCCGATGGATTGCTCGGACGGCGTCTGCGGGACCTGCAAATGCCATTGCGCCAGCGGCGACTATGGCATGGGGGAAGAGTATCTGGAGGAGGCGTTGAGCGAAGAAGAGGCCGATGCCCGTCAGGTGCTGACCTGTCAGATGATCCCGACCAGCGATTGCGTGATTGACGTCCCGGTTGCTGCGGCGCAGTGCAAAACCGCGCTGGCCAGCACCGGTGCGGCGGTGATGCAGGTGAATCACCTGTCGGAGAGCGCCATTGAGCTGGTGCTCCAGCTGGATGAGCCGCTGGCTTTTCTGCCAGGACAATACATCAACATTCAGGTCCCGGGCACGCCGCAGGTGCGCGCTTACTCTTTCAGCTCGCTTCCGGGCGAGCGCGAAGGCCGGTTTCTGATCCGCAACGTGCCCGGCGGGGTAATGAGCCAATGGCTGACACGCCAGGCGGCGCCGGGCGATCGTCTCACCCTCAGCGGCCCGATGGGCAGCTTCTACCTGCGCAACGGGGAACGCCCGCTGCTGATGCTGGCGGGCGGAACCGGGCTGGCGCCGCTGCTGTCGATGCTGCACACCCTTGCCCGGCAGGGCAGCACCCGGCCGATCACGCTGCTCTACGGCGTCACCCGCGATGGCGATCTAGTGAAAACCGAGGCGCTGGATGCGTTTGTCGGCCAGCTTTCCGACTATCGCTGGCTGCCGGTGGTCGCCGATGAACAGAGCGCCTGCCCGCAGCGCGGGTTTGTCACCGGGCATCTTAATGAGGTGATGCTTAACAATGGCGATGTCGACATCTATCTGTGCGGCCCACCGCCGATGGTCAACGCGGTCTCCGGCGCGCTTCGCGAGCGGGGAATTAACCCGGCAGGTTTCTGGTACGAAAAATTTCTCGCCAGCCAGAGTGCGGCGGCATAAGGAGGAGCGATGCGTTTTCAACATCAAGTGGTGGCCATTACCGGCGCCGCCCAGGGTATTGGCCGTCAGACGGCAGAACAAGCCGCCCGCGAAGGCGCCCGTTTGCTGCTGATCGACCGTTCGCGCTATGTCCATGAGCTGGCGGCGACGCTGGCCGAGGGGGGCAGCGAGGTGCTGGCGCTGGAGGCGGACCTCGAACAGTGGGAGAGCACCGAGCAGGCTTTTGCCGCCGGGGTCGCCCATTTTGGCCGACTGGACGTGGTGATTAATAACATCGGTGGGACGATCTGGGCGCGCCCGTTTGCCGAATATCAGCCGGATCAGATTGAAAAAGAGATTCGTCGTTCGCTGTTTCCGACGCTATGGGGCTGCCGCGCGGCGCTACCGTGGATGCTCAAACAGGGCAAGGGCAGCATCGTTAACGTCTCGTCCGTCGCCACTGCGGGGATTAACCGGGTGCCCTACTCGGCGGCGAAGGGCGGGGTCAACGCGCTGACCCGTTCGATTGCCATGGAGTACAGCGGCAGCGGGATTCGCATCAACGCCGTGGCGCCGGGCGGAACCGAGGCGCCGGCGCGCTTAACCCCACGGAATCATGAAACGCCCACGGCGCAGGAGCAGGCGTGGTATCAGCAGGTGGTCGCGCAAACCGTGGAGAGCAGCCTGATGCATCGCTACGGCACGCTGGCGGAACAGGCGAACGCGATCCTGTTTCTCGCCAGCGATGAAGCAAGCTATATCACCGGCGTTACGCTGCCGGTGGCCGGTGGCGACCTCGGCTAACGTCGGGTGGCATACCAGCAGAGCAGGGAGCCGGCGCAAACCATGCCGGCGCCCTGCCAGAATGGCCAGGAGAGGACCGCGCTGAGCAACACCGCCGCCAGCGCCGAAGAGAGCACCGGGGTAAAGTAAGAGGCGGCCGCCAGCAGGCTGACGTTACCGTGGAGAATCCCCACGTTCCAGGCCGCATAGCCAAACCCCAGCGCCACCGCGCACATCACCAGCTTAATGACCACCGGCCAGCTGAAAATCATCGGCGGTTGATCGCTGAGCATAAACTTCAGCCACAGGGTCAGAGCGGTTAATAAAACAAACAGGGTGATGCCGTTTTTGCCGCGCGCATATTTTGCGGTGACCGTGCAATAGGTCGCCCAGATAAATGCGCCGACAAAGGCCAGAATATAGCTCAGCGGGCTGGAGACGACGTTGCGGGTAATTTCATCGATATTCAGGCCATGCTCACCGCCTAATACCCAGGTGACGCCAAGCAGCGCGAGAAATAAGCCGGGAATGACCAGCCAGCTGGTTTTCTGACCATTAAAGAGAATGGCAAAGAGAATCGTCAGGCTGGGCCACAGATAATTGACCATCCCGACTTCAATCGCCTGCTGGCGACTCCCGGCAAAGCCCAGCGACAGCGCCAGACAAATTTCATAGCTGACGAACAGCAGACTGCCGGCCAGCAGATAGGCGCGCGGCATTTGCCGCAGCCGGGGAAACCCGACGGTGGCCAGCAGTAATAAGCCACTCAGCGTATAGATCATTGCCGCGCCGCCGACCGGACCTAACCCTTCACTGACGCCACGAATTAATCCGACCATCGTGCTCCACAGCACAATGGCAGCCAGACCGGTCAACGTTGCTTTTTTCTTTTCCATGTCAAACCTGACACCGATATTCATCAAGAGACGATTTATAACACTTTTTCATTCCTTCTGGCCCCTGTTTTCCTTCGCGCTTAATACAAAGGGAGTAATGAAATCCGCTGACCTTGACTATTAAGGGGGCGATGGTTTTCGACATTGATTTGACGCAAAAAAATAAGGGGCATTGCTGTTAGTTTCCCCCGCGATGAACACGCATCCTGCATGGAGAAAATCAATGGACGTCAGCCGCAGAAAGTTTTTTAAAATCTGCGCAGGCGGTATGGCCGGAACAACAGCTGCTGCACTGGGTTTCGCACCCAAAATGGCGCTGGCTCAGGCGCGTAATTACAAATTATTGCGCGCCAAAGAGATCCGCAACACCTGCACATACTGTTCCGTGGGCTGCGGGCTATTAATGTATAGCCTGGGCGACGGCGCGAAGAACGCGAAAGAAGCCATTTATCATATTGAAGGGGATCCCGATCACCCGGTCAGCCGGGGCGCGTTATGCCCGAAAGGGGCGGGGCTGCTGGATTATGTTCACAGCGAGAATCGTCTGCGTTATCCGCAATACCGCGCGCCGGGCTCTGACAAATGGCAGCGCATCTCCTGGGACGATGCCTTCACCCGTATCGCCAGACTGATGAAAGCCGACCGTGATGCCAACTTTATTGAGAAAAACGAGCAGGGCACCGTGGTTAACCGCTGGCTTTCAACCGGGATGCTGTGCGCCTCGGCGGCAAGTAATGAAACCGGCATGCTGACGCAGAAGTTCGTGCGTTCGCTCGGCATGCTGGCAGTGGATAACCAGGCGCGCGTCTGACACGGACCAACGGTAGCAAGTCTTGCTCCAACATTTGGTCGCGGTGCGATGACCAACCACTGGGTTGATATCAAAAACGCTAACGTGGTGGTGGTGATGGGCGGCAATGCCGCTGAGGCCCATCCGGTGGGATTCCGCTGGGCGATGGAGGCGAAAAACAACAACGATGCTCTGCTTATCGTCGTTGACCCGCGCTTTACGCGTACGGCTTCGGTCGCCGATATCTATGCGCCGATTCGTTCCGGTACCGACATTACCTTCCTGTCGGGCGTGCTGCGGTACCTGATTGAAAACAACAAAATCAACGCGGAGTACGTTAAACACTACACTAACGCCAACCTGCTGGTGCGCGACGATTTTGCCTTCGAAGATGGCCTGTTCAGCGGCTATGACGCTGAAAAACGGCAGTACGATAAAACATCGTGGAACTATCAGTTCGACGAAAACGGCTACGCTCTGCGCGATGAGACCCTACAACATCCGCGCTGCGTATGGAACCTGCTGAAGCAGCACGTCTCCCGCTATACGCCGGAAGTGGTGGAGAACATCTGCGGAACGCCAAAAGCCGATTTCCTCAAAGTGTGCGAAGTGCTGGCCTCCACCAGCGCCGCGGACCGGACCACCACTTTCCTGTACGCATTGGGCTGGACGCAGCATACCGTCGGCGCGCAGAACATCCGCACCATGGCGATGATCCAGCTACTGCTTGGCAATATGGGGATGGCCGGCGGCGGCGTCAACGCCCTGCGCGGCCACTCCAATATTCAGGGCTTAACCGACCTCGGTCTGCTGTCGACCAGCCTGCCGGGCTATCTGACGCTGCCGTCTGAAAAACAGACCGATCTGCACAGCTGGCTGGCGGCGAATACGCCAAAAGCCACGCGAGCGGATCAGGTGAATTACTGGAGCAACTATCCGAAGTTTGCGGTCAGCCTGATGAAAGCGTTTTACGGCGATGCGGCGCAGAAAGAGAACGACTGGGGCTTTAACTGGCTGCCGAAATGGGATCAGTCTTACGACGTCATCAAGTATTTCAACATGATGGATAAAGGACAGGTCACGGGCTATATCTGCCAGGGCTTCAACCCGGTGGCCTCGTTCCCGGACAAAAACAAGGTGATCCGCAGCCTGAGCAAGCTGAAGTACATGGTGGTTATCGACCCGCTGGTGACTGAAACCTCGACCTTCTGGCAAAACCACGGCGAGTCGAACGATGTTGACCCGGCGGCGATTCAGACCGAAGTGTTCCGTTTGCCCTCCACCTGCTTTGCTGAAGAGGACGGGTCGATTGCTAACTCCGGGCGCTGGCTGCAGTGGCACTGGAAAGGCCAGGATGCGCCGGGCGAAGCGCGTAACGACGGTGAAATTCTGGCCGGGATTTACCACCGTCTGCGCGAGATGTATCGCCGTGAAGGCGGGAAAGGTGCCGAACCGCTGCTGAAGATGAGCTGGAGCTACAGGCAGCCGGATCATCCGGAGTCGGAAGAGGTGGCGAAAGAGAACAACGGCTATGCGCTGGCGGATCTCTATGACAGCAACGGCGTCCTGCTGGCGAAAAAAGGCCAGCTGCTGAGCAGTTTCGCACTGTTGCGTGATGACGGCACCACTGCGTCGTCCTGCTGGATCTACGCCGGTAGCTGGACGGAGCAGGGTAACCAGATGGCCAACCGCGATAACGCCGATCCGTCAGGACTGGGCAATACGCTGGGCTGGGCCTGGGCGTGGCCGCTGAACCGACGCGTGCTGTACAACCGGGCATCGGCGGATATTAACGGCAAGCCGTGGGATCCGAAGCGGATGCTGATCCAGTGGAACGGCAGCAAGTGGACGGGGAACGATATCCCTGACTTCAATACCGCCGCGCCGGGCAGCAACACCGGGCCGTTTATCATGCAGCCTGAAGGGCTGGGGCGTCTGTTTGCGCTCGATAAGCTGGCGGAAGGGCCGTTCCCGGAACATTACGAGCCCATGGAAACGCCGCTGGGTACCAACCCGCTGCACCCGAACGTGATCTCCAGTCCGGTGGTGCGTCTGTATGAAGACGACGCCCTGCGCTTAGGGAAAAAAGATCGGTTCCCTTACGTCGGCACCACCTATCGTCTGACCGAGCATTTCCACACCTGGACCAAGCATGCGCGGCTTAACGCCATCGCCCAGCCGGAACAGTTTGTGGAAATCAGCGAAGGTCTGGCGCAGGCGAAAGGCATTACCAACGGCGATCGGGTGACGGTGAGCAGCCAGCGCGGCTTTATTCGCGCGGTGGCGGTGGTGACTCGCCGTCTGCGGACTCTCAACGTTCACGGCCAGCAGGTGGAAACCGTCGGGATCCCGCTGCACTGGGGCTTTGAAGGGGTGGCGCAGAAAGGCTATATCGCCAATACCCTGACGCCAAACGTCGGCGATTCCAACTCGCAAACGCCGGAGTATAAAGCGTTTCTGGTCAACATCGAGAAAGCGTAAGGAGCGATTCAATGGCGATGGAAACACAAGACATTATTAAGCGCTCCGCAACCAACCCGATAACCCCCGCGCCGCGTGCGCGGGACTACAAGGCGGAAGTGGCTAAGCTGATTGATGTCTCCTCCTGCGTGGGCTGCAAAGCCTGCCAGGTGGCCTGTTCCGAGTGGAACGATATCCGCGATGAGGTGGGGCACTGTGTCGGGGTGTACGATAACCCGGCGGACCTGAGCGCCAAATCCTGGACGGTGATGCGCTTTAGCGAAACCGAGCAGAACGGCAAGCTGGAGTGGCTGATCCGTAAAGATGGCTGTATGCACTGCGAGGAGCCAGGCTGTCTGAAAGCCTGTCCCTCCGCCGGGGCGATTATTCAGTACGCCAACGGTATCGTCGATTTTCAGCAGGAGAACTGCATCGGCTGCGGCTACTGCATTGCCGGCTGTCCGTTTAATGTCCCGCGTCTCAATAAAGAGGATAATCGGGTCTATAAATGTACCCTCTGCGTGGATCGCGTTAGCGTCGGCCAGGAACCGGCGTGCGTGAAAACCTGCCCGACTGGCGCCATCCATTTTGGCAGCAAGAAAGAGATGCTGGAGGTGGCGCAGGAGCGGGTCAACAAGCTGAAAGCGCGCGGCTATTTACAGGCCGGGGTGTACAACCCGCAGGGAGTGGGCGGTACCCATGTGATGTACGTCCTGCACCATGCTGACCAGCCGGAGCTGTACCACAATCTGCCGAAACAGCCGCAGATTGATACCAGTATTAATCTGTGGAAGGGGGCGCTGAAGCCGCTGTCAGCGGCCGGCTTTATCGCTACCTTTGCCGGCTTGATTTATCACTACATCGGCATCGGGCCGAACAAGGAAGTGGATGACGACGAGGAGGAGCATGATGAATAAGTCGAAAATGATTGTGCGCACGAAGTTTATCGACCGCGCCTGTCACTGGACGGTGGTTATCTGCTTCTTTCTGGTGGCGCTCTCCGGGATCTCGTTCTTTTTCCCGACGCTGCAGTGGCTGACGGAAACCTTCGGTACGCCGCAGATGGGACGCATTTTGCATCCGTTCTTCGGCGTGGCTATCTTCATTGCGCTGATGTTTATGTTTGTACGCTTTGTCCACCATAACATTCCGGACAAGCAGGACATCCCGTGGCTGAAGGGCATTGTTGAAGTGCTGAAGGGCAATGAACATAAAGTGGCCCGCGTCGGCAAATATAACGCCGGGCAGAAGATGATGTTCTGGACCATCATGAGCATGATTTTCGTGTTGCTGGTGACCGGGGTGATCATCTGGCGTCCCTGGTTTGCCCCTTTCTTCCCGATCCAGGTCATTCGCTACAGCCTGCTGATTCACGCCACCTCGGCGATTATTTTGATTCACGCCATCCTGATCCATATGTATATGGCATTCTGGGTGAAAGGGTCGATTAAGGGGATGGTCGAAGGCAAAGTCAGCCGTCGCTGGGCCAGCAAACATCACCCGCGCTGGTACCGTGAGGTTGAGCGTCTGGAAGCGAAAAAAGAGAGTCTGGAAGGCATCACGTCACGCCGTTCCTGACCGTTTCATGGCGCGACCCGGTCGCGCCATGTGTTTTCACTTCTCGCTACGCAGGACTTCCAGCCCAACGCGCTGGCCGTATGAGAGTTCCAGCGTATTGCCATCCGGGTCGCTGAAGAAAACGTAATAGCCCACCGGCTCCCCAGACTGCTCCGGCTCCTTTCTCAGCACGCCTTCCCGCCGCGCCATCGCGGTTTTGGCGTCGATCTCCTCTTTTGTCGCGCAGGCGACACCTAAATGACCAAACGGCCCCAGCGGGGTATCGGTCGGCTCATCGGCCTGCACCAGCACCAGGGCGAATAAGCGGGTACGATCGCTTAACCACGCTACGTGGCGAGCGGAGGGGAGATTCGGCGAGCGCTGGTGAATCACCTGCATGGCGGTATAGCGGGTATAAAAATCGATGCTCCTGTCGAGATCCCGCACCATAAAGGCAACGTGGGTAAAACCGCTGTCAATCTCATGCATATCATGTCCTTATTGTGGCCTGACGGTATGCGTTAAGCGTAATACCTGAGGTTAACTTGAGGTAAACGGCGGATTTGTCGATTTGAGCTCCCCAGAAAAGGGGGGGACCTTTCCCGCTCCGGCAGAAGGGCCCGAGGCGGGCAAGGCGCAGTTCGCGCTCAGAAGCGCTCGGCAATAAAACGGAAAGGGTAATCGGCAGTTTTCACTTTGCCGATTTTACGTTTGGGTAATTTTACCGGTTCGGTATGGACGCTCTTATAGGGGATCTGCGACAGCAGATGAGTAATGATATTCAGGCGCACGCGCTTCTTCTCTTCCGAACGGGCGACAAACCACGGCGCCCAGGAGGTGTCGGTGGCGGCAAACATCGCATCCCTGGCCTGAGTGTACTCATCCCAGCGGTTAAACGACTTGATATCCATCGGTGACAGTTTCCAGATTTTGCGCCCGTCATCGATACGGTCGCGCAGCCGGCGCTCCTGTTCTTCCGGCGTCACCTCGAGCCAGTATTTGAGCAGGATGATGCCGGACTCCACCATCGACCGCTCTACCAGCGGCGCCCCCGCAAGGAATTTTTCCACGTCGTCGGCGCTGCAAAATCCCATCACCCGTTCAACGCCCGCCCGGTTATACCAGCTGCGGTCGAAAATAACGATTTCGCCAGCGGCCGGCAGATGCGGGATATAGCGTTGAAAATAGAGCTGGGTCTTCTCCTTGTCGGTCGGGGCCGGCAGGGCGATCACCCGGAATACGCGCGGACTGACCCGCTCGGTGATCGCTTTGATGGTGCCGCCTTTACCGGCGCCATCGCGACCTTCAAACACAATGCACACCTTCAGTCCCTGACTGACTACCCACTGCTGCAATTTAACCAGCTCGACGTGGAGTTTGCGCAGCGCTTTTTCATACTCTTTATCGCCAAGCGGCTTCATTTTGCTCGAACCCGCTACACCCTTGACCTGCTTGTTGTTTCCCATGGCTATCGCTCCGTTCTGAGAAGGGAAAGGGAACTTGTGTACCGTAAAGTGTAATCATCCCGGGCAAGAGTGGCGGACATTATGACAATTCCGCGGGTTAACAGGCGAAGTCGACGAGGCGTCACGCGCCATGAGGAAAAAAACTTGTCCAGATTTGGACAGGTTTGCTCTTTTCATTGCGCCAGCGAGCGCATACCGTGTGCGGACTCTTTACCATCAGACCGCCAGGTCTGGCTCCCGAGGATTGCCCGTGTAGCTGGCGTTAACACCTGCGGGAGCGAAATAAAAAGGAATTGACCGATGAAAACTGCGAACGGTATGGCCATTTTTTTGGGCTGCGCACTGACCTTTTCCGTCAGCGCGATGGATAAAACGGCCGGTGGCGCCGTGGCGGGGGCCGCCGTGGGTGCGTTAAGCGGAAAAAACGTGCGCTCCACGGTACAAGGCGCGGTCGTCGGTGGCGGTATCGGCGCCATGACTGAACACGGCGACAAAGGCAAAGCCGCGCGTACCGGCGGGGCCATCGGCGCCGCAGTCGGAGCGGGTGCCGCAGCCGTTACCGGCAACAGCGTGCTGCAGGGCGCGGCGCTGGGCGCCGGGGCGGGCGGCATGATCGGGAAAGCCAGCCGCTAACACTTCTCCAGCCGTATTGCGCTGCGATACGGCTGACTGCCTCTGCGTCACGCCGACGCTGCGCTCTTCCTCTCTGATTCATCCCTCCCGGCCCCTGGCTCACATAAACGGATCGCGCTATTTTATGGACAAACGGGTCAGCGGGCGTTTTTGTCTGGTTTGCCGATCCTGAATGGTCAATAATGCCGGCCGAAAATGCAAAATACGTGATTAACTGAATGAAAAAGACGATTTTTTCGCTCGCGCTGGGCACGTTTGGCCTGGGCATGGCGGAATTTGGCATTATGGGCGTACTGCCGGAAATTGCTCGCGATGTCGGGGTCTCCATTCCCGTCGCCGGCAACATGATCGCCTGGTATGCCTTCGGGGTGGTGATTGGCGCGCCGGTAATGGCACTGTTTTCCAGCCGCTTTTCATTAAAGTCGGTGATGCTGTTCCTCGCGGCGCTCTGTATTGTCGGGAATACCTTGTTTACCTTTTCTTCCAGCTATTTCATGCTGGCGACCGGGCGACTGGTGTCCGGCTTCCCGCATGGCGCCTTTTTCGGCGTCGGGGCGATTATTTTGTCGAAGGTGGCGCCGCCGGGTAAAGTGACCGCGGCGGTGGCGGGGATGATTGCCGGTATGACGGTGGCCAATCTGGTCGGCGTCCCCGCCGGGACCTGGCTTGGCCATCAGTTCAGCTGGCGCTATACCTTTCTGGGGATTGCTATCTTCAACGTGGCGGTGCTGATGTCGATTCTCTGGTGGGTTCCGACCGTCTTTGATCGATCCACGACGCGGCTGCGGGAGCAGTTTCACTTCTTATCGTCGCCTGCGCCGTGGCTGATTTTTGCCGCGACCCTGTTTGGCAACGCCGGGGTATTTACGTGGTTCAGCTACATCAAACCGTTTATGATCCATGTCTCCGGATTTTCCGAAAGCGCGATGATCGCCATCATGATGCTGGTAGGGCTGGGGATGGTTATCGGTAATCTGCTGAGCGGAAAAATCTCCGCTCGCTACAGTCCGCTGCGCATTGCGGCCGCCACCGACGGCGCCATTGTGGTAGTGATGCTGCTGATCTTTCTCTTTGGCGAGCACAAAACGGCATCGCTGCTGCTGGCGTTTTTGTGCTGTGCCGGACTCTTTGCGCTGGCGGCGCCGCTGCAAATCTTATTGCTCCAGAATGCCCGGGGCGGAGAGATGCTGGGGGCGGCTGGCGGGCAGATAGCCTTCAACCTCGGCAGCGCGATCGGTGCATTTTGCGGCGGGATGATGATTACCTCCGGCTTTGGCTGGAATGCGATTGCGCTCCCGGCGGCGCTGCTCTCCTTCCTGGCGATGACATCCCTGTTGATTTACGCCCGCGACCAGCGGAACCGCATCGCCGCGGGCGCGGTGGATTAATCCGTTTCCCACGGTTCGCCAAGGGTCAACATCAGGCGGTTAGCCCACGCAAAAAAGGCCGCCGATTGCAGTAAATCGAGCTGGGCCAGGGTGTCCAGACCCTGCTCTTCAAGGCGATCAAGATGCGCAGCGGTCAGGGCAGGCGGCGTGACGGACAGGGCGGCGGCAAAGTCTATTTCCGCCCGCCAGCGCGGCGACTGGCCGTCGCTCAAGATTTCCCCCGGCGTCACCGCCAGCAGCGTTTCTATCGCACTCTCATCTTTTGCCAGCTGCGCCGCCTTGCGGGCATGCACCGATGCGCAATAAATACAGCCGTTGACCTTACTGGCGACCGTAGCGGCCAGCTCTCGTTCCGCGCGCGGCAGACCGCCGGGGGTGTAGAAGATGCCTTTGTCGGTCAGCGTACGCTGCTCCAGTACCGGCTGATTGCGCGCCAGCAGCCGAAAATAGGGGGAATCCGTATGGCCAAATTTTGCCAGAATCGCCCGTTCATCGTCGTTGAAGGCGTCCAGCGCTTTGGCTTCAAGCCAGGGCTCCCAGTTCAGTTCATCACGGGTGAAATGCCCTGGGGCCGGCTTACCGCTTACGGTCTGCCGGGTGGTATGCCAGAAACCGGCCGCCACCGGCGTATCGGCGCTGGCAAAGGGTTTTCCGTTCAATAACCGCAGGCCGTTGAGTAACCGGCTCTGGAAGCTGACGAAGGCTATCAGCTGGGCGAGGGTGACTATCCCGCGCGGGGTCCAGCCGGCGCGGGTGAGCGCCTGCAGCGCCGAAGGGGTGGCCTCTACCGGGCTGAAGGTTAACAGACGGGCAAACGCCAGCGCCGGGGTCAGCCGCGCGGAGGTCGGGTCGGCCAGGCCAAAACCGGCATAGTGGGCGGCCAGCGCATCGGCCTGATGCAGCTTCGCCACTTTGGCGGCGACGGCAAAACGTTCATCGGGGGGGAAATCCTCATCCTGCTGGCTGAACAGCACCTCATAGCTGCCCTGTGCGTGGCGGGTCGCCGCGTCGCGCACGGCCCGGGCCTCGGCTAACGGGGAATCCGGGGAAATCTCTGCCAGCTCTGCCAAAATATCCTGACTCAGTGTCATGGTGACTCCTACCTTAGTTGCGGGGCGATATGCTGAGCGATCAGCTCAAGGGAACGCAGCGTGTCACGGTGCGAGGGCTCAACGGAGTGTACCTGGAACGAAATATCGGTGACGCGGGCCAGCACGCTGTCCCGTGCCAGAGAGGCCTGCACGTGTTCGACATCACCGACGTGGGCATCCAGTTGCAGCAGATGATCGGTGACAGTGTCACCGATTATGTCATACCCGGCGGCGCGATGTGCCGCCGCCTGCTGGCGTAATCCGGGGGCGGCGACCTGCAGGGCGTACTCCTGGCTGTCGGCAATAAAAGCGGTGCGCGAAGCGAGGATCCTTGGCGCTGTGCCGGCGGGCAGCGCCGCGAGGTAGGCATCGATCAGCGGATTCTGGATGGCATCAAGCGCTAAATACGGCTGACCGTGCGGGCGCGGCTGCGTCCGGGAGAGCATCAGGCCGTGACCGGCCTGGCCGGCGCGAACGGCACCATCAATTGAAAACGTCGCTATCCAGATCCGTTCAGCCAGCTGCGGCGCCGGCGGGTAGAGATGGTTGTCAGGATGGGCCAGTGAATCACCGCGCCAGGCACTCTGGATCACATGCAGATTATCGGCAAAGGCGGCTCCCCGCTGTTCGCTGGTTAGGCCAAACGGCAAAAAAGAGGTTGGCGTGCCGCCGGAGCCAAAGCCGACTTCAAGACGCCCGTTGGCCAGGAGATCCAGCACCGCCGCATCTTCGGCGACCCGCAGTGCGTTCTCCATCGGCAGCGTAATAATGGCGGTACCGAGGCGAATCCGTTCGGTCTGTGCCGCCACGTGGGCGAGAAAGACCAGCGGTGACGGCAACCCGCCTTCATGCTCGTGGAAGTGATGCTGGGCAATCCACGCGCTGTCAAAACCGAGTCGTTCGGCGTGGCGAATCTGTTCGGTTGCCAGCCGGTAGCGCTGTTGCGCAGGGGCAGAGTCCAGCAGGCGGGTGAAAAAACCCAGGCGTTTACGCGTCATGCGATCTCCTTGCTCAGGGTGGACAGGTGGGGAATGGCGGCGATGAGTTCACGGGTATAGGCGTGCTGCGGCTGGTTAAACAGGCGGTTGACCTCGCCGTATTCCACAACCTGACCGGCGCGCAGTACCGTGACGCTCTGCGCGATGCGGCGCACCGTCGCCAGGTCGTGGGTGATAAACAGATAGGTCAGCCCCAGCTGTTGCTGCAGCTGCTGAAGCAGGGCGAGAATCTGCGCCTGCACCGTGACATCCAGCGCGGAAGTGGCTTCGTCAAGAACCAGAATCGTCGGCTCCAGCACCAGCGCCCGGGCAATGGCGACCCGCTGGCGCTGGCCGCCGGAAAGCTCGCGGGCGGTCCGCGTCAGCAGCTCCGGAGCCAGCGCGACCCGGGCGGCAACCGCCTCGACGCGGGCACGGCGGGTGAGCGGACTCAGCGGTTCGAAATTTTTCAGCGGCTCTTCGATAATCTCAAACAGGGTCTGACGCGGGTCGAGCGAGGCGAACGGGTTCTGATAGACGAACTGAATTTTACGCCGCAGCTGACGCTGCGCCTCGCGACTTAAATGACCGGCATCGATACCATCGATGGCGATATGGCCGCTATCGGCCTGTTCAAATCCGAGCAGAATCCGCGCCAGCGTGGTTTTGCCCGAACCTGATTCGCCAACTAACGCATGGGTCGTGCCGCGTTTCACCTCAAAGCTGACGGCGTCAAGCGCCTGCAGCCCGGCATCACCCAGCGAAAAACGTTTACTGATATCCGCGACCCGGATAGCGGCCGTCGCCGGATGGTGGCGCGGCGCTGCTCCGATTGTGGGCTGGGTTCCCTGCAGATCGCTCAGCAGCTGACGAGTGTAGGCGTGTTGCGGCGCGCGGATGAGATCCGCCGTGATGCCCTGTTCCTGAATTTCTCCGTGGCGAAAAACCAGCAGCCGGTCGGCACGCTGCGCCGCCAGCGCCAGATCGTGGGTGACGAGCAGTACCGCCGTTCCGGACTCCCGGCGCAGGGTATCGAGGAGGTTGAGAATGCGTTTTTGTACGGTGACATCGAGGGCGCTGGTCGGTTCGTCGGCAATGATCAGGTCCGGCTTCAGGGCAATGGCGATAGCAATTAACACCCGCTGCTTCATGCCGCCGGAGAGCTGATGCGGATACTGATAAAAGCGCTGTTCGGGGTGGCTGAGGCCAACTTTGCTCAGCAGGGCCAGTACCTGCTGCTTGCGTACGGCAGCGCGCGCTTTCTGGTGCAGACGCAGAATTTCGCCAACCTGGGCGCCGATCGTTTGTACCGGGTTCAGGGAGTTGCCCGGGTCCTGCGGGACCAGACTGATACGCGTGCCGCGCAGACTATCAAGTCGTTTCCCCGACCAGCCGCTGATATCCTCGCCGTTAATCTCCACGCGTCCGCTGTCGCGTCGGGCATTGTTCGCCAGCAGGCCGATAATGGCCTGGGCGGTGGTGGTTTTGCCGGATCCGGACTCCCCGACAAATGCCAGCATTTCGCCGCGTTGCAGGCTGAAACTGACGTTATGTACCACTTCCTGCCAGCGGTGCTGCGAGCGGTAGCTGATGCGCAGGTTTTCCACCCGTAATACGTTCATGAGCGCTCTCCGCTAAATTGACGGCTGATGCGGTTGGCCGCCAGCACTACCGCGACGACCGCCACGCCGGGAAAGGTGGTCAGCCACCAGGCGGTTGAAAGATAGTTACGTCCCTCGGCGATCAGCAGCCCCCATTCCGGCACCGGCGGCGGCGTACCGTAGCCGAGAAAACTCAGGGTAGAGAGGGCGAGAATCGCCTGGCCAAACTGCAGCGTGGCGAAGGCCAGTACGGCGGTGAGTGAGTTAGGTAAAATATGTCGCCAGAAGACGGCGAAGAAAGTGCCGCCGCTGCCAAAGGCCGCTTCGACGTAGTCGCTGTGCCGCACGCGGACCACTTCCGCTCGCGCCAGGCGGGCAAAGCTGGCAATGGCGGCGACGCCCACGGCCACCGCGGCGTTCACGGTGCCGAAACCGAGCAGGATAATCACCGTTAATGACAGCAGCAGCGACGGGATGGCCAGCAGGACATCAACCAGGCGCATCACCAGCGACTCGACGCGTCCGGCAACGGCGCCGGCCAGCGTGCCGAGCGCGGTGCCGACCAACAGTCCGATAGCGACGGCCGCCAGCGCGGCGGAAAGAGAGTGGACCGCGCCATAGACGATCCGCGTCCACAGGTCGCGTCCCAGCTGGTCGGTTCCCAGCCAGTGGCCGGCCTGCGGCGCCAGACGCTGTGCGCCGACGGTACCTTCGAGCGGGTTATAGCCGCTGAACAGCTGCGGGGCGAGCGCCATCAACAGCGCGATGATCATGATGCTCCAGGCGAGCCATAGCCCCGGCTGGAAACGCAGCGGTCGACGACCGGGCGCCCGTCGGCGAGCGGCGGTGGCGTAATCAACGAGACTCATACCACGCCTCCGGTCACTGTTTTCAGGCGTGGATCGAACAGCGGCATCAACAGATCCACCAGCAGGTTAATCAACACAAATGCGAGGGCGGAGATCATCACCACCGCCTGTAATACGGCAATATCCTGATTGTTGACCGCCTGCTGGGTCAACTGACCCAGACCGCCGCGACCGAAGACGGTTTCGGTAATCAGTGCGCCGGCGATCAGCTCTCCCAGCAGCAGCCCGGCGATATTCAACGCCGGTAGCAGGGCGTTGCCGGTGACGTGTCGCCACAGAACGCCGGTTTCACTCATTCCTTTGGCACGGGCAACGGCGACAAACGGCAGGGCCGCCACCTGGTCCATGCTGCGCATCAGGATCTGCGCCAGCGGGGCGGAAATGGGCACCGCGACGGCGATGATCGGCAGTATCAGCCCCTGGAGCGGGCCAGGGTTGATCACCGGGATCCAGCGCAGCTGGAAGGAGAAGAGTTGAATCAGCGCAATGCCTAACCAGAACGTCGGCAGCGAGATAAACAGCACCGGTAAAGACTGTAAGGTATTGCTCAGCCAGCGCAGCCCCGGCAGGCGCGAGGCGAAGGCCAGGCTAAAGGCCAGCGCGATAGCCAGTATAAACGCCGGGATCGCGAGGCTGAGGGTATCCGGCAGGTTGCTGGCCAGCAGCGTACTGACCGCAATACCTGCCTGTAACGAGTAGCCAAAATCCCCCTGCAGCATCGCTGCTAAGGTGTGGAAATACTGCTTCCAGATCGGGCTGTCTGCGCCGTAGGCGATACGCATATCGGCGATTTGCGCCGGACTGAGACCCAGATCCGGGTTCTGGAACTTGATCAGCACCGCGTCCCCCGGCAGCACCTGCAGCAGCACGAAGGAGAGGGTGAAGGCCGCCCACAGCACCAGTAAACTCTGGCCCAGACGTCGCAGAAGGTTATGGCTCATCCCATGCTCCTTAGTGCTTTTCCAGCCAGGTGCCGTAGAACGATGGACGACCGACGGCTTCAAAGCTCACGCCCTTCACCCACGGCGCACCGGCAAAGACCTGCGGCTCTTCAAAGATCGGGATCACGTAGGCGTTATCCAGCAAATAACGCTGGGCATCGCCGGTCAGCTGCAGGCGTTTTTGCGGATCGACTTCGGCGGAAATCGCAGTCAGCAGATCGTTAAGCTTATCGTCGCGAAAGTGCTGCACTTTGTCGCTGGAACCGCCCTGTTGCAGCAGGGCATCGCGGTTGGTCGGGAAGAACATGCTTTTCACCACGTCCGGGTCGGCGCGCCCCACTTCTGAAACGGTCAGCGGGGTCTTCAGCGGATCGAGGTTATCAATAACCCGGCTACCGGCATCGCCCGCTTTTACGCTCAGCGCCGCCCCCACCTGGCGCCACTGCTGAGCAATCAGCTGGAGCACCTCTTTGTTTTGCGGTTGCGGCAGCGATTCATAGACCGTCAGCGCCAGGCGCTGGCCCTCTTTCTCTCTGATCCCGTCGGCGGCCGGTTTCCACCCGGCTTCATCGAGCAACTGCCTGGCCTGGGCTTGATCGAAGGTCAGCTTGTCGCTCAGATTGACGTAACCTGCCGCCGTGCTGGCGATAGCCGAGGTCGCCTGCGGGTAATTGGCGGAGAACAGCGTATCCACCACCTGTTTTGCGTTGGTGGCATGCAGCAGCGCCTGGCGGACGCGCAGGTCGGACACCAGCGGGTTATCCGGGCGGAAACTCAGGCTGTCATTGACGCCGCGAGTAGGGGCGGCATAAATCCTGAATCCCTGGTCGGTCGCCTGTTTTTCATCGTAGGCCTGAACCTGGCGGATAAAATCGGCCTGACCCGCCAGTAACGCCCCGATACGCACGCTGTCTTCCGGGGTGACGATAAAGGTAATACCGTCGAGGTTGGCCGGCCCCTGTTGAGCCAGGTTTTTCGGCCCCCACTGGTAATCCTTACGGGCGACCAGCGTCAGCTCGCGACCCGGCTTTTCATCTTTAACGACAAAGGGCCCGGAGCCGATAATATTGCGCGCGTCGCCGAGTTCGTCGAAATTACGCTGCAAGGTGCTGAGAGAGACCAGCCCGGAGCCAATGGTAGCGGTGCCCTGCAGAAAACCGGGCGACGGTTTTTTGAAGTAAAACTTCACCGTCAGCGGATTGATGACTTCGCTATGGTCGTAGTTGTTGATCACTTCAGAGACCGGCAGCCGATGGGCTTTATTGCCGAGACCGTAGGTATCAAAATTTTTGGCCACCGCGTTGGCATCCAGCGGGGTGCCGTCGGAGAAGGTGATGCCTGGACGCAGCGTAAAGGTGTATTCGGTTTTGTCGGCGTTCGTTACCCAGCTCTCTGCAATCCACGGTTCAACCGCCAGCGTCTTCGGGTTTTGCCAGGTTAATTTATCGGTTATTTGATTGAGAATGCCGCCGTTGGGATAGAACCCTCCGGCCGGTGGATAGAGATTGGTGTGCGGCTGCTGCTCCAGATAGATTAATGTCCCGCCTTTCACCGGCGTATCGGCGGCCCAGGCGGAAAAAGCGCCGGTTAAAAAAAGGGCTGCCAACGCGGGCAGACGAAAACGGCTTTGCATGGTGAATTCCTTTGTTATCTATTGTGTTGCCATCATCGGGCGCGGATATAAACAAAGGAACCAACGAATTGCGCTAAGCATTTGCGGAAAAGGCATTTGCCGCGACGGGGAAATATTCTATGCGGGAGATAGCTGGCGAAACGGGAGCATGCCGGGCGGCCAGCGTAATGAAACGGCCTCTCCCGGAGCGGGAGAGGCGCGAGGCTTAGCGGCGGAAATCGATAACCATACGGCCGCGAATTTGCCCCTGTTCCATCTCTTTAAAGATGGCGTTGATATCGCCCAGCGGACGCAGCGTCACTTTAGGAACCACTTTCCCTTCGGCCGCGAACTGGAAGGCTTCGGTCAGATCCTGACGGGTGCCGACCAGGGAGCCCACCACTTCGATGCCATCCAGCACCAGACGCGGAATATCGAGGCTCATGGCTTCCGGAGGCAGGCCAACGGCCACCACGCGGCCACCGGCGCGTACGGCGTCAACGGCGGAGTTAAACGCCGCTTTGGCCACCGCGGTGACGACGGCTGCGTGAGCACCGCCGGTTTTTTCCTGAATCACTTTCGCTGCATCTTCGTTGCGGGAGTTAATGGTCAGGTCTGCGCCCATCTCGGCCGCCAGCGCCAGCTGCGCATCGTTAACGTCGATGGCGATGACTTTGGCATTGAACACGTTTTTCGCATACTGCAGCGCCAGGTTGCCGAGACCACCAAGACCGTAGATGGCAATCCATTGACCCGGTTTAATATGGGAGACTTTCACCGCTTTATAGGTGGTCACACCCGCGCAGGTGATGCTGCTGGCGGCGGCAGAGTCGAGGCCGTCCGGCACTTTGACCGCATAGTTAGCGGTGACGATGCACTCTTCAGCCATGCCGCCGTCTACGCTGTAACCGGCATTTTTTACCGAACGGCAGAGCGTTTCGTTGCCGCTGTTACAGTAATCGCAGTGCCCGCAGCCTTCGAAGAACCACGCCACGCTGGCGCGGTCGCCCGGTTTCAGGGAGGTGACCCCCGGACCGACCTGCTGTACCACGCCCACGCCTTCATGGCCCAGAATTACACCGGTTTTATCGCCAAAATCGCCGTTTTTCACGTGCAGGTCGGTATGGCATACGCCACAGCACTCCATTTTCAACAACGCCTCTCCATGTTGCAGGGGACGCAGTGTTTTTTCCGTCACATCAACCTGATGATCGTGGGTAACAACGGCTGCCTTCATGTTTACTCCTTGAATTTTGAAGAAAAAAGGGGGTGCTTACTCTTAAATAATACTCATTAAGGATTAACCCTAATAGTCAGGAATGCAAGGGTGCTAGTGAAATATGTGGTCTGAAGCAGCACTAATGGCGCAAAATTCGAACATTTATGTGAATTTTGGCTGTTAATAATTATGAAATGAGGTCGTCATATTCTGTTCATTGCTAACCGGCAGGCTGTTACAGGCAAATTTCTTATAACAACAGAGTGATACTACAATGCATCTGGTAAAAACTGTCCTCGCCGCATCGCTGTTTCTGTCTGCCGCCGCTCAGGCCCATAACGTACTGGACTTTCCGCAGCCGGAGAACAATCCGCAAGAGTTTTACGCGGTCACGGAAATTCCGACGGGCGGTATCATCAAATATGAAACTGACGCCAAAACGGGATTTATTATAGCCGATCGTTTCCAGTCGATGCCGGTCGCCTACCCGGCTAACTACGGTTCGCTGACCCAGTCGCTGGCGGGAGACGGCGATCCGCTGGATGTGGTGTTCTACACCCGCGCACCGATGGCGCCGGGGACGCTGATTAAGCTGCGGGCGATCGGCGTCCTGAAAATGATCGATGGTGGGGAAAAGGACGATAAGATTATTGCCGTGCCGGCGAGCAAAATCGACCCGACCTATGATGACATCAAGAATATCAGCGACCTGCCTCATATTGAGCAGGAGCGGCTGCAGGCCTTTTTCCGCGTCTATAAGCAGCTGCCTGATGGACGTAAAAAGGTCGAGCTGAACGGCTTTAACGATGCCGACGCGGCGAAACAAGAGATCAAGCAGGCATGGGATGCCTGGAAAGCAAAAAATCCACAATAAGATAAAAACAGGCGCTGCACGGCGCCTGTGCTTTTTTAGCCGGGTAATGAACCGCTGCGGCCGTTTTTAATCCTGGCAAAGAGCGGGTTAGCCGGCAGGAAATATCATCCGGGCCAGCGGGCCGAAGGGCGGCGCGGATTGACAGGGAGAACGCAATAATGGTTGTATTGTACAACTATTAACTCACCTGCACCGATCGCCATGACGCATCCATCGCTTATTAACGAATCGCTGATCAATGAAATACGCCGCGCTTCCCGCCTGATGGTTCGTGAACTCGGCTTCATGAATTCCACCCTGGCAGCCACCGACTATTCTCCCTCCGCCGTGCATACGCTGCTGGAAATTTCCGCCAACGGGGCGATGACCGCCGCACAGCTGGTTCAGATCCTGGGTCTGGAGAAATCGAGCGTCAGCCGTATGTTGTCCCGTCTGCTGGCCGCTGGCGAGCTGCAGGAAAAACCCGACGGCGAAGATGCCCGCTTTAAGCGACTCGAACTGACGGAACAGGGATGGGGGACGGTCAGCCGGATTAACGATTACGGGGCGATGCGGGTCGTTGATGCGCTCACGCATCTCGACGCCGGACAACAACAAAACGTGGCGCTGGGGCTGACCGCGTACGCGCAGGCGCTGGCGAAATGCCGCGATGTCCCCAGGCCCGCCGCGGCAAACAACGTGACGATTGTGAGCGGATACCGGCCGGGTATGATTGGCCGCATCGCGCAGATGCACGGCGAATATTATGCCCGGCACCACGGGTTCGGCCACTTTTTCGAAGGTAAGGTCGCCAGCGGGCTGGCGGAGTTTTCTGCCCGACTTGACGCCGAGTGCAATCACATCTGGCTGGCCGTACTGGAGGGCAACATCGTCGGCTCCGTGGCCATCGATGGTGAAGATCTGGGCAATAACGAAGCGCATCTACGCTGGTTTATTCTCGACGACCGCTGTCGGGGCAGCGGCGTTGGCCGACGCCTGCTGGCCGAGGCGATGGCTTTTTGCGACCGTCGCGCTTTTTCTGCCGTCCAGCTGTGGACCTTCAGCGGGCTGCACGCCGCGCGCGCGCTGTATGAATCATTCGGCTTTACGCTGCATAAAGAGTGGCAGGGCGATCAGTGGGGGATGATGATGACCGAACAGCAGTTTAGCCGATACCCGGTGGATTCTGCTTCGACATAACCACGGTCCTTGCTCGCGGACACCCCGCTAAGGTGTCGCCACCTTAGCGGGGATTCAGTCTCCTCTAACTCAGTCTGGCAGTAATGGCGGCGATCTCCTCGCGCCACTGCGCCTGCAGGTGGGGTTTCTGGTGCTTAGGTTTACGCGATATATCATCCGCCAGCCGTTGTTCCAGATCGATCAGCCGTTCCAGCAGGGCGTCATGGTCATCGGCGGCGGTGGACGTCGCATCAACTTCGGCGCGCCTCCCGGTCTGGGGCGCCCCGCTGCGCAGGCGGGTGTAGACTTCATCGGCGGTATGCCACTCGCTCAGCCCGTTATCATCAATCAGCCAGAAGCGGTTGCAGCTCTGGCTTATCAGCTGACGGTCATGACTGACCAGCAGCAGACCACCGGAATACTCGCGCAGCGAGGCAGCCAGCGCCTCTTTGCCTTCCATATCCAGATGGTTGGTGGGCTCATCCAGCAGAAGCAGGCTATAGCTCGCCAGCGACAGCCCGACAAACAGCAGTCGGGAACGTTCACCCCCGCTGAGGGTGCTGACCTTTTGCCCGTGACGGCTCCAGCCGAAACCGGCGGAAATCAGCGCCCGCTTACGGCGCTCTGCGGCGGGTTCGAAGCTCTCCAGCGCCTCCAGCAGCGTGGCGTTATCCGCCAGTTGACGCAGCGACTGGTCGTAGTAGCCCGGATGTAATCGCGGATGCAGGCGCAGTCCGACATCCGGCGCCGCCTGCTGCATCTGCCGCCACAGCAGGCGCAGCAACGATGATTTCCCGCCGCCGTTGCGCCCCATAATCGCCACCCGGTCGCCGCTGCGCAGACGCGCCAGCCCGGCGGTGAACAGAGCTGGTAATCCCGGAGCCGGGGGAACCGGCAGTTGTTCAATTTCGAGTAAACGATCGGCCCGTAGGGCGTCACCGTTCAGCGCCAGCCGCCACGGCGTGCCGGCGGTCAGCTCGGTTTGACTCTCCTTCAGGCGTGCGACCTGTTTCTCCATCTGTTTGGCTTTGCGCGAAAGATCTTCGTTGTCGTACACCTGTCCCCAGGTCGCCAGCCGTTTAGCGCTGGTGGTGACGCGGTCGATTTCTCGCTGCTCGGCTTTATGACGCAGGGCATCGCTTTCGTCCCGTTCCGCCAGCGCCTGACGCGCCGCGCTACAGGGAAGGGAGAAGGCGTGCAGGGTTTTGTCGCGCAGGATCCAACTGGCATTAGTTACAGCATCCAGTAAAAGGGGGTCATGTGACACCAGCACGAAGCTCCCCTGCCAGGTTTGCAAGAAGCTTTCCAGCCACAGCAGGGTCGGCAGATCGAGATGGTTGCCGGGTTCGTCCAGCAGCAGGAGATCCGGCTGCTGAATTAACGCTCTGGCCAGCAGCAGTCGGGTATGTTGGCCGCCGCTTAGCGTTGCCGCACGCTGCGTGAATTCCGCCGTCGTAAACCCCATTTCCGCCAGCAGACGTTCTGCCTGCCAGCGCTGTTGTTCGCGCCCGCTGGCGGCAAGCCGCGCCAGAACCACCTCGATCAGCGATTGTTGTAGCAGGGTATCCGGCAGGTGTTGTTCAACCCGCGCCATCAGGCAATGGTGCGCCAGCGCCACGCTGCCGGCACCGGGCGTCAGCGTGCCGTCCAGCACCTGCAGCAGGGTACTTTTGCCGCAGCCGTTATGGCCGATCAGGCCGATGCGATCGCCTTTTTTCAGGGTAAAGGAGAGGTCGGTGAAAAGCGGCCCGAATGCCGTTTCAACATGCAGAGATTGCGCGCTAAATAATGTACTCATCGTGAACTTACTCAAGAGTTACAGGCGTAAAAACGCCTCGTCAAACATCGCTGACGATAACCCGGTAAGCCCGAGGGAAGGGAATTAGTCTGGGGTGTCTTCGCTCAAGCTGAAGTTATCGCAGCACGATACCGATAACGCTTGAGCAGGGACGATTACCAAATGTCAGTGAAAATATAGATATTTCACATAACAGCATGGGGTCCTCCTTTCATTGAGTGAGTTGACAGGTGAAAGCAGTGTAGGAGGTGGGCGGCGATTTGGCTAGCGACTAAAGATAGTGGGGCGGCGGCAAAAAAACGGGCCCGTTGTCAGGCCCGTTTGCGATGTCGGTTAATCAGATCGAGGTGCGGCGGTAGTTGCGATACTCCGGCAGCCAAAAGTTATCGCTAATCGCCTGCAACAGTGCCTCGGCGGAGGTCTTCACCGCCACGCCTTGTTCCTGAGCGACTTTACCGACCGCGAAAGCGATCGCGCGCGATACGGTCTGGATATCTTTCAGTTCCGGCAGAACCGGGCCTTCGCCATTGTTGACCAACGGTGAGTGCTTCGCCAGCGTCTCACTGGCCGCCATCAGCATCTCATCGGTGACTCGCGATGCGCCGGAGGCGATTACGCCGAGGCCGATACCGGGGAAGATATAGGAGTTATTGCACTGGGCAATGACGTACTGCTTACCTTTCAGTGTGACCGGCGCGAACGGGCTGCCGGTGGCAACCAGCGCTTCGCCGTCGGTCCAGCTGAGAATGTTCTGCGGCGTGGCTTCGACGCGAGAGGTCGGGTTCGACAGCGGCATTACGATGGGACGCGGGCAGTGCTTATGCATCTCGCGAATAATCTCTTCGGTGAACAGACCCGGCTGGCCGGAAACACCGATCAGGATATTCGGTTTCACATTTCGCACAACGTCAAGCAGGGAGAGCACTTCGTTGGTGGTATCCCACTGCTGGAGATTTTCACGCTTCTGCACCAGTTTGTTCTGGAACGGCAGCAGGTTCGGCATGGCGTCGGTCAGCAGGCCGAAACGGTCAACCATGAACACGCGCTGGCGCGCTTCTTCTTCGCTTAATCCTTCGCGTTGGATCTGGGCGATAATCTGTTCGGCAATCCCGCAACCGGCGGAGCCGGCGCCGAGGAAGACGATTTTCTGCTCGCTCAGCTGGCTGCCCGCACCGCGGCTGGCGGCAATCAGCGTGCCTACGGTCACCGAGGCGGTGCCCTGGATATCATCATTGAATGAACAAATCTCATTGCGATAGCGGTTGAGCAGCGGCATGGCGTTTTTCTGCGCGAAGTCTTCGAACTGCAGCAGAACGTCCGGCCAGCGGTGCTTAATGGCCTGGATAACATCATCGACAAACTGATAATACTCATCGTCGGTAATACGCGGATGGCGCCAGCCCATATACAGCGGATCGTCGAGCAGCTGCTGGTTGTTAGTCCCGACGTCCAGCACGATCGGCAGCGTATAGGCCGGGCTGATACCGCCGCAGGTGGTGTACAGCGAAAGCTTACCGATCGGGATCCCCATACCGCCGATGCCCTGGTCGCCGAGACCCAGAATACGCTCCCCGTCGGTGACGACGATCACTTTGACGTTGTGATTCGGGACGTTTTGCAGGATATCGTCGAGGTTGTGCCGGTTCTGATAGGAGATAAACACCCCGCGCGAGCGACGGTAGATCTCAGAGAAGCGCTCGCAGGCGGCGCCAACGGTCGGCGTATAGATGACCGGCATCATCTCATCGAGATGGTTGCCAATCAGGCGATAAAAGAGGGTTTCGTTGGTGTCCTGAATGTTGCGCAGGTAAATATGTTTGTCGATCTCAGTTTTAAACCCCTGGTACTGGATCCATGCACGTTCAGCTTGTTCCTCAATTGTTTCAACAACTTCTGGCAGCAGGCCGAGCAGGTTAAAGCTGCTGCGCTCTTCCATGCTGAAGGCGCTACCTTTGTTGAGAAGGGGAAATTCGAGCAGAACGGGGCCAGCGTAGGGGATATACAGGGAACGGTTTTTCTTATGGGTGAATTGCATCGCACTAACTCCTTGATGTTCACTTCAGACCGTGCGCGGCGATAAGCGTGCGGGCTGGCAGGGAATGCAGCGGGAGCAGTATAGAGCAGATGTTATCAAAGAGGGGAAATTGTATTAAAAAAACACCATCCTGACGAAAGGACGGTGTTTTTATCATCATTCAGCTGAGAAATTAACCCGCGCGGCGCTTACGGCCGGTGGCATGAGCGTGGTTAATTGTCGTTTCCACATCGCCGTCCAGCACCACTTTTTTCTGCTGCGACAGTTTATAGTTCAGACCGAGAAGATGACGTGCCTGGTGGTTCGATTTCATTCTTACTCCTTAATCCAGTTCTGTTTCAAGGACAAGCCCGGCGTGGCCGGACGAAATGTAACCCTAAGAACGGCGCGCTAGCGCGACCGTGCTATCTATCGTGGTCTATTTTTCCGCCAATGGCAACCTTATGCGGCAAAATATTATGCCGGGACCGCCATTATCGAGCGAGAAATAAGGCCCGCGGCAGCCCTTAACCCGACGAAATTTATCACCATTCTCCGCTCCGGCTTTTTGTTATCTCCCGCACAATTATTAATTTTCACAACCAGTTAGTGAAATTACGTAATTGTGATAATGCGCATAAATATTACCTTGATGAGTGTTGCATCGAGCGCGCTTGCCGGGCGCTATTTAATGGGGAATATAATAAAAAGGACAATAAATTGAAAAAAATTAATTATGAGGAGTTGCGCGTATATAGAAAAAGACCGATTACGCTGCTGCGTTCCTTAGGTTATGCCATGAACGATCTCAACGGGTCGGCATGGGGAACGTTGGTCGGCTCTTACCTGATGATATTCCTCAGCACCTGGGCGGGGTTAAATGCCGGGGTGGTGGGTACCATGTTATTCGCGCTGAAAATACTGGATATGATCGTCTGTGGCGTGATTGGCGGCGTTTCCGATCAACTCTTCCGCACGGCAATTGGGCGCAGATTAGGGCGGCGACATATTTTATTTTTGATCGGCGCGACGCTCACCTTAATCTGTTTCCCGCTGCTGTTTACGGTCCATGTCGGTTCCTGGCTGTGGTATTTCGTGGTGCTGTTCCTGCTTGATACCGCCCAGTCGTTTAATAATATTGCCTATGAAACGCTTGCCACGGAAATGACCGATAAAGCGCACGAGCGGGTGAAGCTGAGCTCCGTGCGGATGTTCGTCTCCGCCTTCGGGACCTTCGCCGTCACCGGTTTGCCGGCGCTGCTGCTGGTGATGCTGGGCAGCGATAGCCCCCAGGCCTATACCATTTCCGGGATTGTGTTTGGCATTGTGCTGTTTGCCGGTACCATCATTACGTGGCTGACAACCTGGGAGTTTTCCCCAGGATATGTTGACGCGTTTGAGAACAGCGCTAAAGAGCAGCGGCCGAAAAATATTATTTACTCTATCAATGAATATCTTCATGTGATGAGAACAAAAGCCTGCCGCCGAACCTGTGTTATCTATTTTGTCTCCTACTTCGCGAAGGACTGTTTCAATACCGCCTTTTTCTTCTACGTCGTATTTATCCTGGGTCTGTCGCAGGGGATGGCGCAGACCGCTTCGTCGCTCTCTATTATTGGATTGATCGTGGTGCCGATCGCCACCTTTTTTATGTTTAAATTTGGGCCGAAATGGCTGTGGTCAATGGCATTTTCACTGATGATCGCCGTCCTCATTTATTATCTGGGGTTATATGTCTTTCATATTCAGCTCTCCGATAGCGCGGCATTTGTGACCATTCTGATATTGTCAGCCTTATTCCAGATTGGCCGCCAGACGATGGAATATACGGTGTGGAACGTAATTCCGCTGGTGCCGGATGTCGATACTCTGGTTTCCACCAAACTGCGGGCAGGAACCTTTTCCGCCTGCCAGACCTTTACCAGAAAATTAACCGGCGCGATTGGCTCGGCGATTATTGGCTGGATTCTTGCCTTCGGCGGATTTGATAAATCGCTGGCGGTACAAATACCTGCGGCACAAATCGCTATCATGATCGCATTTATTTTTATTCCGCTCATTTGCCTGATTTACTCCCTGTATCTGATTCGCACCTTCAATTTGAACCCGCAAACCCACAAGGTCGTTAAGGCCGAGATGGACCGCCTGCAGCAGGGGGGCGCCAAAGAGGATGTGGACCCGAAAACCCGGGCCATCGTCGAGGATCTCACCGGCTACGCTTATGATGAAATTTGGGATGTAAAAAAATGACCACCTATATTGCCAGCGACAATACCGACCTGCAGACCCTGATTAACGAGGCTGCCCGTACGGCCAGCGAGGAACATTGCGCAGAGATTATCTTTCCGCCGGGCACCTGGTTGACGGGGCCGTTGACTCTGTACAGCCATATGACGCTGACCCTGGAAGAAGGGGCAACGATCCGCTTTATTGCCGACCCGCAGCTCTACCCGCCGGTCTGGACACGCTGGGAGGGGATTGAATGCTATGCGCTGCACCCGCTTTTGTACGCCGCGGATGCCTGCAACATTACCCTTCGCGGGGCGGGGGTGATTGAGGGGGCGGGCCAGTGGTGGTGGGATACGTTCCGTCAGATTGAAGAGGAGGACCGTCAGGCGCCGCGGGAAAGCTGGGAGCGGCAGCTGGCGGCGCTGAATCCGGATTATCGTTCTCGCCCCGGCGGCGGCGGGCGTCCTCAGACCCAGTTCCTGCGCCCGCCGCTGGTTCAGTTCTGGAAATGCTCGGCGATTCACCTGCAGGGGATCACCTTGCAGAACTCACCGTTCTGGACCCTGCATACCGTCTATTCCCGTGACATCGTCATCAGCGGAGTGACAATCCTCAATCCGGCCGATGCCATCAATACCGATGCCATCGATCTGGATTCTTCCGAGAATATTACTATCGAGGATTGTCTGTTTGATGTGGGTGACGATGCGATTACCTTAAAATCCGGCTCGGGGGCGGACGGCCTGCGCATCAACAGACCCACCCGCAACGTCACGGCGCGCCGCTGTCGTATCCTCGCCAGCCATGGCGGCATCGCCATTGGTTCGGAAACGGCAGGGGGCATTGAAAATGTGTCGGTGAGCGATTGCGTTTTCGAAGGCACCCAGCGGGCGATTCGCCTGAAATCGCGGCGTGGGCGGGGCGGTACGATTAAAAACATCACTTTGCGCGATTTGACGATGGATGGCTGCTGGTGTCCGATTGTGATCGGTCAATATTTTGCCCCTGGCGTGCTGGCGCATGAACGCGACGTAACGCTTTCCGAACAGCCGCAGCCGCTGAGCGCAATGACGCCGCACATCCGCGATATCCTGATTGAGAATGTGCTGGCGACCAACGTGCTCTCCAGCGCCGCGTTTATTGTCGGGCTACCGGAAGCGCCGATCGACAATGTGAGCATCCGAAACTTTAGCTATGCGCTGGCGCCTGAAGAACGGCTGCTGGAGACCTGGAATACGGAACCCACGGAAGGACATTTTCACGACGACGATCGCGGTATTAAGGTGATTAACGCCCGAAACGTGAAAATTCAGTAACCCCGTGCCTCAACCCGGGGCCTGAACATCGTCAGGCCCCGGTTCAGTTGCAGGCGACGCTTGTTACCACTTCATCTCGCCGGTATTCACTTTCGCGCTGAGCTCGAGAGAACTCTCTTCCGCCAGATTTGGCCAGCGCTGCTTCATTTCGGCAATCACTCCGGCGGAATCTTTATGGGCTTTCAGCGCCTGCTCAAACTGCTGCAGATAGTCGCGGGTGAAGGTAATCGCGCGATCGCCGGCCGGCGGCGTCCCGAGATAGTGACCCGGAATCACCTGCTGCGGGTGCAGGGCGGCCATATCGTCGAGCGTGGTGCGCCACTGCTGACGACTTTCCGCGCTCTGGGTGTCGGCGGTCCACACGTGCATGCCCCAGGCCACGCCGGTGCCGCCGAGGATCGCTTTATTCGCCGGGATCCACACGAATGCCGCGTAGTGCTGCGGCTGGAGGATGCGGACTTTCTCGCCGTCGATAGTAAAGGTGTTAGCTTCAATGACCTGCGGCGTATAAAGCTGCTTTGGCGCGCCGTCTTTCATCTGCGGGCCCCAGAAGGCCAGTTTTGCCGATTTGGTCGCCTCAATATGCTTAACCACCTCCGAGGTCGCCACGATTTTTGCCTGCGGGAAGGCCTTCACCAGCGGCTCAAGGCCAAAGTAAAAGTCCGGGTCGCCGGAGGTGATGACGATGCGGGTCAGCTTTTTGCCGCTTTTACGGATCATCTCCACCAGCTTCTCGCCGTCTTTAACGCTAAATTGCGCGTCAAACAGCACCGCCTCATGCGGACCGGAGGCCAGCGTCGAGTTGACGGCGAAGATACCTTTATCCTGCGGGTTATAGGTCTGCAATGTTAAAGGTGCGGCAAAGGCAGCGGAGCTGAACAGTGCGGTGGCAACGGCAAGGGCGGATAATTTCATGGTGGTTTTCTCTGTGTCTGATCAATAACGCTATTTTACGGATTTCCTGATTTGCGAAAATTCCTGAAAAAAGAGATGCTGAGTTTCATAAAACGTGCAGATGGAAGTGAAAGATGGACAGAATTATTGCCGCGCAGGTCTACATGCGGATCTGCGAACTGGGGAGCCTGAGCGCAGCGGCCCGCGCGCTGGGGATGTCGCGCCCGATGGTCAGTCGCTATCTGGAACAGATGGAACACTGGGCGGGTACCCGCCTGATTCACCGTTCGACGCGTAAATTAACCTTAACCGCCGCCGGGGAGAAGGTGCTGCAAAAAACCCGCAGCCTGACGCAACTGTCGGATGAAATTGCCGGGCAGACCGAGCGGGCGGTGCCCAGCGGCACGCTACGCGTCGCCTGCGCTCACTTTACGGCCATGCAGCTGATTTCGCCGCTGTTACCCGATTTTCTCGCCCGTTATCCCCAGCTGCGTCTGGAACTGGATATCAATAACCATCCGGTGAGCCTGATCGGCGAGCGTATTGACGTGGCGATTCGTATCACCGATAACCCGGAGCCAGGAGCGATTGCCCGTCGGCTGGGGGTCTGCCGTTCGGTGCTGTGCGCATCGCCGCGCTGGCTACAGTTACATGGCCAGCCGCAGACGCCGGCGGAGCTCAGCGCACATAACTGTCTGCACTACAGCCATTTCGCCACGCCGACCTGGCAGTTCAGCGATCCGCAGGGCGAAGCCGTCTCCGTGGCGGTCTCCGGCAACCTCAGCGCCGGGATCTCCTCATTACTGCTGGAAGCGGCGGTAGCCGGATGCGGTATCGCGATGCTGCCGGAACTGGAAGCGCAGCGCGCGCTCAACAGTGGGGCGTTGAAGCTGGTGTTGCCGGGCTGGACGCCGAAAGCGCTCAGCGTGTACGGCATCTATTTATCGCGCGACTATCAGCCCAGCGCGTTACCGCTGTTCCTCGATGAGATTCAACAGCAGCTGGCGCAGCTTAGCTAGCGCACTTTCGTCCCGCTGATCCTGCGTCGCGCCTTGTGGGCGCGCGTGCTCCGGCCATCTCCCCCCTCGCTACCTGATACAGGGCGGCGCCCGCACGTCGATTTCTGGTTCCCGCCGACAGCGGCCGCTTTCGTGAGCCATCTCCGACTTTCATCTAATCCTCTGGTTGATATCTAGACATATCGTAATTTGAGATATATCAATATATGTACATTATTTTACCAATAATTAACATTCAGGAGCGGAGAATGGATCTGGGGATTGGCGGAAAACAGGCTTTCGTCTGCGCATCATCGCAAGGGCTCGGTCTGGCCTGTGCGACGGCACTGGCGGCAGAAGGCGTGAACGTCACGCTAAACGGGCGTTATGAACAGAAGCTGGCGCAGGCGGCATCGGCGCTGCGTCAGCGCTTTCCTCAGGTTGCCGTCACGACCGTCACTGCCGATCTGACGCAGCCGGCGGGGCGCGCGGCGATCCTGGCAGCCTGGCCGAAAATCGACATTCTGGTGACGAATAACGCCGGGCCTCAGCCCGGCGTACTTGCCGACTGGCACGAGGAGGCGCTGCTGGGAGCGATGGCGGCCAATTTTATTCCAGCGGTACAGCTGATTCGCGCCTGGCTGCCGGCGATGCAGCAGCAGCGCTTCGGGCGGATCGTCAATATCACTTCGGCCATGGTCAAAGCGCCGCACTACATGATGGGGCTATCCACCTCGGCGCGGACGGCGCTGACGGCCATCAGCAAAGCAATTGGCCGTGAGGTGGTGGCCGACAATGTGACCATCAACAATCTGCTTCCGGAGCGGATCGATACGCCACGCCAGGCATTTATGCTGCAGCGGCTGATGGATAAAGAGGGTATCAGTCTGCAAGAGGCGCGCCGACGCAATGAGGCGACAATCGCCGCCGGGCGCTTTGGCCGCCCGGAGGAGTTCGCTGCGGCCTGCGCCTTTCTCTGTAGCCAGCAGGCTTCCTATATTTCCGGACAAAACCTGCAGCTCGACGGCGGTTCCTATGAGGGGCTGCTATGAATGCGGATGTCCTGGCGCTATTGACGCTTGAGACGCAGCGTCAGCAGGCACTGGTGGCCGGTGATAGCGTGCGTCTGGCGGCGCTCCTGGCCGACGATCTTGTTCATATTCACAGCACCGGAATGGTACAGGGTAAAGCCGGGTTTCTCGAACACGTGGTGAAAATGGGCGGCTTTGTGGCTATCGAACGGCCAACGCCTGACATTCGTCTGCTGGGCGATATTGCCCTCATCAGCGGCGAAACGCGCAACGTGGTCCGTTCACTGCACGATGGCGCCGAAAGGGTTCGCCACGGTTTTTCCACGCTGGTTCTGCGTCGTTCCCCACAGGGCTGGCAAATTATATTGTCACAAATGACGCCCTTTGGGGCGTAGAAGGAGTGCTATGAAGCTCGTGCGCTACACCCACCACGGACGTACCCGGCTTGGCAAAGTGGTTGATTCTACGGTCATTGATTTATCAGAAATCACCGGCATCGACCACTCCATGCGCCAGTTGCTCAACGCTCTGCCGGCGCTTCGCGAACGACTTGAGCGGGTCGCCGGGCCGGCCATTGCGCTAGAGGAGGTCCGCCTGGAGGCCCCGATTCACGACCCGCAGAAGTTTCTCGGCATTGGTATGAACTATCGCCAGCATGCCGAGGAGGCACGCCGGGCGGGGATCGCGATCCCGTCATCGCAAATGTGGTTTAACAAGCAGGTTTCCTGCATCAGCGGGCCCTTTGATCCGGTTGTTAAGCCGCGCATCAGCGAGCAGATGGATTATGAAATCGAGCTCGGTGTGGTTATCGGTCGCCGCTGTCGCCACGTCTGTGCCGGCGATGCCCCCGCGGTGATTGCCGGCTATCTGATCGTCAACGATCTCTCCGCGCGCGACTGGCTGAAAAAATCGCCGACCTTTACGCTCGGTAAATCATTCGATACGCACGGGCCGCTGGGACCGTGGCTGACGACCTGCGATGAAATTGCCGACCCGTTGGCGCTACAGATGACGCTAACGGTGAACGGTGAACAACGTCAGCACGCCTCTACCGGCGATATGATTTACAACATATATCAACAGATTGAGTACCTCTCATCGGTGATGACCCTGGAGCCGGGCGACGTGCTCGCTACCGGAACACCGTCCGGGATTGGCGCGCCGACCGGGCGCTTCCTGCAACCGGGCGATCTGCTGCATCTGACCATCGACGGCCTCGGGGCGATAGAACATCGCGTGGTGGCAGAAGACGACGCTATAGCGTGGGAGGCGTGATGAGCAGTAACTCTTTTCGTGATTATCTTCTGCCCGCCGACGCGCCACGTATTCTGGCCGCGCGCAACGTGGATGTCGCCACCTATGGCGCCCGGATGCTGGCGACGGAAAAGGCGCGTGACCTACAGGCCCAGTGGCAGGCCAGCCTGGATGAAACGTTTCGCGGGATCACCACTGACGGCAGGGTACGCGATGGGCTTTTCGCGTTAGCCGATGAAGGGTTTGCCGTCGACGAGGCGGTCGCCGTCGCCAGGGCGCTGCTGCTGACGCTGGAGCCGTCGCAGCACCAGCGCGTCTGCCAGCCGATAGATGCGCCGCAGTGGCGAGCCTGGTATAACCCGGAAATTCCGTTCAATGACTACGGCGTGCGCCTTGAAGCGACCTCTCCGGCGACGCGCGACGCGTTTCTCGGGTTACTGAGGGCCTGCACCAGCGAGCAGGGATTTCGCAAAGTGTCGCGCCTGATGGATGCCAACCATTTCCTTGGTGAGCTGTATGACCTGAATAACATCATGAACCGCTGGAGCTTCCATTTTATGCTGTTCGGCGAGCCTTCTGCGGATCGGCCCTGGGGGTGGAGTATCTACGGCCATCATGTCGCGTTTTGCTGCTTTATCGTCGGACGTCAGTTGACTATCGCCCCCACGTTTATGGGCGTGGAGCCAAACGTTATCGATCGCGGCGATGACAGTGACGCGACGTTGTTTAGCGACGAAGAGCGCTGCGGTCTGGCGTTAATGCAGGCGTTGACTCCGCGTCAGCAAAAACGAGCAACGATTTTCCAGCAGATGGAAGATCCGGCCATGCCGCCAGAGCGCTTTAACTTTGCCGATCAGCGCCACCTGGGCGGGGCGTTTCAGGATAACCGCATGATTCCTTATGAGGGAATTTGTGTGGCGGAGTTCAGTCCGGCGCAGCGCAAGATGTTAATGGCGACGATTGCCTGCTTCCTCGATTTTTTGCCCGATGCTCCGCGACAGCGCCGGCTGGCGTGCATTGAACAGCATCTTGAGGAAACCTGGTGGTGTTGGATTGGCGGCTGCGGCGATGACGATGTCTTTTATTACCGTATTCAAAGTCCGGTGGTGATGCTGGAGTTCGATCACCATAGCGGCATGTGGCTGACCAATGAGCAGCCGGCGCGTTTTCATATTCACACGATTACGCGGATTCCGAATGGCAATGATTACGGCAAGGCCTTATTGGCGCAAACGCGCAAATAAATCAGTTGGTTTTAATTTCTGTTGATATCACCCGTCGCGAACCCTGGGGCGTAGCGCGGGTGGGCGCATTGACGCGCCATTCTCTATGAGCCTGCCTGAACAGGCTCCGGGCGGTAAATAAAAAAATATCTCTGTCTCCTACAATGAGGTTATCTGGCAATGGAATTAAACTGTTCATTCAGAGTCTCAACGCTGGCGTTATTTCCGCTGGCGTTGATGTGCGGCAGTTGTTACGCAAATACGGTATCCACGGGTGGCGACTCTGATTCATTCAACGACTGGCTTTCGCAAGGGAATATTTACGGCGAAGTCAAAACTATGCATTTTTTTAAAGAATTTAACGGTACCGTCGCGGATAAACAAACGCACGCCTTTGGCGGTGATATTCAATACGTCAGCCCGGAACTTTATGGTTTTAGTTTTGGTGTCGCAGATTATGCTTCGTGGAATTTAGGCCTCAATCCCGATAACAGTGAAAAGACGGAAATTTATCTGCCGGCGGATAATATCAATGTCCTAGGCAAGGCTTATCTGCGCTATCGTGGCTATGGATTTAATTTGCAGGGGGGACGAATTGCGCTCGATACGCCTTTCGCCAACGGCGGCGAAGGTCGTACCATGATTCCTGCCTTATATGAGGGGTTTGGCGGCGATTACTCTTTGCTGGATAAGCAGCCGTTAAAGCTGTATGGCTACCGAATCTATCGTTTCAAACCCTTCAGCTCTGATACCTTTGGTAAGGGAGATACCGGGGCGCCCGAGGTCGATGATACGACGATTCCCTCGGTCGACAGCGATGGTTTCTCCACCTTCGGTCTGCGCTATGGCCAGCTGTACGATGCCCAGGCCGAGTCCTGGTATTATCACTTTGATAAACGTGCGCAGATGGCTTTTGTCGGCGGCGAACTGCCGGTACATGGGCTAAGCGTGGGACACTGGACGCCATTTTTCGGCGCACAGTATTTGCATGAATGGGATACATCGGATCAGTCCTGGCCGTATAAAAATATCGACACCGATCTTTATTCTGCGCGAGTGGGTGTGCGCTCACGTAATCATAGTTTCTCGGTGATTGCCACTCATGTTCCCAGCAAGGACGGGGCGTTTTTAAATGGCGCCTATTTCGCGCCATATAATTTCGGTATTTATGACACCACGCCGATTGAGGCCGGGCAACCGCTGGCATCGATGATCACCAGCAATCAGCCCGGCGACGCGCTGGCGTTGCGCTATGTTTATCATAATCAAAACGCGCTGGCGGTATTAGGCTATACTCGTCTGAATTTAAAAGACTCCAGCGGGATTTATTATCCGATTGCCGCTAAGGATATTAATGCCGGATTTATGATATTGGGTTATAACCTGACCCCGCGATTACATGCTGAATTTGAATTTGACTATATTGACTCGCCGTCACCGGTAACCGGTGATTATCATGCGGAACGTCTACGCCTGGTTTATAAATTCGGCGCGATGATGCCGGACAGTGAATATTAATCGTGACGATATTGTCATTTTATGAGTATCAGGGTCTGCCGGCGGTAGATCCTGACTGGAGACAAATATGAGTAACAGAAAAAGTATTTACAGCGAGGCCTTTGTTCACGCCAATCCCGTGCCTGCCGCCTGTCGGATTGGCAATATGGTCTTTTCCGGTGTGATTTATGGCCGCGATCCGCAGACCCGGCAGGTACCGGACGATCTTGATGGCCAGTGCGCGCTGATGTTTGCCCATATCAAAACGCTGATTGAGGACGCCGGCGGGACGCTGGACAACATTGCCCGACTGACGCTGTTGATGGCGGACAGAAACGAACGCGAAACGGTGAACCGCCACTGGATCCGCTATTTCCCTGATCCGGCATCGCGTCCGGCCAGGTACGCCATCGATGCCAAACTGAGCGGCAATATTCGCATACAGTGTGATTTTATCGCCGTCCTTTAACCCACTTTTCGCGATCGTTTCTCCGCTTTCCCGCGCTTATTCCGTTGGCGAACAAAATTCAGGCCTGCGCCATCTCTTTAAGATATATTTAAAGTTTAGTTATGTTGCAGTGGATGATAAAGGAGTCGACGATGGAACAAACACAACGCTCCGGAAAAAAATCCGCCGGTAACGACAACGCGACGGCTGTCCCGCAGAATGCGGGTCAGTCCGGGCGTCGTGGGCGGGTATTCGATTACGGTGAGCTACGCGTGCTGCTCCTGGCGATGCTGTCTGAACAGCCGAGCCATGGGTACGAACTCATTCATGACATTAAAGAACGTTTTGGCGGGTTGTATAAGCCCAGCCCGGGGGTAATCTATCCGACCCTGACCTGGCTGTATGACCGCAACTATGCGGTTATCGATCTGGAAAAGGGCGGCCGCAAGCGCTACAGCATTACCGAAGAGGGCCGGGCATGGCTGACGGCTAATCAGGCGGTCATGGATATGCTCAAGTCGCGGGTCGCGCCGCAGGCTAACCGGGAATCGCCGGCGGTGCTGGTAGAAGCAATGGACCACCTGAAGCGGGCGCTGAGCCTGCGGCTGAAATATGAACCGCTGCCTGCCGGTATGGTCGTTAGCCTGGCGCAGGCGATTCATCTCGCCGCCGAACGCATTGAACATCTGCTGACCACGCCGGCTCCGGCAGAGGGCGTGCACACCAGTATCGCCTGCATCAGTACGCCCAATGCTTCGCGATTTATGCGCCGCCTGTGCAGCCATTTCCAACATCGCACGCCGGTTGTCAGCGATGAGCACAGCGGGCAGTTTCGACTGAGCATCGGTGAGGTCCGGCTGGATGTGCAGGATAACCTGTTGCAGGTTACGTTGAGCGCCACGGAAACCGACGATCTGGCCGAGATGGAAACCATCGTGGAGCGCCATCTGGCGGAAGCAGCGGTACGTGAAACGTTAGATATCCGCTGGCTAGCGGACGTAAAAAAACCGGCAGAGGGCTGCCGGTTT
>NZ_JMPP01000041.1 GCF_000735435.1 Klebsiella planticola ATCC 33531 | reverse complement strand
AGATGGAACATCCGTGCGGCGTTGCCGCCGAGAATATTGGCCTTATCTTCCGCTGAAATATCCAGACTCTGAATGGTGTCCACCCCCTGGAAGAACCAGTCCTTGCGAATCGGGTAGGAGCTACCGTAGAGAATATTTTTCCCGCCGATCACCTTCACCGCGGCCTCCAGCTGAGCTTTACCCCATTGCGGCGCGCCGGAAGTATCGAAGAAGATGTTGTTGCTTAACTGCGCGCGCAGATTGCCGGTGCCGGTCTGGAAACGGTCGACCGCATCGTTGAACTGATGCTGCGGCGGTACCAGCATATCGGCGAAGGCGTAAAACGCGCCGCCCAGCATGGAGTGGATAAAGCGCAGGTTCGGCAGCTCGTCAAACATGCCGCTGAACAACTCGCGTCCGACGGCGGTGGCCTGGTCGATGCAGCGCCCGAACTGGCGGCGCTGGTTGGTGTACGGCAGCACGGAGTTAAAATCCACCGGCAGCGGCGTATGGTGAACCACAACCGGAACTTCCAGCGAGTTCAGGTAGTTGAGGTAAGGGCGGAAGGCCGGATCGTCGAGATAGATCTGCCCGTAATGGGCGACAATCTGCGCGCCGCGGAAGCCGAGCTGATTCAGGCAGCGGTCGACTTCGCGCAGACACTCTTCGGTTCCCCACGGCGGAACGACCGCCAGCGCCGACATTTTTCCGCCGCTGCGCTTAACGTATTCGGCCATGCGGTCGTTGACCTTTTTGCAGGTCTCCAGATCCAGCCATTCCTGCCATACCGGAAGACGGAAAATGGCGTGGTCGACGCCGGCTTTTTCCATGTCTGCCAGCTGGCTTTCCAGCGTGTACTGACCTTCGGCGTAGTTGAGGTTCACATAGCCTTTCGGCTGTTCGATGATCAGCTGGCGCAGCGGTTTGCCTTCAATCTGCTCCACCCGGGTGTGGACCCCGTACTGTTTCGGCACGCAATCCAGAAATGCATTCAACAGTTTGGCGTCAGAGAACAGGTCGCCTGGCAGCCAGTGCATGTTGGCATCGATAATTTTACTCATGCGTTCTTTCCTTTTGTTTTTGGTGTCATGTTGGTTTGTGTGGGGCTATTTCTGTTCGGTGGCAAAAACGGACTTATATTTACCGGGCGCTACGCTCTCCTTATTTCCGGGAATCCGCATCCCGGCTTTGGCGTGGTATTCGCTGAAGATAGCCAGCGCCTCTTCGTGGGGGAAAATGGCCTCGATATCGTCGAACGGTTTCCCGCCGCTGCGCTCTTCGACAATCCGGCGCACCACCTCAGGGCCTTCGCCGCGTGAAGCCAGCACCAGCCAGTTCACCTTCTCGCGTCGTTCTTCCTCGTAGGCCCGCAGCGCCGCAACCGGATCGGCCACTGTGCTGAGCTTCTCAGCCAGCACGCGGGCGTCGACAAAGGCCTGACAAACGCTGTTGCCGCCGCGCGGATACATGGCGTGCGCGGCGTCGCCCAACAGGGTGATACGGCCAAAAGACCACCGTTCGAGCGGATCGTGATCGATCAGCGGGAAGAGATAGCATTCGCGGGCGCGGCGGATCATGTCGCTGACATCCAGGAAACCGAGCTGGCAATCATCGAAAACATGCTCAATCTCTTTGACGCCGGTTTCCTGATTCCAGTCCTCTTCGCTTTGCGGTTTTTCGGCCTGCTCAATCACCCAGTTGACCAGCTGATTTCCCTGGCCATCGACGTTGTCCTGGATGGGGTAGACGATCAGGGTGCCCTGACGAATCGGATCGCCGATGTGCAAAATCGAGCCGCCGGTTTTGATCGGCGGCATTACGGTGACGCCGCGATACAGCGTCAGGCCGGAAAAGTGACTACGCTGAGAGGCCGGGAGCAGCTGACTGCGCACCACGGAGCGAATGCCGTCAACGCCAACCATCACGTCGGCCCGTACCTGCTGCGGGGCCGCCGGGTTCAGGCTGTTATCAAACGTGACGGTTACCCCATGATCGTCCTGGCTGACGCTCAGGCAGCGACAGCCGAGGGTGATGGCATCGGGACCCAAACGCTCCTGAACGGCACGGTAGAGCATCATTTGCAGATGACCGCGATGTACGAAGCGCTGGTCATGTTCATAGCCCATGTGACGGCCGCACTGTTCGGCGAAAATCTGCTGGCCGTAGCCGGTATAAAAAATAGATTCCTGCGCTTCGACGGAGATCTCGCAGAAGGCGTCGTACAGACCGAGTTCGGTCAGCTCTTTCACCGCGTAAGGTTTGATATCTACCCCGACGCCAAGCGGCTTAATTTCCTGAACGGCTTCGAATAAACGTGGTTTAAATCCCTGCTGGTGCAGTCGCAGGGCCGCAGCCAGCCCTGCCGGACCGGCACCAATAATGACGATATCCAACATAATGACTTCCTCAGATTGTTTTATCGGCAGGCCCGATAGCCTGTCATGCTTAGTTCACGGACGATTTGTTGATGCTGCGCCGTCCGGGGCGCGCTGTTCAACCGCCGGTTTATGGTTCGGATCCCGTAGCCAGACTGGAATACCGACCAGACAGACCGCCAGCCCCGCCAGCACCAGCAGAGAGAGCGAGTGGCCGGTGTGGTTTTGCAATGCATGGAAAAACAGCGGCGGTCCAAGAAAGACGCCAATCAGCGTCAGTTGGGTGATCAGCCCGCTGGTGGCGCCGATGCTGTCACGAGAGGGAGCGACGATCGGAGCCAGCGCCCACATTCCCACCAGCAATCCGCTGCCGAAGGTGAAGATCCACGACGCAACAAGTGACGGCCACAGCCCTATTTGCAGGCTAAAAATAACCAGCGCGGGAATCCCGGTGAGGACGATGCCTGAGGCCCCGATCCATGTCGCCCTGACGCCGCGGTTGAGCAGGGCGCCCACCATCAGACAGCCAATGCCGTTACAGACCATCGCCACCACGTTCCAGCGCGAAACCACCAGCGCATCCACGCCGTAGCTTTTTGCCAGCCATGGGGCGAGGGTGGTGATGACGCCGGTTTGCAGAAAAGCATCGGCGCCGAAGGAGATACCGAGCAGCCACGGTAGCGGGCTTTTCAGCACGTCACGCAGGCCACGGGTGCGGGAGAACATGACTTTTTCCTCCGCGCTCCGCCGCGGCAGGCACAGCTGCGCCAGTACCACCAGCAGCAGAGTCAATACGGAGTGGGCGAGGAATGCCGCCCGCCAGTCGGCAAAGTGGTCGGCGAGACCGGCCGACAGGAACGGCAGCAAAAAACTGGCGGGAACAAAGGTCGACCACAGCGCCATCGCCATCGTGCGCTGCTTACCGGTGGTGATGCGAATAAGCAGGGTGACGGCGGCGACGGCCGTCAGAACATAGCCCACGCCGGTAATGGCGCGGCAGATGAGCAGTAGCTTAAAGGTTGGCGCGGCAATCACCAGCAGATCGCCAGAGACGATGATTATCGCGCCAATCAGCAGCACCACCCGATCGCCGATGCGGTCGACGGTATATCCGGCCAGCAGCGCGCCGAGGGCAACCATCAACGAAGGGAGTGACATCACCAGTCCCACCTGGCCGTGGCCGGTAATATGAAAATCTCTGGCAATGGCCCCCAGTTCGGTAACCGCTTCACTGACGGTCATCGCCGCCATGACGCCAAGGGCGTAGGTCACCAGAATTCTGAGGTAAGCATTTTGTAAAAATGTAGCCACAATCGTACTCCTGAATGCTGTTAAATTTGCTCGCGGACCGTAGCCGGTACCGGGGGCGATGAGGTACAGCGCGTAACGATGTGCAATATCAGGCGTCGTTCGCCATGGCCAGGAAGCGTTCCAGGTCCGGCGGATCGACCCGCAGCGCGGGCGGCTGCGGCGTCACGCCGACGAAGGGGGTGGCTTCGGTAAACCACTTATTTTGTGCCGGCAGCCCCCACTGATCGGCCCGTTTCGGATCGGCAAGATCCCAACCGACGGCAGGTTCGGGATCGATATGCTGGTAATGGGTGTTGAACAATTCGATGCGATGACCGTCCGGATCGCGGAAATAGATAAACAGCGCGCCGCTGATGCCGTGGCGTCCGGGGCCTCGTTCCAGCTGTGGCGCATAGCCCAGGGCTCCGGCGACATCGCAGGCGCGAATCATGTCGTTAGTATCCGGGATGGTATAGGCGAAGTGGTGCAGACGCGGACCGACGCCGTTTGTAAAAACGATATCGTGAGGATTGCCTTTGCGCTGCATCCACACGCCCCACAGCTGCTCTTCTCCGTCCAGTTCAGACCAGGTGTATTCACTGGTGCGAAATCCCAGCCGCTGATAGAAGTCAAAAGCGGTGCGCACGTTACTGGCCTGCAGCTGGTAATGATCGAGACGCTGAGCGCAGGCGCCGCGATAGCGATGGTACTGTTTAAACATTCTTTCGCGCGGTTCCATGGTCGCGCAGAACTCCAGCGGCACGCCGATGCTGTCGCTGACGTGCAGCGTCAGACCCTGCCAGGGGACCTCCACCAGTTCGGCGTTCGCTCCCTGGGTGGCGAAATAATCCCGTGCCCGTTTGACGTCGTCTTCACTGTGGACCCGCATACCGATGCGTGCGCAGCCAGGCTGTGCGCTTTTACGTAGCACCAGACTGTGGTGACCGCGCTCTTCCAGACCTCGCAGCCAGACGGTGGAGGCATCTTCGTCGCTGACGATCAGGCCCACCAGTTCGCGATAGAAATGTTTGCTTGCCTCGAGGTCCCGTACGTTCAGGACGACATGGCTGGCCCGGGTCACGTTAAAAGGAGGCTGGCCGACTATCTCATTGATTTGTTGCATTGTAGGGTTCTCTCTTTCAGTCATCGCTACAGGTATCGGATACGTGGCGGCTCTGCGGCCGTCTGTTCTGATCATGACAAAGCTCAATTGAGATATATCTTTTATCACGATATATCGTGTTATGGAGTGATAGTAGATGAGCGGAAAAAATTCGCTATGCCGCGATGATGAAAATGTGATCTGTTGCGCGAATGTTAATCATTGTCATTTTCGTGTTAAAAATAACGACAGGCGACGCCGTCTGATAATTTTTTGTTTTATAGGGGATTTTCCTAATCCACCGCCGAAAGGCGCCTCACCATCTATACTCTGGGTTCGACATACCAACAGGAGCGATTACATGGCAATCCATAAGAAAGGTCAGGCGCACTGGGAAGGCGATCTCAAAAGCGGTAAGGGGACGGTTTCGACGGAGAGCGGGGCGCTGAGCCAGCAGCCCTACGGTTTCAATACCCGTTTTGAAGGGGTGAAGGGCACCAACCCGGAAGAGCTGATCGGCGCCGCCCACGCCGCCTGCTTTTCCATGGCGCTGTCGCTGATGCTCAGCGAAGAGGGCTACACGGCAACGTCGATTGATACGGTGGCCGTTGTCACTCTGGACAAATCCGGCGGCGGGTTTGCGATCACCAAAGTGGCATTGCAGAGTCAGATTGTGCTTCCGGGCATCGATGCCGATGTCTTTGACGGCATCATTCAGAAAGCCAAAGCCGGTTGCCCGGTTTCGCAGGTGTTAAAAGCCGATATTAGCCTCGATTATCAGCTTAATCCTTGATCGTCCGGTGCCCGTTAACGACGGGCACTCCCATCCGCCGTTTATAGCGATAAAGTCACCTCTGGCACATGAGTCCGGCGCCGAATAATGGTATGTTTTGCTGTCACGGACAGAATCAGGCACAGCAATGACCCGCATACGTGGAATGATAGAAGCTCAGGTACTGGGCTTAACCGGCATGGCGCTGAAAGAGATCGACTTTGAACATCCGAAAGGGGAGCCGGGACTGTTTGGCCCGCAGTCAGCCATCTGGCAGGTGCATGGCGATTTCACCTCGATGCTCTGCGGCGGCGTGAGCGCGCTGCTCTTGCAGATGCTGCATCCGCTGGCGCTGGCTGGCGTCTGGGACCACTCCAACTTCCGTGAAGATATCTTTGGCCGCCTGCGGCGCACCAGCCAGTTTATTTCCGCCACCACCTTTGGCACCACCGTCGACGCCGAGCGCCTGATTGCCAAAGTGCAGGGGATTCACTTACGGGTCAGCGGGCAGGATAGGGACGGCACGCCTTATGCGGCCAGCGATCCGGAGCTGCTCACCTGGGTTCACGTGGCCGAATGCAGCAGCTTTATGGCTTCACATCTGCGCTATAAGCGCACGGTAGTGACTCAGGCCCGTCAGGAACAATATTTCCACGAGGCGGGGGAGACCGCCCGTCGTCTGGGGGCGCGGGATATCCCCGTAACCCCGCAGCAGATTGCGGAGTATTTACACGATATGCGCCCGCGTCTGCGCTGCGATGACCGCACGCGGGAGGTGGCGACCGTGCTGCTGACGACCCGTTTACCGGGTCGGTTGAGCCGGCCCGTCGGGCATCTGATGATGCGCGCCGGGATTGATCTGCTGCCGCCCTGGGCGCAAGCGATGCTGTCTCTGTCGCTGAGCCCTCTACAACGGCATACCGCCCGTCTGGCGGTCCACGGCGTGGCGAGAGTGCTGCGCGCTTCGGTGCGCAACGGCGCCTATCATTGCGCGATGCGGCGGATGGCGGCCAATTAACCCACGGCGACGCTGGTCGGAAACCGTCCCGGCCATTATTCAGCGCGAAAATACCCACTCCGCTTATATTCCCAGCCTGTTTATCGACGCCATATCGATTAATTTTTTCTATTTCTTGACATTCCCTCATTATTTATAGGTTATATGCAGCAACGGCGCAGCGTTAAATCCGCCGCGCGTTTTCATTTTCGCAAATAGGGTGGGACTCCATGCAGATTAATGAACCTCAGGCTATAACCTTACCGCTGCCGCGCACGGCGATTTTTATCGTCGCCACGGTTGCGCGCTCGGCGGAAAGTCTCGCGCGGGTTCGCGACTGGTGCGATGATTTTGCCGCCGTGGTACGCTCGGTCGGTACCCGCATGCCCCAGGCCGGGTTGTCCTGCATCTGCGGTTTCGGCGCCGACATCTGGCCTCAGCTGTTTGGTCAGCCGGTGCCGAAGCAGCTGCATCCGTTTCGCAGCGTCGGCAGCGGCGAACGCGTGGCCGTCTCAACGCCGGGCGATCTGCTACTGCACATCCGTTCAGACGATATGGGGCTAAGCTTCGAGCTGGCCGCGCAGCTGATGGAAAAACTGGGCAGCGCGGTGACGGTAGTGGATGAAGTCCACGGCTTTCGCTATTTCGACCGACGCGCGATGATTGGCTTCGTCGACGGCAGCGAGAACCCGCAGGGGCGGGCGGCGGCGGATTTCACCCTCATCGGCGATGAAGATGCCGATTTTTCTGGCGGCAGCTATGTGATTGTTCAGAAGTATTTGCATGATATGGCCGGCTGGAACGCCCTGACCGTCGAGCAGCAGGAGCGCATTATCGGCCGCAAAAAAATGAGCAACATTGAACTGGACGCCGACGTGAAACCCTCCTGTTCGCACAGCTCGTTAACCACGCTTGAGGAGAACGGCGAGGAGGTGAAAATCCTGCGTGACAATATGCCGTTCGGTAAGCCCGGGATGGGGGAGTTTGGTACCTATTTTATCGGCTACGCCCGTTCGCCAGCGCCGATTGAACAGATGCTGGAAAACATGTTTGTCGGCCGCCCGGCTGGCAATTACGACCGTCTGCTCGACTACAGCCGCCCGGTGACCGGTAGCCTGTTCTTTGTACCGTCGGCCACGCTGATGGCGTCGTTATCCTCCCGCAGCGGCAATCAGCCACGGCAGTAACAGAATAACCCTGCTGAAATTCGGGGAAAGCAATTTCCCCGCACATTATTTCATCGCCGCGCCCGGCTGGCATATTGCCTGATAAATAAAAAGGGAACATAATTCCGCGGCCATTATTTCATCGCTAATTAATGGTCAATAGCAACCGCATTGTCGCGCGTATGTCCAATAAAATAATCCACTCGGTTAATAGATATTCTCTATATCCTGAATAGTTCGAGTTGCAGGAAAGCGGCAAGTGAGAGCAGCCCAGGTAAGTGACTGGGATGATCGAATGCAGCCACCGCACAAGCAGTTTGAAATATGACGGGTATATAACCAGAATGGGCGTTCAGGAAGTAATACCATGATCATCCGGCCAGAACAACACTGGTTCCTTCGTCTGTTTGACTGGCACGGCTCCGTGCTGTCAAAAATCATTTTTCGCCTGCTGCTTAACGTCCTGATGTCGATTGTCGCCATCATCAGCTATCAATGGTATGAGCAGCTGGGTATCCATCTCACCGTGGCGCCCTTTAGTTTACTGGGGATAGCCATCGCGATTTTCCTCGGTTTTCGCAACAGCGCCAGCTACAACCGCTTTGTCGAAGCCCGTAATCTCTGGGGGACGGTACTGATTGCCGAGCGCACCTTGATGCGTCAGCTGAAAAATATTCTTCCGACGGAGCACCAAACGCATCAAAAAATCGCCAGCTACCTGATTGCTTTTAGCTGGAGCCTGAAACATCAGTTACGTAAAACCCATCCCGGGGATGACCTTAACCGGCTGCTGCCCCCCGATACCGTCGCGGAGATCCTCGGCAGCTCGATGCCGACCAACCGTATCCTGCTGTTGGTCGGCCATGAGCTGGGCCAGCTGCGCGAAGCGGGGAAGGTGAGCGATATCACCTATGGGCTGATGGACAATAAGCTCGACGAGCTGGCCCACGTGTTGGGCGGATGTGAACGCCTGGCCAGCACGCCGGTACCGTTTGCATACACCTTGATTCTGCAGCGCACGGTCTATCTGTTCTGCACCTTGCTGCCTTTTGCGCTGGTCGGCGATCTGCACTACATGACGCCGTTTGTGTCGGTCTTTATCTCGTACACCTTTCTCTCGTGGGATTCTTTGGCGGAAGAGCTGGAAGATCCGTTTGGTACCGCGGCGAACGATTTGCCCCTCAACGCCATGTGCAACACCATCGAACGCAACCTGCTGGATATGACCGGACAGCACCCGCTGCCGGAAACGCTGCAGCCTGACCGCTACTACAATCTGACCTGATGATTCTCTCTGCGTAACTGTTAAATAAGTTAAATCTAACGCGTGATAGATAACATTGATTATACAGTTCCGATCCTGATTGTTATGCTTTCGTTAACAAAAAACGTCCGCCGCGGCTTTCTCCGGCGGACGAACTTTTTCACGTTGCGGATCGCCCGGATAAGGTGATTTGGCATGTCGTTCTCGCTTATCGACGGCGCATTCTGGAGTAGATATGAATATGAAAAGACGCTCAGTACCTGGCGTGCATCCTTATGATGGCCCTGCCGGCGGCTGGGGCGCATTGAAAGCAACGGCCATCGCCGTGCGGACACAAATGGATGCCCTGGAAGCGCCCGTCACTCTGCTGCGCACCAATCAGCCTGACGGCTTTGATTGCCCCGGCTGCGCCTGGCCGGATAAAGAGCACAAATCCACCTTCCAGTTTTGCGAAAATGGCGCCAAAGCGGTGACCTGGGAAGCAACCAGCAAACGCGTTACGCCGAAATTTCTGGCGGCGAACACGGTCACCTCGCTGCTGGCCAAAAGCGACTTTGAGCTCGAAGGCTACGGTCGGTTAACCCATCCGCTGGTCTACGATCGCGCCAGCGACACGCTGCGCCCGACCAGCTGGGAAAGCGCTTTTGCGCGTATCGGCGAAGTGGTCAGCGGCATGCAGCCGGACGAGGTCGAGTTCTATACTTCCGGGCGCGCCTCCAACGAAGCGGCGTGGCTGTTCCAGCTGTTTGCCCGTGAACTGGGCACCAACAATTTCCCGGACTGTTCCAATATGTGCCATGAATCGACCAGCGTCGGGCTGCCGCAGTCGATCGGCATCGGGAAGGGAACGGTGTCGCTGGATGATTTTGACAAAACCGAGCTGGTGATTTCCATCGGCCATAATCCGGGAACCAACCACCCGCGTATGATGGGGACGCTGCACGAACTGGCTCGTCGTGGCGTACCGATTATCGTGTTTAACCCTTTGAAAGAGCGGGCGCTGGAGCGTTTTGCCGACCCGCAGAATGTTATCGAGATGGCGACCTTGCGCTCGACGAATATCGCCTCCACCTATTTTCAGGTGAAGGCCGGCGGCGATGCGGCGGCGCTGAAAGGCATTGCCAAAGCGCTGCTTCAGATGGAAGAAGAGCAGGGTGACGTTCTCGATCGCCCATTTATTACCGAGCATACGCAGAACTTCCCGGCGTTTGCCGACGATTTGCAGAAGACCTCCTGGCAAGATATCGAACGCGAATCTGGTCTTACCCGCGCTGACCTGCAGCGAGTTGCCGAGGCTTACGCCAAATCGAATGCCACGATCGTGACCTATGGTATGGGGATCACCCAGCATAATAAGGGGACGTCAAATGTGCGGCTGATCGCCGACCTGCTGCTGATGCGCGGGAATATCGGCAAACCCGGCGCCGGGATCTGTCCGCTGCGCGGTCACTCCAACGTCCAGGGCAACCGCACCGTCGGGATTACCGAGAAGCCGGGCGCTGCCTTCCTGGCGAAGCTGCAGGAGGTGTTTGGTTTCGCGCCGCCGCAGAAACATGGCCATGATGCGGTAAAAGCGCTGCAGGCGATGATCGAGGGCAAATCGAAGGCTCTGCTGTGTCTTGGTGGTAACTTTGCGGTCGCGATGCCCGACCATGAGCGCGCGTTCCCGGCGATGCGCGGGCTGGATCTCAGCGTGCACGTCGGGACGAAACTCAACCGCTCGCATCTGCTGGTGGCGAAAGAGACGTTTATTCTGCCGTGTCTGGGCCGCACCGAACTGGATCTGCAGGAGAGCGGGCGGCAGTCGATCACCGTGGAAGATTCCATGTCGATGGTGCACGCCTCGTCAGGGAAACTGAAGCCGGCCTCGCCGCTGCTGCGTTCAGAACCGGCGATTGTCGCCGGAATGGCGATGGCGACCCTGGCCAACACTAAAGTCGACTGGCTCTCACTGGTGGCGGATTACGACCGTATCCGCGATCTGATCGAACGCACCGTTCCCGGTTTTGATAACTACAACGCGCGTATTCGTCACCCGGGCGGTTTTCGCATGCCGTTGCCGCCGACGGAGCGCATCTGGCCAACGCCAACCGGTAAAGCCATGTTCTCGGTGTTCCACGGCGTACATGAGAACGTTCATGTTGCGGGCGAGGAGGTGCTGCGGCTGGTCACCCTGCGCAGCCACGATCAATACAACACCACCATCTATGCCATGGATGACCGCTACCGCGGTATTTTTGGCCGTCGCGATGTGCTGTTTATGAACGAGCAGGATATGGCCAGTCAGGGATTCGAGCACGGTGATCGGGTGGATATCACCACCGCGCTGCCGGACAGCAACCTGCGTTTGCAGGATATTACGCTGGTGGCCTACAACATCGCGCCAGGCACCGTTGGCGCCTATTATCCGGAAGCCAATGTCCTGGTTCCGCTGGACTATATTGACGAAGAGAGCGGCACGCCTTCTTATAAATCCGTGCCGATTCGCCTGACCCTGCGCTCGAAAGAGATTCTGCCGGTCTCCGGCCTGCGCTAATCTGCCCGCGCCCGCTGCCGGCCTCAGCGCCGGCAGCGAACTTTCGCTATTCTGGCGTCAGTACCAGCTTGATGCCAAGACCGACGAAACCGGCGGCAAAAGCGACCCGCAGCCCCTGCAACACCCTGGGACGGGTCAGCACATAGCCGCGCATCGCGGCCGCGCAGGCGCCGTACAACATAAAGACCAGAAGCGTCATCAGCATAAAAATCCCGCTCAGCGTCAGCATCGCTTGCGCCGGGGAGGCGACATCGCTGCGGATAAACTGCGGCAGAAAGGCGAAAAAAAAGAGCGGCAGTTTCGGGTTGAGAAGGTTAATCAGCACGGCATGGGTGATGATTTTCAGCGGTGAACCGGCCTCATCGCGGCGCTCTGGCGTTAGCGCGCCCCGTTGAGCGAACGTGGTCCATGCCATGTACAGCAGCCAGGCCACACCGAGATATTTGATCGCGCCGAAGAGTTCCGGGGTGCGGTGGAGCAGCGCCGCCAGGCCGGTGACGGCAGCAAGCAGATGCGGAATGATACCAAGGGTACAGCCGAAAGCGGCCGCGAAGCTCCTGCTTCTTCCGGCACTGAGGCCGGTGGCGATGGTGTAGAGCGTCCCGGTGCCGGGGGCGAGCACAACCAGCAAAGAGGTCAGTAGAAATTCAGGGCTGATGAACGACATGGCGGTGTTCCTGTGAGAGAAATCGGTCGCACTGAGTATTTCGCCACACCGCGGGCGCGTCTTGAATAAAATTGCAGGGGGGTTAGCGGACGGAGTGATAGCTGCCCGGGGTGGTGCCGAACTGTTTTTGAAAGGCGCGCGTCAGATGGCTTTGATCGGCGAAGCCAGCCATCTGCGCGGCGTCGGCGGGGGCATGCCCGGCGCTTAACAGCCGACGCGCCAGCCGTACCCGGGACTGTACCAGATAGGCATGCGGAGTAATGCCGGTTTCGCGGGCAAAGCCGCGGATCAGCTGAAAACGACTCATGCCGCACAGCGCCGCGAGCATGTCGAGGGAGGTTTTTTCCTCCGGCGCATCGTCAAGATACTCTTTAGCCAGCGCGATGGTTGGGGAATAACGTACTGGCGCCGTCCGCACGAGACGATGGCAGCCGGTTGCCCGCAACAGACAGAGCAGCAGCACCTCTTCAAGCGCCGTCTCATCGCCCGTGCGGGCGGTGATTTCAGCGAACAGTCGCTGCATAAGCAGGCGCAGCGGCGGGTCATCGACCACCGGGCGCAGCAGAATATCCTCACTTTTGACCTCGCCCTGAAATTCATCGGCGACGAGCTGCGGATCGAGGTAGAGCATCTGCCAGCTGCGGGGACCGTTCAGCGGTACGCCATCGTGCATTTCTCCCGGGTTGACCATAATGATCTGCCCGGCCGAGGCGTCAACCTGGCCAAGATGGCTCCACGAGCGCTGGGCGCCGCGCGTAAAAATACCGAGGCCAAACTGCTCGTGGGCATGGCGTGAGAAGTGCTGTTCGGTCAGCAACGACATGGCCTCGAGGCCGGGGAGAGGCAAGTGATGCTGCTGGACGTGATGGATGCGGGGCGCCATGTGCTCCTCCCGAAGGGGTTCTGTGCGAGTGTAGTCCGGCGATCGTCATTTCCGCAAGCGCCGCACCGGCTTGTATTTGTCCGATGCTGAACGTAACATTTAACTAACATATTTTTTGACCGGGCGAGGGGTGTCTGCATCGCGCCGGCGTTCGCCTATAGCGAATGGCAACACACTGGATTAACCATGGATATTAAACAGCTCAAATACCTGATCGCACTCGATCAAACGCGTCATTTTGGCCAGGCCGCGGCGCTGTGCCATATCACTCAGCCGACGCTTTCGATGCGCATCCGCAATCTGGAAGAGGAGCTCAATCTTGTTCTGATTCAGCGCGGGCAGCGGTTTGAGGGGTTTACCGCCGAAGGCGAACGCATTCTGGCCTGGGCTCGGGCGCTGCTGGCGGCTCATGACGGGCTGGAGGCGGAAGCGGCGATTTGTCGCGGCCAGATGGTGGGGCAACTGCGGGTAGGGATGGTGCCGCTGGCAAGCCTTAACCCGATGCAGCTGATTAAACCGCTGGCCGGGAAGTACCCGGAGCTGCAGTTCAGCCTGCTTTCTCTCACCTCGGAGCAGATTATCGATGGCGTCAGCCGTAATCAGCTCGATCTGGGCATCTGCTATCTTCACCACGTCGATAGCCAGCTTTTCAACGTTAAGCGGCTGCCGGCAACGCGAATGGGGTTGCTGCATGATAAACGCCATTTTCAGTTTGCCGAAGGTACACCGGGCTGGGAAACGCTGGCCGCATTACCGCTTGGTTTTCTCACCAAAGGAATGCATTACCGTGAATCCATTGAGATGAGTTTTAAGAGCAAAGGGTTAACGCCGAAATATGTTTTTGAGAGCGATTCGACCTTCCAGATTATCCAGGCAGTGCAGGCAGGAATTTGCTGCGCCATTATGCCGCTTAACAATGGTCTGGAGGCGTTAAGCGACAATCTGGAGATTATCCCCATCGCCGAAACCGAAGTGGAGTCAATGCTGGCGCTGATCATGCGCAACCAGCAGCCGGTCTCGTCGCTGGCGGAAAAATGTTTTGCCGATGCGCAGGTGATTTTTAATTAACCGGGCCGGGGGATGGGAGGGCGTTACTGGGTCTCAATAGCGTATTCTTTTTGCAGAAAACGCCTTACTGCGCTGAGCGATGACGATTGACCGCCATGTCGGACGGCGCCGCCGAAATAACCCGGCGGCGCAGAGGACAGTCAGATATTTTCCAGCTCGATACCGCGGGTTTTCGGGCCGTAAATACCCACCGAGAGCATCACCATCAGCATGCTGGCCACGATAAAGCTAATTACCCCCGGGGTGCCGGCGTATTGTAAAATCAGACCGATCAGAATGCTGGTGAGCGCCGTTGACAGGCGGCTGAAGGAGTAGCAAAAGCCCACGGCTCTGGCGCGAATCCGGGTCGGGAAGATTTCCGCCTGGTAGGCGTGATAGCTGATGGTCAACCAGGCGTTGGACCAGGTAATCATAAACCCGCAGACAACCAGCATCACCGGGTTATTCTGCAGCGCAAACAGGGTGCCGAACACCACCGTCATCAGCGCGGAGAGCACGATCTGCCACTTATTCTCAAACCGGTGGACAAAGCGGGTGCAGAACAAGCAGCCCAGCGGGTAGGCGAGAGTGATAAAAAAGGCGTACAGCAGACTGTGGGTAATGCTTGCGCCCTGGCCGGAGAGCAGCGCCGGCAGCCAGTTGCCGAAGCCGAAAAAACCGATCGCCTGGAAGAAGTTCATCACCATCAGCATGATGGTCCGTCTGCGGTATTCCGGCGCCCAGATCTCTTTAAAGCTGCCGCTTTTACGCTGCGCTTCCCGGGTGTCCGGGACATGCTGCGGCGAAGGCGTGACGCCACAGCGCCGCTCCATCTCACACATCACCGCGTGCGCATCCGCATGGCGACCTTTCACCTCCAGCCAGCGGGCCGATTCCGGCAGTTTTTTGCGAATCACCCAAATGATCAGCGAACACAGCGCGCCAAAGATAATCACCCAGCGCCAGCCGGTCAGGCCGAACAGCGTCGTCGGGACCAGCATCCATGACATCAGCGCCACGGCGGGAACCGAGAGAAACTGGATAAAAAAGGCAAAGGCGAACGCTTTGTTGCGCAGATGGGTCGGGACCCATTCGCTCAGATAGGTGTCGATGGTCACCAGTTCAATTCCCAGCCCAATACCGACCAGAAAGCGGCACAAGATGACCCCTTCGGCGCTGTTCTGGAAAGCCATCAGCAGTGAAAATGCGCCATACCAGGCCAGCGCAAACATAAAGGTCAATCGGCGGCCCAGCTTGTCCGCCAGCGGCGCCAGCAGACTGGCGCCGATAAACAATCCGAAGAAGGTGGCCGAGGCAAATGAGGCTTGATCGGAGATGCCAAAAATGCCCTGTTGGTCGGTATGGAAAATATGTTCTGCCAGCAGTCCGGTACTGATATAACCGGTTTGAAAAAGATCGTAGAGCTCAAAGAAGCCGCCCAGCGCCAGCAAAGTAATAAACGACCACAGGCCGACAGAGGCAGGCAGGGCATCGATGCGGCGGGTTAAGCTGGCGTGGGGTTGTTCTGCGGGGGCAAAGGGCGCATCCCCCAGAACCTGGGTGGTAGACATATTATTATTTTCCTCAGATGAAATGTTTGCCTGCTAATGTTATTGGATTGTTAATGGTTTTAAATTTTTAATTCCTCTCCCTGTCGGGGTTCTACAGGTAAAAATATCGTGCTTAAGTCATAGACATGAGGAACTCACTGCTTTCTGCGCCAGGCCGCCGACGGATTTGAAGTAAACAACCAGGCACGCTCTTCATGAGTGGGTGAAAGGAGGGGCTGGCGAAGCTGCTAAGGGGGACGCTTAGCGTGGCGCTGGGGACGGCAATCATGAAGTAAGAACGTATAAAATGGCCCCGGCGTATAGCGGGGCCATTGTGACTGGCTCCGGCCGCTATTTTTCCTGCGGGGGGAGCGCCTGCAAAATCCGCCTGGCCTCCGGTTCACTCAGCGAATAAGCAAAAAAGCGCTGATAAAAGTCGCGGGTGACGGCGATCATATCGACATCGGCAAAGCGCTGCGGCTGAAGCTGTTTTGCCGCCCATTGAATCTGCAGCGCGCTTTCGCTGCCGTAGCGATCCCACGGAAAAACGCCCGCCGGGTTTTGTAGCACCCGGCCTTGTTTAACCGCCCGCAGCGCTGAGAACAGTTCACCATAAGCCGAGTGCTGCAGGTCACCGCACCCCGCACCGAGGATAATGACGTCCGGCTGCCAGGCCAGCACTTTCTCCGCAGAGATCTCCTGCATATTGCCGCTGATGCCCTGCGCCGCGTTACGTCCTCCCGCCAGCTGGATCCAGGTATCGATCAGCGTATGGCTGCCGTCAACCTTCAGCGGCTTCAGCGATTGGATATGCAGCACCCGCGGGCGTTCCGCGTCGGTGAGCGCGGCGTTTCGCTGGCCGACGCGCGCAATGACCTGTTGCAGGTACTGGTTATACGCCTGGGCGCGGGCCCGCGCCTGCGGCGTAGCGATAACCTCTGCGGTGGTTTCCACCGCGCGGGCCAGCGACGGATAGTCGCTAAAACGCATCTCCATCACCGGCAGACCGGCCTGGCGATAGGCATCGGCATCACCGTCTCCCTGGGCGACAAAGACCACCTGAGCGCCGCGCGCCAGCAGCGCTTCGCTGGTAAAGTGCGGGCCGCGGCCGATCAGCGCGTGATTCAGCCGCGGATCGAGGCGGAACATCCACGGGCGGCTGTCCGGGCGGTTGACCGTCGCCACGATATCGCCGCCGGCCCCGAGGGTCATCAGCAGCGAGTGGTGGGCGAACCATCCTTCAGCCACCCGCGTCACCGTGTCCGGTAGGGTGACGCGATGTCCGGCGTCATCGGTGACCTGGCGGTCGGCCAGCGCCGGAATGGCGAGGCAAAGCGTAAGTAAGCCAGCGGCAATCTTGTTCATCATCGTCCTCAGAAATCAAACTGCACCGAGGCAGTCGCTTCGCGCGGTGCCCCCAACTGCGCACTGGCGTACCCGGCGCCGGTGTAACCGGTCAGCGCGCCAGGAACGACGTTGCTCCAGTAGCGGCGGTTAGTGACGTTAGTCACTGCTAACCTAAATGTGGTATCGGTACCAAACAGCCGGGTGCGGTAGTTGCTGCCGATATCCACCGTGGTATAGCTGCCCACCCAGCTATCGTTGGCGTTATCGGTCGGGCGACGACCGACGTAGCGAAGCGTACCGTTAACATCAAGCCCAGGGAGCGGATCGATGCTGTAAATCGCCAGCATACTGGCGGTGAAGCGCGGCAGACCGACTACCTGCTTATCGTCAGCATCGGCGCTCGAAGTGTTGTGCAAACGCGGGTCGAGCCAGCTGCCGCCGCCGAACAGGCGCAGGTTCGGGGTGACGTGACCATCGGCCATCAGCTCCAGCCCGCGGTTTTTCTGCGTTCCGTCCTGGGCAAAATCACCGCTGGCATTGGTATAGGCGAACGGGCGTTCGGCCTGGAACAACGCCGCGCTAAGCAGCAGATCCTTATGCGGGGCGTATTTCGCGCCGACCTCCACCTGATGGCTGCGGTAGGGGTCAAGGACCTCGCCGGCGTTATTGGCTCCGGCAGGCGCGGTATCTCCCTGCTGCATACTATTGGCCCAGGTCGTATAGAGCGTCACATTCTCCACCGGCTTGTACATCAGGCTGGCGGAACCGCTGGCCCCCCGATCGTCATGATTGCTGCTACGACTGCCGGTTTTGCTGTAGTTGTCTACGGTAAACAGATTTTCGCTACCGGAGAGCAGCAGGCTCCACCGGGGATTAAAGGTCAGCGTATCGCTCAGCAGAAAGACGTGCTGCGTGGTGGTGGCGGAATGGTAACGGTCGGTAAAATCCGGATAGGCGGGGCGGGCGTAATCCGGGCTCTCCTCCAGCGAAGAACTGCCCAGCGTTTGCGTACCGCCATTGCGTGGGTTGTTGTTTTTCCACACGAAACCGCGCATGCCAACCGCCAGGTCATGCTGTAACCAGCCGCTATCAACGCTGCCGGTGAGGTTAACCAGGTAGCTGTTGATGGTAAATCGGCTGGCGGCGGAGTTGGCGGTCGTGGTGGCGTAATGACCTTGATTATCGGTCAGCGTATTGGTGACGGTGGTCGATTCACGGTCGGCTATCTGGCGCAGCACGCCGACGTCCAGCAGCCAGTTACCGTCAAAATCATGCTTAATATGCAGGCTGCCGGTGGTGGTGGTGTCGTCGTTGCCGGCGTAGTACTGACCATATTGGCTTTTAGTGGGATCCAGCGGCGACGGGAAATGGGTCCCTTTTGCCAGAGCGAACGAGCCGGGCAGCCCTTTTTGATAGAAGTGGTAGTAGCTGAAGTTGCTCTCCAGCACCGTCTGGTCGGTCAGCTGGAAGTCGAGCGCCAGACCGGCATACTGGTTGCGCTGACGGCTACCGTGGGTATAGCTGCTGCCGTCCTGATCCAACAGATTGAGGCGATATTTTACTCTGTCGGCCGCGTCAAGCGGGCCGCTGAGGTCCAGTGCGGCATTCGCGCCGGACGCCGTCCCGCCGCCAACGGTCACCCTGCGTAGCGGCACATCGGTAGGCCGTTTCGAGACCAGGTTAAACATGCCCGCCGGGTTTGCCGGGCCATATAGCGCGCCGGCCATACCGTTCAGTACCTCAATGCGTTGAAACTGTTCAGCGGGATACTCGGTGGTCGACACCACGTTCAGGCCATCAATCATGCTGTTCTGCACCACGCTGCCCTGCATACCGCGGGTTTGCGGACGAACGCCGTCGCCCTGGACGGAGGGCAGATAGCGGTAGACATCTTTGACGCTGCTGGCCTGTACCTGGCGGGTCAGAGAGTCGGAGAGCGTCTGCACGGACCACGGAACGTTAATCAACTTCTGCTTGCCGAGGTTGCCTGCCGTAGCCTGCTGTTCCGCAGCAGGCGTGACATCATCAAGGGATTGGGTATGCGGTTCTGCGGTGACAACCATGGTTTCTGCTGCATATACAGGCATCGCCGGCAGAATGGGAGAACAGGGAATCATCCCGGTTAATAAAACGAGTTTATATGAGCGCATTAATTTTTAGTTCAGACGGATGAAAGTGGAATGAGGCGGGGAAAATCTCGTCTCTGTCTGAAGGGTACGGTTTTTATTTGTATGACAAAAAGATAAAAAACATCGCTGTATATGTCAATATATAACGATGTTTTTTGTACGTCGGCACCGTCAACCTGGTACGGAATCAACCACACTATCCATCTGTTTTTGCTGGTTATAATGTGTTGGTATACCCCGGAAGAGAACAATGGTTTTTTTTCAGGTCCGGGGGAGGAATACAGCCTTTGTGCTGCAGATAAGCTTGTTATTGTCGTTCAGTGAAGGTGTAATTGGTGAGAATTCCTCATCTTTTTTCCGGGGCAGCTGCGCCGGTGACACCACGAAGAGCGAAAATGACGCAAGGAATGACCGAATTTAGTTTTGCCTCGTTTATGGCACAGCGGGCCGAGGCGCTGGCGTTGACCCTCGATGCGGACCAGCAGGCGCTGATTACTCAACTGGACGCGCTGGGGCACGGGCTGGCCGCAGGCAAGGCCACGCGTGTTAAAGGGCTGTACGTCTGGGGGCGTACCGGGCGCGGCAAAAGTTTTATTATCGATCATTTCTTTGCCAGCCTGCCGCTGGCGGAAAAGCGCCGGGTGCATTTCCACTATTTCTTTCGCGAACTGCATCAGCGGCTGAACGCGCAGCCAGCGCCAACCCTGCCCGAGGTGCTGGTACAGATGACCGACGGCTGCCGGCTATTGTGTTTTGATGAGTTTCATCTCCACGATCCGGGCGACGCCATGTTGGTGAAAGCGCTGCTTACGCTGCTGTTTCAACGCGGTATCATTCTGTTGGCTACCTCCAACTACCCCCCGGATCAATTACTGGCTAACCCGCTGTATCACGACCGTTTTGTGCCGTCGATTGCGCTGATAAAACAGCACATGACGGTAGCGGCGCTCAATGGTGAAGAGGATTACCGGGCGCGCCATGCGCCGGCGGAAAATCCATTCTGCCGCGGGAGGTTTCTGGTGCAACCCTCTGCCCAAACCCGTCAGCGACTTGAACTGCCGGATCCCTGCGCCACTGCGCAGCCGCTGCAGGTGGGCTATCGTACGCTACACGCCGCCTCCGCGCCGACGCATTTGTTGCATTTCACCTTTAGCCAGCTGTGCATGGCGGCAACGTCGGTAATGGATTATCTGGCGCTCTGTGAACAGCATGAGCGCTGGCTGCTGGATGCGGTTCCGCCTTTGCGTCAGGCAGGCCCGGCGGCCCAGCAGCGCTTTATTAATCTGGTGGATGTGCTGTATGAAAAGCAGTGTCAGCTGATCGTGGTGGCCGCCTGCGGACTGGGCGAACTGGTGGCGGATGTCGAACAGGAAGATATTCAGCGTACCTACAGCCGGTTATTACAGCTGCGACAAACATGAGAGGGGAAGGGGAAAAGCCCCGGCGGACATAGCGCCCGCCGGGGAGGGAGATTACAGATCGTAACGGTCGAGGTTCATCACCTTGGTCCAGGCCGCGACAAAGTCTTTAACCAGTTTCTCCTGAGCATCCTGGCAGGCGTACACTTCCGCCAGCGCCCGCAGTACTGAGTTCGAACCGAAGACCAGGTCGGCGCGGGTGGCGGTGTACTTGCTCTCACCGCTCTGACGATCGCGGCCTTCGAACAGTTCGCCCTGCTCGTCGGTGGCGTTCCAGACGGTGGCCATGCTGAGTAAGTTGACGAAGAAGTCATTACTCAGGACGCCGACGTGGTCGGTGAAGACCCCGTGCTGGCTGCCATCATAGTTGGCGCCCAGCACCCGCAGGCCGCCCACCAGCACGGTCATTTCCGGCGCGGTCAGCGTCAGCTGCTGAGCTTTATCCAGCAGCAGCGTTTCTGTCGAGACGCCACCTTCGATCCGGCGATAGTTACGGAAACCATCCGCCAGCGGTTCCAGCAGATCGAAAGACTCGATATCCGTCTGATCCTGACGGGCATCCACCCGGCCCGGCGCGAACGGTACGCTGACCTGCACACCGGCAGCCGCAGCGGCCTGTTCGACACCCACGACGCCCGCCAGCACGATGATATCGGCCAGCGATGCTTTACCCGAGGCTTTCTGAATGGCCTGCAGCGTCGGCAGCACTTTTGCAGCCACGGCGTTCACCGGCCACGATTTCTGCGGCTCCAGCGCCAGACGCGCGCCGTTAGCTCCGCCGCGTTTGTCTCCGCCGCGGAAGGTGGAGGCAGAAGCCCAGGCCACCGACACCAGCTCGCTGACCGACAGCCCGGCATCGGCGATAGCGGTCTTCAGGGTCGCAATATCCGCCGGCGTTGGGTTGTGGATGGCGGCCGGTAACGGATCTTGCCAGATCAGGTCTTCTTTCGGCACTTCCGGCCCGAGGTAGCGTGATTTTGGCCCCATATCGCGGTGGATCAGTTTGAACCAGGCGCGGGCAAAGGCTTCATTAAAGGCCTGCGGATCGTTGAGGAAGCGACGGGAAATCTTGCCGAATTCCGGGTCGAAGCGCAGCGTCAGGTCGGTTACCAGCATGGTCGGCTTGCGTTTTTTCTCCGGATCGAACGGATCGGGGATCAGGTCCGGGGCGTCTTTGGCTTCAAACTGAATGGCGCCAGCCGGGCTGCGGGTCTGGACCCATTCGTATTTGAACAGGTTCTCGAAGAAGTAGTTGCTCCACTGGGTCGGGGTCTGTGTCCAGACCACTTCCAGACCTGAGGTGATCGCATCGGGACCGGCTCCGCTGCCGTAGCTGTTCGCCCAGCCGAGGCCCTGCGCTTCAATCGGCGCGGCTTCAGGTTCTGCGCCGACGTGAGTGGTTACCGCTGCGCCGTGCGTTTTACCGAGGGTATGGCCGCCGGCGATCAGCGCGACGATCTCTTCATCGTTCATGGCCATGTTGCCGAAGGTTGCACGAATGGCAGCGGCAGCGGAGAGCGGGTCGCCGCTGGCGTTCGGGCCTTCCGGGTTAACGTAGATCAGACCCATTTCGGTGGCACCCAGCGGCTGTTGCGCCAGGCTTTCCGGGTGACGATGTTCGAGCCAGGCTTTTTCATGGCCCCAGTCAACGTCCAGATCCGGTTCCCAGACATCTTCACGACCGGCGCCGAAGCCGAAGGTGCGGAAACCGGCGTTTTCCAGCGCGACGTTACCGGCCAGCATATAGAGGTCAGCCCAGGAGATTTTCTGGCCGTATTTTTGTTTTATCGGCCACAGCAGGCGACGGGCTTTATCGAGGCTGACGTTATCCGGCCAGGAGTTCAGCGGCGCAAAGCGCTGCTGTCCACGGCCTGCGCCACCGCGACCGTCAACGGTACGATAGGTGCCTGCACCGTGCCAGGCCATACGAATAAACAGCCCGATGTAGCTGCCCCAGTCTGCCGGCCACCACTCTTGTGAATCGGTCAGCAGCGCTCTCAGGTCTGCCTTCAGCGCGGCATAGTCGAGTTTTTTGAACTCTTCGCGGTAGTTAAAGTCTTCGCCGAGGGGATTTGAGCGGTTGGAATGCTGGTTCAGCAGATCCACGCGAAGTTGATTAGGCCACCAGTCGCGGTTGGCGGTGCCGCCACCGGCACTTTGGACGGGCTTCCCTGCGTGAAAAGGGCACTTCCCGGCGGATGCGTTGTTAGATGAATCGTTAGACGTGCTCATATCAGGCTCCGTTTGCTTTTGTGAATGCCATTACGATATACACTGCAACCAATAAGTGATACTTGAAAGAATCTACGGAATTAATAGTTATATCCTTTTAACAACAAGCGATAAAGAAATCCATGAAATAAATGTGGATTAAAGCCAAAATACGTAAAGCCGCTTACGTACGTTGCCGTTTGCTAATCAGTATAGGACACTGTAGCGAGGCCTCTGGCGATAAAATAAGCGGTTGCAAAAAAAGCTAAGCAGGTGAATTCTGGTCATTTACTGGCTATCGTCGCGACGACGATAAATAAGATTATCGCGGTTAAGATCCTCCGTTTATATAACCCGGCGGTGCTCGCAGAATGTGCCCGGCGTCTGTTTTCGCGCCGAGTGCGCTTTATTACGTGCGGGCAGGTTGTCTGCACCAAATTTATGCATTGCCCCAAAACCACTCCCCATTGTGGTGTGACGCCCCGTGACCACTATCTATCTTACTGAATTAAAAAGAACAATTTTCTGGCATGCCCTTTGCAAACAATAAACCAGAAGGCAGCGCAACAGACAATCAAGATGATCCAATAGCTGGCTAGGGTTCCGGTTCACGCAGGTGAATGTCTGGTCCGAGAGCTGGCGACCTCTGCGAGGTTACACGGCGGGACAAAAGCCCGGGAGACAGCAGCACCGTCAGGTGTCGCGCTGCTCCTGTTTTTGTGCCAACCAGAGGTTCATAATGAAGACATCCCGTGTCATCCGCTCACTCATGCTGTCGCTGGCGCTACTGGCCAGTTTCCCTTCCTTTGCCGCCGTAAAAAAAGAGTTCAACGTCTGCTGGACGATCTATGCCGGCTGGATGCCCTGGGGCGCCATCAGCAACGAAAAAATCATTGATAAATGGGCCGCGAAATACGGCATCAAAATCAATATCGTCCAGCTCAACGACTATATCGAGTCGATTAATCAGTACACCGCGGGTCAGTTTGATGGCTGCACCATGACCAACATGGACGCGCTGACGATCCCCGCCGCGGGCGGGGTCGATACCACTGCGCTGATTACCGGCAGCTATTCCGACGGCAACGACGGCGTGGTGCTCAAAGGCAGCGCTAAAACGTTGGCCGATCTGAAAGGCATGTCGGTCTATCTCCCTGAGCTGTCGGTTTCGCACTATCTGCTGGTCCGTGGCCTGGAGAAGGCCGGTCTGCAGGAGAAAGATGTCAAAGTGGTGAATACCTCCGATGCCGATATCGTTTCCGCTTTTGGCACCAGCAGCGTCCGCGCCGCCGTAGCATGGAACCCGCAGCTGTCGGCGATTAAAAAGACCCCGCAGACCAGCGAAGTCTTTAGCTCAGCGCAGGTTCCCGGCGAGCTTATCGACATGATGGTGGTCAACACGCAAACCCTGAAAGATAACCCCGCGCTGGGGAAAGCCCTGACCGGCGCATGGTTTGAAATGATGGCCAAAATGCAGGCCGGAGACGCCCAGGCGCTGAGCGCCATGGCGGCAGATTCCGGCACCGACCTTGCGGGCTACCAGGCGCAGCTGAAAACGACCCACCTGTTCTGGACCGCCGCCGAGACGCTGACGTTCATCTCCAGCCCGGAGCTGGCAAAAACCATGCAGCGCGTGGCGCAGTTTTCGTTTGATAAAGGGCTGTTAGGTGAAGGCGCGCAAAGCGCCGACTTCATTGGCATGCGCTTCCCCGGCAACGTCACAGTGGGTGATAACGCAAATACCCGACTGCGCTTTGACGATAGCTTCCTGAAAATGGCCGCCGCCGGCCAGCTGTAATCATTGATGACGGGAGTGAACGCCATGCGCCAAATTAACCGCCATCCCCAGCAGGGCATGCGGCTGATGCTATTACTGCTGCCCTTTGTGTTGCTGATCGCCGCCTGGTTTATCGGCTCCGCTATTCGCCTTGAAGCGAATCCCCAGGACAAGCTGTTGCCCGGTCTGTCGCAGATGGCGGCGGCTATCGAACGGATGGCGTTTACGCCGGACAAACGCAGCGGCGAATACCTGCTGTGGGGCGATACCCTGATCAGCCTGACGCGCCTGCTCATCGGGCTGGCGGTGTCCGCGCTGATTGGCCTGAGCATCGGGATCGTGGCCGGCGTATTTCCGGTTTATCGCGCGGCGCTGTCGCCGTTGATGACCGTGGTCTCGATGGTGCCGCCGCTGGCGATCCTGCCGGTGCTGTTTATCGTCTTCGGTCTCGATGAACTCTCTAAGGTGATGCTGATCGTGATTGGCATCACGCCGATGCTGGCGCGCGACCTTGAACAGCGGGCGCGGGAAATCCCGGCGGAACTGTTTATCAAAGCGCAAACCCTCGGCGCCAACAGCTGGACGGTGGTCCTGCGGGTGGTCCTGCCTCAGCTGCTGTCCCGCCTGCTTACCTCGCTGCGTTTGCTGCTGGGATCGGCGTGGCTGTTTCTGATTTCGGCGGAGGCTATTTCCGCCACCGCCGGGCTGGGCTACCGCATTTTCCTCGTCCGGCGCTACATGGCGATGGATGTGATAATCCCCTATGTCATCTGGATAACCCTGCTGGCCTGGCTGATGGATCTGGGGCTGCGTCAGCTGCATAAAGTCTGCTTCCCGTGGGCCGAAGGAGGCCGGACATGAGTTTTATCCGCATCAACAATATCTGGCAGGAGTACGGCGACCATGTGGTGCTGGAGCGCATTAACTTAGCGGTCAAAGAAGGGGAGTTTTGTTCCATGGTCGGGGCCTCCGGCTGCGGGAAATCCACCTTCTTGCGCCTGCTGCTGGGGCAGGAAAAACCGACCCGGGGCACGATAACGCTCGATGGTCAGCCGCTGGCTCCCGAGCCGGATCGCAGCCGCGGCGTAGTATTCCAACGTTATTCGGTCTTCCCGCACCTGAGCGTGCTGGATAACGTGACCGTCGGTCTGGAGCTGCCGTCTTCGCCGTGCTTTGGCCGTCTGTTCGGTGCCCGCAAGCGCGCTGCCCGCGAACAGGCGGCGCAGATGCTGGACAAAGTGGGGCTCGCCCACGCCCTTGACCGCTATCCGGCACAACTGTCCGGCGGGATGCAGCAGCGGCTGGCGATCGCCCAGGCCTTTGTGATGCAGCCGCGGGTTCTGCTGCTCGACGAGCCTTTCGGCGCGCTCGACCCGGGTATCCGCAAAGATATGCACGCCCTGCTGCTTCAGCTATGGAGCGAAACGCGAATGACGGTCTTTATGGTCACCCACGATTTGGCCGAAGGATTCAACCTCGGCACCCGTCTGCTGGTCTTCGATAAGGTACGCCACGACCCGCAGGCCCCCAACGCCTATGGCGCGCGCATTACCTACGATATTCCGCTTAATGAGACCCGGATGTCGCAGATGCTCGGCGCCGGCACCGATAACAATGTCTATGCCTTAAGGAGATAGCCCGATGACAGCGCTTTTTCATACCTCACCAGCTCTGCGCGAAGAATTTTTGCCGGGCGGGGGCCATACCTCGTTCATTTTACGCCGTGGGCAGATCCTGCGTCTGACCGATATCGACGGCGGTGCAAACGTCAGCATGATGATGCTCAACCCGCACGAGAAAAGCGAGCGCCTGAACCTGCCGGATACCCTCAAGGGACAGCACACCGCGCGGCTGACGGCCGGACACTGTTTCTATTCCGATATGGGGCGGGTGCTGGCTGGCATCATCGCCGATAGCTGCGGCTGGCACGATCCGTTCGGCGGTGTGCTCAATGCGCAAGAGACGGAAGAAAAATATGGCGCGGGCCGCTACCAGGAGCTGCGCAACACCTTCCATCGCAATGGCGCCGATAATCTGCTGGTCGAAATGGGGAAATGGGATCTTGGCCTCGAGGATCTGCTGATGGTGGTCAACTTATTCAGCAAAGTCACCGTCGACAGCGCAGGGCGCTTTCAGTTTTGTGCGGGCCATTCCACCCCGGGTAACTACGTCGAACTGTTTGCGCCGATGGACGTACTGATGGTTCTGACCGCGCTGCCGCATCCGATGAACCCGTCGGGCGACTATGCCCCCCGTCCGGTCCAGCTGAGCTGGTATCAGGCCGACGATGAGCAGGCGGCGGTCGAATCGCTGTTTACCCGCGATGAAAACCAGCGCGCCTTCACCAACACCCACCTGTTCGCCCTTTGAGGAGCCCGAGATGAGCCTTGTGACCAGTACCCGTAACCCCGCCGATGCCGTCTATCGCCACGTGATTCCTGCGGGCGAACCCTGGCTGTTCGAAATCAAAACGGGGCAGACCCTGCGCCTGCTCGATCTTGAAGGCAACCAGGCTGTCGACACCCTGTTTTATTGTGCTGACAACCCTCGCGAACGTTACGATCCGCAGCGTACGCTGCGCCGCCAGGGCAATGCCTACCTGACGACCGGCAGCGTGCTGTACTCCAACCTCGGAAATCCGCTGTTGACCATCGTGGCCGATACCTGTGGACGCCATGATACCCTCGGCGGGGCCTGCGCGCAGGAGAGCAACACCGTGCGCTATGCGCTGGATAAACGCTACATGCACAGCTGTCGGGACAATTTTCTCTGCGCCTGTCTGCATGACGGTCGGCTGCATAAGCGCGATATTGGCGCCAATATCAACTTTTTTATGAACGTCCCGGTGACCGAAGCCGGCGGCCTGACCTTTGAAGACGGGATCTCTGGCGCCGGGAAGTACGTCGAGCTGCGCGCGGAGCGCAACGTTATCGTCCTGATCTCCAACTGCCCACAGCTGAATAACCCCTGCAACGGCTGGAATCCGACACCGGCGGAGGTACTGGTATGGAACTGACCCGTTGGCAGCGCTGGCGCCTGCTGGCCTGGCGTCTGTTTGCCGTTCGCGCCGACCGCCTGTTAAGCACACCATCGCGTAAGCCCTGAACGCCTGCGCGCCTCGGGGACGGCCCCGGGGACGTCGAATTTTTTTGCGGGACGACCCGCCACGACGTGAGTCCCTTGTATGTTCAAAACCTTACTGATTGCTAACCGCGGCGCCATCGCCTGTCGAATTCTGCGCACCCTGCGCGCGATGCAGGTGAAGGGCGTGGCGGTCTATTCCGACGCGGATCTCAGCAGCCTGCATATTCGCGAAGCCGATGAGGCAATCGGCCTCGGCGACGGCCCGGCGGCGCAAACTTACCTGGTGACGGAAAAAATCATCGCCGCTGCCTTAAAAAGCGGGGCCGAAGCTATTCATCCCGGCTACGGTTTCTTATCGGAAAACGCTGCCTTCGCCGAGGCTTGTGAAGCTGCCGGGCTGGCGTTTGTCGGCCCGACTCCCGCTCAGCTACGCACGTTTGGCCTGAAGCACACCGCCCGGGCGCTGGCCAAAGCGCAGGGCGTGCCGCTGCTGGAGGGGACCGGTCTGCTGGCCGACAGCGGCGAAGCGTGTCGGGCGGCGGACACCATCGGCTACCCGGTGATGTTAAAAAGCACCGCCGGGGGCGGCGGTATCGGGATGCGCGTCTGTCGCGACGCCCGCGAGCTGTCGGACGCCTTTGAGACTGTACAGCGGCTGGGGCAGAATAACTTTAGCGATGCGGGCGTGTTTATCGAAAAATACATTGAACGCGCGCGCCATCTGGAAGTGCAGATATTCGGCGACGGGCAGGGCGAGGTCATCGCCCTTGGGGTGCGCGACTGCTCAATACAGCGTCGGAACCAGAAAGTGCTGGAAGAAACTCCGGCGCCGAACCTACCGGCGGGGATGGCGGATGCGCTGTGCGCGGCGGCGGTCGCGCTGGGCAAAGCGGTCAGCTATCGCAGCGCCGGGACGGTCGAATTTGTCTATGACAGCGCGGCGCAGCGCTTCTATTTTCTTGAGGTCAATACCCGTCTGCAGGTTGAGCACGGCGTCACCGAGCAGGTGTGGGGCGTCGACCTGGTACGCTGGATGGTGGCGCTGGCGGCCGGGGATTTACCGCCGCTCACTGCGCTGCTGGCCGACCTGACACCACGGGGCCACGCTATCCAGGCGCGTATTTATGCCGAAGATCCGGGCCGTCAGTTTCAGCCTTCGCCAGGTTTGCTGACCGAGGTGGTCTTTCCGCCGGCGGACGGCGAAACGCTTCGTATCGACCGTTGGGTGGAGGCCGGCTGCGACGTGCCGCCCTTTTTTGACCCGATGCTGGCTAAAATGATCGCCTGGCGGCCAACCCGCGAAGAGGCGATCGCTGAACTGACCCAGGCGCTGGCGAACACCCGCCTGTATGGCGTGGAAACTAACCGCATCTACCTCCAGCAGATTCTGGCCTTTGAACCCTTTGTACAGGGTGAGCCCTGGACCCGTTGCCTGGAACAGCTGAGCTATCGGGCCGCAACCGTCGAGGTGCTCAGCGCCGGGACGCAGACCAGCGTCCAGGATTATCCCGGACGGCTGGGCTATTGGGCGGTGGGCGTCCCGCCGTCAGGGCCGATGGACGATCGGGCGCTGCGCCTCGGCAACCGGCTGCTGGATAACCCGCCGGGAGAAGCGGCGCTGGAAATTACCCTCAGCGGGCCAGCGCTGAAGTTTCATTGTGCAGCCCTGGCGGTGGTGAGCGGCGCCGGCGTTCCGGTTACCCTTGACGGTATCGCGCAAGAGATGAACCGTGTATTCCGTATCCCGGCCGGGGCGACGCTGAAAATCGGCGCCATCGAAGGGGCGGGGGTCAGGAGCTACCTCTGTCTGCGCGGCGGCATTCAGGTGCCGGATTATCTGGGCAGCAAAAGTACCTTTACGCTTGGACAGTTTGGCGGCCATGGCGGACGCGCGTTGCGCAGCGGGGATGTTCTGCATCTGGCGCCAGACGGCAGGGGGGACACCGGCGCCGCGCTGCCTGCTGTGCTGGTACCGCCGCTGGCGGCCGTACGTACCCTGCGGGTGATTTACGGCCCGCACGGCGCGCCGGAATTTTTTGCCGCGGACTACATTGATACGTTTTTTGCCACCGACTGGGAGGTACATTTCAACTCCAGCCGTACCGGCGTGCGGCTGATAGGTCCTAAACCGCTGTGGGCCCGCGAGAGCGGCGGCGACGCGGGACTGCATCCGTCGAATATTCACGATAATCCTTATGCCGTCGGCGCGGTTGATTTTACCGGCGATATGCCGGTTATTCTTGGCCCGGACGGCCCGAGCCTCGGCGGTTTCGTCTGCCCGGTGACGGTGATTGAAGCCGATCTCTGGCAGCTGGGGCAACTGAAAGCCGGCGACAAGGTGCGTTTTGTTGCCGTGGATCTGTCTACGGCCCGTCGACTGGCGGCAGGCTACCGGGATGAGCTGGCGACGCTTGAGGCGATGCCTGTTGCGTGGCAGCCCGCGCCGTTAACTTCCCCCGTGGTGATGAGCTGCGCAGAAGCAGATAAGCGTCTGGTGGCCCGTCTTTCCGGCGATACCCATCTGCTGCTGGAAGCGGGAGAGGCGGAGCTCGATCTGGTGCTGCGTTTTCGCATTCATGCTCTGATGCAGGCGCTGGAGAGCCGCTCCCGACCGGGGGTAATTGATCTGACGCCGGGTATTCGTTCTTTGCAAATTCATTTCCAGCCGGAAACCCTGACGCTTGACGCGCTGTTGAGTTGGGTGAGCGTGGAGTGGGCGGCGGTGTGTGTCAGCGACGATCTGCAGGTTCCGACCCGGGTGGTACATCTACCGCTGTCGTGGGACGACCCGGCCTGCCGCACGGCTATCGATAAATACATGACGACCGTGCGGCGCGACGCACCATGGTGCCCGAGCAACCTCGAATTTATCCGCCGGATTAACGACTTACCGGACGAACAGGCGGTATGGCAGACGGTGTTCGACGCCAGCTATCTGGTGATGGGGCTGGGCGATGTCTATCTTGGCGCGCCGGTGGCGACGCCGCTCGATCCGCGTCATCGACTGGTGACCACCAAATACAATCCGGCGCGTACCTGGACGGCGGAAAACTCGGTGGGGATCGGCGGAGCCTATCTGTGCGTCTATGGTATGGAAGGTCCCGGGGGCTACCAGTTTGTCGGCCGTACGTTGCAGATGTGGAATCGCTATCACGAGGTCGCCGACTTCGCCGGTAAACCCTGGCTGCTGCGCGTCTTCGACCAGCTGCGTTTCTACCCGGTTTCTGCCGATGAACTGCAACAGATCCGCCGCGATTTCCCGCTTGGCCGCTATCCGCTGCGCATTGAGCACAGTACCCTGCGGCTGGCGGAGTACCAGCAGTTTCTGCTGCGGGAAGCGGTAAGTATCGACGCTTTTCGCCAGCATCAGCAGCGCGCCTTCAATGAGGAACGCGAGCGCTGGATAGCCAGCGGCCAGGCGCATTTCGATAGCCAGGAGGTAGCGGCTGACGCGGGTGACGAGGCGCCGCTGCAGCGCGGACAGCAGGGCGTGGAGAGTCCGATCTCCGGCAATCTGTGGCAAGTGCAGGCCGCCGCGGGGAGTCATGTTCGCGCCGGCGACGTTCTGGTGGTGCTGGAGTCAATGAAAATGGAGATCCCGCTGTTGGCGCCGTGCGACGGCGTGGTGCAACAGATGAATGTTCAGCCGGGGGCGTCGGTACGCGCCGGGCAACGTGTGGCGGTGATCCTGGAGGAGAACGTATGAGTCAGCCAACCTTTGATTTACGCCTTGCGACCCTCGCAGAGGCTTACCGCCGCGGCGAATTGACCCCGCGGGCGCTGCTGGCCGATCTCCGCCAGAAGGCGCAGGCGCTGAATCCGGAGTATCAGCTGTTTATTCATATACTGACGGCGGAGGAGCAGGAGCCCTGGCTGGCGGCGCTGGATACGGTTGCGCCGGAGACGCTACCGCTGTACGGCGTGCCGTTCGCCATCAAAGATAATATCGATCTTGCGGGCATTGCCACCACCGCTGCCTGTCCGGCCTTTGCCCGCACCGCGACTGAGGATGCCACTGTCGTGGCCCAGCTGATTGCCCTCGGCGCTATTCCGGTCGGCAAAACCAATCTCGATCAGTTTGCCACCGGCCTAAACGGAACGCGTTCGCCCTACGGCCGCTGTCGTAACGCTTATCATGCGGATTATCCCTCCGGCGGATCCAGCGCCGGTTCAGCGCTGGCTGTGGCGCTCGGGGTGGCCAGCTTCGCCCTCGGAACGGACACCGCCGGCAGCGGACGAGTCCCGGCTTCACTGAATAACCTGATGGGGCTGAAGGCCAGCAAGGGGCTGATCTCTACCGCCGGGGTGGTGCCGGCCTGTCGGACCCTCGACTGTACGACATTCTTTACTGCCACCGCCGACGAGGCCAGTCGGCTGCTGGCCCTGACCGCACGGCCGGATCCGCGAGACGCCTACAGTCGCCGCAACCCGCAGTGGAACAGCCGTCAGGCCTTCGGCGTCCCGACGCCGGGATTTCGCTTCGGCGTGCCGCAGACGCTGAATTTCCTTGGCTGTGCGCAGAGCGAGGCGCTGTTTATGCAGGCCAAAGCGCGGCTCATTGCCCTTGGCGGCGTACCGGTCAACCTCGATATGACGCCGTTTCTTGCCGCCGCGCGCCTGCTGTACGACGGCCCGTGGGTGGCGGAACGGTATGCGGTGGTGGGCGCGCTAATCGAGCAGCAGCCGGAGGCGGTATTGCCGGTGATTCGCGACGTGCTGGCGAAAGCGCCGGGTACCGACGCGGTGACGACCTTCAGGGCAATGTACCAGCTGCAGGCGTATAAGGCGCAGTGTGACGCGATCCTTGAAACGCTGGATTGCGTCCTGACCCCGACCTGTCCGCGCCCGGTGACGCTGGCTGAACTGGAGGCCGAGCCGGTGCAGCGCAATGCCGATCTCGGCTACTACACCAACTTTATGAACCTGCTGGATTATGCGGCGGTGAATGTGCCGGTCGGTTTTCTGGCAAACGGTTTGCCCTCCGGCGTCACCCTGTTCGGCCGGGCCTTCACCGACCAGTACCTTCTCGGAGTGGCCGACGCTTTCCAGCGCGTGCAGCCACTACCGCTGGTCGGCGGGAGCCAGCTGGACGCTGCCTTGCCTGCGGCCACCGGCAGCCACGATCGCATGCCGCTGGTGGTCTGCGGCGCCCATCTTGACGGCCTGGCGTTGAACGGGCAACTGCGGGAGCGGGGCGGGCGTCTGCTGACGGCCATGCACAGCGCCCCGCGCTATCGGCTGTATGCGCTGGCCGACGGGCGCCGTCCGGGGATGGTGCGTGACGAAAACGACGGCGCGGCCATCGCCGTGGAGGTCTGGGAGCTGCCTTCGTCTGAGCTGGGCTCACTGCTGGCGGCCATTCCCGCACCGCTGGGGCTAGGCAAAGTCGAACTGTCCGACGGACGCTGGTTGAGCGGTTTTATCTGCGAAGGATACGGTCTGCAGGGGGCCACCGACATTACCGCCTACGGAGGCTGGCGGGCCTGGCTGACCCGCGGCTGACCCCAGGGCCTCTGTCTTCAGCGGACAGAGGCCCTTTTGTGACAATGTCACACCCATTTCATCCCCTGGTGGGGCTAGCGCCTGTCCGGCATCTAACATGCTGAAACATTTCTGCTAAATCATTAGCAACCTTTCTGTAGGGCTGGCGCCTCGATAACGCTATTCTGCTGCGCTTTTTCTTTTTTCGCCCTTTATTCAAACTCAAGTGAATTGCCGCTAATGACCCTATTGAGAGATGAAATTCGCGATCACTCAGCGGAAGAGATGCTGTTTATTCGTCGTGCCGCGATCGCGTTTCTACTGGTGGTGGTCTGCTTTGGCGTGCTGATTTTTAACCTCTACCGTTTACAGGTTAAGCAGCACGATTTCTATCAGACCCGATCGAATCAGAATGACATTAAAATGCTGCCTATCGCGCCAGACCGTGGGCTTATTTTCGATCGCAACGGTATCCCGCTGGTACAGAACATCACTCTCTACCGCCTGCAGGTGATCCCGAGCAAAATTGCCGATATGACCGCGTTGCTGAACGCATTGACCCCGATAGTGGATTTGACCCCCGATGATATCGCCAGTTTCCGCGATGATATGCACCACAACGGTCGCTACAAGCAGGTGACCCTGAAGTCGGCCCTGAGCGATGTTGAAGTGGCACGCTTTGCGGTGAACGAGTTTCGTTTTCCAGGCGTAACGGTGGAGAGCTACCAGCAGCGCGACTACCCCTACGGTGCCCAGCTGGCGCACGTGGTCGGCTATGTATCGAAAATCAACGACAGCGACCTGCAACGGCTGGCCAAAAACGGCGAGGCGGAGAACTATGCCGCCGACCATAATATCGGCAAGCAGGGTATTGAAGGCTATTACGAAAAAGAGCTCCACGGCACCACCGGCTATCAGGAGGTGGAAGTCGATAACCATGGTCGCGTGGTGCGTTTGCTGAAAGAGGTGCCGCCGGTGGCCGGGAAGGATATCTACCTGACGCTGGATCTGCACCTGCAGCAGTACATTGAAGGGGTGCTGAAGGGGCAGCGTGCGGCGGTGGTGGCGGTCGATCCGCGCGACGGCGGGGTGCTGGCGATGGTCTCCAGTCCCAGCTATGACCCGAATCCGTTTGTGAAAGGGATTGGCTATAAGGCCTACCGTTCTCTGCTCGATAACCCGGACCGCCCGCTGATTAACCGCGTGACCCAGGGGCTCTATCCGCCGGCATCGACGGTGAAACCCTATATGGCGCTGTCGGCACTTTCCGCTGGCGTGATTACCCCTACCACGACCTTTTTCGGTGCGCCGACCTGGACGCTACCCGGTACCCAGCGCCGCTATCGCGACTGGCTGAAAACCGGGCATGGGATGCTGAACGTGACCAAGGCGATTGAGGAGTCGGCGGACACCTTCTTCTATCAGGTGGCCTTTGAAATGGGCATTGACCGCATTCACAGCTGGCTGAGCAAGTTTGGCTACGGGCAGTTGACCGGGATTGATTTGAATGAAGAGTATGCCGGGGTGTTGCCGAGCCGCGAGTGGAAGCAGAAGGTGCATAAAAAGCCGTGGTATCAGGGGGACACCATTTCGGTCGGGATCGGCCAGGGCTACTGGATCGCTACGCCTGTCCAGATGGTGAAGGCGCTGACGACGCTGCTCAACAACGGCAAGGTAAAAAATCCCCATCTGCTCTATTCCATGAAGCGCGGCAATAAGGTTGAGCGCTATCAGCCGCCGAACAATACGCCGCAGGTGGGCGATCCGAAATCGCCGTACTGGGGCATCGTGCGCAACGGGATGTACGGCATGGCTAACTTGCCTAACGGCACCGGTTATAAACTGTTTCATACCGCGCCGTATCAGATTGCCGCGAAGTCCGGTACTTCGCAGGTCTTCAGTCTGAAGGAGAATCAGACCTACAATGCGAAGATGATCCCGGTCAGATTACGCGATCATATCTTCTATACCTTGTTTGCTCCGTATCAGCATCCAAAGGTGGCGATGGCGCTGATTCTGGAAAACGGCGGCGGCGACGGCGTTGTCGCCGGGCCAACGGCGCGCGCTATCCTTGACCACATCTTTGATCCGGCCAACGCGCCTGATATTGCGCAAGGGGCTGAAGCCAGCGTTCCGCAGATAGACAGCGCCGACGCGCAGTAGAGCAGGAGAGTATCGCCCGGCGTTGTGCTGGCCGGGCGAGGTTTACGTTTGCACTTCTTTGCTCTGCAGCGCTTATTCCCGCAGGGTGTCACTCATAGAGATTGGTTATTTGTCGAAACAGCCGCCTTTCTCCATAGTGAAAGGACTGTAGAAAGCATCGAAGGGGAACGGGCTATGGCGTTGAGAAACAAACTTCTTATTGTGCAGACCGGCGCGCCGCCGGCGGAAATTGAGGCCGAACATGGCGATCTTCCGCGGTGGTTTGGTCGGCTGCTTGCGCCCTGGCGTCAGCAGATCGCCACCGTGCGTGTCTATGCGGGGGAAACGCTGCCCGCTCCGGATAGCCAGACCGTGGCGGTGATGACCGGCTCGTGGGCGATGGTCACCGATCGGCTGGCGTGGAGCGAGAAAACCGCCGCGTGGATCCGTTCGGCGATGGCGGTGGAGATGCCATTATTTGGTATCTGCTACGGTCATCAGCTGATGGCCGACGCGCTCGGCGGCGAGGTGGCGTATCATCCGGCAGGACGCGAAACGGGATGCAAGGCGATTACGCTTTCCGCTGCCGGACGAACGGACCCGCTGTTAAGCGACCGGCCGGCCCATTTCCCTGCGCACCTCAGCCATCTGCAAACGGTCGTCAGGCTGCCGCCGGATGCGACGGTGCTGGCCGCATCAGCGCACGATCCCCACCAGATAGTGCGCTATACCCGCCATGCGCTGTCCACGCAGTTCCATCCGGAATTTACCCCTGAAATTGCGCGTTCATTGATCCACTATCGTGATGAGGTACTACGGAGAGAGGGAATCGATCCCCGGCAACTGCTGGATCAGGTGGAGGCATGTCCGGTCGCGGCGGGAATATTAACCCGCTTCGTGGCCAACTATCTGGAGCCGGACGTTCCACACGCCTAACAGGCCGCTGAGGGCTGAACGTAGGCGTTAGCCCGCACAGTGGTCCTTCCGTCTGTATCCCAATGTATCTGCAGGGGGAGCAATACATCGCGATACAAAACCCCGCCTTTCTGCGCATATGCCGTATACAAAACGCTGGTTAACTGTCTGCGTCCTCTCTTCTCTTTCAGTTAACAGGTGGCTTTATGAACAGATTATCTCGGATCCGTAACGGTAGCGCGCTGATGCTGGCGCTGTCAGCTCTGTGGTCAGCCGGCGTTTGCGCGGCGGACGATGCCAGTGCATTCGATCATGTTCAACAGATTCAGGCCGGCGACCTGAATATCGGCTATGTCGATATCGGTCCGCGTGACGGTCAGCCGGTTATCCTGCTGCACGGCTGGCCATATGACATTCATAGCTATGCGGCGGTCGCGCCAGCGTTAGCAAAGCAAGGATTCCGCGTCATCGTGCCGTATCTGCGTGGCTATGGTACCACCCGTTTTCTCTCTGCAAATACGCCGCGCAACGGACAGCCCTCGGCCATGGCGGCAGATATTCTTCACCTGATGGACGCCTTGCAGATAAAACGGGCCGATGTGGCCGGGTTTGACTGGGGGGCGCGTACGGCCGATATCATGGCGGCGCTGTGGCCGGAGCGGGTTAAATCACTGGTTTCGGTGAGCGGGTATCTGATTGGCAGCCAGCACATCGGCGCCAAACCGCTGCCGCCGCAGGCGGAACTCTCCTCAGTATTGGCCTGCTGATGCAAAGGGCAAGCTGCGCTACACCGCTTTTGGCGAAGGGGACTATGTGCAGCAGGAGAAGATGATCCAGCAGTTGTTACAAGAGGCGAGAGCCTGAGTGGGGTAAAAGTCTCGCTGGCGCTGCGTTGCAGCGGTCAGAGGATGGCCTGACAGCTCATCAGTAGCCCGGTCAGTAATTTAATCGTGACAGTGTCACTTATTTCTGGTCCGCAGAGCGAGATAAAAAAGCCGATAAGGTCAGTTATCGGCTTTTTTCAGCAAGTTTCGCCACAAAGAGTGTTGAGCGGGGCGGCAGTCAACTACCGTCCCGCTCAAGGATGTTACTTCGCCAGCAATTCCTGCGCGGTGCGCTCCACCAGATTCAGCAGTACCTTCACGTCCTCAAGCGTCACGATCGGGTTCAGCAGCGTCAGCTTCAGGCAGGTCATGCCGTTGTGCTCGGTCACCCCGACGTTTGCCCGACCGGAATCGAGCAGCGCATCCCCGACGCGTTGGTTGAGCAGGGCGATAGCGGCATCATCGCTGCCGGCCATCTGCGCCGGACGAGAGCGGAACAGCACGCTCGCCAGCTGCGGCTGCATGACCAGCTCCAGCGTCGGCTGAGATGTAACGTATTGCGCGACGTTTTTCGCCATGGTCACGCCATGATCGATGATCTCCGCGTACTGTTTCTGACCCAGCGCTTCCAGACCCATCCACAGCTTCAGGGCATCGAAACGGCGGGTGGTCTGCAGCGATTTGGAGACCAGATTCGGCACGCCGTGTTCTTCATCGAACTCGGAGTTCAGATAGGCCGCCTGGTAGCGCATCAGCTCGTAGTGGCGCGCGTCTTTTAACAGGAACGCGCCGCAGCTGATGGTCTGGAAGAACTGTTTGTGGAAGTCCAGGGTAATGGAGTCCACGCACTCAATGCCGTCCAGATAGTCGCGGTACTGCTCAGAAAGCAGCAGCGCGCCGCCCCATGCCGCATCCACGTGCAGCCAGATCTGATGTTCCGCCGCTACGCCGGCGATAGCACGCAGTGGGTCGATAGCGCCCGCGTCGGTAGTGCCGGCGGTGGCGACGATCGCCATGATCTGCTCGCCGTTAGCCTGCGCTTCGGCAATTTTCGCTTTCAGGTCAGCGACGTCCATCCGCGCAAATTCGTCGGTTTTCACCAGCGTCACGGCGCGGTAGCCGAGGCCCATCAGCGCCATGTTCTTCTGCACTGAGAAGTGGGCATTTTCAGAGCACAGCACTTTATACTGACGCACGTCACCCGGCAGACCGTCCTGCTGGATGGAGTGCCCCTGACGAGCGAAGAAGGCATCGCGCGCCAGCATCAGCCCCATCAGGTTGCTTTGGGTGCCGCCGCTGGTGAAGACGCCGGCGTCGCCGGCCGGGTAACCGACCTGAGCACGCAGCCATTCGATCAGCTTCATCTCAATGATGGTCGCCGACGGGCTTTGGTCCCAGGAGTCCATGCTCTGGTTGGTGGCGTTAATCAGCACTTCCGCCGCCTGGCTAACCACCAGGCTCGGACAGTGCAGATGCGCCACGCACTGCGGGTGATGTACCGACAGGCTGTCTTTCAGGAAGTACTCGATCGCACGTTCAATCGCCGCCTGGTTACCCAGACCCTGCTCGGTGAACTCAAGGGTAATGCGCTCGCGCAGTTCGGCGACGCTTTTACCTTGATACATCTCAGGCTGCTGCAACCATTGCGCGACGGCCTGGCTGGTCTGGGCGATCGCCTGCTGATAAGCCTCAATACTTTGCGGCGAAGCAGCAAGAATCGGATTCAATTTGGACATTGCGGTCACTCGCTCCACTCAGACCGGTTTGACACCGGCGGCCAGCATGGCCTGTTCAAATTTGTCGAGGAAAATTTCCAGCTCGGCGTTGCTGATCAGCAGCGACGGCAGCAGACGCAGGACGCAGCCGCCGCGGCCACCGCGTTCGAGGATCAGGCCCGCTTCGAAACATTTCTTCTGTAGCAGGGCGGACAGCGCGCCGTCAGCCGGGTAGCAGCCCATATGATCCTGCTCGCCGTTCGGGTTGACGATCTCAATCCCGATCATCAGACCCAGACCGCGAATGTGACCCATGACCGGGAAACGCTTCTGCATATCGGCCAGTTTGCCTTTCAGCCATTCGCCCTGCGCGGCCACTTTGCCAGCAATATCGTTATCTTTCAGGTGACGCAGGGTGGTCAAGCCGGTGGCCATCGCCAGCTGGTTGCCGCGGAAGGTGCCGGTATGGTGGCCCGGTTCCCAGGCATCAAACTGCTTCTTGATACCCAGAACGGCCAGCGGCAGACCGCCGCCGACGGCTTTCGACATCACGATAATGTCCGGCTCAATGCCGGCGTGTTCGAAGGCAAACAGCTTACCGGTACGGGCAAAGCCAGCCTGAACTTCGTCGATGATCAGCAGAATGCCGTGTTCCTGAGTCACTTTGCGGATGCGCTGCAACCACTCAACCGGAGCCGGGTTCACACCGCCTTCGCCCTGAACGGCTTCGAGGATCACCGCCGCCGGTTTACGCACGCCGCTTTCCACGTCGTTGATCAGGTTTTCGAAGTAGTAGGTCAGCGCTTTCACGCCCGCTTCGCCGCCGATACCCAGCGGGCAGCGGTACTGATGCGGATAGGGCATAAACTGCACTTCTGGCATCATGCCATTGACCGCTTCTTTCGGTGACAGGTTGCCGGTTACCGACAGCGCGCCGTGGGTCATACCGTGGTAGCCACCGGAGAAGCTAATAACCGAAGAACGGCCGGTGTATTTTTTCGCCAGCTTCAGCGCCGCTTCTACGGCGTCAGCGCCGGACGGGCCGGTGAACTGCAGGCAATATTCTTTACCTTCTCCCGGCAGTAATGAGAGCAGGTATTCGGAGAAGCGATCTTTTAACGGGGTAGTCAGATCGAGGGTATGTAACGGCAAGCCGCTGGTAATGACACTTTGGATGCTTTGCAGCACATCAGGGTGGTTGTGACCAAGAGCGAGGGTACCCGCGCCGGCAAGGCAATCCAGGTACTGTTTGTTATCCGCATCGGTTAACCACACGCCTTCCGCTTTTGCGATAGCCAGAGGCAGCTTGCGCGGGTAACTCCTGACGTTCGATTCGAATTCAGCCTGACGGGCCAAAAAGGTTTCGTTGTTCGCGTCCAATAAATCTGCACTTAAAGTATCAATACGGACTTTATCCGTCATCATATCACTCCCACAACCAGCGTTACGGTTGAACACTGGTTGAATAATTGGTTTTAGAAAATGAATCGCCATTCATAAAGCGCGCACAATATATGGCTTTTTAAATCGTCATTCAATGTTTTATTTATTGAGGTATTTTTACGTTATTTTTACACAACGCAAATCAATGGTAATACATTGATTTATATGATTTATTTAAAGTGTTATAAAACCATTAAAAGTGTAATTCTTAGTGAGGGAAACTGCCGGGTTTTATTACCGCTTCGCTAAAGTAGCTGACGGAAATTCTTCCGTCAGCAGTATGGTTACTCAATGCAGTTCGACCGCATAATGAGTTAAAGGTGTGATTTTTTTAACCAACTTGTTGTTATATAAAAACTGTTCATAAGCCTCGTAGCGGGCCTTATCCAGCGCCGCGGGATTGCCGGCAAACAGGGGGGCCGTCTGCTGCCAGGCCTGCTGGTTCAGTTCGGTATTCAGCTCCGGATGAGCGGCGGCAAAAGCCTGCCAGGTTTCCTGCGGATGCGCTCGCAGATAGGTCACTCCCTCCTGCAGCGCGACGAGGAACTTTTTGATTTTGGCCGCGTGAATTTCATCGCGATTGGCGACAATCACCAGCTCGTCGTAGGCCGGAACGCCGAAATCTTCGACATTCATCACCTGCGGGTCTTTACCCTGCAGCTTGAGCTCCAGCGCTTCAATATTACGATAGCCGCCAATCACCGCGTCAACCTGGCCGGCCAACAGGGCGCTGGTCAACTGGAAATTGACGTTAATCAGCTTGATGCTTTGCGGATCGATATGGGCATGTTGCGCCATCGTCGCCAGCGTAGCCTGCTCGATACCGCTGACCGAATAGCCGACTTTTTTGCCTTTCAGGTCAGCAGGGGTTTTGATGCTTTTATCCAGGGCGATGACCGTGTTCAACGGCGAGTTAATCAAGGTACCGACCCGCACCAGCGGCAGACCCTCATCGGCGAAAAAGTGCACCTGCGGCTGATAGGTGATAGCCAGATCCGCCTGACCGGCGGCCACCAGACGCGGCGGCAGGGCCGGGTCAGACGGCGGGACGATCTTAACGTCCAGTCCTTGCGCTTTAAAGGCGCCAATCTGTTCCGCCACCATAATCGGCGCATGGTCCGGGTTGATGTACCAGTCCAGCACCAGGGTCAGCTTCTCGTTGGCCATCGCCTGTCCGCTGATAAGCGCGGTTAATGTGATGGCGGTGAAAACGGGTTTACGCATGATTATTCCTTATTCCGGTGTCCAGTTGATCAGCCGGTGTAATAGAGCATCCACTGCCAGCCATAGCAGAATGGTCAGCAGTACTAAAATAAACAGCGCCGCAAAGCAGACATCGGTTTGCATGCGCGCGTTCGCATTGAGCATCACATAGCCCAGTCCTTCGGCGGAACCGACCCATTCGCCGATGATCGCGCCGATTGGCGCCACGGCAGCGGCCATTCGCAGGCCGGAACCCAGCGCCGGCAGGGCGGCCATCAGGCGAACATGTCGGAGCTGCGCTCCTGACGAGGCGCCCATCGTACGGGCCAGATCGAGGTAGTCGTGATTGACCCGCCGCAGGCCGTCAAAAAATGCCGACGTCACGGGGAAGAAAATCACCAGAACCGCCATCATCACTTTGGCGCTCATCCCGAAGCCAAACCACAGCACCAGCAGCGGGGCGAGGGCGAAAACCGGAATCGCCTGGCTGGTCAGCACCAGCGGCATCAGCCAGCGCTGTAGGCGCGGCGAGATCATCATGCACAGGGCCAACACCACGCCGAGCAGCACCCCGAGCGTCAGGCCACTGAGGATCTCGCTCAAGGTAACCAGCGTGTGCCAGCCCAGCCAGCTGCGGTTGTTCCACAGGGCGGCAGCCACTGCCGATGGCGACGGCAGCAGGAATGCAGGGATACCGCTGCGACTGAGCAGCCACCAAAATATCAGCAGGCCGCAGAACACGACGCCGCCGCGGAAAAGTTTCCCTCTCATCCGTTGGCCCTCATCAGCTGTTGCAGCAGCGCGGCTTGTCCCTTCAGCAGCACCGGATCGTCCGGCGCCCGCGGCGGTATCCCCGTCAGATGATGGGAGTCATCAATGCCGCCTGGCGGCGGCGAGAGCACCAGCAGGCGATGGCTGAGCCGGCAGGCTTCCATCGGGTCGTGGGTAATCAGCACCACCGTACGCTGAGTCAACAGTTCCGCTGCCAGGGTCTGGATACGCGTGCGGGTGAGGGTGTCCAGCGCAGAAAAAGGCTCATCCATTAACACGATCGGCCGATCTTCATACAGCGTGCGCGCCAGCGCCGCCCGCTGACGCATGCCGCCGGAGAGCGACGCCGGACGATCGTCGGCGCAGTGGCTGAGACCCACCTGCTCTAATAGCGTCGCAACCCGCTGCCGATCGACGCGCTCTCCGCGCAGGCGGGCGCCAAGCGCCACGTTGTCGCGCACGCTTAGCCACGGATAGAGCAGATCCTTTTGCCCCATCCAGGCCAGACGAGGGGCCAGCGGGCGACCGTCGCTGGCCTGAACCTGACCGTGGGTGGGGGCGGCCAGTCCGGCGATAATTCGCAGCAGGCTGGTTTTTCCGGCACCGCTGGCCCCCAGCAGCGAAACCCACTCTCCAGCGGGAATATCAAACGACAACTTGTCAAAAATGACCCGCGAGCCGAAGCGCAGGCTTAATTCCCGCACCGCAATAGTCGGAGCCGTCACTGAGCGACCGCCGCGGCATTCAGTCCCATCTGCCAGAAGTTGGCTTCCAGACGGGTGGCCGTGGTGAAGATGGCGCTCAGCTCTGCGACGCGCGATTCGGCGCCGCGCTGCTGCCAGACGCGCTCCAGCAGATCGATTGCCGCCGTGACGCCGTCAAGATAGCCCGCATCGCCGTAGTTACGGATCCAGGAGGCATAGGGGTTGTCGGTGAGTCGGGTGGCCGGATTGTCGAGCAATCCGAGGCCGATTTCCGCATAGCCTGCCACGCAGGGCATCAGCGCCACCAGCAGATCGAGCGCATCGCCGGAGTGACCGATATCCAGCACGTAGCGGGTATAGTTCACCGTCTCCGGCGCTTCGCTTTCGGCGGCCATTGTCGCTTCGTCCAGCCCCCAGCCCGCGCAATAGCCGACGTGCAGCGGCAGTTCGCCAAGAATCGCGTTCATTGAGGCGGCCGCGGCGCGCATCTCCGGGAGCGTGCGCAGTTTGCTGACCAACAGGGCATAGCTACGGGCAAAGTGGATCAGGAACAGGTAGTCCTGAGTCAGATAGCGGCGGAAGGCGCGTTCGGGCAGGGTACCCTCGGCAAGCTGGCGGAGAAAAGGATGGGCAACGTATTGTTCCCAGTCGCATCCCGCCTGCTGGCGCAGACGACCATAAATACCCTGGGTAAAGATCGGCAGAATCACAGGACCTCCTGATTGCGGGGGAGATCCGGGTGTGCGGAAGTATGAACAGGCAATGGCGGTAAACTGGCAAAATTGCCGACCCGTCCCTTCGCTGGCATGACCCAGATCAGGTTCAAAGGGTTCGGCTTACGCCATCTCAGCCCTCACGGGACACCCCTCGGTTGCGCCATGTTATACGGCATTCACTTTTTGATTACAATCCCGGCCGCGGGCGAATTCGTGCCAGATTATGTGACACTGTCACTCATCCGGGTGGCTAAATACTCAGCGCCGGCATAATTTTGCTACAGCTAATTGGCTTTCTATGCCCTTTTCGCTGGCTAATTTGTCCAGAATTAAAAAAAACCGCCGACCGAAAATTGGTCGTTCATGGCACCATAGGATATATTTTTTATTACCATGAAACCCATTATTCTTCAGCTACATGGGCATTCAGAACCCATCACGACGCCGGAGAGTGCATGACGTTTTCGCTACCGACCATATTGCTGGCGCTCCTCGTGCCACTTTCCCTTCCCGCCGCTTGCGCCGAACTGTTCGATCCCGAAGATGGCATGCTGGATATGAGCCGCTATCTGCAGGATAACCCGTACGGATTCCTGCCGGTGCCGATGGCGATAACCGAGCCGGCGGTGGGCTATGGCGGGGGGCTGTTTGGTCTCTTTTTGCACGGTAAAGGGACGCGGGATGGCGATAATTTTATTCCGCCGCCGATCACCGCTTTTGGCGGCGGCGGAACGCAGAACGGGACCTGGTTCGTCGGCGGCGGCCACCGGCATACCTGGAATAATGACCGTATTCGCTATCTGGTGCTGCTGGGCTACGCCAATATTAAACTGGATATCTATTCCGACGGATTGAGCAGTTTTAATAAAAATACCGCTATCCACTCGCAGACCCGCGGCTATGGCGGTCTGCAAAAACTGCTGTTTCGCGTCGGCGACACGCCGATATTTGTCGGCGCCTCTCAGGTGTATGCGAAAACCGAGGTTTCCGCCGATAACCCGGTCGTTAATCGGGTCTGGCAGCAGGTGCTGGGTCAGGAGAGCGCGTCATCGGCGCTGGGCGTGGTGGCGGAATATGACACTACGGATAATTTTTTCTACCCTAAGAAGGGGTTATCGGTACAAAGCGAGTATCGATTTTTCCGTTCATTGCTTGGTGGCGACTATCATTACGATCAGTTCTCTGTAGATGGGAAATACTACATCCCACTGAGTCGCACGCTGACGCTCGCCGTGGCTGGCAACTACCAGTCGTTGACCCACCATGATAAGCGCCTGACGCCAATGGCTCGCCCGTATATCGAATTACGCGGGATTTCTCGTTACCGCTATCAGGGCGATTATGTCAGTACGGCGCAGACTCAGCTTGCCTGGGAATTTCAGCCGCGCTGGATCCTGCAAGGGTTTGTCGGTATCGGCAGCGCCGCTGACGAAGCCCATTCTCTGTGGGAGCAAACCGACGTGGCGTGGGGGACCGGGTTTCGCTACCTGATAGCGCGCCAGTATGGATTACAGACGGGGATTGATATCGCCTTCAGCGAACATGAACAGGCGCTTTATTTTAATGTGGGTTCCGGACTTTAAGGTCAGATGAGAAAAAAATGAGATGGACTAAAATCGTACTTACGTTGTTGTTAACGTCGGGCACCGCCTGGGGGGCCAGCACGACCGACAGTTCCGGCAGCAGTAACGACAGCTATTTTCCGATTTGGGGTGATGAGGCAAGGGCGCGTGGATACTCGATCCCGCTGCCGTTCGGGGTTAATTTAAGCTATATGAATATTCGCCAGGATATCCTGGTCGACAGTATCTCTTTTTCCGGACTGAAGCTCGGAAATCATCCGATACCGGGCGATATGTTCGCCATCGATGCGGGACATACGCGGCAGAAGAGCAAGACCGAGAACCTGCGTCTGGATATGTGGGTGTTTCCTTTTTTAAATATCTACGGCATCGCCGGGCATACCAGCGGATCGTCGCTATCAAAAGTGTCGGTTGACGCCGATCCCTCAAAATATACCGGGATCGACCGAATAATTGCCGGATCCGTACATCGACTCCATGAAAACGGACAGTTGCAGGATATTGATTTTGCGCTCGATTTTAAAGGCACCACCTGGGGAACCGGGTTTACCCTCGCCGGCGGCTATGGCAACTGGTTCGGCCTGATCGATACCAACTATACCCGTACCGACTTCGATATCCTTGACGGTAAAATCTCGGCCACTACCGTGTCGCCGCGCATTGGCTATCGCTTTAATTTACAAGGCATCGCTGGCCCGTCAAACTTAAGTATCTGGGTGGGCAGTATGTACCAGAACGTGCAGCAGGAGTTCAAAGGCAATCTCTCCGATCTGCATATGCCGCCGGAACTCCAGCCGCTCATTGCCGCGGTCAATAAAGACGATCAGGGCAAGTTTGACGTGAAGCAGCGGCTCTCTTCACCGTGGAACATGCTGGTGGGGGCGCAATATGAAATTACACAGAACTTTAACGTCTTAACCGAGTTTGGTTTTAACGAACGTAATAGCTTCTTTGTCGCCGGAGAATACCGTTTTTAACCTCGCAAGATGCCGCCTGCGAGCGTCCGTTTATGTCCTGGAGACAATGTTGATGCGTCATGGCTTGTTATTTTTACTGGCGGCCGCGTTCTCGGTGTGCGCGAAGGATCCGCTCTTACCGGTCGTTCCCGCTCCCCGGGTCAAACCGGTGGTCAGCCATCTGGCGCCGCCGGAAGCGCTGCGTCCGTGCTGTGCGTTTGGCTATGACCTGCATGTCAGAGCGATTGGGGTGCCGATCCCGGTCTATCAAATTGGTAATGTCCTGACGCTCGATACGCTGGGTAAACATCGCTACAACGACAGCGCGCTGGGGGCGGTAAAAAACCTCGTCGGACTGAGTGAAGAAGAAAACGGGCTGATCTATACCCGTCGCGGCGGGTTTATCGATATCGCCCACGTGCGCGATACCGCGGATAATACTTTTTATCTCTTCTCCCGTATTTACCCGCATCTTGGACAAGCGGGGCGCATTTTCTACAGCGAGGAGCTGGGCATCAGACGGATCCAGCTCAATGCTTTTATGCCGCCGGCCGCCCTGTCCCGGCGCTATGAGATTGCCGCCTGGCTCGCAGGCCGTCTGGCCTATGAGCTTGCGCAATGGCATGAAATTGCGCAGTGGAATGGCTTCCAGTCAGTTCCGGGGTTTTCGGAGGAAATCTCCGCCTTTTCCCCGGAAGATCTCTACTCTAATCTGCTGGGCGCCCGGCTGGCCATCAGCGTCATTTTGCACGGCCATGCCGGTTCGGTTGACGACTATAACCAGGCAATGGAAGCCGCGCTGAAAAAGGTGCTGGTAAAACTGATGGTGGCTCCGCGCAGCGAAACGGAAAGCATGTTCCGCAAGCTGGATGGCGACTGGTGGAATAGCCAGCGGCGGGTTCCGGATAAATTTCTGGTGCTCAAACGCAATTACGATATGAGCGACGATCGGCTGCCGACGCCGGTCCCGTTCGAGAGGACGACGCCCTGGCGGTTAACCCTGCCGCAGACGGTGGGCGGCTTTTCGCTCCCCGCGCTTGGACAGTTGCAAATTCATCCGGGGCAGGACATGCAGATGCTGCCGGTACCGGAGACCTTCTATACTCCCGGGCAGTTCCAGGGACTGGCCGATCGCGCCGAACGGGCGGATCAAACCCAGCTTGAGCGTATCGAGAAATAATTCAGCAACGGCGAGCGCCGGGGAGAATGCCTGGCTTCTGTCCGCGGCAGCGCCGTTTTGCTTTCCCGGTACACTTTCCATAATCAAAAAGGAACTATACTTCCGGCGTCTTGATCTCATGCCTGAACTTTCGACATCATTTCATTAGCTTACGCCGTTGGGCCAGATTGGCGATGAGAGCGTCGTTCAGAAGCGGGGTGCCTGTTCGCTGGAGGGCCGCATGTTATTAAAAGAGTTAATGATTTTTGATTTATTAAGCACCCCTGTCTGGGTGGTTCATCCTTTTAAAGAAGTCGTCGTCTACAGTAATCAGGCCTCCAGAACCCTGAGTGGAGCGATGTCGCTGGATGAAATGCGCAAAGGCACGCTCTCCAGCTGTCCGCAACGCAGCCTGCAGAATTATCTGTATTACTTCAAAAATATTGCTGAAGTATTTGAAGTGTGGACCATTCAAACCCCGGAAGGTCTGAGTCCGATTTATTGTAAAACCACGCTGATTAAATCCGAAGAATATGACACATTAATTCTGTTCGAAGCCGTAAAGATCCTGCAGCAAAATGACTCGTTTAAGGCACTCCCCGCGCATACCTACAAACGGCGCAGCAATAGTTTCTTCTCGCGTTTTTTTATGACCAGTTCCGCCCCGATGCTGTTGATCGACCCTGAACAGGACGGGCGAATTATTGATGCGAATATCGCCGCGCTGCGGTTTTATAACTACACGGCCGATGAGATGCGCACTCGCCATACCTGGCAGATCAATACCCTGGGAAGGGACGTGCTTCCCGTTATGCGCAGCGTGGCAAGCTTACCCGGCGGCCACAAGCCGCTTAATTTTACCCATATTCTGTCCGATGGTTCTCTCCGCTATGTTCAGACCTATGCCGGGCCGGTGGTGCTGAACCATATACGGCTGATGCTGTGTATTATTCATGACATTACTGAAGAGGTGAATCTGAAGGAAGAACTTGAATTTGCGGCCACTCACGATCCTTTAACCGGATTACTTAACCGACGCGAGTTTTATCGTATTGTTGATTCCTCGTTATTTCATGCTGACGGTTTTTGCCTGCTGCTGGTTGATGTCGATAATTTTAAAGCGATTAATGATAGCTACGGACACCAAAAAGGCGATGAGGTGCTGCTGGCTATTTCCCGAATTCTTGAATCCGCCGCCAGAATTCAGGACCAGATCTATCGCTGGGGAGGAGAGGAATTTTTATTATTTCTCCCCGGTGCGACAATCGCGCCGGCACTGGCGATGGCGGAAGCGATTCGCCACGCGGTCAGCTGTTATCATATCCCCGAGCACGCCGGGACGGTGACGGTCAGTATCGGCGTCGCGGAACATCAGGAGGGTGAAGAGATCGATCAGCTGTTTAATCGCGTCGATAAAGCGCTGTATGCCGCGAAGAAAGAAGGGCGAAACCAGGTAAAGCTTCATCTGGTCGAAAAATATTAAAAACCTGGAGCCACAACCTATGCCATCCCCGGAACCTTCCCCCCTCGATAATCCGTGCGCTGAGAAGATCATCGATCTGTATGAGCGCCATGCCCGACGCTGGGCGGAACTACGTTCAACCCACTTGTTTGAACAACCCTGGCTGGATACGTTTCTTGCGCGGGTGAGACCCGGCGGCCATATTCTCGATATTGGCTGCGGCAACGGAACGCCTGTCGCGGCCTACTTTATCCGCCGGGGATATCGGCTGACCGGCATCGATTCCTCTCCGGCGATGATTGCCCGCTGCCGCCAGGATTTTGCGCATCAGCAGTGGACGGTGGCGGATATGCGCACCCTGGCGCTGGGTCAGCAGTTTGACGCGCTGCTGGCGTGGGACAGCTTCTTCCATCTGACCCGCGACGCCCAGCGCGCGATGTTTGCCCGCTTTGCGGCCCATGCCCGTGCGCATGCGCCGCTGATGTTTACCAGTGGTAACCACGATGGGGAAGCTATCGGGCAGTTTGAGGGGGAGGCGCTCTATCACGCCAGTCTGGCGCCGGAAGCGTATCGCCGGCAGCTGGAAACCCACGGTTTTGCACTACTGAAGCATGTTGTCAACGACCCGCACTGCGGTGGTCGCACGGTCTGGCTGGCGGAAAAAAGCGCCTGAACCGCTGTCCTGCAACGCGCGCCTGAGAGCGCGGGCGACTGATGGTCGGGCCAGAAAATGCGTCGATCCGCGCGTTGACGCGTCAGGATGGATATCAAACTATCACTATACTGAACTATCATACCGATCCGCTGTTTTCGTCAGGTCAGTATTTCATTATCAGCCCGGGCGTTTCGGGTAACCCTTTGAGCTTCGGGTGAGGTTTCAAATAAGAAATGACGGTTTCTTTGCCATGCGCCTGCACTCTGTCTGCGACCTTATTGCTGGTCAGTCCGGGCTGTTTTGCCCTTGACGGTAGCCATTTAAAACAGCGCGCCGATGCCGTGCTGATGCTGATGAGCTACACCGTCGTCCCCGATGTCACCGCCAGCGACCTCAATATCGGTTCCGGCAGCAACGAGAAAAATCAGCTGTCGATTACCCAGTTCGGCGGCGGTGCGACCCTGAGTAAACGTTATCCGATCTATTTAGAAGGGACGCTGGGCTACAGTCGCTACGATCCGCAGTTTGTGCTGAGCAACGGCGATGACAGCCGCAATATTCCGGCGAAGTGGAACAGTCTGACCGGTACCGGCGGCATCGGCTGGGACTTCAATCTGTATACCGATAGGTGGGGCGGTACGCTGGTCCTGCGGCCCATTTTTAACTTTATGCTGGGGACCATGGCCAGCGACGTGCGGATCGGCAGCCGGCTGATTGAGCAGAAGCGGAATGCGGATTTTAAATTTCTTGACGGCGGACGGCTCAATGCATACGGGCTCGGCGGTTCGCTGATGCTGGATTACGAACTGTTCTCCAAAGAGCAGGATATCGATGTTGAACTGCGCTATTCCGGCATGAGCCTGCAAACCTTTGGCAGCACGCCGGAAGCCGTCAGCGGACAGTCCAGCGCCGAAAACATTGGGCTGTATCTGCGCCGCCGCGCGCCCATTTCCGACTGGACGCTGTTGAAAAGCCCGGTGCGCTACGTGCTGGAAGGCGCGCATACCGAATATCTGGGCGATCAGCGCGGGCAGCTTGGGTTTAACGGTCTTAGTTCTCTGGGGGTCGGGCTGGAGCTCGACAGCAGCCAGTATCCCGTGTTCATCAGCCGCACGCGTCTCGTCGCCCGCTATATGTTCGGGGATAATACCCGGGGCTATGGCGTCGGTTTAGCAATGAGCTTTTAACCGCGTTTGCGCTGACTGCCATCGAACTGCGCAACATGCCGCTTTTTTTTTATTTTTTTAGCAATATTCCCGCCGCTCATTCGTCTACCTCGGCACAAGGTTACTTTTTACTACGTTAATGAGGTCACACAGATGAGAGATTTTGGAATGCACGGCTATGCGCGCGATCGCCGGTTCGGCCATCATCGAATGGCTAAACCGCTGATTATCGGCGTGGTGCTGATCGCGATTCTTGGGCTGCTGGTGATGTCGCTGTGGAATGCGCTGCTGCCGGCCATTCTTGGCGTCAAGAGTATCGGTTTCTGGCAGGCGTTAGGTATTCTGGCGCTATCGCGTATTCTGTTTGGTGGCCTGGGTTTTCGCCCCGGCATGTTCGGGATGCGTCGCCGGATGCATGAACGCTGGATGAAGATGAGCCCGGAACAGCGCGAAGAGTTTATTCAGCGCTTCCACCATCGCGCGCCTCGCGACCCGCGTGGGCCTTGCGGCTGGCGCGAACGTCGGGAGGAGAACACCCCGCCGCAAAACGACGCGGTCAAAACGACGCCAGACGAGTGAGTCAGATGAAAACAGGGCCAGGCGGGGAGTCGCTGTTGCTATCGGCAATCAACGCCTGTCGCTCACGGCTGAGAGCGTTTATCCGCGGGCGGACGCCGGTGCGCGACGATGCGGATGATATTCTGCAGGAAGTCACCTGTCAGCTGATGACCGTGGAACAGCCGGTAGAGAACGTGGCGGCCTGGCTGTTTCGTGCGGCACGTAACGAGATGACCGATCGGGCGCGAAAAAAGCGCGAGCTGCCCTTATCGGGCTACGTGAACCCGGACGACGATCTGCCGGAGGATGAGCTCTCAGAAACGCTGTTTGGCGTACCGCAAACGCCGGAAGAGGAGTATCTGAAAGAGCTGCTCTGGGATGCGCTGAATCAGGCGCTCTCCGAACTGCCGGCCGCCCAGCGCGAGGTCTTTGAGAAGACCGAACTGCAAGGCTACAGCTACAGGGAGCTGGCTGAAGAGTGCGGTGCCAGCGAACAGGCGCTGCTCTCGCGCAAACATAAAGCCGTTCTCTATCTTCGTTCGCGTCTGCGGACCTTCTACGATGAGCTGGTCGACGGCTGAGCCCGCTGTCCGGTACCGTGCTTTCCCTCACGCTGCTCGTCTAAAACACAGCTGAAATATCCCCATTAGGGGATATTTTTATATTTATCCCTTGATGGGGATAACATGACGTTGCCAGCGAGTGACCCGGTTGACATTATCCCCGACAGGGTATAAATAGTATTTTATCCGCAGAAGAGGATAAGGAGACATGATGAGCCCTTCACCAGGAATATACAGCCCGGTTCAGCTGGCAAACTATCTCAAGCTGGTGCGCCAGAAAAACCAGTGGACGCAGAGCGATCTGGCTCAGCGTATGGGGATTAAACAGGCTACCGTCTCTAACTTTGAAAATCATCCCGAGAAAACGACGTTAACCACGGTGTTTAAAATTTTACAGTCACTGGAACTGTCGATGGCGATTTGCGAAAAAAATGCGCCGGATACCAACGATAGCAGTGATAACCCACAGGATCTGGACTGGTAATGGCTACTCTCGTGACATGGATGAACAATGAGCGAGTCGGCGAACTTATCAAGCAGGCGAACGGCGCCCATCTCTTTCGCTATGAAGAGGCGTGGATGCGCAATCCTCGCGCCAGGCCGCTCTCTCTGTCGCTCCCGCTGCAGTACGGTAACATCACCGACGATGCGGTGTTTAACTATTTTGACAACCTGCTGCCGGACAGCCCGCGGGTGCGGGACCGCATTGTTAAGCGCTATCAGGCGCGTTCAAAGCAGCCTTTTGATCTGCTGGCCGAGATCGGACGCGACAGCGTCGGGGCGGTCACGTTACTCCCGCCAGGGGAAAACGCAACCCGGAGAGCGTTGAGCTGGGAGGCGCTGGATAGCCACGCCCTGGATGCGCTGCTGACGGCCTACCAGTCGGATATACCGCTCGGGATGGTCAACGAACACGATGATTTCAGGATCTCGGTGGCCGGGGCCCAGGAGAAAACCGCGCTGCTGAAAATCGGCGAGCAGTGGTGTATACCGACGGGGACCACGCCGACCACCCATATCATTAAACTGCCTATCGGCGAGATCAAACAGCCGGATGCGGTGCTGGATCTCAGCGAAAGCGTAGATAACGAATATTTGTGTCTGGCGCTGGCCCGGGCGCTGGGTTTTGCCGTTCCGCGCGCCAGCATTATCCAGACCGCCAGCATCAGGGCGCTGGCGGTTGAGCGTTTCGACCGTCGTTGGGCGCAGGAGAAGACGGTGCTGCTGCGTTTACCGCAGGAAGATCTGTGTCAGGCCTTCGGCATTCCGTCATCGATTAAGTATGAGTCCGACGGCGGGCCGGGCATTCGGGCGATTATGGCTTTTCTGGTTGGATCCAGCGAGGCGCTCGAGGATCGCTATAACTTTATGAAGTTTATGGTGTTCCAGTGGCTGATTGGCGCAACCGATGGCCACGCGAAAAACTTCTCGATCTTCCTCCAGCCGGGCGGCAGCTATCGCTTAACCCCATTCTACGACATTATCTCCGCGTTTCCGCTGCTTGGCGGGAAGGGGCTGCACCTGAGCGATCTCCGGCTGTCAATGAGCCTGAAGGCCAGTAAAGGGCGCAAAACGGAGATCCAGACGCTCTATCCGCGTCACTTCCTCGCCACGGCGAAAGAGGTGGGGTTTGCCGAGGAGCAGATGCTGGAGATTCTGCGCTATTTTGTCGATAACGTTCCCCACGCGGTTGCTGCGGTAAAGGAAACTTTACCGCATGACTTTTCACCACCGGTGTATGAGGCGATCACCGATCGCTTACTGTGGGTCCATTCACGCTTGCAGAACGCAATGGCGGCGTTACCGTCGGGCTGAGCGAAGGCCCGGCGCGACTTCCCCAGCGGCTTTTCAGGTAGTTCACCGCCTGCTGAGTTTGCGGCTGGTTGAGATAGTTCTCCCGGAACAGAATCGTCCCCTGGATTTGCGGCATCGATTCGTTCAAATCCAGCTGCTTCTTCAGTTCCGGAACGCCGCCGTTGACCATCCAGTCGGGCTCATTTTTCGACGGCTCGCCAATTTTATACAGCGCCACGCCGATATACAGCCGGGTACCGGTCGGTTTCACCACGTCGGCCCACCATTTAGCGAGCACATCATAGCGGGCCGCATCACGGGCAAAGGGCCAGTACAGCTGGGGGGCGATGTAGTCAAGCAGGCCCTGTTGAACCCAGCTGCGGGTGTCGGCGTAAGACTCATCATACGCCGCCGCGCCGCGGGTATCGGAACCTGCCGGATCGTGTGATCGGTTACGCCAGACGCCCGCAGGACTGACGCCAAACTCAATATCGGGATTGAGCTGTTTGATGGTGCGTGACACCTGGGCAATCAGCTGCTGGGTATTGTGTCGCCGCCAGTCCGCTTTGGAGGCGTATCCCTGGCCATATCTCCGGTAGGTCTGGGTGTCGTTCAGCGCGGAACCCGGCGATTCGGTGTAGAAATAATCATCAAACTGCACGCCGTCAACCGGGTAGTGTTCCACCACTTCGGCAACGATACTGGTTATCCAGTCGCGCACTTCCGGAATCCCCGGGTCGAGGACAAAGCGGTCGCCGGCGGTACGAATCCAGTCCCGGTGCAGTACGAAAACGCTGGCGGGGATCTGCGAGAGAGTCCCGTTGAGTTCGCTGACGGTTTTTGGCCGGGTATTCACCGAGACGCGATAGGGGTTAAACCAGGCATGGACCCGCATACCGCGTTTATGGGCTTCATCGAGCATAAACTGGAGCGGGTCGTAGCCCGGATCCTGGCCGATATGGCCGGTCAGCATATCGGACCAGGGCAAAATTTTTGACGGCCACAGCGCGGTGCCATCCGGTTTGACCTGGAAGAAGACGGTATTGATGCCGAGGCTTTGCAGCTTATCCAGTTTATCGGTCAACGCTTGCTGCTGCTGGCGGATACGAACCGCTGGGTCGCCAATCGTCACCGAGGCGACAGGCGGCCAGTCAAGACGAGACACCGTTGTCAGCCAGACGCCGCGTACCGGCTCATGGGTTTTGGGTAAATGGGGCTGTTTCAGCGCCGGGGGAAGCGGGGTCACCAGAGAGGCGGGCGGTTTGCCGGAACAGCTAACCAACAGCAGCGCGGCGGCCACCGCCGCGGCGGACAGGGTCGCTTTAAAGAAAACAGGGACGCTACGAGAGCAGAAAATCATATTCGTCATCGTTATAGGCCGTTGCGTGAAGATGCATTCTCCTACGATTCGAATTCAAGTCAATCAGTGTGTGTATTCCCCGCGTCTGACCTGCTGTTATGTTGGCAGGGCGGGCCCTGGCGGTTAACTACGCCGCGACAGCGTCGGGTCGTTATCGCCTCCTTTTCCCGGAAGTGAGCTCCGCCTGCACGATGGGAATCATAAGAGTGGGCTATGAGTCCATAGCGCGGAATCCCCGTTAACGCGCCGCTTCTCGCACGTCTTGTTATATTGTTCACAATACCGCAACAAAATTATTCACTCTCATGATCATTTTCGCACTTTTGCACCAGGGCAGTGCGCAACGAGTGCAAAGAGCAACTATGTTTAGCTCGCTGGTCGATATGGACGCCGCAGTTCCCGACTCGCCACGTGATGGCAACAGACCTCCTGACTCGTACAGAAATGCACGTCAGCCGGAGGCGGTAACGTTGTTATCACGCGTTATTGCCATCCATCACTAAGCGATCTGACGCGCCATTTCTCCCTGGCGGGATTTTTGCTTCTTCCACCCCGGCCGTGACGGCACAGTGTCAGCCTTCGGCAAACCAAACAGTAATTGATATTTTCCGCGCCATTACAGGGCGCAAGGCTATAAATCGCTGAGGAATATCGAATGTCTCTGAAACTTAAAAAGTTGACTCTTCATTTTGCGATTGCGGGTTGTATGAGCATGGCATTTTACGCACAGGCGGATGTGAAGATTGGTGTTGCCGGACCGTTTACCGGGCCGAATGCGACTTATGGTGCCCAGTACTGGAAAGGGGCCTCGCAAGCGGCGGCGGATATTAATGCGGCGGGAGGAATTAAAGGCGAAAAAATTGTGCTGGTTCAGGGGGACGATGCCTGTGAACCCAAACAGGCGGTCGCCGTGGCGAACCGTCTGGTCGATGAGTCCGGCGTCTCCGCCGTGGTGGGGCATTTCTGTTCGTCATCCACCATGCCTGCCTCAGAGGTCTATGACGAGGCCGGTATTCTGACGATCACCCCGGGCTCGACGAACCCGCAAATCACCGAACGCGGGATGAAAGATATGTTCCGCATGTGCGGTCGCGACGACCAGCAGGGGGCTATTGCGGCGAACTATATGCTGGATGTGCTAAAGGCGAAGAAAATCGCCGTGATCCACGATAAAGATACCTATGGCCAGGGGCTGGCGGATGCCACCCGCGCCGCGCTGGCGAAACGCGGGACGAAAGAGGTGCTGTACGAGGGGCTATCCCGAGGCGAGAAGGACTTCAACGCGCTGGTGACCAAAATTGGCGCGCTGAAGCCTGACGTGGTCTATTTCGGCGGCTGCCATCCGGAAGCCGGCCCGCTGGTTCGTCAGATGAGGGAACAGGGGGTACAGGCGAAATTCTTCTCCGGCGATTGTATCGTGACGGAAGAGCTGGTGACCGCTGCCGGCGGCCCGCAGTTCACTGACGGCGTGCTGATGACCTTCGGTCAGGATCCGCGCACCATTGCGGAAGGGAAAGCCGTCATTGAAAAATTCCGCGCCAGCGGTTTCGAACCGGAAGGCTATACCCTGTATGCCTACGCGTCGATCCAGGCGATCGCCGCAGCCTATAATGCCGTCGGAGCCGATAACACCAAAGCCAGCGAATGGCTGAAAAACCACAGCGTCGATACCGTGATGGGCAAAAAAGCCTGGGATGGCAAGGGCGATCTGAAGGTATCGGATTACGTGGTTTATAAGTGGGATGATAAAGGCAAATATCACCAGCTCTAACCGCCAGAACTTTCCGCCCCTTCACAAGGGGCTATTCGCGAAAAGGCAGCGGCGGTGCGCCAGGCTGTTCGCTGCCCGTTTACCGGCAGGATGGTGTCTATGGAAGCGTTCTTTCTACAACAATTGATCAATGGGCTGACGCTAGGCGCCGTATATGGATTAATCGCCATCGGCTATACCATGGTGTACGGCATTATCGGCATGATTAACTTCGCTCACGGCGAGGTGTACATGATTTCCGCCTATCTGTGCGCTATCGGGCTGGCGTTGCTCTCCGGATTTGGGATTCACTCCTTTCCTTTGCTGATCTTCGGCACGCTGGTCTTCACCATTGTGGTGACCGGGGTCTACGGCTGGACTATCGAACGTATCGCCTACCGGCCGTTGCGCAACTCAACCCGCCTGGCACCGCTGATTTCGGCTATCGGTATGTCGCTTATTCTGCAGAACTACGTACAAATCAGCCAGGGTCCCAATCAACAGGGGATCCCGACGCTGCTCTCCGGCGTACTGCGTTTTGAGGTTGGCGACGGCATCGTGCAAATCACCTGGACCAAAATCTTTATCCTCGTCGCGGCGCTGGTAGGCATGATCGTCCTGACCTGGATAATCCAGCATACCCGGCTCGGTCGTATCTGCCGGGCGACGCAGCAGGATCGACGAATGGCCGCCATCCTTGGGATTAATACCGATCGGGTGATCTCGCTGGTTTTTGTCATAGGCGCGGCGATGGCCGGTCTGGCTGGAGTGCTGGTGACCATGAACTACGGCACTTTTGATTTCTATATCGGTTTTATCATCGGCATCAAAGCCTTTACTGCCGCCGTGCTGGGGGGGATCGGCTCGCTACCCGGCGCGATGCTCGGCGGTTTACTGCTGGGGGTAGCCGAAGCGCAGTTCGCCGGGCTGGTGAACTCGGATTATAAAGATGTTTTTTCCTTCGCGCTGCTGGTGGCAATCCTTATTTTCCGCCCGCAAGGGCTGCTGGGTCGCCCGATGGTTGCCAAGGTTTAAGGGGTCAAACATGGCTGAAGTGTCCCGTAAGCCAGGAGTGGATATCAGGCGCTGCCTGATCGACAGCATCCTGGCCGGATTGTGTGCGCTGATCGTATTTGGCCCGATCGTGGGCATTGTGCTGAAAGGTTACAGTTACAATCTGTCAACCCAGCGGGTGTTGATACTGGTTGGCATCGTGATGATCGGGCGACTGCTGCTCAGTCTGATGCTGCAAAGTCGCAGCGGTCGCCAGTTCCTCGCCCGCTTTGAAGGAACGAATGATGGCGTATACGTGAGACCCGCCGGTTATCGATCGCGGCTGCGCTGGGTCATTCCGCTGCTGGCGCTCCTCGCCATCCTGTTCCCGATCATCGCCACGAAATATCTGCTGACGGTCGCGATTCTTGGGCTGATTTATGTCCTGCTGGGACTGGGGCTGAATATTGTGGTCGGGCTGGCGGGCCTGCTCGATCTGGGCTATGTAGCCTTTTATGCCATTGGCGCCTACGGGCTGGCGTTGGGTTATCAGTATCTGGGGCTGGGATTCTGGGCAATGCTGCCGACAGGCGCCATTATGGCGGCGCTGGCCGGTGCGCTGCTGGGATTTCCGGTGCTGCGAATGCATGGCGATTATCTGGCGATCGTCACCCTCGGCTTTGGTGAAATTATCCGTCTGGTGCTGAATAACTGGGTCAGTTTTACCGGCGGCCCGAATGGGGTATCCGTCCCGGCGCCGACGCTGTTCGGCCTCGAGTTTGGCCGGCGGGCAAAAGACGGCGGGGTGCCGATCCACGAGTTTCTGCACATCAGCTATAACCCCAACCTCAAATTTATCTTTATCTACGCCGTGCTTTGCCTGGTGGTCCTGCTGGTGCTGTTTATTAAGCACCGGCTGACGCGAATGCCTATCGGCCGCGCATGGGAGGCGCTGCGTGAAGATGAGATAGCCTGTCGGGCTATGGGGCTGAACCATGTGCTGGTGAAGCTCTCGGCGTTTATGCTGGGAGCCTCTACGGCAGGAATTGCCGGGGTCTTTTTTGCCACCTATCAGGGGTTTGTTAACCCGACCTCGTTTACCTTTTTTGAGTCGGCGCTGATTCTGGCCATCGTGGTATTGGGGGGAATGGGCTCGACGCTGGGGGTGGTGCTGGCAGCGTTTGTCCTGACGGTGGCCCCGGAACTGCTCAGAGGGTTCGACGAATATCGGGTGCTGCTGTTTGGCGTATTGATGGTGCTGATGATGATCTGGCGGCCGCGTGGGCTGGTGCGTACCAGTCGTACGGGGGTGGCGGTACGGAAGGGAGTGGCGCCATGAATGACAATATTTTGCAGGTTGAGCATCTGATGATGCATTTTGGCGGCATTAAAGCGCTCAATGATGTCAATCTTGAGGTCAAAAGAGGGTCGATTACCGCGCTGATTGGCCCTAATGGCGCGGGGAAAACCACGGTGTTTAACTGTCTGACCGGGTTTTATCGGGCAACCGGCGGGACGATCAGGCTGCATGCCCGTTCGCGGATCACCGACGTGATTCAGGTACTGGGACAAAAGCTTCATCCGACGGATTTTCTCCATCCAGCCGCGCTGGGATCGCGGCTGTATTACAAAATGTTCGGTGGGACGCATCTGGTTAACCGGGCGGGGCTGGCACGAACCTTTCAGAATATCCGGCTGTTTCGTGAGATGTCGGTGATTGAAAATCTGCTGGTGGCCCAGCATATGCAGGTAAATCGTAATTTACTCGCCGGGATCATAAATACCCGCGGGTATCGAAACGCCGAAAACCGGGCGCTGGATCGGGCCTTCTACTGGCTGGAGGTGGTCGGTATGGCGGATTGCGCTAACCTGCTGGCGGGAACGCTCTCCTACGGGCAGCAGCGGCGGCTGGAGATTGCCCGCGCGATGTGTACCGGGCCAGAGATGATCTGTCTGGATGAACCGGCGGCGGGGCTTAATCCCGTTGAGACCCAGGCGCTGAGCAAGATTATCCGCTTCCTGCGCCAGTATCACGGCGTGACGGTATTGTTGATTGAACACGACATGGGGATGGTGATGGAGATTTCCGATCACGTGATCGTGCTCGATCATGGCGATGTGATCGCCCGCGGCGAACCGAAGGAGATTCAGTCAAATACCAGCGTGATCGCGGCCTATCTGGGGACGGATGAAGAGGAGCTTGCCGAATGAGCCAACCGTTGCTTGAATTTCGTCAGGTGGATGTGTTCTATGGCCAGATCCAGGCGTTGAAACAGGTCTCCTTAACGGTGAATGAAGGGGAGACGGTGGCGCTGATCGGCGCCAACGGCGCCGGGAAGTCCACGCTGTTAATGTCTATTTTTGGCCAGCCACGCATCGCCGCAGGAGAGATTCGCTATCGCGGCGAGGATATCAGCCGACGGTCTACCCATTTTATTGCCAGTAACGGTATTGCCCAGGCGCCGGAAGGGCGACGGATTTTTGCCGATATGACGGTGGAAGAAAACCTGCTGATGGGGACCATTCCCGTGGGCAGCCGCTATCAGAATGAGGACAAAGCGCGAATGTATCAGCTTTTTCCTCGTCTTGAAGAGCGACGGGCGCAACGCGCCATGACGTTATCGGGGGGCGAGCAGCAGATGCTGGCCATTGCCCGCGCCTTGATGAGCCGGCCAAAACTGTTACTGCTGGATGAGCCCAGTCTTGGACTGGCGCCGCTGGTGGTCAAACAGATATTCCAGATCCTGCGAGAGCTGACGCAGCAGGGCATGACGCTGTTTCTGGTGGAACAAAATGCGCATCATGCGCTGAAGTTGTCTGACCGCGCCTACGTCATGGTGAATGGCCAGATTCAATTAAGCGGAACGGGCAGGGAGCTGCTGAACAACCCGGAGGTGAGAAATGCCTATCTCGGCGTGGCCTGATAAGTGACAGTGTCACTGTTTAACCATTAAAAGCAACCCGTTCCCATCCGCCGGCGATTTCCCGCCGGCGTTTGTTTTTCTCGCCATGGCAAGCCACTGATTTCTGCAGGATAAAAACGATAAACGTGCTGGCCTTTATTCCGCCGATACGGGCATACTGAATGCACTTTACCCGGTTAGCGCGCTACCGACGTCACCTGGACGGACGGTTCGCCGCCCGGGACGCTATGCAGGTGCGAAATTAACGCGGGAGAAATGGAATGAACTTACCGGTTGTTGCCGTTATTGGGCTCGGTGCTATGGGGCATGCTTTTGCCAGCAATCTGTTAAAAAAAGGCTTCACCGTTCACGGCTGGAACCGTACCCCTGAGCGGGGTGAGGATTTGATAGCCAGCGGATTAATCCGTCACGCGACCCCTCAACAGGCCGCGGCGTCGGCGGAGGTGATTCTGTCGGTACTGACCGATGGTGAAGCAACCCGGAATGCGATCCGCGAAATGGCTCCGGTTTGCCAGCCAGACGCCGTTTTTTGCCAGATGGGGACGATTGGCGTCGAAGAAACACGGGAGGCCGTTGACCTGCTGGCATCGCTTCGCCCATCGATGGTCTACCTTGATGCGCCGGTGTCGGGAACCAAAAAACCGGCGGAGAATGCGCAAATTCTGGTGCTTGCCAGCGGGGATCGTCAGCGAGGCGTGAAGGCCGAGAGCGTCTTTGCCGCGATTGCGCGCGGCACACAATGGTTTGGCGACGCCGGCAACAGTCAGAAAATGAAGCTGGTACTGAACGCCTGGCTGATCACCATGATGGAAGGGGTGGCAGAAAGTACGTTACTGGCGGCGAAATTAGGTTTTACTCCAGAAGCATTCTGGGGCGCGCTTGACGGTGGCCCGCTGGCGGCACCTTATGTGAAAGCCAAGCTGGAGATGATCGCGGCGAATGATTTTACTCCGCAGATGCAGCTCAGCCATGCGCTGAAAGATGCCCGGCTGGCGCTAGACGCGGCGGAAGATACGCCGTTGCCGATCCTGGCCACTATCGCCGACTGCTGGGATGAAGCCGCCGATGAGGGGTATGCCGATCGTGACCTGGCATCGGTGTATGCCTGGCTGGCGGGACAGCCGACAAGCGGGTACTAAGCGCGAAGTGCAGAGGTCGATGTGAAGGTGGCGTGATACTGCCGCGCTCTTAACGTAGGCCCAGTGGAGGGATGTTCAGGGAAGGGCATCTTCATCCAGTGTAATAATCTGGATCCCGGCGGTCTGATACGCTTGCGCATCGTCAGGGAGACGGTCAATTACCAGAGTATCGATACGTTCCGCCGGGGCGAACTGCGCCAGCGAGGTATTATTGAGCTTGCTGGAGTCACACACCACAATCACCTGACTGGCATGTTCCACCATGCCGCGTTTCGTTTCCGCCAGCATAATATCGGCCACACAGGCGCCGTGCTTGACGGAGAGCGAGTTGGCCCCCATAAAGGCCTTATCCACATTAAGCGTATCGAGAATAGAACGTCCGTTGATGGACACCACGCAGTGGTAGCCTTTTTTGACGATCCCCCCCAGCAGGATGATCTGAATAGTGGGGCTGGCCTCCAGTTCACGGGCAATCTGATAATCATTCGTCACCACGGTGACATTCTGCCGATCGCGGATATGACGGGCGATATGCAGCGTGGTGGTGCCGGTATCCAGCACGATGATATCGCCATCTTCTACCAGCGCCGCGGCGCGTTGGCCAATACGCTCTTTCGCGGTCAGATTGACGACTTCCCGCATATCGGAGGCTTGCTCAAAACTGGCCCGGGTGCGCAGCACGGCGCCGCCGTGGGTGCGGGTCAGCATCCCGGCCTCTTCCAACTGACGGAGATCGGCACGAATGGTTGCGCCAGACACGTTGAACACTTCACACATCTCGGAAACCGCAACCTTGCGTTTTTCCCGGAGAATACTGAGTAACTTTTCCTGTCGTTCTTCTGCAAACATTGTGCCTCTCTTACGGACGATGTCACCTTCAGCGAGAAAATTCCGGCCGCGGCCGCAAGGCTCACCTTCAGGCTGGCCCGCGACTTAACGCATCCAGGCGATCGTATAATGGCGCGGATTGTTGGTAAAGCGTATCAAAAAGTTCGCTACAGGACTGATAATATTCCTGCAGACGCCGGTCAGGCATCACCGGTTCGTCGAACTGCACCGTATGCCGAACGCCATCGGCAAAATCCGCATACATTCCGATGCCAACGCCGGCAATAATAGCGCATCCGGTGACGCCATTCTCCGGATTGCGCGTCGATATAATGGGAAGATTGTACGCAGCCGCTTTGATTTCCAGCCACAGCCGACTGCGTGCGCCGCCCCCTGAGGCGATCATCTGCTCGGGATGCTGCCCGCACTGGCGTAACTGACGAAGATTACGCGCCGAAGCGAACGCGACCCCTTCCAGAACCGCCCGCAATAAATGTCCGCGGCCATGCTTACGCTGCAGGCCGAAGAACTGCGCGCGCGAATTGGTGTGATCCGCCATGCGTTCACCGGTTAAGTAGGGTAAAAACAATAATCCTTCCGCACCAGCGGGGACTTCGGCCGCCAGCTGCAGCAGTTCCGGGTGTGTAATGTGGTTTTCTGCCAGAGCCTGGCGCGCCCAGCGTACCGCATCGCCGCCGGCATCGAGGAGGGTAAATCCGCCCCAGACCTGGTTTGCCAGATGCAGGTTATTGACTCGTGAATGCAACAACGGTTGCGGCGATACCACCGTGATCAGCGTGGAGGTCCCCGTAGAATCGGATGCCGTTCCAGGCTGATATACGCCGGAACCCAGCAGGGTGGCCGCCATATCTGACGTCCCGGCGACCACCGGGATCCCTGCGGGCAGGCCGGTCAGCGTCGAAGCCTCACGGGTAACCTCGCCGATCACCTCGCTGGACAGTTTCAGATCCGGCAACTGCTCCCGTCTCAGGCCAAACAATTCCAGCGCCTGTGGCGACCAGCTGCGGCTTTCGCTGTCCATCAGAAAGTAGCAGGAAGCCTCGCTGTAATCGGTGGCGATGGCGCCGGTCAGCATGAAGTTAATGAAATCCTTCGGCATTAATATCTTCGCGATGCGAGCCGCGCTCTGAGGATAATGTTCCCGCCACCACGCCAGCTTAAAGGCAGGCCAGGCGGCTGCCGGGGGATTATTCAGATGGCGCAGCCAACGTTCCGCATCTTCGCGAACAATAAAAGCGTCGACCTGCGGCTGGCTCCGTTTGTCATTCCACAACAGCGCTTTGTCTTCGACGAGTTGACCCGCGCTATCCAGCAGTACGGTGCCATGCATTTGTCCGCAGGCGCCTATCGCGGCGATCTGCGAGCGGACATCGGGGAAACGATACAGAACTTCGCGGATACAGTCGCAGACAGATTGCCACCACAAAGAAGGTGCCTGTTCCGACCAGCCTGCACGAGGAGTCGTTTGCTCATATTCCCGCTGAGCAAACCCCACGAGAGAACCATCGGCCCTCAGGATGGCGGCGCGGGTACTCCCGGTGCCGACATCAATGGTTAATATTTTATTTTTCATCACTGACTCCGGTGACATCATAAGGCGGGCCCTCAGGCCCGCAGGCGCAGGTTTTAACAGGCGTTCAGTTCAGGGAAGAGGTCCGGATTTTGTTCCAGTTGGGCCAGCACGGTGGTCACCGCCCCCAGACTCATGCCGAAGCGGCGGACGCCAAGCCGGTAGAGCTCGCGCACGGTATCCAGATCGCGAATTCCCCCCGCGCCTTTGATGTCGATGCAACCTTTCAGCTGTCCGGCGATGATGCTGACCTTTTCCGGGGTCGCACCGGTAGGGGCCCAGCCGGTGGACGTTTTCACCCACTTCATCCCCACCTCAACGGCAATATCGCAAACCCGACAGATCTGTTCCTCATTGAGATAGTGGGTTTCGAGGATCACTTTTGCCGGTACCGGCGCTGCGGCTTCAACAACCCGCCGCAAATCCTGGCGCACATAGTCATAATCCCCGGACAATACTTTGCCGATATTCACCACCATATCCACTTCCCGGGCACCGTCAGCAATAAGCTGGCGGACTTCCTGGACCTTAATATCGGTTGCGTGGCCACCGCCAGGGAAGCCAACCGGGCCGCCAATCATGATATCGCCCCGTCCCTGTTGCGGCAGTAGCGTACTGAGAAAGCGTGTCCAGCAGGGCAGCACATGCACCGAAATGATGTTGTAGCGGGTAGCCAGTTCCGCACAGGCACGAATATCTGCTTCCGTACTGGTCGCCTGGACGGCGCTGAGGTCAATTAAGCGGGCAAAACGGCGAGTGGTCTCATTCATAGTCTGTTCCTGTCATCTGTTTTCAGTTGTTTTCATTTAACGATTTATACTCACGTTTTTACATTAGAAAACGCATCAAATGAAAATAATGTGATCAAACAGGCATTTTTTTATTTTCATTTGCTTTTAATTAACAGGGCGGTACAGGAAGACACGATGACCACACAGTCACAAACGGTCATAAACGGGCACAAAAGCAAAGGGGGATGGGTTTTTGTTTGCTTTTGTTTGTGACCGGATGGCGGTCAAAAGAGGGAAAAAACGTCGCTGGAAGGGGGAGAAATGTGATTTTCATCACATGAAGTGACGAGGGCACCGCCATCTTTGCTGGACGTTTTCACGGTCGCAGCACCCCATCGACGGGCAAGGTAATCTTATCAGGCACTGCAGGAGAGAGAGTTATGTTACCGCTGGAACGTCATCGCTTAATTGTCGAGTTGTTAGGCCAACATGGTGTCATGCGGGTCGATGAGATTGCGCAAGCAACCCGGGTTTCTCGTGAAACGGTACGTCGGGATCTCAGTGAACTGGAGCGAAAAGGTGTTTTAAACCGCAGTCACGGCGGGGCGCTGTTGGTCGAAAACCCACCGCCCACTCCCAGGGGGCTCCCGTCTGGTCTACCGATCCAGGATGGGCAAGGGAGCTTTCAGCAACGTACATTGCGGCATAGCGAAGCCAAAATGCGTCTTGGCCGCAAAGCGCTGCAGCTGCTACAGCCTGGGGACACCATTCTCCTGGACAGCAGCAGTACCAGCTGGTTTATGGCACGCCAGATACCCGAGATGGCGTTAACGGTTATCACGCCGTCTGTCGCTATTCTGCAGGCGCTGATGAGCCGTCGCTCCTTACACCTGATTGGTCTAGGCGGTGATTTTTCACCGACCGAGGAGGCTTTCTTCGGCGAAATGACGGGACGCATGCTGCGCGAATATGCCATCGATACGTTTTTCTTCTCGTGTCAGGGGCTGGAGCGCGACAGCGGTCTGTATGCCGGAACGGACGCTCATGCCGCCCAGGTAAAGCAAATGATGATGGCAGCCCGTCGGGTCGTGGCGCTGATCGACAGCAGCAAGCTGGGACGGCTGGGGGTGGCAAGGATCGGCGGTCTGGGAGAACTGGATTGCTTGATAACCGAAGCATTTGATGATCCGCTGCTCGAAAAAGAGATGACCTGGCATAACGTCAGCACACAAATTGCCTGAGTGTACCGTCACGTCGTGACGGTGAATCTATGCATTGTCGACACACCGCACCGTGCGGTGGGGCCAGACTTTGCCTGAAATCAGCGAATGACCGGAATTAATACCGAAACAGAGAGGCATTATGCGTTATTACATTTCCCCCTCACTCATGTGTATGGACATGATGCAGCTGAGCGACCAGCTGAACTTTTTGAACAGCAAAGCGGACAGATTGCATGTTGATGTGATGGATGGCCACTATGTCAAAAACCTGGCGCTCTCAACCAGCTTCGTGGCACAAATTCGCCCCTGGACCACTTTACCTGTCGATGTTCATCTGATGGTCGAAGAGCCGATGGCGTTTATCCCGGCCCTGTTGGACGCCGGAGCGGACGCCATCTCCGTTCACCCTGAAACCATCAGTCGTGAAGCCTTCCGCGTGATCAATACCGTACGCCAGGCCGGCAAACAGGTCGGTATGGTGCTGAATCCCGCCACGCCGCTGGAAACGCTCAGCCACTACCTACACCTGCTCGATAAAGTCACCATCATGACCGTGGATCCCGGCTATGCCGGTCAGCCTTTTATTCCTGAAATGGTCGAAAAAATCGCCCGGCTTCAGCAGATCAAGCAACAGCGTGGACTCAGCTTTCTTATCGAGGTTGATGGCTCATGTAACCGCCAGACCTACCGGAAATTGCTTGAGGCAGGCGCCCAGGTGCTGATTTTGGGAAGCAGCGGTTTATTCCGCCCGGATGTACCACTTGCACAGGCCTGGGACACGCTGATCCAGGATCTTGACGAGGCGAGTCATTCCCCGGCCCACGCATAAAGGAGAGAGCAATGTCAGGCAAAGTCTGTGTATTTGGTTCATTTAACTGCGATATGGTTGCCCGGGTTGAACGCTTTCCGGTTCCTGGCGAATCCCTGGTCGCTTCCGGGAGTATGACCAGCGCCGGTGGCAAAGGCGCAAATCAGGCGACGGCGGCGCTGAAGGCCGGTGCCAATGTCCACTATATCGGCAAGATTGGTGAAGATACTTTTGGCCACTTCGCGCGCCAGCATCTCAAGACAGTGGGATTTAATGCCGTCACCTTACTGGTGACCGATGAGGTCCCCACCGGTAACGCGCTTATCTATGTCGCAGGCGATGATGCTGAAAACATGATTGCTGTCGATCCTGGCGCCAACATGACGGTGACCGATGATGAAATTGCCGGTTGCATTCCGGCGATCGGCTGCGCCGATGTGGTGCTGGTTCAGCTGGAGAATAATCTCTCTGCAATTGAACAGGTGGTTGCCGCAGGCAGGGCCTCCGGCGCCTTCGTGGTACTCAATCCCGCCCCCTGGCAACAGGTCGACGATGTCTTTCTCAGCAACGTGGATTTACTGACCCCCAATGCCACGGAAGCCTGGCTGATGACCGGATGTCGGGTAGACGATCTGCCTGGCGCCGAACAGGCGGCCGAGGTGTTGCACTCGCGCGGAGCGAAAAACGTCATCATCACCCTCGGGGCGAACGGCGCTTTACTGAGTGAACAGGGCGTGAAAACCCATATCCCGTGTTTCCCCTCTCAGCCCTGTGATACCACGGGAGCAGGCGATGCCTTTAATGGGGCACTTGCTGCCCGCCTTGCCTGCGGCGATGCGCTCCATGAGGCCACCCGGTTTGCGGCGGCCTATGCCGCGGTCAGCGTCGAAAGGCGCGGCGCCTCATCTTTGCCCGATTATGAAGAAGCTCTGGAACGTCTTGTCCATGCCACTTCTGATGTTGAAGTGGCCTGAAACCCTACTGTAAAAAAACGATAACGAGGATAGACCATGAGTACGCTGATTACTGACAAAGTGGAGAAAGATGCGGTTCACCACGAAAAGCTGGATACCAGCGCCTATCTGGCGCATACCCCCTGGCTACAGTTTTTACTGGTATGCTGCCTGTTTGCCCTCTGGGGTATGGCAGGTAACCTGAATGACATTCTGATTGCCCAGTTTAAAAAGGGCTTCGATCTGACCGATACCCAAACGGCGTTGGTACAGTCGATTTTTTTCCTTGGCTACTTCTTTGTGGCGCTGCCCGCCGCCGCGCTGATCAAACGCTACTCCTATAAAGTGGCGATCGTGATTGGCTTATGCCTGTACGCGCTGGGCTGCTTTCTGTTTGTGCCCGCGGCTCAAATTATGACGTATGGCGCTTTCCTTGCCTGCCTGGGTGTGATTGCCTGCGGCCTCTCTTTTCTTGAAACATCCGCCAATACCTATTCCAGTCTGCTGGGACCGATACAGTCTTCAACGCAGCGCATTAACTTCTCGCAGATTTTTAACTCTCTGGGGGTAATTTCCGGCGTCCTTATCGGTCAGGTGATGGTCTTCGGCGAACACGATCCGAGTCACGAACAACTGCTGGCCATGCCCGCTGAGATGGCAGAAGCGGCGCGGCATCAGATGGTGAGTCAGGTCGTCGGACCTTATCTGATTATTGGTTCGGTGCTGGTTGTGCTGGCGCTGGTTTTTGTCTTTATTAAGTTCCCGTCCTGCAAGGGGGAACAATCTCAGCAGCAGCAGACGCCAGGCGAGAGTATGGGGCCGACGCTGAAACGTCTCTTTGCGCTGCCGCGTTTTCGGCTGGGTGTCCTGTCGCAGTTTCTCTACGTCGGGGCGCAGGTTGGCGTCTGGAGTTTCACTATTCGTTTCGTACAGCTTGTTCAGCATGGGACCAGCGAGCACTCCGCCACCTACTGGCTGCTGGCCTCACTGGTTATCTATGCCATCGGTAAAGGTATCGCCACCTGGCTGATGAATCGTCTGAATCCCGCGGCGCTGCTGGGAGCGTTTGCATCGGTGGCGACGGTGCTGCTGCTGGTTGCGGTCTTCAGCCACTCGATGTTAGCGGTCTATGCGCTGATACTGGTGAGTTTCTGCATGGCACCGTGCTGGCCAACCAACTTTGGTCTGGTGATTAAAGGGATGGGCAAAGATACGCAAACCGCCGGTTCCATTGTGGTGATGTCGATCATCGGCGGGGCGGTGATTCCGTTAGCGATGGGAATTATCTCCGATCTCAACGGCGGCAATATGCAAATCGCCTTTATGGTGCCGTTGTTATGCTTTGTGTATGTCGCTTTCTATGGCTTCTGGTGCGTGCGTAAAGGAGTATAAAATGCGTGACCTGATACGTAATTTAGCTCATATCGGCTACCAGGTGCAGGATATCGTGCGCTCGTTGGCCTTTTATCAGTCCCTCGGCTTTGTGCTGCAGCGCCGTTTTAGCAAACCCTCGGCGAGCGGGAATATTGAAGTCGCGTTTATCGAAATGGGTGGGGTGGTACTGGAGCTGTACCAGCTACCCAATGGCCTCGCCTTCGATCGCGCTCGCTGCGGGATAGACCATATCGCGCTGGAAGTCAGCGATCTTGCTGCGGTCATGACGATGCTCACGACGTTAGGTTATCCGCTGGATGAAGGGCCGGTCGAGGAAGAGAAGGTCCGGTTCCTGCTGATTCGTGGCCCGGATGGCGAACGTCTCGAGTTTGACCAGTCTCTGGCGTAATACTCACTTCGCGCGCGCCTTTGATAACAATAGGGTTAAAGGGCCGTCTACCGGTTGGTGGGCAGGGCGCACCGATGACCTGGGTCGGCAAGTCAGTCTGCTGGCGCCTTAGCAAAGCATTCAGGCAGGTTAAATAACCTGCCTGATTTATTTTCCACCCGCCGAAATGTCACAACCAACGGGACGCATCCGGTGAGACGGGTAAAAAAAAGCTCCGGCGGATAGCGCCGGAGCGGGTTTCAATTTACGCCAGACTGAAACTTATTTATTGTCCAGCGCGTAGGCAATCACGTAATCCCCACGATCCGGAGACTGGCGGGCGCCGCCTGCCGAGATCAGAATGTACTGTTTACCGGTTGTCGGTGAGACATAGCTCATCGGCGTACCGCCGCTGCCTACCGGCAGACGGGCTTTCCACACTTCTTTGCCGCTCGAGGTATCGAAGGCGCGCAGGTAATAGTCCTGAGTCCCGGCAATGAACACCAGTCCGCCCTGAGTCGCCAGCGTACCGCCCAGCGTAGGCATGCCAACCGGCATCTGAACACGCATTTTGATACCAAACGGTCCGGTATCCTGTACCGTACCGGCCGGAACCTGCCAGACGATTTTCTGGGTCTTCAGATCGATAGCCGACAGCGTACCGAAAGGCGGTTTCTGGCATGGGATCCCCAGCGGAGACATGAAGCGGTCTTTATTCACGCCATACGGCGTGCCTTTCAGCGGTACGGCACCCATCCCGGTGTTGACCGACTCGCCGCCGTTACTGGCTGCCGCCCGGTTGTTGTCCTGCTTGATCATCTGCACCCACAGGCCAAGACGCATGTCGTTGACGAACAGGTACTGATTATTGGGGTCAATAGACATACTGCCCCAGTTCATGCCACCCAATGAGCCCGGGAAGCTCAGGGACTTATCGGTATCCGGCGCGGTGAACAGACCATCATAACGCATCGATTTAAAGCTGATACGGCACATCAGCTGGTCGAACGGCGTTGCGCCCCACATATCCGATTCGCTCAGCTTTTCATTGCCAATCGATGGCATGCCGACGGAGAACGGCTGCGTTTTAGAATACTGTTCGTTCGGAATCGTGCGGGTTTTGACCGGCAGTTCTTTGACTTCAGTCAGCGGCTTACCGGTCAGACGGTCGAGCACAAAGATCTGTCCGGTTTTCGCGCCAATCACCACCGCCGGTTTGGTGGTGCCATCCTTCATCGGGAAGTCGATCAGGCTGGGCTGCATCGGCAGGTCGAAGTCCCACAGGTCGTTATGAACCGTCTGGTAAACCCACTTCTCTTTACCGGTAGTCGCATCGACGGCCAGCACGGACGCGCCGTATTTGTGGTTGAGCGCAGTACGGTTGGCCCCCCACAGGTCAACGGATGAGCTACCCATCGGCATGAACACGGTATTCATCGCCGGATCGTAAGACATCGGGGCCCATGAGTTAGGCGTACTGCGGACGTAGGTCTGGCCTTCCTGCAATTTGGCCGTAGGATCCTGGTTGCCCGGGTCGAAAGCCCAACGCATCTGACCGGTGATGACGTCGAAGCCACGAATAACGCCGCCAGGCATATCGGTTTGCACGTTATCGGCGACACGGCCGCCCACCACAACGGTGGTTCCGGCGAGGGTCGGGGCAGAGGTCAGCTGATATTTCGGATCGCTGGCGTCACCCAGACCGGCTTTCAGGTCAACGATGCCGTTATTACCAAAGGCGGAGCAAAACTCACCGTTATCCGCGTTAATAGCGACCAGGCGGGCATCGATGGTGTTCATCAGGATACGACGCTGACAGGTGTCACCGGCGGCCAAAGTCGGCAGGGGTACCGGGGTGGAACCCGGTACGTCAGGCTGAACGATAGGTTTGGTGGCATCGAAATAAGCCAGACCGCGGCAGCGGTTCCATACCTGAGATTGGGCGTTGATTTCACGTTTCCAGATCTGCTTACCGCTGTTTGCATCAACGGCAATCACGTTGTTATGCGGAGTACAAAGGAAAACTTTATCACCCACCTGCAGCGGCGTTTGCTGATCTTCCGCGCCGTTCCCGCCAGGGCTGATCGGAATATCGCCGGTATGGAAAGTCCAGGCGACCTTCAGGTCTTTGACGTTGTTACGGTTAATCTGATCGAGTGCGACGAAGCGGTCACCGCCGGGGGTATTACCGTAGTTTTCCCAGTTTTTTTGCGCTTTATTTGGCTCAACCGGGATCAGCGGCAGCTCTTCCCCTTTGAAGGCGACGGTCGGGTGCGGCTGGAACATTTGTACGAAGGCGCCCAGCATGCCGGCGGCTAATACGACCGCGAGGGCATAAGACGGTTTTCTGAAGCTGCTCTTGCCTTCGCGCTGACGCAGCGCGGGCCAGGTGGCAAAGCCAAACAGCATAAAGCCGGTGGGGACCATCAGACGGGAGACCAGCGGCCAGAAATCCCAGCCGGCATCAAACAACGCCCAAATCAGCGTCCCCAGAAAAACCAGAATGAACCACACCACAGCAGAGGATTTACTGCGGAAATACTGGACGGCAGAGAAGAGCATCACTATGCCGGCAATAAGAAAATACCAGCTACCGCCGAGAGAAATCAGTTTTCCCCCTTCAATGGCAAAGAACAGGCCGCTAAGACTTAGCGCCACCCCTAATATACAGCACCATATCCTGAGCACAGGGCTCGGCCGGTCGTGTAATTCAGACATGCAGGAACTCTCCGAAAAAAGCGTGATAGTTGTTACAGGGTCATGCGGGCAGATCTCTTCTGTAGAAAGAAGTACAACGACCTCAGCATAATCATTCAGCAGGCAATTGTACCACCTGGTTCAGGTCAATGTTAACTACTCATGCTTTTTAAACCATTTTCTTAACAAATTTGTACAATCGTCGTTAAAAAGCTTTTTTCAAACCAGCGGATCGCTGGGAAAAAACCTGAAACCTGCTTCAGTTAACCGAATGGTCCACATATGATGTCGGCGGGATCTCAGAGGCCAGAAGATACAACGGTTGAGAGGGGAGATGACGCCTGTTCGTTTGCGCCGGTGTTTATACGAAAGTTAAGCGGACTTGTCCCCGGCGCGGGATATGCTTTAATTACCGTGGTTGCGGTAATCGCATCGTATTGAACAGAAATGGAGTTCATTGAATGAAGAACAATCTGATTATCTCGTTACTGTCCGTCATGGCTTTTTCCGCCTGCGCCGGGAGTGAATTAACGGTCAGCGATCTGGCGAAAAATACGCAGACTCAGGCCCTGTTTGCGCAGATGACGCAGCATCACTCGCTACCAGAGTGGGTTACCCAGGGGGGAACCTCATCGCAGGCGCAGAACGTGACCATTGGCAGCGTCCGCTATGTCGTTCTCCAGTCCTGCAAACCGCATGACTGTGCGTCACAAAGTATTGCGGTGCTCTATTCTCAGGAGGCAAAAAAAATGACCGGCGTCTTTTCCGTGAGCGCTGAGGACGGCGCCGAGCAGAAACTCAGCTGGCTGAATGTTCCCGATGAGCTATCGATAGACGGTAAAACGGTGCTGTTTGCCGCGCTGAGCGGCAGTCTGGATAACCATCCGGAAAGTTTTCACTTTAAATAATCCGCTGGCTTAAAGGGCAATCTGCGACGGGGCTGTTGTCGTCGCTGGCTGAGCAGGCGCCTGCCGCCGGTTTTTCGCGGGCGGCCGGTGCCTCAGCGACGGGCAAGGCCGGCGCGCCTGTGCCGCCTCGTCATGCTTCAACGGCGATGCGTAACTTTTTCATCGCATTTTGCTCCAGCTGACGCACCCGTTCCGCCGATATCCCGTAGCGTTCCGCCAGTTCGTGCAGCGTGGCTTTATTGTCCTCATCCAGCCAGCGCGCGCGGATAATCTCCTGGACATCTTTCGCTGAGACACCCAGCTCCCGGGCGACCATCTCTATTTCATCATGATTGAACCTGCCAGGGCGCTGCCTGGCTTTTCTCAGATTAAAGAAAAGTTTGCGCTGGGCTTTAGTCGTCGCCACTTTGACGATGCGCCAGTTACGCAGCACGTACTCGTGGATCTCGGCCTTGATCCAGTGTACGGCGAACGACACCAGCCTGACCCCGACGTCCGGGTCGAAGCGGCGTACGGCTTTCATCAGCCCGATGTTGCCTTCCGTTTGCCATCTGCGATGGTCGCGGAGACGGGCCGGTTTCGCCGGGCGGGGCCTTGCGCTAAAATCACGCCACTAGCAAAATATATAGTCGGAAATAAGCAGAAAATTATGATGTACTATTTTAGGGATAATGATTTATACCAGCATTTGCACGACATGGTATTGAATAGCGATATACCGGTGCTGCGGGTAATTGCCATCTTTATTCTTTTACACTGCGTGGCCCACTACCTGGTTTTGCCATATCTCGATCGCAAAGTCGCGAAGAAAAAAACATCAAAACTGACGATCGTTACCCATCATCACTTCTTTCATCGTATGGTATTAACCCTGCAAGGGGCAGTGCTGGCCGCCCAGCTGTCATTTATTGCCAACCCACACCATGAAATACTGGCGTGGATCCTGACCGGCGCGCGGATCTGGACCCTGACATTTGCGCTGCTCGCATTTTATGCCTTTATTGATGTTATCTGCGATTTACTCAAAACAAACCTTCAGTTTAAGGGCTTGCCTTATCACGGCCTTCAGCAAAGCCTCAAGCTGGCGGGGGCGGTGATTTATAGTATTTTACTTATTTCGCTGCTGGTTGATAAATCACCGCTCATTCTGTTCAGTGGCTTAAGCGCCATTGCGGCAGTGCTGTTATTGGTCTTTAAAGACCCGCTCCTGGGGCTGGTCGCCGGGATACAGCTTGCCGCGAATGATATGCTGCAGCCGGGGGACTGGATTGAACTGGATTCCCTCGGCGCCAATGGCTCCGTCCAGGATATCGGGCTGACGACGGTCAAGGTGCTTAATTTTGACAATACCATCACCACTATTCCGACCTATACCCTGGTTTCCGGCTCGTTTAAAAACTGGCGCTATATGGTGGAGCATGGCGCCAGGCGCATCCAGCGTACGATTAATGTCGATATCGCCACGGTACGCATCCTGACCCCTGAGGGGAAACAGGCAATCGTTAATCATGACGCATTAGCATCGCTGATGGCCGCTGACTCAGCGGCGAAAACCAATATCGAACTGTTTCAGGAATACGCTAAAGCCTGGCTGGCGCAGCATCCAGCTATCAGAACGGACATGACGCTGATGGTCAGACAGCTACCGTCCACCACCTACGGTTTGCCGGTCGAGTTCTATGCCTTTGCCAGCCAGACTGAGTGGGTCGCCTATGAGCAACTACAGAGTGAGATCTTTTCTCACCTGATGGGCATCATCTCGTTGTTTGATCTGAAGATCCATCAGCTTTCATGAGCGCATAGCATCCCGTTATTACTCCTTCTGCTACGCTTAAAGCTGATTTCACCTGCGGCAAGTCAGGAGGGTGAAATGCCCGCTTGCCGGGCGCGCAAAACAGGCCCGGCGCACCGGTAATCGGGTCAGTAATATAAAAAGAAGTCTTGTTTAAGGACGTTAAAAAATTTTGGCATCGATCCTAACGACCTGCCGCTCAACGTTATCAGCAACGCCATCGAACGTAATTTTTTGCATATGACCCGACAGAAACCTTTACCACCGATACATATCAACCCGATCGTTATTTTAATCTGACATAACCACGCTCTTCGGCCCCTCATTCCGAGGCGGCCAGCGGATAGGGAGAGCCAATCATGGAGATACATTATGCTAAATTTTGACCGTCGTACTCCTCAACTTCTGAGTGAAGAGATCCTCAAAAAACAGCGCGGGGTTTTGCTGGTCGTTGCCTTCCTGTTACTGGTTGGCGGACTGATGTGCCTGATCAATCCATTTGCCACCGGGACCGTACTGAGCATTTTCGTCGGCGTCCTGCTAATGCTGAGCGGCGCGGGATTGATCGTTGGTATGTTTGCCAACCGTGCGCAAAACACCTGGCCCACGATCGGCGGTATTCTGCTCGGTATCGCCTATCTACTCTTTGGCTATGTTTTTATCACCAGCCCGCTGGCGGGGATTCTGGCGCTGGCCGTTTATCTGGCGGTGCTGTTTGCTTTTGGCGGTATCGCGCGCCTGGTCGCGGGGTATGTACATCGCGGGCTGCCGGGAAACTGGCTGCAGTTTGTCATCGGTATTCTCGATCTGGTCATCGCCTGGACGCTGATCGGTTCAGGGCCGGAAGCTTCGGTGACGCTGGTTACCGCAATTGTGGGGATTGAGATGCTGGTGAGTTCTTTCGGCTTGTTCCAGGCCGCCCGCCTGTTTAAACGCGGTTAAGCGCGGCGGGTAAAAAGACCGGGCCAGCTGGGTAGCCCGGTCTGTTCTTAGTGCATTCTCATGCCGGCGGCGGCCATCAGCAGCTTACAGCGTCGCCACTACTCCTGGCGCCAGCACGCTGGCCGCCCTGATAATGACCATCCACATCCGCTTTTTCCAGAACGGGCGAGGCGTCTCGTTTTCGCTGTTCATAGCCGTGTTCTCCGTTAATGTATGCCTCAATGGTAGCCTCATCAGCGCGGAGAGGCGGCCAGCCAGACAGAGATCGACGGCGGGGTCATATTTGGCCAGATGCTAATCCCGAGGCCGGTAAAACCAGGGAAAATCAACCCGAGGGTCAGCATAAAGGGACCATCGCTTGTCCGGCGGTTATAGGCGCTGCGGACGGGTGAAGAATATTTTTCCGCGAAACGGCTTAGGCGGTGGGCTGACCCATGATCAGGCCGTCACGCAGGATATCCGTTATCTCGCTAATCTCTGACATTGCCGACATTTTGACCATTGCCGGAAAGAAAATATCAGGGGAAGGGGCCAGTGGAATGACGAAACACTTTTCCAGACGTCGGGCATCCACCTCGGAAGCGGGTAACAGCGAGACCGCCTCCAGACCCGATTCCAGACAATCAATGATCGCTTTAGGCTGGGTGATATGCATGATAATGTTAGGATATTTCCCGTTTTCCGAAAACAGGTCGACAAATTTCTCGTATATTCCTGTCCCCTCGTAGCGCCTTAGCAGAACCAGCGGCATTGACGCCAGCTGCGATATCGCCAGCGGTTCGTGCGGCGCAACCGGTAATATTTTTTTATTAATCACCGCCACCGTTGCTACCGGAGGAAATTCATGGCACTGAAAAGCGTCATCCGGGTGCGGCCGCTGCATAAAAGCGATATCAATGAGACCATCATGAAGAAAAGATTCTAAATTACTGGAGTCCGAAACGGTAATACGTAATTCAATATCTGGATTGCGGCGATATAACTCCAGAATAAGCGGCTGGAAATAAGATTGAAATAAATGAGTCAGTCCTATACGGATAAAAGCGTTTTCCCGCTGGGCTATTTTTACCGTCTCCCGAACGGTATCTTCAAGCTGATTGAGGATCTGGCATGCGCGGTGATAAAAGTAATTACCGGCAGTGGTTATTTCCACGCCGTTTCTGCTGCGGACCAGCAGCTGCGCGCCAAGCTCGTCCTCCAGCTCCTGAATGCGCTTACTCAGCGGCGGCTGGGCCATATTCAACTGGCGCGCAGCCTCGCTGATCGAGCCGTGCTCGATGACTTTGCAGAAATACTTTATGCGTTTTAAGTCCATCTGATACTTACCTTGATAGTCACTGCTTTGCGAGTTATAGGAGGGTTAGGGCGGGATGTCAATAAACTTAAGTCGCACAGGGATATAATTACAGAGCGTATGCCATTGTCTTTTTTGTTAAACAAATATCCATTTAATGTTAATTAAAATAATGCATACCATTTTAGTGTGGCCGTTATGACATAAACGGTATTTGTCCATCATATTATTAATGTCTTATATTTTTTGCACCGCAACATTTATTATACATAAGAGGTTTTACTGATGGAAAATATCCCTCCAGAAAAAGAAAACACCATCCATGATTTGCGCTCCGCGCTGGAACTGCTGCAGCGTACGCCAGGTGAATATGTCGAAACCAGCGTCGAAGTCGATCCGCAGGCGGAGTTGTCCGGGGTTTATCGCTATGTGGGCGCGGGCGGCACCTGCGAGCGTCCGACGCGTAAAAACGGCCCGGTAATGATGTTCAATACCATTAAAGGTTTTCCACAGACCCGGGTGGCTATCGGTATCAACGGCTCACGTAAACGCGTCGGCCAATTTCTGAACTGCGCGCCGGAAAAACTGGGCCAGCTGCTGAAAAACTCGGTACAGACGCCAATCGATCCGATTCTGGTCGAGGGGAACGCCATCTGTCAGGAAGTGGTGCACTATGCTGACCAACCTGACTTTGACCTTCGTACGCTGCTTCCCGCGCCGACCAATACCGAAGAGGATGCCGGCCCGTATATTACCATGGGGTTATGTTACGCCTCCGATCCACAAACCGGTGAGTCGGATATTACCATTCACCGCCTGTGTATTCAGAGCCGGGATGAGCTATCCATGTGGCTGACGCCGGGACGCCATATAGACGCGTTCCGCATGAAAGCGGAAGCCGCAGGCAAGCCATTACCGATCTCTATCAGCATCGGCGTTGACCCGGCAATTGAAGTAGCCGCCTGTTTTGAACCGCCTACCACGCCGCTGGGTTTTGATGAACTGAGTATCGCAGGCTCCCTGCGCGGTCATGCGGTGGAAATGGTGAAGTGTAAAACCATCAATGAACGCGCTATCGCCCATGCGGAAATTGTTATTGAAGGTGAACTATTACCCCATGTTCGGGTACGTGAAGATCAGAATACCAACACCGGTAAAGCCATGCCGGAATTCCCGGGCTATACCGGCGAAGCCAAAGCGGCGCTGCCTGTCATCAAGGTTAAAGCCGTCACTCATCGCCGCAATCCAATCTGGCGGACGACAGTGGGTCCCGGCGAAGAGCACGTCAACATGGCCGGTATCCCGACCGAAGCGAGCATTCTGGAAATGGTTGAGCGCGCAATGCCGGGCAAACTGCTGAACGTTTTCGCCCACTCGGCAGGCGGCGGTAAGCTGCTGGCGATCATGCAGTTTAAAAAATCCGCGCCCACTGACGAAGGGCGCCAGCGCCAGGCTGCGCTACTTGCTTTCTCCGCTTTCCCGGAGCTCAAGCATGTGATTCTGGTCGACGAGGATGTGGACATTTTTGACAGCGATGACGTGATGTGGGCAATGCAGACCCGGTATCAGGGGGATGTGGATACTCTCTTTATTCCAGGCGTACGTTGTCATCCGCTCGACCCGTCCCAGGCGGCAGGTTACAGCCCGTCAATTACCCAGGACGGTATGTCATGCAAAACGATTTTCGACTGTACCGTGCCGTTCCATCTGAAAGCGCATTTTGAACGTTCTCATTTTAAAGAAGTGGACGTGAAACGTTTTCTGCCGGATTTCGAATAAAGGAGCAAAGCATGGCCACACAACGCATTATCGTCGGCATCAGCGGCGCGTCGGGTTTTCAGTATGGCGTCAGGGCGCTGGAGTTACTTCAGCGCCGCGGGCTTGAAGTGCATCTTGTCATGTCGAAAGGCGCGGAAAAAACCTGCGAACTGGAAACGGACTATCGGCTTGCGGATGTCACGGCGATGGCGGATGTGGTCCATTCTCCTGGTAATCTGGGCGCCGCGATCTCCAGCGGCTCGTTTAAGACGCTTGGCATGCTGGTAGCTCCTTGTTCCATGCGCTCGCTTGGCTGTATTGCCCACAGTATGACGGACAATCTGCTTACGCGCGCGGCAGATGTGGTCCTCAAGGAGCGCCGCCGACTGGTGCTGATGGCGCGTGAGACGCCGCTCAACCTGAGCCACATACGTAATATGCAGCTGGTGACGGAGATGGGAGGGATCATCTTTCCACCGGTGCCCGCGCTCTATCAACGCCCGCAGACCCCGGATGAGATTATCACTCATAGCGTGGCGCGCGCGCTGGATCTGTTCGGCCTGGATGTCCGCGCCATTCCTCGTTGGGGGGAAGAGGGGCTACCCGCACAGCCGGAGAGCGTCGTTCCTGTCACGCTCTGAGGAAATAATATGTTAATTGGACCCTATGTTAACGGTGGCGCTGTCATCGTGGGCGGCCTGCTCGGCGCCCTTGCCAGCAGTGCTATTTCGGAGAGGGTAAAAACCTCGCTACCGCTTATTTTTGGGCTATGTTCGGTTGGCCTTGGGATCAATCTGATCATTAAAGTGACGTTTATGCCCGCCGTCGTACTGGCGATGATCATCGGCACCGCTATTGGTGAAATCCTTTATGTCGAAAGAGGTATCGGCAAGGTGGCCGGTTCCACCCGTTCAGTTATCAACGCTTTTTTACCGCCGGTGAAGGGATTAACCCAGGAGGCGTTCACCGAGAAGTTTGTGGCGATCCTTGTACTGTTTTGCGCCAGCGGTACGGGTATTTTCGGCGCTATGCATGAAGGCATGACCGGCGACCCGTCGATTCTTTATATCAAGACGGTCCTCGATCTCTTCACCGCCGGGATTTTCGCCACCATGCTTGGGTTTGCGGTGATGACTATCGGTTTGCCGCTGATAGTTATCCAGGTGGCGCTCGCGATGCTGGCCACGATGATCCTGCCGCTGCTCTCGGCGGATATGATGGCGGATTTCTCCTGTGCCGGCGGCCTGTTAATGGTTGCGACCGGTTTACGTATCTGCAATATCAAGATGTTCCCGGTCGCCAACATGCTACCCGCGCTGGTGTTGGTGATGCCATTCTCCTGGCTATGGGCCCATCTCATTGGTTAGCGCCTGCCGTTGCCCGGCGTATGCCGGGCATTGTGCTGCTTGAGGTGAAACAATGACATTACGCTCTGCTTATGAACATGTTGTATTGCTGGACGAGGAACAGAACCCTGTCGGCACGTTACAGAAACGGGTCGCTCATCATGAGCACACCCCGCGGCATCTCGCGTTCTCAACATGGCTATTCAACTCCGACGGCGACTGCCTGCTGACGCGACGTTCGCTTGATAAGAAAGCCTGGCCTGGCGTATGGACCAACTCAGTCTGCGGCCACCCGCAGTGGCAGGAGTCATTCGAGAGCGCAATTCGCCGACGCTGCCGCTATGAAGTTGGGGTAGAGGTGGAGGGGATTACGCTCGTTGACGAGACCTTCGGTTACTGTGCGACCGATCCGTCAGGCATTGTTGAAAATGAATATTGTCCGGTCTATGCCGCCCGGGTCACCACATCGCTTACGCTTCGTCAGAGCGAAGTTATGGATGCTCGTTGGGTGCCGCTTGCGGCACTTAGCGCGGCCGTGGACAACCTCCCTGAACTGTTTAGTCCATGGCTGGTGATGCAACTGTGTGCGCCTGGGAATATTGACCGGTTCAGGCAATATGCTTCGCAGCTGTCCGCTTACTCGCCGGTGCTAACGGCATAAGGAAAAGCCATGGAGATATTCTCTCGCATCAGCGAGTGGCTGAAGGTTCAGCATGTCGTGGCGTACTGCGTTAGCGACGGCGTATCGCTGTGGTGCGCCAACGCTTTCTATGTCTTTGACCCCGGCGCAGTCGCTTTTTACCTTTTAACCAGTCCCGCGTCACGACATGGTCGGATGGCGGGTAAACGGACTCTGGTCGCGGGTACCGTCAGCGACCAGTCGCAGACGGTTATCCACATTCGCGGCCTGCAATTTCGTGGCGAACTTCGCCTGTTGCAAAGTCAGGAGGGCGAGGACGCCCGTAAACGCTATTACCAACGCTTTCCGGCAGCACGCGTCATGTCCGCCCCGGTGTGGGCCATCGACATTGATGAGATGAAATTCACTGATAATAGGCTTGGCTTCGGCAAAAAACTGTCCTGGCGACGCGACGGCGATCCCTCTTCATCAGCAAATTAGAGAGGAGAGCGGATGACAACCTGTACGCACGAAATGGTCTGATCATGAAGTGATTGGGGCGGTGGGCGTCAACGGCGCTCATGGCGCGAATGATACGCTGATAGCAGCAGGCTGCTGTCGAAGCATTAACGAATGAAAAGGAATAAACATGGCGGAATTGCAGAATAAACATTTGCTGATCGTTGGCGGAAGTTCTGGTATCGGCTTTGCGATAGCACAGCGCGCTGGCCTGGAAGGATCCAGACTGACTCTGATGGGGCGTAGCCAACAACGGCTGGATGAGGCGCGCGCTATGCTGAAAGCGCAGAATATAAAGGTGTGTGAAACGCTAGTTTGCGATGCCCACGATCATGATGCATTGCAAGCCTGTTTCGCTAAGCTTGCGCCATTTGATCATCTGGTTTCGATGGTTGGAGACGCCATGGGCGGCGGTTTTCTGGCAGCAAGCATGGAGACTATCGAGCATGTCATTCACTCTAAATTTCTTACCAACGTAGTGATCGGGAAGCTGGCTGCCAAGAAGCTCCGTTCCGGTGGTTCGCTGATCTTTACATCCGGTACCGGTGGCCGGGCGCAGCATGCCTGTGCGAGCTATGTTGGTAATCTCGGTATCCAGGCACTGGTGCAGGGGCTGGCAGCGGAAATCGCGCCTGAGGGGAGGGTTAATGCGGTCGCGCCCACCTGGACCGTTACCCCTTTCTGGCGAGAACAGTCCAGAGAGCAAGTGGATAATACCCGCCAGCATTTCGCCAGCGTTATTCCACTGGGGCGTACGGCTGAAATTGACGAGCTGGCGTCTGCCTATTTGTTCCTGATGAAAAATGATTTTGTGACCGGACAGCAGCTAGCGGTGGATGGCGGGATCATGCTCGGTTAATTTTTCTGGCTAGTGTTAGAACGGGAGCCCTGGCGTTCCCTGAGCAATATCAGCGCATATAGCGTTCAAGTCCGGCGGTGTGACGCTGCCGGAAGCGGTTCTTTCCAGCGACGGCCGACGCGTTACTCAAGGATTAATCTTTGCCGAATAATTTGAAGCCGCCGTGAAAAAATAGCGGTTAGGGGGCCTTAACAGAATGACGCCAAATCAAGGCCTCGCCGGGAAGCATTGCAGATCTTACTGCTTCTCTAATGTCATTTTATTAACCAGAATATCTCCAATATTAAATTGTAGCCAATCCACGAGTTCTTTAATTTTACCCGCAGCCTCTTCGCCAAGTGGCGTGAGGGTATATTCAACGTGGGGCGGGACGGTGTTGAACGATTTTCGCAGCAACATTTTATTTTCTTCAAGCTGTTGTAGCGTTTGGGTCAACATTCGTTCGCTCACGCCTTGCACCTCCCGGCGAAGTTCGCCAAAGCGTTTCGTGCCATTTTTCAGCACTAACATTACAAGCAATCCCCATTTGCCCGTTATTTGGTGCAAAATTTCACGGGAAGGACATTGTGAAAGCAACACATTGCCCAGCATTCTGTCTTCTACAAAAAATTCTTCAGGAATTTTCTCGCGCAACGCAGTTTGATCCAGCCGATCGTGCATTTATAGAACCTATTTAACATAAACACTTACTAAAAGTAAGTTTAGTGAATTTAAGTCTCTCCTACAACCAAAAATGCAAAAAAATTGCCAGATCGGACTGTTGATGATGCTATTTCTCCGCTTCACATAAAACAAACTCACTTTTATTTTATTTAAAAATCAATAAGTTAAAAAATAATGATAACTTAATCACATACTTACATTTTTGTACGTACTTCCTAAAAGTAAGTTTTAACCTATAATGAATCACATCAAGGCCGAACGATTCGGCAACCATGGTCGAAATTCAACATACTTTTCAAAGGAATACATAATGAAAACTATCGCAGTAACAGGTGCAACAGGTCAATTCGGCGCAATCGCTCTGGCAAAACTGCAAGAAAAAGGGGCAAACGCGATCGCCCTGGTACGTAACCCGGCAAAAATTTCAGGGGCGGAAGCGCGGGCATTTGATTATTCAAAAGTTGAAGGTCAAGTAGAGGCCCTGCAGGGTGTGGACACACTACTTTTAGTCTCAAGTAGCGAGGTAGGCCAGCGTGAAGTACAACATAAAAACGTGATCGAATCGGCGAAAAAAGCGGGTGTAAGGCATATTATCTACACCAGTTTGCTCGGTGCAACCAGTGGAAATACCGTTGGCTTATTAGCAGATGAACACATTGCTACCGAGCAAGCCTTAAAAGCATCAGGGTTAACCTATACTATTTTACGTAACGGCTGGTACACCGAAAACTATACCGCTTCTGTGCCAGCGGCATTAGCATTAAATGCATTTTACGGTTCGGCAAAAGATGGAAAAATTGCTTCAGCATTGCGTGCTGATTATGCGGAAGCCGCAGCAAATGTGGCATTCGGCGAAGGGCACGATAACCAAACTTACGAACTGGCAGGTGACAACGCTTATACCCTTACAGAATTAGCAGCAGAAATCAGCAAACAAGCGGGTAAAGAGATCCCTTACGTGGATATTCCCGCTGCAGATTACGAAAGCGCGTTGTTAAATGCAGGTTTGCCAGATGGACTGGCACACTTACTTGCTCAGGCGGATGTTGATGCCTCAAAAGGGGCCTTATTCTCAACCGACAAAACACTTTCTCGTTTGCTCGGTCGCCCAACACAAGATTTAGCCGTAGCGGTAAAAGCAGCGCTTTAATTTTATTTTCAGGCGTGTTCTGCACGCCTTTTTTTATTGTTTGAATGTCACTGGTAATACACGACTCGAAGTCCGTATTTGGGCGCCTCCCTCTGACTTTTCCAAAAAATTTACCGGTTGCCAACAGCTGATTATCCTGATGACCAGCTCCAAATATAAAAAAGGAGGCAACATGGAACAACGATTACAGGTGGTAAAATTGAGAAACAATGCAATGAAAAAGTTAGCGACCTTATTTACCGTTGGGATATTAGCGTTTGGGAGTTTGAATGTTATGGCAAGAGAACAGTCTGCCAATATGGATTCATTGCGTGAAATGATGAGCAAAATGCCTCGGGTGAACACGCAGGGGGTTACTTATAAATGGCTTGATATACCTTATGCGACTCAGTCAAACGCACAAAAGTTAGATATTTACTTACCCAGTGAAGGCAAGGCGCCATATCCGGTTATCATCGCCATTCACGGCGGTGGTTTCATTTTCGGCGATAAAGGCACTAGCGAAGTAGATGCTCCGATGACAGGGCTAAAACGCGGCTACGCCGTCGTGTCAATCAACTATCGCCTGGCTGGCGAGGCGACTTTCCCTGCGGCAGTATACGATGTTAAGGCCGCGGTGCGTTTTATAAAAGCGAATGCGGAAAAATATGGCTTAGATCCTCATCGGGTGGTGGCGTGGGGCGATTCTGCAGGGGCCAATTTAGCCTCAATGCTTGGTACAACGGCAGGCATCCCTGTTCTGGAAGATTTAACCATGGGCAATGCAAAGCAAAGCAGCCGTGTGAATGCCGTAGTCAGTTTCTTTGGCCCGACCGACTTTAGTGCGATGGATGCCCAATTCAAGGAAAGTGGTAAAAAGTCGTTGCAAATTCACAATGCTGCGGATTCGGGCGAGTCACAATATATGGGGATGCAAATCAGTAAAATTCCTCATTTAGTTAGATTTGCTAATCCACAAAGCTATATTTCAAAGGATAGCGTACCATTTTTCCTGATGAACGGTTCGGAAGACCCAATCGTGCCAACCCAACAAAGTGAAAATTTTGCGAAAGCGTTACAAGCCGTGATTGGTGAAGATAAAGTTACCTACGTTCAGCTCCAGGGAGCAGGACACGGTACAGCCGAATTTGAGGCGAAAGAGAATTTGGATCAAGTTTTCCAGTTTCTTGAGAAACATCTGAAGCGTTAACTCTCTTAACGGTTTTAAGCCAGGTACGTGAACACCGCGGCAAAGATTTCTTTTCAGGTGCCCGGCAGCAAAGCATGCTGGCGCCTGAGCTCCTGAAGATAATGGAAACCTGTGATAACTAATTGAAGGAAGGGGATGTATATGACCGAGGCAGGTCTACGTGTGGTGATGCACTCAGTGTCCTCCAGATGCAATTTAACATAATATACATTATGCGCACCAATGATGTGATAGCAAAATTGTAGTATCCGACCAGGACTAAGTTAACCATCAAGGGATTCTGATGACGGCGAGTTTTTCACGTTGGATGAAGTTAACCGACTCAAAACCAGTCAGGATGTTGTCGACCGGCGTTTGACAACACAGACGGCCGCGCAGCGCCTGGGTATCTCCGATCGTCAGTGTCGATGTCGTCTTCTTTCGCGTTATTGTGAATCTGGTCCACTGGGTATGGCTAGCCGTCGTCGCGGAAAACCAAGCAATAATGAGCTGCCTGTTGGTCTTGCCCGATATGCACTCAACCTAATCCGTGAACGTTATACCGACTTTGGATCGACGCTGGTCACGATGTCTATCAGTCGAAAGAAACTGTCCGGTCGCTTATGGTTAAAGCCAGTCTCTGGGTTCCCCGCAAATAACGAGCACCAAAACTTCAGCAACCACGCTATCGACGTGCCTGTTGTGGTGAGCGGATCGCTTTCTCTTGTCTTCGTTTCCTTATCTCCTGTCACTGCTGTCGAATTTATCTAAAACTCCACTGTGCCGTAATGACAAATACTGACGGTATGATAATGCCAACATCCATCCCAAAATAAGACGTAAAATTATACTGAAACCCATGATAGATATAGGGGGAAAAGCCTATTCCTGTCGCTTTCTTAAAATCATGGTATGAACCATGATCGCCGCAATCACTGAAAGCATCAAAGAAAAACTCACCTACATATCCATATATTCCCTTAAAAACCCAGCCGTTATCCCAACCTGCCCAATCCCTTCTTACGCCGGCAGCCAGGCATCTGTCATCAAAGCTGTTTTTCATCGTGCCTAGCACAAAACTATATTTTGAATCATCCGAGAATTTTCGCTCCACGGAGATGAAGTTATTTTCAAAATTCTCAGTATACTGCCCGTGATTGTGCGTTAAATGATAAACATATGAGCCCGTATTTATTGAGTACAGGTTTATTTCATCCGCAGAACAGTACCATGTAACCAAATACAAACTTCCGCACCACCACCATGTGGTATATCGTTTACGGCCATCCGGTTTATATTGCGCATTATCCATACACCCTCACATTGACTAAAATACTGAAAATTATGGCTACATTTCTAATGAGCCACGGATTAGACAATTTTACTGAGCTTTGACAATATGCTAATTTTGCTCCAACGCTGACTCCGAAGCCGATAAAACCGCCGCCGGATGAACGCCATTTCTCTACTACCGCGCTAAATTGCTACCCGCCGACCAATTTCCACCACCTGATCGCCCGGCAAGCGATAGTAATTGGTAATGTGGGTACTGTTTCTTACCATAAACGCAAAACAGTTACGCTGCCACGCGACCATGCCATGCCCCTCGAGCGCAATGATTGTCTCGTGCCCCAGATACCAGGTGATCTCTTCAGGAACAAACGGAACCGCCAGTCCTGGGACGCTATGAAGAAGCTCTGGAATATGCGGTTGCTCCATAAAGCCATAATGCGCAACGCCCTGCAGATAACCCGGTGCCCGCTCGGTAAGCACCAGTCGCCTCCCCGCTTCCACATAAGGGATGTTCTGTACTTCAATGGTCAACGAGATGACTTGCTGTTGCAGAGCGCGATTGCGCGCAACGTGCCAGCGCATGACCGGCGGCACACCATTCTGACTACGCGTTAAAAACACCGCAGTACCCTGTACGCGAGGAACCTTCAGCCGGTTGATTTTATTGAAGAACTCATCGACAGCCATCACTTTCTCATTAATCGCGCGAGACGTGGCCTTCACACCGCGGTTCCAGATAAGCATAACGCCGCAAACGATCGCCGCCAGCATAAGCGGGATATAACCGCCCTCCATCACTTTCACCAGATTGGCAATCAGAAAACTGCTGTCGATCAGCAGAAAACTGACGGCAACCAGAGTGCTGGCAAGCAGATTCCAGCCCCAGATTTGCCGCATAGCCATGAACAGCAGTCCGGAGGTCATCAACATCGTCAACGACACTGCGATCCCATAGGCTGCGGCGAGGTTCTCCGATGACTTAAACGCAATTGCGAGACCCACGGTAACGACCATCAGCAGCCAGTTAATCGTGCCGATATAGATTTGCCCGTAGCTCTCCGCGGTGGTTTGTTTGATATGCAAGCGCGGAAACCAACCCAGCTGAATTGCCTGTCGGGTCATTGAAAACGCCCCGGTAATAATGGCCTGACTGGCAATGATGGTGGCCAGAGTGGCAAGAATAACCAGTGGAATTTGCAGGAACGGTGGACAAAGACGGAAGAAGATATTCTGTGAAATGTCCGCACCAGCAAGAATTATCGCTGACTGGCCTGCATAGTTGAGTAATAACGCCGGAAACGCCAGGCCAAACCAGGCCATCCAGATTGGTTTTTTGCCGAAATGGCCCATATCCGCATAAAGTGCTTCAGCTCCAGTGACACACAGAAAGACACCGCCTAATACCAGGAAGCTGCTGAAACCATTTGAAAGTAAAAAGGAGACACCGTAAGCCGGATTAATCGCCAGCAGCACTGCCGGATACTGGACGATACCCGATATTCCCAGCGCGGCAATTGCCACAAACCACAATGTCATCACCGGACCAAAGATTTTACCTATTTTAGCGGTGCCAAAGGGTTGAATGGCGAATAAGGTAACCAGAATCACTACCGTGGCAGGCAGTATAAAAGAGTGCGCCTCGGGAAAGATAATATTCAGCCCTTCAAGGGCGGAAAGCACGGAAATAGCCGGCGTAATTGCGCCATCTCCGTATATCAGCGCCGCACCAGTCAACGCAGAAAATGTCACCCACTTACTATCTTTACCTTTATGTACCAGCAATGACATCAGGGCCATGATTCCGCCCTCGCCATTATTATCCATACGCATGGCGAAGATGGCATATTTAACTGAAGTAACCAGAATAAGCGTCCAGATGATAAGCGATAATAAACCCAGAATGACGTCGGGAGTGGGACTATCGCCGGATAACAGAAGTATCGTTTTTAACGTATACAGTGGGCTGGTGCCGATATCACCAAAAACCACCCCCAGCGCTCCTCCTGCCAGTATGAGCTTTCCTGATGTCCTGTGGTTCGCTGAGTGATTATTGTCCATGATTCCCCGTCCATCTGCTTGTTTTATTTAATATTCTGATGTTGGGTGAGCTGTAGCGTTAATTTCTCAATACGTTCAGCCATTTGCCGCGTCAGGTCCGTTAATTCGGTATTTTGCTGCAATAAAATCATCAACTGTTCAGATTGCCGCTGTGCGAGCCCCTGTCTCTGGCTTATATCTTCCGCCAGCTCCTCACGGTGCTGTGCATCGGCTAACGCGTGCGCCCCATCGCGCTCTGCCTGTCGGGTTTGCGCCAGCAGGATCAGCGGCGCCGCGTAGGCTGCCTGTAAACTGAATGCCAGATTAAGCAAAATAAAGGGATAAGGGTCAAACCGGGTCCATCCGATAATATTGATAAGGATCCAGACAACGACAATGACCGTCTGTGCCACCAAAAACGTCGGTGTACCAAAAAAACGGGCGAATGCTTCAGCTTTCAGGGCAAACCACTCATCACCAAACGTATGCGAGTAGCGGGATAATGGTCGATGAAAGCGGAAAATATCCTTCTTATTCATAGGACACCCATAAGATAAGTTGCATTCCTGAAAGAGAAAAGCGGTTGTTCTGTATTAAGAATATAGCTAAAGGTACCCGGATTGGCTGGCTATCCTTATGAAAGGAAGCCGGTATGTTCAGGAAAACAGCGACATCGGGCGATCGAGACGGAACGACAGCGCGCAGGGCGAACGGAGCCTCATTGGCCCTAACACCGGACCGGATGGAAGAGCGTGGTCGGCGAGCGAATGTTGACAACACCGGCGCGGGACGCGTCCGGCAGATAATAAAACGGGTTCAGGACAGGGATCGCAAAGCCGCAAGTGACTTCCCTGCCCTTCACCACGGGTGAGCGGGAAGGACTTATTTCCCGAACAGCAGCCGGGTATATTTTGTCGAAATTGCCCCGCTGTGTTTACCCTCTGCGCCGTAATATCGGTCTTCACGGCACAGCTTCTCCTTAATGTCGCAGAACGTGCCGTCGGCAAAGGTAAACGAACTCGGGTCAAATTTACCCTGTGAACTCAGTCGTTTCACCGCTTCTTTGCCCAGATATTTCTCAGTCATGGCGTGAGAAACGCCGTCTGTCGCCGTGGCGCAGATGTACTTATCACACAGGACCTGTGCTTCCGGCGAGTAAAGGGAAACCGGTTGTTTCGCACAGACGGGGATTGCTGCCGTCGCCAGCAGCAATGTCAATAAGCATGGTTTTATGTTGATATGCACTGAATAATCCCGTTCAATAATCTATGTGTGTTTCGGATAATCCGTATTGCTCACGCTGAGCGATGTCAGACTATTTGAATATATTGTCGATGTCTACCGCAGATAATTCTGCAAGTCGGCAAACTGGCGGCTTATCTGATATAGCCCTGCTCACGCATTTTCACTAAACCTTCATCGTTCAGGCAGACCATACCCGTCGTGAGTAATTCAAATCCGTGACGCTGATAAAATCCGGTTTTATCCGGCACCGAATAAATAAAAATTTTCCCGTAGGATAACAGCACATCACATATTGCCTGCATTAACTGACGGCCATAGCCTTGCCCCTGATAGCGCGGATCTACGGCCACATCAGCCAGATAGCTACACCAGGTGAGATCGCTTATCGCTCTGGCTACCGCAACCAGCTGGCCATTGTGAAAACCAAACCAGCAGAACGTACTGTGGCGAAAGGCCTGTTCAAGCAACGATATATCGCGTTGCCCCAGCCCGGAAGCCGCGATAAGTTCAGCTAATGCCCGCCAGTCAACCGAGTTAAGCCCCTCTTTACCTTGCAGCGTCATCATGGTGGTGCCCTTTAAAACCGCAGATATTAGCGATCGTTTATAGCAGGGAACGGTTGAAATTTATATGTGTGATAAATATTCATTCGCAGGTCAGCAGACGATGAACTTTCTGGCGCGTATTCTGTCTTCTGCCGCGGATACCGAGTCCGGACCTCCCTTCCCTGCGTTTTTTTCATGCTAACGATATTGTTCTGATTCGATAGCCTCGCGGACCTGAAGCAGCGCCGTACGTAAATGGGTGATATTCACCGAACCAAGCGCAACCCGGATAGCCTGTGGTACCGCCAGTGATGTAGAGAATGGCTCAGCCGTTGAAACGGAAATATTGTTATTCATCAGACGGTTGGCTACCCGGTCGGCCCTGGACTCATCCGGCAGAGGGAGCCAGGCAAAATAGGACCCCGGATGGGTGATACAAGCCATATCCCCGAGCGCTTCTCTCAACATGGATTGCCGCTGGCGCGCGTCCCGTCGCTTCAGCATTTCAAAACGGGCGACGGTCCCATCCTGTATCCAGTTACATACCAGGGTCGTCATAATAGACGGCGTATTCCAGCTCGTTGCGCGGACCGCTCGTTCCAGTGCCCCTCGGTAAGCGTCAGGGCAGATAACGGCGCCGACTCTCAGTCCGGTGGCGACATTTTTGGAAAATCCGTTGATGTAGAGAGTACGTTCTGGTGCAAAAACGGCGACCGGCGGAGGCGGACGATTAGCCAGATAGGCATAAGCGGCATCTTCAATGATCACAAGATCATGAGCGCGGGCAATGTCGGCCAGTGTTTTACGTTGCCGTTGGCTCAGCACCCAGCCCAGCGGATTATGTAACGTCGGCATGGTATACACGGCGCGCACATCTCTTTTTTGGCAAAGTTGCTGCAAGGCGGCGAAGTCCGGACCGTCGGACAGAGAAGGTATCGCGATAAGTTCGAGATGGTATAGCGCGGCCAGGGCTTTAAAGCCGGGATAGGTCAGCGCATCAACGGCCACCACATCGCCGGGTCTGAGCAGGCCCATCACCGCGATAGCCAGTCCATGCTGGGCGCCGTTGACGATAATCACATTCTCCGCTGAAGGTTGAAAGCGGTTCCCGGCAAGATGCCCGGCAATGATCTCGCGTTCGCTAAGCCTGCCGGCATGAGGCTGATAGCGTAAATGTGATTCAATATCACCGGCGGCGGCAACCCGTCGCAGAGCGTCACGTAGGGCATCGCCCTGCCCAGCTAAGGTCGGATAGTTAAAATTCAAATCAAGGACATCGCTGGCCACAGCATGCTGATCGACGCCGTGGCCTGGCGGCAGCGCAATCTCTCTGACGAACGTCCCACGCCCGGTCTCCCCGCTGACCAGCCCCATCGCTTCCAGCTCTGCATAGACCCGCGTCGCCGTTGCCAGAGAAATATGCTCCTTTGCCGCAAGATCGCGATGAGTTGGCAAACGCGTCCCCGACGTGATGTCACCGCGGCGAATCAACGCCGCAAACCGATCGACGATGGCTTTATAACGGGCTTTCATCCAATGTATCCATGACAATAATTTGATTGTATCAGATTTGTGAGATTACCATCGGCGCACCCGATGCTCAAGATGATGAGTGTCCCCGCAACGTGAGGTCATAGTGGTAAATTCTACAGCATATAAAGCCGCACCAGGTTCAGTTTCCGGCTGGCTAAATGGTCTGCTCGGCGTCGTGATATTCAGCGGATCTTTACCCGCCACACGGGTCGCCGTGCTCGATATGGACCCGTTTTTTCTGACCTTCCTGCGGGCAACTATTGCCGGGGCGTTAGCGATGATACTCATTTTTGGCTTTCGGGAAAAACGCCCGCAGGCGGGCCAGCTGTTACCGCTGGTCGTGGTATCACTCGGTGTGATCGTCGGTTTCCCTTTACTGACCGCAATGGCGTTGCAGCACGTGACGTCGGCGCATTCCATCGTCTTTTTAGGGTTGCTGCCGCTCGCCACGGCGATTTTCGGCGTAATTAGAGGCGGCGAGCGGCCAAAACCCATTTTCTGGATCTTCTCTCTGCTGGGGAGTCTGCTGGTCATGGGATTTGCGTTATCCCAGAGCGCCGCCGTTTCACTGACCGGGGATCTGCTGATGCTGGCCGCCGTGATTGTCTGCGGTCTGGGGTACGCGGAAGGGGCGAAACTGACTCGCGTGCTGGGCGGCTGGCAGGTCATCAGCTGGGCGCTGATTATTTCCCTGCCCTTTATGCTGATGGCATCCATTCTGACTCTGCCGGCCTCTTTAAGCCAGATCTCTGCTTCCGCCTGGCTGGCGCTAGGCTATGTTTCACTCTTCAGCATGCTGATCGGCTTTATCTTCTGGTACAAAGGGCTAGCTATTGGGGGGATTGCCGCCGTCGGTCAACTACAGCTGTTACAGCCGTTCCTCGGGCTGACGCTATCGGCTACGCTCCTGCATGAAACCGTCAGCCCGCTGATGATGCTGATCACGCTGGGCGTTATATTATGCGTGATCGGCTCGCGAAAATTTGCCATGTAACATGCTATTCCTGGCCCTGGTATCGACTTGATTCAATGGGGTACAGGGCTATGGCGTTTGCTTTCTGCCACGACGCCCTCCATCATCGCCTCAGCTCTGGCAGCCTGACGCGATGGTGGTCCGGGCTGGATCAAGCCCCCGCACGCGACTACTCTGAATAGTTGGTCCCTGGCTCAGATAACCCAGGCTTATCCCCGCTGAACAAAAGGCGCCCCAATGAGTGAAGTCAATATTATTGCCACCCTTACGCCCTTTCCTGAATTTATCGATACTATCCGCCACGCTGCCAGGGCTATGGTTGCCCCGACCCGCAAGGAAGCGGGCTGCCTGCAATACGACCTGCATGAAAGTCATGCCATTCCCGATGTCCGCGATCTCAGTCAGCGGGGTAACGTGTCGTTTGTCTTTATCGAACGTTGGAAATCTGAGGACGATCTGAGAGAACACGTGGCGATGCCTTACCATGATGACTTTCTCGAGATTTTAGCTGGCAAGCTGGCAAGCCTGAACGTGCAGCGGTTAAGCAAACTGCCGTGATTTGGCTGGCAGCAAAAAATGAGACGGGCGCTGATTGAGTCACCGCACCGTCATGGCGTAGAGGCCAGAAGACCTCTATCCAAGATGGGGGTCTTGATGCCGGGATGATAAATAATCGCCGGTGGCCAGTCGGTAGCCCATCGGCAAAGAGAGATTACCAGGCCTCTGGTTCCCGCAGCATATGGACAATATTGCAGGGATTCATGATCCATCCCCCTTTAAACCCTTCCGGTAAGGGCTCAACCGCGTCGCAGCGTACGACGCCATGTTGTTCAACATGTTTTTCCGCAGCGTGAAAATCGGGTGTGAACAGTTCCAGCCAGACTTCCGCCTGACTGAGGCCCGGCGCTTCATCGATCCACAGTCGGTTTGGGCCAAGGATGAAGCCGGTGGCTGGCGCTTTATCCGTAATCTCCGGAAGCCTGAGCGTTTGCCGGTAGAAATCCAGCGTCTGCTGATACTGGTGCGGGGGAACCTTCATCGCAATATCAATTCCCCCCTTAATTTCAGTATTCATAAAGCTGACCTCATTTCGCGGGATGAACATTGCCCGGCGATGCGCGCTTGTTGCCTGCGCCGGGAAGTGGAATGAGTATAGCTGACCGGCGGCGCCTGACTTTCCGCCGCTAATCGCCTTTTACCACTCGCCGACGATGGCAATCCTGCGGCGCCAGCGGTTTGCCATCAGCAGAGCGCACCTCCAGTGGCATAACCGCCCGGTTCGACGCCTTATCCAGCAGTACCGAATGCACCTCTCCGCGTTCAAACATGTAGCGCTCCCCCCACTGCCGCATGGCCACCACGATGGGAAATGCGGCGCGACCACGCTCGGTCAGCACGTACTCTTTATAAGCGCTGCCGTCAGATGCCGGACAGATCTCGAACACGCCCAGATTAACCAACTGCTTCAGGCGCGAGGCGAGGATGTTTTTTGCCAGACCGAGATTCTTTTGAAATTCACTGAAGCGTCGGACATCGTCAAAGGCCTCACGAATGATCATCATGCACCAGCGTTCGCCGATTGCCTCCAGAGTCCTGGCGACCGGACATTCACCGTCGGTGAGTGATTTCTGCTTCGCCATTCGGCATCTCCTTCTTTCACTGGGCGAATTGCACTGCCGCCAGAATAAGCGCAAACGAAACTAGTTGCAAAAAAAAACCTTTATGATTAATTATGAATAATCTGGTTTTAAAAAGAAACCACCATTCACGCGGGAAAACATCATGAAGACGAAGCCATGCCTGAAAGAAGAGACGGCGTTAACGGACTACGCAGCCGAGTCCGATCGGGAGGAACAGCGGTTAACGCCGTGGCTCACCTTCCTGTTTTCACTGACGGCGGCGCTGGCCGTTGCCAATGTCTATTTTGCCCAGCCTTTGCTTGAATCGATGGCAACAAGTCTCAGCGTACAGCCCGGAACGGTAGGATTGGTGGTAACCATGACGCAGATCGGCTATGCGGTCGGTCTGCTGTTTATTGTGCCGCTCGGCGACCTTGTGAACCGCAAATATCTGGTTATCACCCAGCTGTTGCTACTGGCGACCGCGCTGACGGTCGCGGGTTTGTCACAACGCTGGTTCATGTTCCTCGGCGCCATGGCGCTTGTCGGGATCATGGCGGTCGTTGTGCAGATCGTGGTGGCCTGTACCGCCGCGCTGGCCGCCCCTGCCGAGCGCGGTAAAGCGGTAGGCAGGGTCACCAGCGGCGTAGTGCTGGGGATTCTTCTCGCCCGCTTAACCTCAGGGGTGATTGCCGATCTTGCCGGATGGCGCGCGGTATATCTGGGCGCAGCCAGCCTGATGCTGTTGCTGGCCGCGGTGCTTTCTCAGACGATGCCGGCCGCCAGGAAAGTGCCCATGTCAGGAAGCTATCTGGCGCTGATGGCATCGGTTTTCCACCTGCTGATGACGGAACCGACGCTACGGGTCAGAGGCATCTTTGCGCTGCTGATTTTTGCCGCCTTCAGCGTCTTGTGGACGGCTCTGGTTTTACCTCTCAGCGCTCAGGGACTTTCGCATACGCAGATCGGGTTGTTTGGCCTGGCGGGCATCGCCGGCGCCCTGGCCGCGTCAAAGGCCGGACACTGGGCCGATCGCGGGGCAGCACAGCGCGTTACCGGCATCTCTTTGGCATTACTGCTCTTTGCCTGGGCCCCGATCGCCAGGGCCGAAACCTCCCTGCCGCTGCTGGTCATCGGAGTCATCATTCTGGATTTCGCCGTACAGGCAGTCCATGTCACTAACCAGAGCCTGATATTTGCCGCACGGCCCGACGCGCAAAGTCGGTTAGTCGGAGCGTACATGGGCTTTTACTCTGTCGGCAGCGCGCTGGGGGCCGTGGTGGCGACACAATGTTATGCGCTTTGGGGCTGGAACGCAGTGTGTCTGGCTGGTGCCGGCATCAGCGCGGCGGCGCTGATTTTCTGGCTGGGGTTACGGAAAAGATCGCCTGTCCGTTAGATGTAACGGGGTGGCGACGGTGCGACCATCATCTTCCCGCGCCCCGCCTGATATACCGTGATACCGGGTGAACGGGTGAACGGGTGGTACTATTATCGGCTATGTAGCCAACATCTATCTGCCAGGCAAACGTCGCCGTCACCTCCGCATCCGGGTCGCGCTTTCTGAACTGACTATTTGAATTTAACCCTGCCGTTACGCAAACTGAAGGCTGTCAACTAACAGGAACTGAAGCGATGAACAATCAACAACAAGACCGCCAACAACTCAACGACCTGGTGAATGGCTGGATGCATCGCGACCTCGGTGAATGGGCCGCGCTACGTCAGCTGTTTCACCCTGATGGCACGATCGAAATCACGTGGTTTGAAGGGCTGGCGCGCGATTTTGTCGACGGTTCCATGCGGATGGGAGCATCGGACCTACGCACCAAACACCTTATCGGCACACCCGTGATCACCTTTAACGCCAGCTGCAACAAAGCCATCCTTGAGACCAACGCCATGATCATCGCTGAAAACGTCAAACTCAATCTGGGCTGTGAATGCCATAACCGGTTTTACGATCGGGCAGAAAAAAGAGACGGAGTGTGGAGGCTGTTTCACCGGCAGAGCATTTACGATATGGGTACCTTTACCTTCCCGCTCGGTCCGGTTGAGATTGACCCGTCGGTAGCGCAGGCTTACCCCCGTGAATACGCTGCTTTGGCCTATCTCCTGGAACAGAGCGGTTTTCCGCTGGGACGGATTTTTGCTACCCGCGGCAGCGAACTGGAAGTGAAGATGAAAGCCGAAGCGAAAAGCTGGCTGTTGGCCTAAGCACATTATCAACAATCCGGGTTCGATTTTTAACACAAATCCGTGATATGTATAAAAAAGTATTTTTTATAGCCTCATTAATGTCTCGGCTTATCACCCTGGCGAGACCCCGCCCTTGGTCCGGGCGGACGCGCGATGGCACGTAAACCAGATGCGGTAGGCCCTCTACTTCAGCAATACAAAGGATCTCAAGATGATGACGCAAAGGGAACGACTCGCCAGTGGCTACCTGTATACCGATATGGATGAGGGGATGCCGGAAGAGCGGCTGCGGGGAAAAATGCTGGCGTATGAATTTAACCATACGTCCCCCGCAGAACCCGAGAAACGCGTGGCGTTGATCCGCCAGATGATGGGCCGCGTCGGGAATAACGTATGGATTGAGCCACCGCTGCACGTGGCCTACGGCAGCCAAATCAGTATCGGCGATAACTTCTACGCAAATTTTAATCTGGTGGTAGTCGACGATGGCAAAGTGATTATCGGCAATAATGTCATGATTGCCCCTAACGTCACCATCTCGACCACCGGACACCCGATTGACCCCGCGGTTCGCATCACCGGTCAGCAGTTTTCACAGACCGTCACGCTGGAAGACAATGTGTGGATCGGTAGCGGCGCAATCATTAATCCTGGCGTGACCATTGGCCGTAACAGCGTGATAGGCGCCGGTAGCGTGGTAACAAAAGATATTCCCGCCAACGTCGTCGCCGCCGGCGTTCCCTGCCGGGTGCACAGACCGATCGGCGAACAAGATCGCCGGAACGCGCTGGCAGGTTTGCCGGTGATGGATGCGGAGTAAAACCGCAGGCAGTCGTTGAGGATTCATAACAGGAGTGAAGATGTCGGTTAACACGATGAGAGACGCCCACGAAATTCTGGAGTTCTGGTTTCATCAAACCCCGCCTGAACGCTGGTTCCGCTCGGACGAGGGCTTTGATGAACAGATTCGTCACCGCTTTTCTGCGGTTCATCAGGCAGCCTTGCGCGGTGAGCTGGCCGAGTGGCGGGAGAGCCTCTCCGGCCGGCTGGCGGAAATCATCGTGCTCGATCAGTTTTCACGCAATCTGTTTCGCAATAGCCCATTTTCATTCGCGGCTGACGGTATGGCGCTGGTCCTGGCACAGGAACTGGTCAAACAACCTGACTTTGACCAGCTTCCTGTTGAAAGACGCGATTTTGCCCTGCTGCCATTTATGCATTCGGAATCGCCAATCATTCATGATACTACGCTCACGCTCTATCAGCGCTACGCGAGCACACGTTCACTCAGAGCAGAAACCGAGCACAAGCGGGTGATCGACCAGTTTGGCCGCTATCCGTATCGCAATCAGGCGCTCGGCAGGAGCTCGACGCCGGAAGAGCTTTGCTGGCTTCAAAAGCAACGGTAGTCGTCACCGCGCTCAGCTCAATTCAGGCAAACGGCTTGAGGCTCTGACCACCAGTTCCGGCATCTGACCGCGGCTGCCAGCGACGTTTTGCCCGGCCAACACGGCAAACAGTAGCGTAATCGCCTGCCTGGCGACCTCATCGAGATGCATGTTCACCGATGTCAGCGGCGGCTGGGATTCTCGGGCACGAATACCGTCGTATCGGGTGGCTAAGCGCATTCGTTGGGGGATCGCGGTGGCGGTTTCATGAAAGGCGCGAACCGCCCCGCTGGCAAAGGTGTCGACCAGTACCAGAAGGCCATCCACATCGGGATTATCCTGCACCAGCCGACGCGCGGCCTGATAGCCAGCGGTTTCCCCCTCCTCTTCATTGAGGTAATAGATGACCGGCGCCTGCCGTCCTTCGCACCAGAGCTGGTAAGCGGCTTCCGTTTCCAGCGTTGAGGCCCGACGCGTTGTACCGACAAAAAGCGCGCACCGGTCGGCGCCTTGCGTCTGCAGGTGCGTCAGCAGCAGCGTGGCCGTGGCGGCAGAATGGAGATCCACCCATGGAACCGGAGTTGGCGTTCCCGGCGTGCGGCCAATGGTAATACAGGGGATCCCTGCCTGCTCAAGCGCGCGCAGCTGCGGATCGTTTTCCGCGGGTTCCAGCAGAATCGCGGCATCAAAGGTCACCATATCCAGCGGGTTCTTTCCCGGCGGCACCAGGATCAGCGCATGCTGCTTCTCCAGCGCCATAATCGCTGCGGTAAGCGCAATTTCCATCATAAAACCCAGCTTCGACGCCCCGGACGCAATGGTCAGCGGCAGAGAAGAGAGAAGTGCAATGGTGTTTGTTTTTCCGGTTCGTAGCTGGCGCGCGCGAATATTCGGGGTGTAGTTGAGCGCCTGAATCGCCTCTTCGATTCGCTGTCGCGTCTCAGGTTCAACAAAACGGGTGTTATGCAACGCATTGGAGACGGTACCCGGCGACACGCCAGCGTGACGGGCAACATCGATCAGTTTTGCGCGTTTCTTATCGTGAACAGACATAGACCTGGCGTTCCCTGTGTTTTTACGCTCAGGGTAGCACATTTCCCTCGTATGATTTTCCGCACTATGACATAACAAAATCATATTAAAAAAGTGGCTATCACCCGTAGCTCTGAAACGGTCGTTCCTATCTAATGTTGCTTCATTAAAACGTTTTAATGAACAATTTTGACGGCAAATCGTTCCTCAGGAGGCTACGTGGCACACTTATCTCAGGATCCGGCTTTTACCCTCGGGCGTCGTCCGAGCGGATTGACCCTCGCCAACAGGGAGAAAAGCTTTGGCGGCTATACCCTCTTTGCCCCACAGACTGCCGAAGGTCGGGTCTATCTGATTGATGAACAAGGAGAGGTGGCGCACCAGTGGCAGCTCCCGGTTCGCGCCGGACGTGATGCGGTGCTGTTACCTAACGGCAACCTCGGCTATAACGGCAGCCATCGCACCTCGGCGAATCTCTATCCGGCCTGGGACCTGTGGCACGGCGGCGATTTCTATGAAGTCACGCCGGATAACGAAGTGGTCTGGCATTACGAGGATATTTTCCATCATCACGATGCGCAGTGGCTGGCGAACGGTCATCTCCTGTACACCGCCGCCGCCCCGCTGCCGGCGGAAATAGCCGCCCGGGTTACCGGCGGCGACCCGCGCCGCGATGCGCCGGATGGCATCATTCAAAGCGATGTCGTCAAAGAGGTTAACCGCGACGGCGAAGTGGTATGGGAATGGCGCGCCTGGGAGCATCTGTCGCCGGAGGATTATCCGGTACATAAGATCTTCGATCGCCGTCACTGGCCGATGATCAACGGCCTCTCGGTTACCCGTGAGGGGCTGGTGCTGATGAGCCTGCGCACAACATCCGGCGTCATTGCCGTAGAGAAAGAGAGTGGCAACGTTGTCTGGCACGCGGGAGCGGATATTGTCGCCCAACAGCACACGCCGGTCGAGATGGCCAATGGCACCATTCTGGTGTTTGATAACGGCAATCTTCGTCAGGGGGTAACCTCTCCGCACTCAACGGTGCTGGAATTCGATCCACACACCATGGCTATCACCTGGCAATATCGCGATATTTTCCCCCCTGCTTTTTTCTCGCCCTATATGGGAAGCGCTCAGCGCCTGGCGAACGGCAACACCTTTATTTGCGAATCGGCATTTGGCCGTCTGTTTGAAGTGACGCCGCAGGGCGAGACGGTATGGGAATACATCATTCCCTACTTCAATACCTACCCGGAACACCTCAGCAAGGGCATTATCCCCGGTCTGCAGAACAGCGCTTTCCGCGCGCACCGCTATGCTGCCGATGCGCTGCCGTGGTTGAAATAATTCGCCGCCGTCGGCCTGTGTCGACGGCTCTCTTTTGACCTCTTTGGGAGGCATTTATCTATGCCGCGTTCTGACTCGGATATTCCGGATAACGAAGCCCTGCCCTGGCAAACTCTGCTGTTGCTGGCGTTTCAGCATGTTCTGGTGGTGGTCGCCACGCCAATCACCGCCGTTTTCCTCATCGCCCAGGCGCTGCACTTCAGCGATACCGTCACCACGTCGCTACTGAGCGCGACCTTTTTGCTGTGCGGGCTGGGAGCCATCGTACAAAGCCTCGGTATCGGGAGCGTCGGCGCGCGGCTGCCTTTCATCATGGTGCCCGGCGGCGCGCCGATTGCAATTTTTATCGCGATTGCCCTACAAACGTCGATACAGACGGCGATTGGCGCAGTAATCTTAACGTCGCTGTTTTACTTTATCGCCCTGCCCGTTTTCCGCCGTTTTCTGCACCATTTCCCGCCGTTTATCATCGGGATCATGCTGCTGATGGTCTCGATTAACCTGATTCGTTTGTACGGCGGACTGATTATCGGGCCACCGGGCAGCGGCCATTTTGCCCAGCCAACCCACATTCTTCTGGCGCTGACGACCATCCTGATTACGCTTATCTTCGCGCTGGCGTTTACCGGGATCCTGCGTCAGCTGTCGGTGATGTTTGGTTTACTGGCCGGTACTCTGCTGGGGGTGGCCCTGGGCAGCGCCGATTTCAGCGAGGTCAGTCACGGGCCGCTGTTCAGCCTGCCACAGCTGTTTCCGTTCGGCTGGCCGGTTTTTAATCTTACGGCTTCGCTACCGTTATTAATTTACGCCGTCATCTCAATGGCGGAAGCGGCCGGGCAAACGATCGCCACCGCGGAGATCGTCAACTCGCCGCAAAACGTGCACAAAGCGATTCCCCGGACGATTCGCGGCGACGCCATTATTTCGCTGCTGGGAGGACTGTTCGGCACCTCCCTGATTATTACCTCCGGCGAAAATATTGGCGTCGTGCGCACGACCAACGTCAGATCCCGTTATGTCACGGCGACGGCGGGAGCGCTGCTGATCCTGATTGCGCTGCTTTCCCCACTGGTTCGCCTTGCCACCTGCCTGCCAGGCCCGGTGGTCTGCGGTACGGCGGTGATCGTTTTCAGCATCATCGGCGTCATCGGCATCGGTATGATTGCCCGCGAACCGCTGCATACGCCGGGGAAAACCTATGCCTTAGCTGCCGGTCTGGCGATGGGGATGTTGCCGATACTTGTACCCGGGCTGTATCAGAATTTCCCGTCAGGAATACAGATGGTACTGGGCAACGGTATGGCGGCCGGCACCCTGACTGCCATCATCGTCAATTCGCTGTTTATGCTGAGCGAAAAACGGGCGGCCGTCAGACTTAAGCATTAGGCCGTACCGCTCAGCGATAATGATGTTTGTCTAAGCCAAATTTTTTCATTCGCAGGTAGAGCTTTTTGCGCGGGATCTGCAAATACTCTGAGACATCGTTGATCCGGCCCTGATGGATGTTCAGGGCCTCAATAATGATCTGCCGTTCATAATCCTCAACCCGCTGGTCAAGCTGCATCGGCTCAACCTGATGCAGCAGCGGATTGGGGATTTCGGCCAGCGGCATCACCCCGACGGCAAATAGCTTGGCCGCATTTGCCAGTTCGCGCACGTTGTTCGGCCAATGGCGATTGACCAGCTTTTTAGCCAGCGCCGCCGGCAGTTCTGGTACCGGATGATTCAGCCGTAAACAGGCCTGCTGTAGATAGTGCAGAAACAGGGGCTCGATATCGTCGAGACGCTGCGCCAGCGGCGGGCAAAACTGCTGGGTCATGGCAAAGCAATAATAGAGATCGGGAAGAATAAGGTTATTGCCCACCAGGGCAATGAGCGGCTGCAGCCCCGTGGCAACCAGTCGACACGGCGGTTCATCCTGCGCTTGCTGATGGGCCAGTACCAGCTGCTGTGCCTGGCTCAGAAACTCGATATTCCGCAGAACCAGCGTCCCGCCCTGCGCCTGCTCACACCACGCCTGCAGCGGTGCCTCCTGGCCTTGCAGGATATCGCCGAAAATTATCGGCCGGTCGCCGCGCGTGCTGAGGCGATGCAGGTAGCATGCCGCCAGCGTTCGCCCCGTTCCCCGTTCGCCATGAAAATAGACCGCGACATCCGTTTCGGCCAGCTGCTGAAGCGTTTGTCGCATCTGGGTAACCCACTCGCTGCGGCCAATCAGGTTGTCTTCCAGCTGCTCTTTTTGCCACTGTCGCCGCACCACCTGCGACTGACGCTGGGCCAGCGCTTTATCGATCAGGTCTAGCAGCTGCCCGGGATTAACCGGTTTTTGCAGAAAATCCCATGCGCCTTTCTTAACCGCCTCAACCGCCATCGGGACATCGCCATGGCCGGTAATTAATATCACCGGCAGATGCGGGTCGTGTTTAAGCAGTATCTTCAGCAAATCGATGCCGGAACAGTGCGGCATACACACATCGCTGAGCACGATACCGGGCCATGCTTCGCTGACCAGATCCTGCGCGCGCAGCGGATCGCCACAGGCGTAAACCCGATGCCCGGCCTGGGTGAGCAGCTGGGTATAGGCGTCGAGGACATCGCTGTCATCGTCAATCAGCAATATATTGTGGTGATCGGTCAACATGGCTTATTTCCGTAGCTAAAAATTGCAAAACAACACAGGCATGACGATCCAGCGTCGACGCCAGCCGCAGATGCCCTTCCATCTGTATCATTAATGATTCGCTGATCGACAGGCCGATCCCCAGCCCCAGCTGCTTGCTGGTTACAAACGGCTTGAGGAGCGACCCCGCCAGCGCCAGCGGCCAGCCGCCGCCATTATCCGCAATCATCACCGTCCAGCCTTCCGCCGTACGTTCCCATGCCACGCTAATGCAGGGCGCCGTCTGGGCGGCATCCAGCGCGTTGGTGAGCACATTTACCAGCACCTGCTGGATGCGCACCTCGTCACCGAGGACCTGCGGTTCATCAGGCGGCAGGTTCAGTACACCGCACAGCGGTTTATGGCGCAGCGCCAGCAGCTCCCAGGCGGCAACGAATGCCTGGCGCAGACTGACGGCGCTGGCAGGCGTATCCGCTTCCGAACGACGAGAGAACTGCCGTAGGTTGCGGATAATGGCGTCGATTCGGCCAATCAGCCCTTCCGCCCTGGCCAGGGTCTGGCTGGCGCTGGCCATCTGCTCATGCTTAATGGCGGTGCGGGCGCTGTAGAGATACATCGACAGAGCGTTAAGCGGCTGATTGATTTCATGCGCCAGGGTCGTCATCGTCTGCCCGACGACCGCCAGCTTGGCCGCCTGAACCAGCTCATCCTGGGTCGTACGCAGATGGAGATCGATCCTCTTGCGCTCCGCGATCTCCTGTTCCAGCAGCTGGCGTTGTTGAGTAAGCTGTCCCAGGGTATGGCGCAGCAGTTTCCCGATGCGCCCCAGTTCATCTTCGCCATACACCGGAATAGCGGCGTTAACATCGCCCAGTCCGATACGCACCACCGCCTGATTAAGCTGAATAAAGCGTTTAACCAGCCGCGAACGGATAAAATAGTGGTTGAGCAAATATGCCAGCGCCAGCGCCAGCAGCGTGGCAATCAGAATCAGACTGCCGCTGAACCACATGGTATGTTCGAGGCGCTGATTGAAGGCGCGCATTTTTCCGTGGCTGTCGCTGAGCTGGGACTCCAGCTGGGCGCGAAAACGCGCCAGCGTGCTCTCTTTGGCTTGCGTCACCTGCGCCAGCGCCTTTTGCGCTTCAATATATTGCCGAATCGCGGCCGGCATTTTGTTTTCCGCGATCCCGGTATCGAGCAGCTCGTCAATGGTCTGCCGCAGGGTTATCGTGCTGGGATAGCCTTCCAGCAGATGCATATTTTCATCCGCGGTGTTTTTTAGGTAGGTCAGGTAGCGAATATGCCCTTCCACGTTACCGTCGCCCTCCGTGCTGGACTGCACCTCGGTGAGTCTGTCGCGCAGGTCGCTGATGATCTGGCTCTCAATACGCGCCAGGGTGTAGACCTGCTGCTGTTCCCCCTGCACCGCCCGCAGATTGGCCTGCAGACGATGAACGGCGTGTCCCTGCTTGTCCTCCATCTGATCTAGCAAGGCGCCCTGCTGCCAGCTGAAGTCCTGCACCAGAGAGTTCATCTCTGAGGTAAAGTCATCATGCAGCCAGTTAATCCGCGCGGTGATTTCATTGACCTTTTCCCGCGCGATAAACATGTTGTAGAGCGAACGATCGAGCCTGGCGAGCAGCTGACGGCTGTCGCGAAGCGTCAGCTCAATTTGCTGGCGTTCCGGCATATCAAGACGCTGGCTTAACCTGTCGATGTCATCCAGGTGTTGCAGGATCTGGTTGCGTAATTGCAGGCGCGAGGTGGTATTGGCCGCCAGTAAAAACTCATTAAGCTGATCGACCAGCGTATTCAGGCTGTTTTCAATCAGGAACGAGGTCTGAATCCGCGGGAAATAGTCGTTGAGCGCATAGCGAATTTGCGAGCTCTGCTCGTGCCAGGAGTAGAGGCTGACGCCGCTGACGACGAGGGTCAGCAGCGCGCCGGTCAGGAACGCGCCGCGCAGGCTGGCGCTGATGGTCAGGTTCCTGATAAAGCCGGGCAACCTCATTTCAGGTTCTCCAGTTTAACGATCGCCTGCCGCTGTTGTTCCTGGAAAAAGAGCTGCCACTCCATCATAAGCTGTTCGGCCCGATCTTTATTATCCAGCTGTCGGAGATAGTCCTCATCGCGACTCTGCTGCTCGCTGACCGGCATGGCGGTCAGCAACGCGCGGACCTCCGGTAGCGGCGTTTTTAGCCGGGCTTCTGCATTGTGCAACGCTCGCCAGGCATCCTTCAGCTGCGACAGACGAAAGCTTATCGCAGTATCAAACAACTTTTGTACCAGACGCTGACGTTGCAGGATCAGCTGATAGTTGAGTGAGGGTTCGCTCAGTAGCTGGCGCTGCTGGCGCGCGCGCGGTGTATTTCCCGGATCGGGGATAATCGAGTATTTTCCGGTGTTGGTATCCGAGAGCGCCTGCTGGCCTTCCGGACTGAGCAAAAACTGAATAAAGCGCCGGGCATCCGCCGGGTACGGGTTATGACCAATCATCGCCACATAGGTAGGTGACGCCGCCGAGTGCGGAAAATAGTGAAACGTCAGGTTTGGATCGTCGAGCAACAGATTGGCGTAGTTATCAATCACCGGGCCGACCGAGCCTAAGCCGCTTTTGATTTTATCCGCCACGCCAAAACTGCGGCTGGAGATAGTGATCAGGTTCCCCGCCATGCTCAAAATGATTTCCCATCCGTGGTTCCAGCCCTCCTGTTGCAGCAGCGATTCCACCATCAGATGGTTAGTATCCGAACGCGAGGGGCTACTCATTAATAAGGTGCCCTGGTAGCGCGCCTGCATCAGATCGTCCCAGCTGGCGGGCAGCGGCAGCTGGCGCTCGCGGAGATTACGCTGGTTAATGAGCAGACCAAACCCGGAGATGGCCACCGCGACTGCGGTACCGCGGATCGAAGCCGGTACCCGCTGCTGCGACTGGGCCGGCGCGTCCGGGTAGGCGGCCAGTCGCTGATGCTCCTGCAGGTGCTGCAACAGCATGGGCGATGAAGTCAGCACCAGATCGATATTCTCGCCTCCGGCGCCGTCCAGCAGTTGTTCCAGTGAGGCGCTGGTGCGATTCAGAGTACGGATGATCACCGATTGCGGCTGAGTCTGCCAGCGGCTGATGATATAGGCGGTCGCATCAGGTGAGAAAGTGGTGGCAATCACCAGCTCATTCTTTTTGGCCTCAACGCTAAAGACCATCAGCAAGCTGAGGAAGAGTCCAATACCCCAGCCCCGCTGTCGTTTATTTGACCGTTTTGTCATGAAATACCCTTCTCGCTGCCAGCGTTTTGTGATCGTTTTCATAAAACCAGAACATGAATAAATAATATCTCGCTGAGCTTTGTGACAAAAAAGTTCATTGCCCGACGCGTTCGTTAAAGCCGGGGAAATATCCATATTCGGCTTTATCCTACAGAATAATAAACAGCCTACCACCGCTATTAAAATCATACTGTTAACAAGGTCAAACTAACAAGAACGCAGGCCCTTAGGGCTATTGCGCAATTTGCACCCAGCTCGGCTAAGTATTTCACAAAAAGAGTGATGGCCGTGAAATATATTTGGGTCAAAAAAAGAACCTCCGGATTTATATTTGAGTCATTTTTGACTCAAATAGCCTGGATTGTATTGCCGCTTTGTTTTCACCACAATTGATAACGTACTGACGACAGCTTAATTGAATTATCCCGACATTCACCACCGCTAATAAAATACAGGTACGGTTATGCTTTCATTATTAAAACCCAAGGTCGCCGCGGCCACGATTCCTGCGCAACAAATTGTCCCTACCTATAAACGCTATCGGATGCAGGCGCTACTGAGCGTCTTCCTCGGCTATCTCGCCTACTACATCGTGCGTAATAACTTCACGTTGTCGACTCCCTACCTCAAAGAGCAGCTTGACCTGAGCGCCACCCAAATTGGCATGCTCAGCAGCTGCATGTTGATCGCCTACGGTATCAGCAAAGGGGTGATGAGCAGCCTGGCGGATAAGGCCAGCCCGAAAGTCTTTATGGCCTGCGGGCTGGTGATGTGCGCGGCAGTGAACGTCGGGCTGGGCTTCAGCAGCGCGTTCTGGATTTTCGTCGCGCTGGTGGTGATCAACGGGCTGTTCCAGGGCATGGGCGTTGGCCCCTCGTTTATCACCATCGCCAACTGGTTTCCACGCCGCGAACGTGGCCGGGTCGGCGCATTCTGGAACATCTCGCACAACGTTGGCGGTGGTATTGTCGCCCCCATCGTCGGAACCGCTTTTGCGCTGCTCGGGACCGAACACTGGCAGACCGCCAGCTATATCGTCCCCGCCGCGGTTGCGGTGCTGTTTGCCGTTGTGGTGCTGATTCTGGGAAAAGGCTCGCCGCGCAGCGAAGGGCTGCCGGCGCTCGACGAAATGCTCCCGGAAGAGAAAGTGCTGCTCAATACCGGCAAAGTGGAAAAAGCCCCGGAAAACATGAGCGCATGGCAAATCTTTTGTACCTATGTGCTGAAAAACAAGAACGCCTGGTACGTCTCGATGGTCGATGTGTTCGTCTACATGGTGCGCTTCGGAATGATCAGCTGGCTGCCTATCTATCTTCTGTCGGTGAAGCACTTCTCGAAAGAAGAGATGAGCGTCGCGTTTCTGTTTTTCGAATGGGCGGCCATTCCGTCGACGCTGCTGGCCGGCTGGCTGTCGGATAAGCTGTTTAAAGGTCGCCGCATGCCGCTGGCGATGATCTGCATGACGCTGATCTTCTTCTGCCTGATTGGCTACTGGAAAAGTGATTCGCTGTTTATGGTCACGGTGTTTGCCGCCATTGTGGGTTGCCTGATTTACGTCCCGCAATTTCTGGCCTCGGTACAGACTATGGAGATTGTGCCGAGCTTTGCGGTCGGTTCTGCCGTTGGTTTACGCGGTTTTATGAGCTACATCTTCGGCGCGTCGCTGGGCACCAGTCTGTTCGGCGTGATGGTGGATAAGCTGGGCTGGCACGGCGGTTTCTATCTGCTGATGGGCGGCGTGGTGTGCTGCATTCTGTTTTGCTATCTGTCACACCGTGGGGCGCTGGAGCTGGAACGTAAGCGTCAGGAGGCGGCCAACGCGCACGAGCTGTCGCTGGCACAGGCGTAAATTCGCCGGTATGAGATAAAGGTTGAGATAAAGAATAGCCCCGGCGGCGGCAAACTGGCGCCGGGGCAGACATCCGGAGAGCCTTTAGTCAATCGCGGCAGCATCACTGTGTTGACGGATAAACCGCGCGCGCCAGGGTTTCAACAGCGCAATCGCCAGCGCGGCGGTAATAAAATCAAGTCCTATCGCGCAGCTAAAGACCACCTCCCACCCTTGAGTATGCTGGTACAGCAGCGCCGCCAGCGGGCCGCCAAAAATCGATCCGATCCCTTGCGATATATACAACCAGCCGTAGTTAGAGCTCGCATATTCGCTGCCGAACGTGTCGGTCAACGTGGAGGGAAACAGCGAAAAAATCTCCCCCCAGCCGAAAAACACCACGCCGGACAACAGCACAAACAGCATCGGATCGTCACGACAGGCCAGCCACAGGGTCATCGCCACCCCTTCCAGCGCAAAGGCGATAAACATGGTGTTTTCCCGGCCATAGCGATCGGAAATAAAGCCGAACAGCGGTCGCGTCAGGCCATTGGTAAAACGGTCGATAGTCAGCGCTAGCGGCAGCGCGGCCATGCCGAACACCACCGCCTTACTGATGCCGAAATCCTCAGCAAAGACCGCCATCTGCGACGTCACCATCAGTCCGGAGGTCGACATCATCGCCATCATGGCAAACATCAGCCAGAAAAGCGGTTGGCGCAGCATTTCGCGCGAAGTGAATTGCCGGCTACTTTGCGCGACGGTCTGGCTGGCGGGCAACGCACCGCTATCGGGCGGCAGTTTCAGCCCCTGGCTGGCCAGAAATCCCACGGCGGCAAAGAGGAGGCCGAAGACCGTCATGGTCTGTTCTAATCCGTATTGGCCCAGCGAGACGGAGACAGGAAAGGTGGTCATAATCGCCCCCATGCCATACCCTGCCGCAACGGCGCCAGCGGCAAATCCACGATGGCGGGGAAACCAGCGCACCATTAAACCGACGACGCCGATATAGACAATACCGGTCCCCAGCCCGCCGAGGCCGCCATAGACGAGGTACAGCGCGGCCAGGCCGCTGACCTGAGCCGAGAGAACCCAGCTCAGCCCCGCCATGACCGTGCCGAGAGAGATAAGCAGCCGCGGGCCAAAGCGTTCAACCAGCCGTCCCTGAAACGGCGAGAAAAACGTCTGCAGGATAATCAACAGCGAAAAGGTCACCTGTAGTTCCGCTAACCCGACGCCCAGCTTGTCGGTCAACGGTCTGGTCAGCAACGTCCAGACATATTGTGGACTGGATATCGCAGCCATACAGATCAGGCCAAGTGCGAGTTGCGTCCATTTGCCATATCTGGCGACAACCAAAGGTTCTCTGAGAACGGTCATAATCAGCTCCAGTAATCCGTTAGCCACAAATCAAAAATGACGGCCACGACGGTATGGGGTCGTTGAAACCCCGCCCCGTCCCCTGCGCATCCCAATACTTACAGTGCTAAGCATTAACCGTGCCACGTTACTTATTTGTTATTTATCAGTGCATTATTAAAATAACCGGCCGTCGTGCCGCAGCCCTGCACCGCTGAAGGGCGATTTTTGTTCGCCAGATGTGCAGGTAAAAAGGGAGATTCGCTATAATTGCGTCGCCGCCGGGGATGTTCCGGATTCAGGCAGAGAAAAGAGAAAGGAGTGAGATTGACTATTTCAGTTCGTCAGGCAACCCGTCATGACTGGCCGGCATTACAGCGGCTGTTTCTTTTATCGCGGTGTCATACGTTTACGTGGCTGAACGTCACCGATTTCCGCTTAACCGATCTGGAAAAGCAGACTGAAGGTGAAACGATCTGGCTGGCACACGATCCTCAGGGAGAGCTGGCCGGCTTCATTGCCGTCTGGATGCCAGACCACTTTATTCACCATTTGCATGTCGCTCCCGCCCGTCAGGGCTGCGGGGTTGGTAAAATGTTGCTGCAGGTACTACCCGGCTGGCAAGAGCACGGCTATCGGCTCAAGTGCCTGACGCGTAATCGCAATGCGCTGGCGTTTTATGCCGCCAGCGGCTTTGTCACGATTGGCGAAGGGATCAGCGACGAGGGAGCGTATCACCTGCTGGAACGCAAAGCGGCCTGGCCGGAACAACAGGCGAAGAAAATGCGCCCGTAGGCGCATCGTTAACGCGGCGCGGATTTATTCTTCGCTGACCGTGGATTTCACCCGCACGCCGGCAAAGACAATAATCATGGCGGTGAGCAAGAGTAAACCGCTGCCGGTAAAGACGCCGCTGGCGCCATTGAGGTCAAACACCGCCCCGCCGCCGGCCGCTCCGGCGCTGATCGCCAGCTGAATAGAGGCAACCAGCAGCCCGCCCGCGCTTTCCGCTTCATCCGGCACCGTCGTCGCCAGCCAGGTTGACCAGCCTACCGGTACCAGACCGAAGGCGAAGCCCCACATGGCGACCAGCAATCCATCGAGGAGCGCGATATGACCGAACGTCACCATCATCAGCGCCAGCACGCTCATAGCCAGAGGAACCAGCGCCAGCGTCAACCGCAGGCTGCGACTCAACAGATGCCCGGCGATCGAGGTCCCGATAAAGTTCGCCACCCCGAATCCCAGCAAAATCAGGGAGACGCCTTCGACGCTGGCCTGGGCGACGGTCTCGAGGAACGGCCGCAGATAGGTGAAAAAGGCAAAATGGCCGCTGAAGATTAAAATGGTGGCCAGCATCCCGCCAACCATGCCGGGACGGCGCAGCACCTTAAACAGCGTAGCAAAGCTGCCGACGCTTTCCGGGCGCATTGAGGGCAGCACCCACAGTTGCCACAGCAGCGCCAGAACGCTTGGGACCGTACAAAGAATAAAGACGCTGCGCCAGCCGATCAGGCCGCCCAGATAGCTGCCCAGCGGCGCAGCCACTACGGTCGCTATCGACACGGCGGAGAAGATCACCGCCAGCGCTTTCGGCACCAACGCGGCAGGCACCAGACGCATCGCCGTGGCGGTCGACATCGACCAGAACCCGCCGATCGCTATCCCCAGCAGCAGGCGTCCCAGCAGCAGAAACTCCAGCGAACTGGCGAAGGCCACCATCAGGCTGGAGACGATCTGCAGGACAGAAAAGAACATCAGTACCCAGCGGCGATCGATATTTTTGGTGGCGGGGGTGATCAGCAAGCCGGTCACCAGCGCCACCAGGGCCGTTGCGGTCACCGCCTGCCCTGCCATCCCTTCGCTGACCCCAAGGCTGGCCGCCATCGGTGTCAACAGGCTGGCGGGAAGGAACTCGGCAACAATCAGGCCAAACACGCCCAGCGCCAGCGCATAGACGGCGCGCCACGCGGGCCTGGCATTTGCCAGGCTCTCTTCAGCTGCAATGCAGGAACTCATAAACATCTCTCCAGAACAATTAACATTTCGTTAAGGTTAGGAGGTTACGCCAGGACGATCTATGATAAATACTCTGTGATTATTGATAATTCGTCCGGGAATGATGTTATGACTCAGCAAGCCCTCGATCTCACCAGCGAACTTCTGCGCGGCATGCGCCTTTCCGGCGTCAACTACCGGCGCATCGAAACCTCCCGTCCTTTCGGCGTCGAGTTCGGCTTCGTGCCCGGTAAAGCGCAGTTTCACTTTGTCAGCCGGGGACCGGTACTGCTGCGCATGGTCAGCGGCCAGCGCTTAATGTTGCAAAGCGGCGATGCGCTGTTTATTCCCAACGGCGATGGGCACGTGCTGCTCTCTGATGACCAGGCATCGGTAGTCAACGTCTCCAGACTTCCCAGCGAACCGGTTTGTGGCTCGGTAAGCTGCGTCAAAAACGCGTGCGACGACGCGAAAAGCGACAGCGCCATTATCTTCAGCGCGTGTATGGACTTTGAGCTGGGCGGCATGCAGCCTCTGGTCAAAGCGATGCCGGAAGTGATGCTGGTCAGCAGCCTGCTGACCAGCCGCCCGGAAATCCAGCCGATGCTGGCGGCCATGGAACGCGAAAGCCTCACCCGACAGGCGGGCTATGCCGGTATTCTGGCGCGGTTGGCCGATGTGGTCGCCGCGCTGATCGTTCGCGGCTGGGTGGAGTGCGGTTGCGGCAACGCCACCGGCTGGGTACAGGTGCTGCGCGACCCTAAGCTGGCCAAAGCCATTTACGTTATGCATCAGCAGCCCGGCATTAACTGGAAAGTCGAAGATCTGGCCCGCGAGACCGGGACCTCACGTTCCGTTTTTGCGGAGCGTTTCCTCACCGCCACCGGTACCACACCCGCGCGTTATCTTACCGAGCTGCGGATGCGTCTGGCCGTGCAGTATATTTCGGATGAAGGTCAGACGCTGGAAAAGGTCGCCTTCCGCCTCGGATACAGTTCGCTAGCCGCCTTCAGCCGGGCCTTTAAGCGCATCACCGGCAAGGCGCCGGGGTCGCTCCGTGGCGAGACGGTGCTGTAACGCGACGGACCATCACACCCGGGCTACGCCCTACTCTTTTTTCTGCCAGTTCGCCCACGGGCTATCCGCCGGTAGCGGCGTACTGGCGGAGCTTGAATCGTCGAGGGAGTCGATATAGAGGTCTTCAACTGCTTTGCGCGCCCACGGCGTTCGCCGTAAAAATTTGAGGCTCGATTTGATGCTCGGGTCGCTCTTAAAACAGTTGATCTTGATCCGTTTTGCCAACTCGGCCCAGCCATACTTTGCCACCAGGGCGTTGAGTAAAGCCTCGAGGGTGACGCCATGAAGAGGATCTTTGGAAGGCTGCATTGCGATGTTGAATCCTGAATACCTGGGAAATGTCGCACACCATACTGGCTACATCGCCCCTGCGCAAGGTTGAAAGAAGGTTCGCGTCACCTTTATCCATTATTCGCAAAAGCACAGAACCCCGCCCGGTCATAAATTAGAAAAGAAGGTTATTGGTTGATTATTTGCCGTTGAGGCAAGCTGTGTTCACCCCACAGAATGAGGAAATCACCATGCGCTGTTGTTGTCCCCGAACCCTGAACCTGAATAAACGCAACTCCCTGAACGCTGTCTTCGGAGAACACAATGAACGCAACGACTTTGCCGATTCTCGATCTTGCCCGCTACGCCGATCCTACTGAAAAAACGGCTTTTCTGGCCGACCTTCGCCATGCGGCCCGCGAGATCGGCTTCTTTTATCTGATCAATCATGGCGTCGACGATGGCTTGCAAAAAGCTGTCCAGCATCAATCCCGCCGCTTTTTTGCCCTGCCTGATGAGCAAAAGCAGCCGGTCGCGATGATTCATTCCCCACACTTTCGCGGCTATAACCGCGCCGCATCGGAGCTGACCCGCGGAGAGCCAGACTGGCGAGAACAATTTGATATTGGCGCCGAGCGTCCAGCGCTGCGTCTGGATGACAATGCGCCGCGCTGGCAGCGCCTACAGGGGCCCAACCTATGGCCGGATGCCCTACCGACGCTGAAACCCACGCTGCTCAGCTGGCAGCGCGCCATGACCCAGGTCGGCACAACCCTGCTGCGCGCCTTTGCTGAAGCGCTGGCGCTACCTGATGACGCCTTTGAAACCTTATATGGCAATAAACCCAACGAGCATATCAAACTGATCCGCTATCCCGGTCAGCATGAGACGCAAAGCCACCAGGGCGTCGGCGCGCACAAGGACTCCGGGTTCCTCAGCTTCCTGCTTCAGGATGAGCAAAAGGGCCTGCAGGTAGAAGTAGCCCCCGGGCACTGGATCGATGCGACCCCGCTGGCCGGCAGTTTTGTGGTCAATATTGGCGAACTGCTGGAGCTGGCCACCAATGGCTATCTGCGCGCCACCGTGCATCGGGTAGTCTCTCCGCCGGCACACCAGGAACGTCTCTCTATCGCCTTTTTCCTTGGTGCGCAGCTGGATGCCACCGTCCCGGTCTACACCCTTCCACCGGAACTGGCGCAGGAAGCGCTCGGGCCCGACAGCGATCCACAAAACCCGCTGCTGCGCGAAGTGGGCTGGAATTACCTGAAGGGCCGCCTGCGCTCACACCCGGATGTGGCTGAACGCTACTACCAGGATCTGTTTCGCGAACGTACCGAGCAACCGATCGTTTAAAGATAAAAATAAAGGAAAACACCATGAAAATTGCCGCTTTTAAACTGGCAGGGGTTGCTCTGTCTCTCTCCTTAGCCTGGACATCAGCACAGGCCGCCGCATTACGCGTAGCGGCGGACCCGGTTCCGCATGCGGAGATCCTTAACTACATCAAGAAAATCGACCCGAGCCTGGATCTGAAGGTGGTCGAACTGACCAGCGGCGTGAACGCCAATGAGTTGCTGGCCAACGGCGACGTGGACGCAAACTATTTCCAGCACGTTCCCTATTTGAAGGATCAGGAAAAGGCGCTGGGCAAGACCTTCGCCGTCGCCGCCACGGTCCATATTGAGCCGCTGGGTATCTATTCGCGCAAGCACAAAGACTTTGCTTCACTGCCGGAAAATGCCACCGTCGCCGTGCCCAATAACACCACCAACCTGAGCCGGGCCCTGTTCCTGTTGCAAAGCCAGGGGCTGATCAAACTGGCCTCCACCTTCACCGACCCGGCCACGACGCTGGCGACGCCAAAAGATATTGTGGAAAACCCGAAGCATCTGAAGATTCTCGAAATTGAATCGCCGCAGATCCCGCGCTCCCTCGACGATGTTGATCTGGCCGTGATCAACGGTAACTATGCGCTGGAAGCCGGGCTGACGCCGGCAAAAGACGCGCTTGGCCTCGAGAGCGCCAGCCATAACCCTTACGCCAACATTCTGGTCACCAATCCTTCCCTGGCAAGCGACCCGCGCATCAAACAGCTGGCGAAAGACCTGACTTCACCGCAGGTGGCTGAATTTATCCGACAACGCTATAACGGCTCGGTTATCCCGGTTGCGCCGAAATCATGATTGAAGCGATCGGGCTGAGTAAAACCTACGCCGGAACAGGCCGACCGGCGCTGAACAATGTGTCGCTGCAGGTCCCGAAGGGCGCCATTTACGGCATCCTCGGACGCAGCGGCGCAGGGAAAAGTACGCTGATCCGCTGTCTGAATCTGCTGGAGCGGCCCACGTCGGGCCGCATTATTGTGAACGGACAGGATATTACGCAGATGGATAAAGCCGCGCTGCGCGCCTATCGCCTGCGTACCGGGATGATCTTTCAACATTTTAACCTACTGCACGCGCGCAACGTCGCCGACAATATCGCGGTGCCGCTGGAAATTGCCGGCGTGAGCAAAACGGCGCGTCAGGCGCGCGTGGCGGAGTTGCTTGAGCTGGTCGGGCTTAGCGATAAAGCCCACGCGTTCCCTTCCCAGCTTTCGGGCGGGCAAAAGCAGCGCGTGGGTATTGCAAGAGCGCTGGCGTCAAGGCCGGACGTCCTGCTGTGCGACGAGGCGACCAGCGCCCTGGATCCCGAGACCACCGCCTCGGTGCTGGCGCTGCTGGCAGATATTAATCAGCGTCTGAATCTGACGATTGTGCTGATCACCCATGAACTGGAGGTGGTCAAAACCCTGTGCGACCACGCCGCGCTGCTGGAAAATGGCGAGATCGTCGAAAGCGGCAGTATCGCCGAACTGCTGGTGGCGCCGTGGTCGAAGCTGCGCCAGTCATTGCTGCACGATCCGCAGTCGGAACGCGATTTTCTTGCTCGTCATGGTTATCATCGGAGGCCATTATGCACAGTCGCATGAGCTGGGATGACCTCTGGCCGCTGCTGTTGGACGGTACGCTGGACACGGTGTATATGGTGGGGCTGGCGGCGTTATTTACCGTTCTGCTCGGCCTTCCTGTCGGCGTGGTGCTGTTTATTTCGCGCAAAAACGGATTGCTGCCGATGCCGAAACTCAACGCGCTGCTGGGGGCGGTGATTAACTTTGGTCGCTCGCTGCCGTTTATCGTACTGCTGATTGCCCTGATCCCGTTTACCCGGCTGATCATCGGGACTACGCTCGGGAGCACGGCGGCGGTGGTGCCGGTCACGATTGGCGCCTTCCCTTTTTTCGCCCGGCTGACGGAAAACGCGCTTGATGAAGTGGATTACGGACGTATCGAAGCCATTTTGTCGATGGGCGGCACGATCTGGCATGTGATTTTTAAATCGTTACTGCCGGAAGCGTTGCCAACCCTGCTGGCTGGCGTCACGCTGACTATCGTGATGTTGATTGGCTTCTCGTCCATGGCCGGCGTCATTGGCGGCGGCGGGCTGGGCGATTTGGCGATTCGCTATGGCTATCAGCGATTTAATAATGAAGTGATGGTCGGCACGGTGCTGATTCTGGTGGCCCTGGTGCAGGGCGTGCAGATGGCGGGCGACCGCCTGGTCCGCCGACTGGCCCACCGTCGTTAAACGTCCGCAAAGTCTGACCTCAGCCGTAGCGGCAGGTCGCCATCACCGCCGCTACGGCTGAGGGGAAAATCCGCCTTCGCGGATCAGCGCTTGCATCAGGTCCGCTGCCGGCAACGCCCGGATCATCCCGACCCCCTGTCCTGCCCAATGTGCGCCAAACCCCCATTCGCCCTGCGCTTTCGCCACTGCCGCCAGCGCTTTCCCCGCATCGTAGGCTAGCGGGTAATCCGGGGGCATAACCCCAGGATTGCGCCGGCCGGTTTCACAAAATGCATTATCGATGCTGCGCGCCGGGCGGCCGGAAATCGCCGTCGTCATCACGGTTTTTGGCGCCGGTTCACCGCTCAGCGCCTGACGATATCCGACGTCGGTAGCCGATTCCGGGCAGAGCAGGAACGCGGTCCCCAGTTGAACCCCTTCTGCGCCCAGATGCATCATGCTGCGGATCCCGGCGCCGTCCATGATCCCCCCCGCGGCAATAACCGGTATTGACACCGTTCGCTTAAGCGCCTGAACCAGCGTCAAGGTACTCATTTGCCGATCGTCGCCGTGGGGATCGAAGATCCCGCGATGGCCTCCGGCCTCATATCCCTGCGCAATCACCATATCGACTCCCTCGGCGACTGCCCGCTGCGCCTCGTCTACGCTGGTGGCGCTGGCCATTATCACCACACCTTTTTCCTTCAGGCGGCGAATGAATGTCTTATCCGCCACGCCAAAGTGGAAACTGACCACCTCAGGCACCAGGTCAAGTAGCAACTCGGCCATGGGCTGATTCACAAGGAAACTTTGATAGATTTCAGTCAGCGTCTCGGGCGGTTCCCCGCCGAAACGAGCAAATAGCGGGCGCAACAGCGCGGTCCACCTTGCTTCCGTGTGCGGGTCCCGGCGCGCCGGCGCATGGCAAAACAGATTGACATTGACGGGTTGCGTGGTCAGATGACGAGTACGTGCAATCAGCGCTTCGGCCTGGGACACGGTCGATGCCCCCAGCCCCAGCGAGCCGAGCCCGCCGCTGTTACTTACCGCCGCGGCCAGCTCTGGCGTTGAAACCCCGGCCATCGGCGCTTGTATGATGGGATAAGCAATATCCAGTCTCTGCGTAAAGCGGTTGCGCATGGTCACCCTTTTGAATGTGTGATATTGAATACTTAACATCTCTTTTTGAGATGATAAGATCAATATCATTCCCATATTTAGAAGAAAAATATGAACCACGCCACGTTACTGATCTTTAAAATTGTCGCGGAAGAGCAAAGCATTACCCGGGCAGCCAAAAAGCTGGGCCGCGCGCAATCCAACATCACCACGCGCATCCAGCAACTGGAAGAAGAGCTTGATGTCGAGCTGTTCAAACGCGGCAATAAAAAAATGGTGCTCTCTACTGCCGGAAAGCAGTTCCTCGATTACGCGCTAAGAATACTGAGCCTTGCCGAAGAGGCGAAACAGGCATTGCACCCGACAAAGCCCGCCGGGCGCCTGCGCCTGGGGGCGATGGAAGCGACAGCCGCGAGCCGGCTTATTCACCTTCTTCCACAGTTTCGCGCGATCTGTCCGCAGGTCGAACTGACGTTGCATACCCAGCCTACGCAGCAGTTGACCGATCGGGTACAGCGTGCCGCCCTCGACTGCGCGCTGGTGAGTCTGCCGGTAACCGCCGAAGGTGAGCTTGTCTGCCCGCCGGATATCGATGCGATTCCCGTTTTTGTTGAGCAGCTGATGCTGGTGAGCACAACGGGTCCGGCAGATAGCAGGCTTGCAGCGTTCCCCAGGGGCTGCAGCTATCGGGCGCTCGGGGAAGCGTTTTTCGCCAGCGACGCGCGCGTCGAAATTCAGGATGTGGGTTCGTACCACGCCATGATCGCCTGCATTGCGTCCGGTGGTTATAGCGGTATCCTGCCGCAAAGCGTAATCGATATCCTGACTCTGCCAGACAACTGCCAGATTCAGCCGTTTAAGCAGGTACAGACCCAGCTCATCTGGCGCCGGGGATATATGTCCCCTGCGCTCAGTGAAATGCGGCAGCTGCTGACGTCAGCCGCCCCCTTTTAATGGCGCGCGCGTGCAGGCCTGACCGCAACCAGCCCTGCCGCCAGACACAGAGACGCTGCCGCCACAATCAGTGAGGGATTAAACGATCCCGTCAGGTTATGCAGCGTCCCGGCGACAAATGGCCCGATAATCTGTCCGATGCCATAAGTGGCCGTCATCGCCGCGATCATGTTGAATTTTACCCGTTGATTCAGCCTTCTGGCTTCCGGGAGCGCAATGGTAACGGTGCCCATAAAGGTAAAACCGACCAGCAGCGCGCTGAGCAGGCAAGAGAGCAGCGCCTGGCTGAGGGCCGGCAGTACAACGCCCGCCGCCTGGATCAGCAGATTGACGGTCAGCGCCCCCCGGAAGCCCAGCTTCACCACCAGTTTGTGCCAGATAAAGCATGAAGGTACCGCCGCAAGACCAAACAGCGCCCAGATTTGCACCGGATCGATCTGCACCAGCGAAGCGGATAAAAACAGCGGCAGGTAGGTTGCGGTAATGATGTAACCAAAGCCAGAAAAACCATATATCGCCAGTAATCGCCAGGCATCGGCGGTTGGTCCATCCGTCTCGATTAAAGCCTGCGACTGCGGCGGCCAGCTCTGCACCTCATGGGCCGGCGTCAGCAGCAGGCGCACGACCAGTAAAAAGAGGATCGTCGCGCTAGCGGCGCAGATAAGCCAGATTTGTGGGCTGGAGAGCGCCCCACGTTTCGCCAGAGAGATACATTCGGCGGATAAAAATATCCCCATTCCAACGCCGGAAAAGAGTACCGGCGCACCGTGATGGTGTCTCATATACTGAAGAAGCCATAGCGAGGCGGCGATCATCGTCACCGCACTCAGCACCCCCGCCAGCCCCCGGATAAGTATTATCCCCCAGGGTGAGCTCACCCACGCCAGTAGCGCCAGACACGCCAACGTGCCTGCCACCGAGGCGAGAGTCAGACGGGTGCTGTCAGCCGGTCGGGCTTTCGCCAGCAGTAGCGCCCCGATCAGATAACCCGCGTAGTTAACCGAGGCGGCCAGATTTCCCTGCTGCAGCGATAGAATCTGCTCATGCAGCATGACCGGGAGAATCCCGGTATAGGCAAAACGCCCGTATCCCATGCCGATAATCAGTACCACTGAACCGGCCAGCGCCAGCCACAAAGCCTGACGTTCCTGCCGCTGTTTCGTCGTGTTCACACGCTACCTCGCCGCTTAACATCTCAAAAAGAGAATGATGTTTCTCTTGTTGTCGTGGTAATGAATATGCCGGCCAGCAGGATATGTGGAGCGCGGGCCGACGTCTGCAGCCAGTGTAGAGTAGCCCGATGAAGATGCTTCGCTGAACAGCGAAGTGTGGGGTTAATGCGACGGATAAATTCGGGGGCTTGCAGCCCCCGTAACGGTTAGCGGTGACTGAGTGCCAGTCTGGCGGCAAAGAGCATAAATACCCCGCCGGTGGCGCGATCCATCCATTGGATAAAGCGCGGCTTTTTGAGCAATCCGGAGGCGTAACGGGTTGCCAGGATCAGGGTTAATGACCACAGCGTACCGATTAACACATGGATGGCGACCAGCAGGAAGGTCCAGATGATCGGCGAGTGCCCTGCCGGGATAAACTGCGGCAAAAAGGAGACATAAAACACCCCCATTTTCGGATTCAATACGTTGCCGAGCATTCCTTTTAAAAACCAGTTGCTGGTAGACGGCGCGGCAGGCTGGTGCGTATCAAAGGCCTGACGTGGACGAAGCAGAAGCTGAAAGCCGAGCCAGCATAAATAGGCTGCCCCGCACCATTTCAGGATGTTATAGGCCACTTCCGATGCGGCAAGCAACGCGCCTAAGCCAAAAGCGACGATCGCGCCCCAGATAAAGCAACCGGTATCGATACCCAGGGCCGCCTGAAAGGCTTTTTTACCCCCTTCCACGGTTGAGGTGCGAAGGATGAGCGCGGTATCAAGGCCGGGGGTTAAAGTCAGAAGTAACGCGGCTAAGGAGTAAGCCAGAAGTGCATCGGTAACGGACATGTTCTCTCTCCGAAAGAGCTGATTCTATGGAAAACGACCCGCCCAGGCAATCAAATAACGGCGGCCTTAGCGTGATGGCATTTCGCCATAGCCTGTAGCCATTGTGGTCACGGGGCGTACCGTTTTTCAGCGCACCAGGCGGTTCCACTCATCCCGGGTGATTTCCCACAATTCCGCATCCAGCATGCCCGCGGTAAACTGCTGTTTCTCTACGCGAATCAGGCGCATGCCGCTGTTCATCGAGATTTTCCGCGACCCATCGTTGTCGCGGGCTTTTGGCGCCCGCAGCACCTCCCGATGGAGCGTGTTAAACCAGAAATCGGTCACGCAGCGGCAGGCCTCGGTCATGAGCCCCTGGCGCTGCCAGGCCGGATCCAGCCAGAACCCGCGATTGTTATCCGCCTGGTCGGAGAGCGTAATCAGGCCGATAAGCTGCTCCGGGACGGCCTGGCGGCGAATCGTCCAGAACCAGGCGCTACCCTTTTCGGCAGCCGGTAAAGCAATCGTGTTCACATAGCGAGACGCCCCGTCATCCGGGAACGGCCACGGAAAACTGGCCGCCAGATGACGCACGATTTCCCATTGCGGAAACACCGCCTGAATCTGCGGCGCATCGTCTTTGACCAGTGGGACCAGCCGCAGCCTGTCGGTGGTTAAGAGTGGCGCTTTCACGGAGCCTCCTCGCGGAGCCATGGTGTAATGGTGACGCCCGTCAGCAGTCCTTCCGGGCTGAGCAGTCGGCTGACGGTCTGACCCCAGGGTTCTTCGCGGTTGGCAATCAGCAGCCGGTATCCTTTGGCAATCAGCACATCGGTGGCGACCTGAATGTCGCGCACTTCAAATTCAATCCACGCCTGGGGAACGGGCAGATCTGCCGGCCACTCTTCGCTGCCAAAGCAGGAGGTCGCCGCCTGGGCCAGCGGCCAGAGGGCAAAATGTTTCACTCCCGCCAGCGCATCCTGCCCGGTCAGCAGATAGTCATCGTTACCCGCCATCCGTTGCAAAGGTAAACCTAACGTCTCGCCATAAAAGGCATGGCTCAGCGCGGTGTTTTGCGTGATGGGGCCAAATCCTGCGACAAACAGCACGGCGATATCGGTGAAATCTTTTGCCATCTTCCCTCCTGACGATGAACACAGAAACAGAGCCGGTAGAAAATTTATACATTGAATACGCAGACTTGCACAGATTCGTCTTGTCCCGACGCTAATTTTGGTGGGTTTGGCTAAAACAGCGGAAAAACGCATCCTGTGCTCGTCCGGATGACCGGGTCTGCGCTATGCTGCTCACACCTTCGTTTGAAATACCATGATGTTATGACCTCTTCAGTCAGTAATACTCAGCTTAATCTGCGCATTATCTCGATCGTTGTTTTTACCTGTATCTGCTATCTCTCCATCGGCCTGCCGCTCGCCGTCTTGCCGGGATATATCCATTACCAGCTGGGATACAGTACGCTGATTGCCGGTGTTGTTATCAGCCTGCAATATATCTCTACGCTGTTCAGCCGTCCGCACGCCGGGCGCTATACGGATATTTGGGGACCGAAAAAAGTCGTCAGTCTTGGGATCGTCTGCTGTCTGTTGAGCGGGCTGTTCACGCTCGGTGCCGTGGCGCTGCAATCGGTGCCGCTGCTGGCGATTAGCGCTTTGCTGATTGGCCGTATTTTTCTCGGCGTCGGTGAAAGCTTTACCGCGACGGGGGCAACGCTGTGGGGAATTAAAACCGTGGGGGCAATACATACTTCGCGAGTGATCTCGTGGAATGGCGTGGCCACCTATGTGGCGATGGCGGTAGGCGCGCCGCTCGGTGTGATGCTGAATAGCGAGTTTGGTATCAGCGGTTTTGCCACGGTGGTCGTTCTGGTGGCTCTGATTGGCCTGCTCTTTGCCCGTACGCGCCAGGATGTCAGCGTCACCGCCGGTATCCGGGCGCCGTTCCACGTGGTGGTACGCAAAATCTGGCCTTATGGTCTGGGTCTGGCCCTGGGGACCGTGGGGTTCGGGGTTATCGCGACCTTTATCACGCTCTATTTTTCCGCACATCGCTGGCAAGGCGCGGCATTTACCCTTTCGCTGTTCAGCGCCGGGTTTATCTGTGTTCGCCTGGTGGCGGGTAATATGATTACCCGCTATGGCGGCGTTCGCGTCTCTCTGGTCTGCTTCGTGGTCGAATGTCTCGGTCTGGTGATTATCTGGCTCGCGCCTTCCGCATGGATAGCCGGCCTCGGCGCACTGCTGACCGGCTCTGGTTTCTCTTTGGTATTCCCGGCGCTGGGCGTGGAAGCGGTCAGACAGGTTGAAGAACAAAACCAGGGAACGGCGCTGGGAACCTATTCGGCCTTTCTCGATTTAGCGCTGGGTTTGACCGGTCCCGTCGCTGGATGGGTCGCCGGGTATTATGCTCTGGATACGATTTATCTGTTGGCCGCGGTGGTCGTCGTGCTGGCCTTCCTGCTGATTTTTCGTGTCTACCTGCAACAACGCGTGGGGTTGCGCCACGTATGAGCGACGGTCTCCGGTAGCCGCAGGTTACCGGGACCGGTAAAAAACTAATCAATAATTGACTGTGATTCCGCATCCGTGCCAACATCCTTGTCACGTCTGGTTACAGACGCACTGACGTGGCGGGTGGCATAACAGAGATCGCGTAATAAAAGATCCGGCCCGTGACGTAACCCAATCCGAATCACTGACCACGACGGTGAGTTCTTGAGCCTGGCGGGAAATACGCAAATGCATCAAAGCTTTAATCAGCGCGTTCATTTCTATTACTGCATCTTAGTCGCGCTGAAAATTCATGGAAAATCAAAAAAATCGGGTGGAATCAGAGGGAAGAACAATTTCCTGCTGAAATGGCTGCGCAAAGCTCAGGACAACAATATCTTCCACCCGGATATCACCAGCGAAATCGAATGGCTACGCGGTAAAATTATCCAGGCCGGATATGACACCGATCTGGAGCCGATGCTGGATTTCGTCTATGCCACGGCAAAACGCGCCGAAGCGCTCAAGGAGAGCGATTAACCGCCTGCACCTTGCACATGCCGGGCTCCCCGGCATCATCCACGAGTACACTCTGACCTCTATCCTATCTACCGCACGTGCGTGACATTGTCACAAAAATAGTCGCCATTCCCTCATCCCGTTCGAAAGACGTTTGATCCGACGGCATTGCCCTTTATGCTGGTGAACGCGTCTATCTCATCCGGAGTCACCCATGGCCGACTGGAATCCCTCTCTGTATCTGAAGTTTGGCGCTGAACGTACGCGCCCCGCCGCTGAATTGATCGCTCGTATCGCACAGCATCCCGTCACATTTGCCGTCGATCTGGGCTGCGGTCCCGGTAACAGCACCGCGTTGCTTCATCATGCCTGGCCGGAAGCGACGCTTATCGGCGTCGACAGTTCGCCGGCAATGCTCGATGACGCCGCCCGGGCGTTGCCAGACTGCCGGTTCGTTGCCGCCGATATTCGCCAGTATCAACCCGAACGGCCCGCGGATCTTCTCTATGCGAACGCGTCGCTCCAGTGGTTGACGGATCATGAAACCCTGTTTCCGCAGTTGGTCAATCGGCTGGCGGATAACGGCTTGCTGGCGGTACAAATGCCGGACAACTGGCAGGAACCTTCTCATACGCTGATGCGTCAGGTGGCGCAAGAAATGGGGTTCCCGGAGAGCGGACGTCATCCGCTGCCGGGGGCACAGGCGTATTACGATATTCTTACCGCCTGCGGCTGTGAGGTGGATATCTGGCGAACGACCTATTACCACCCGCTGGAGTCGCACCAGGCGATTATCGACTGGCTGCAATCCACGGGGCTTCGCCCCTACCTGCAACCGCTCGACGCCGGGCAGCGGGAGGCTTTTCTCAATCGTTATCTGACGCTGTTGCAGCAACACTATCCGTTACAGTGTAACGGAAAGGTTCTGCTCCTGTTCCCGCGCCTGTTTATCGTCGCGCAGCGCACAGCTCATATCTGATGACAGAGACGCCCGGTGATATAGCGGTCACCGGGCGTCAGCGTCGTTTTGGTTGTTGTCATGACCGGCTTCTGGCATTACGCGTTTTTACTCATTGACCGGCAACTCATCCGGCGCCGCAGCTGCGTTACCAGGAAAGATGGTGCACCAGAGAGAGATCCCACGCGGTGGCCAGCAGCGAAAGAAACATAATCAGGTTAATGGCGGTCTCGATACGTTTTTCCATTTTTGATTCTCCTGAGTTATTTTCAGCCGCCAGGCGACGCTGAACAACGGCTTTTCTTTTAACCCGTGTTAACAGGTGATGCGATAACGCACGTAATCATCAGCGGGAGTGAATTCGTCATACAGTCGACGGGCCGGATTGTCGGTCTGCGTATGCCAGTAAAGGCGCGACCATCCTTGCTCTTTGGCTTCGGCTCGTAGAGCCTGCATCAATTGCCGGGCAATGCCGCGGCCGCGGACCTGCGGATCGACGAACAAGTCTTCCAGATAGCAAATCGGGGTTTTCACCCAGGTCCCTTCATGGAGAACGCATATTGCGAATCCCACCACGCGATCGTCAACCACCGCCACACGCCCCAGAACCGGCGAGCTGTGGTCCAGTAACCGCTGCCAGGTATATTCCGTGACATCGTCCGGCTGCGGGCTGCCATAAAAAGAGGTATAGCCTTGCCAAAGCTGCAGCCATTGTGATTTGTCTTGCCCACAGATCTCACGAATATCAACAACCATTGATTATCTCTCCTGATGCCCGAACTGCACCGGTTACGCGGGCGATCGATGTACACTTTTGCCGTTACGATAACCCATTATTTTCCTGGCCTAAAATTTCTTCAAGCGGCAGGGGCACAATTTGCCCTTATTCGTCTTTATCTGTAAGCCCCTTTTCGCTGTTTAGCGATTGGCCCCTGAAGGAGTGACAGAACTGCACGGTCTGCTTTTTGATTCACGGTTATTGTATGTTGTAACTAAAATGAGTGAATCAATAACCCGGCCGTGGCCGGGTCAGCTTTTATCAACGATGTTTAGATCAGCACAACGGCTTCACCGCTTCACGCATTCCGCGTAGCAGAATCGCGTCAAGATCCCGCGTCACCTGCTCAACCAGACCATTAACCTGGGTCAGGTCCTGCTCCCAATGGGAGGTCACCGATAGCACCGCTTTCACCAGTTCGCGGGTGCCGATCTGCGCATCGCGATGCTGCGCCCACAGCGTCTGGAAACGGGTTATCCATTCGGCGTCATCCTGCACCGGATAAGTTTCGCCATCGCGCTCCGCGCGATAGAACGCAATCAGCGCCGCCAGCGCAAACGTCAGACGCGTCGGTAGTTTACCTGATTTCTCCTGCCCTGCCAGCAGCTGCGGCAGAATGCGGGTGCGGAATTTGGTCATGCCGTTCAGCGCAATGGAGAGCAGTTGATGTTTGATATACGGATTGCGAAAACGCCCTGTCACCGCGCTGGCAAAAGACTCCAGTTCCGCGCGCGGCAGATCGAGCACCGGAATAATCTCTGCATAAATCGCTTTCTCAACGAACGCACAAATCTCCGGGTCGTTCATCGCTTCGCCAACGGTATCCAGCCCTGCCTGATAGGCAACCGGCACCAACGCGGTATGTGCGCCGTTAAGAATCGCCACTTTCCGCTCTTTGTACGGCTTAATATCATCAACAATCAGGACATTAAGTGGCAATTTATCCAGTCGCAGTTCAGCGGCCAGCGATTTGGGTCCCTGGATAACAAACAGATAGAAGTGTTCGGCGGTGGCGAGGAAACCGTCTTTGTAACCCAGCTGCCCTTCGATAGCCCCCGCTTCATCACGCGGGTAGCCGGTGACGATACGGTCCACCAGCGTCGAGCAGAACGCATTTGCCTCCTGCAGCCAGGTAATAAATGCCGCCGGCAGCGCCCATTCATGAGCATAGCGCAGCACCAGCTCGCGCAGCGCCTCGCCATTATAATCGATCAGTTCGCAAGGAATGATGATCCAGCCTTTATCCGCCGCGCCGGCGAAATGGCTGTAACGTTCGTATAGCAGACGGGTCAGTTTTGCCGGGTAGCTCACTGCCGGCGCATCTTCAAATCGATCGCCTGGGTGATAGCTGATGCCGGCTTCGGTCGTATTGGAAAACACAAACCGCATATCCGGGTTATGAGCCAGCTGAAGGAAGGCGTCGTAATCCGCGTAAACGCTGATTTCCCGGTTTACCGAACGGATCAGACGCGCATCGCTGACCGCTTCACCCCGTTCGTTCAAACCGCGGATAATGGTGGTGTACAGTCCATCCTGCGTGCTCAACGACGGGGGAAACGCGCTTTCTATGGGACGAACGATCACCACGCCGGCGTTCAGGTCGGTATGCTCATTCAGCAGATCAAGTTGCCAGTCGACAAATGCCCGAAGAAAATTACCTTCACCGAACTGGATAATGCGTTCAGGGTACTGCGCGCCGGGAAAATCACGACGGTTTAATGTTTTCACAATAGGTTCCCTCGTAGAGTGGTCATACAACCTGAGTAATTGGTGTAATAACTTAACAGCTTTTCTAAGAGTAAAACCGTGTTTTGATCAAACCTGACTCTGTTATTACAGGATCTTATAGAACAGTGAGGTCGCCGTCATCGCTCCGTCCGGCATTAAGGCATAACGCGGAATTTCCCCGGCTTTTTCCCAGCCGCACTGGACATAGAAGCGTTCCGCGCCACTGCCGGTGGCCGTATCAAGCACCAGTACCGACTTGCCCTGCTCGCGGGCAAGCTGCTCCAGGTAGTTCATCAGCGCATTAGCCAGCCCCTGCCGTCGCGCATTTTGGTGAACCAAAAGTTTTGCCACGTCGGCGCGATGAGGCTGGTTTTCCGGTTGATCGATGACTAATTGTACCGTGCCGACAATCTGCCCGGCCTGTTCGGCCACCAGCACGAGGCGCTCCCCGGCCGCCACGCTTTCGGCGATGCGCAGCCAGAACGTTCGCGCCGTTTGCAACGAAAAAGGCAGCATAAAGCTGACGGAGGCGCCGCTGTTAACGCAATCGGCCAAAATATCGCTCAGTGGGGAAAGGTTTTCGAGAATATCAGCACGCGAAAGCGTACGAAGAGAAAAGGATGTGGTCATTGGTCACTCCATGAAATTGACCACATCACTATGTTTTTAACTTATATTTAACACAAGCGGAATTGTCATTCCGTTTTCTTATTACTGATTCTCCGCCAGCGTCGGGGTGCAAATCCGATTGCGTCCGGCTTGCTTCGCATTAATAAGATAGTCATCGGCAGCCATCAGCAGTTGATTAAACAGCTCGGTGATCCGTCCGCCGCCGACCGGACGACACTCCAGCCCCATACTGAGGGTCAGTTTGATCTTGTGCGGCCCCCAGACAAAGGTTTGCGCCGCCACGCCCTGGCGAATTTTCTCAGCCAGCAGCTGACCCTCCTGCGGCGTTGCGCTCAACATGGCGACAGCAAACTCCTCCCCGCCAATGCGCGCCACCAGCCCCTGCTCGCCCACCAGATCCCGCACCCGTTGGGCGAACTGAGCCAGCACGCAATCTCCGCACTCGTGGCCCCAGCTATCATTCACTCGCTTAAAGCCATCGATATCCAGCAACATCACGGTAAGCTGCTGCGTTGCTGATTGCGGTTGACGCTTCAGCGCCTCGCTCAGACCGGAACGCGAGTAAACCCGCGTCTGGAAATCAAAATCAGCCCGCAGCGCCAGCTGTTTCACCAGGTTATTAATCGCGTCAACGCTGGAGGCAACAATCACCGGGCTGATTAACATCGCCGCAATGCCAAGGCGGGTCGAGAACAGCTGCCATGGCTGCAGATGCGCATCGGGAGAGAGATGAATTAATGCGTTCGCGACCAGCAGGATCTCACCGATTCCGGTGAGGAAAGTCAGCAGACAGGTCAACGGCAGCGGATAACGAATCGCACACCAGATCAGCGCAGGCAGCGGGAAGGTGATACTTTCGGCGCCCCCTACGGCGACGCCAAGAATAATGGACAGCACCAGCACCATGACCGGTAGCAGCTGACTCCAGCGGAAGCCGCTTAACGTCGAAGGGATCGTCACCGTTAGGATAAACGGCAGGATCAGCACCGCCGTCGAGAACTGTTCGCTAAACCAATCGGCCAGCAGAGAGATAAATGTCTCCCGCTCTACATCCATCGAGCCAAGCGTCCCCACGGCGGCGCTCAGGAAAGCCGCCAGCAGGCAGTAACAGAACAAATTCAGCACATTGATCGGGCCCGGCATGGAATCAGTCCGTCGCTTATCCCACAGCAGCAGCTGCGCCAGGCTGACGATAAAGACAATATTCGAGAAATTAATCAGCAGCGAGGCAAAGCCCATCCCCCAGCGTGAGGTCAGGCCGTCGTAGACCATCATCGCCACAAAACAGGTGGCATAAAAATAGCTACGATTGAGCCAGACATAGCGGGCGAAGATCCCGACCATCACGGCATTCAGCGGCCAGAAAAAGGACAGTTCCTGGACCAGACGCAGCATGGCACCGAAAAAATGGAGCAACAACGTTATGGTGAATAACACCAGCGCGTCACGCACGGGATGTTCCTCACGAAACAGCGTGAATAACCGAATCGACAGTGAAGACATTCAGTGATTATCCGTCTAATTGTTTCAGGCAATTATTATGTTAATAATTAGTTAGCGGATTATCATAACATGAGAATATTTATCCAGCATACCCATGACGGATAAATGCGCATTATTGAGGGCCGGATAAATTCATCTGGATAACCAGCCAGCGATGGATAACCTGCACCACATAGTGCTGCTCGCGGTCTGTCAGTTCGCGACCGGCGGGAATATCATGCCACTTCGCCAGACAGCCACGACAGCAGGTGGCGGTGGCATGCTGGGCGATAAACACCGGATGCCCGCGCATCGGCGTCTGTTTACCGTCATTCGCAATATGCGCCGGCGCCAGACGGCGGGCAATAAAATCCGCCGCGTGCTGGTCGATGGTCTCCGGCCCTTTATCGACACAATACTGCCGCTCTTTACTGCCAAGATGAAAGCGGGAACGAAAGGTCGAACGCTGGAGACGGGCAAATAAATAATCCATGTTCACCATCAGAATACCGACCTTCCCAGGCGTTGGGTGAGTTTTTCCAGTACCGCGGTTCCCGCCAGCGAGTTACCGGCCGCATCCAGCTCCGGACTCCACACCGCGATAGCCATCTCCTGCGGGACAATAGCGACAATACCACCGCCTACGCCAGATTTTGCCGGCAGTCCGACGCGCCAAGCAAACTCGCCGGCGTTCTGATACATCCCGCTGGTCATCATTAAGGCATTCACCTGCCGCGACTGGATCGGGGCAATCACCGGGGTATCCAGATGCGGAGCCACCCCGCGATCGGCGAGAAACAGAAACGTGCGCGCCAGTTCGACACAGCTCATTTCCAGCGAGCAGTAGTGAAAATAGTTTTGCAGAACCGTCGCGACATCATTATGGAAGTTGCCGAACGATTTCATCAGCCATGCGATCGCGGCATTGCGTGCCGAATGTTCGAACTCCGAACGCGCCACCAGCGGATCATACGCGATATCCGTCACCCCACTCAGACGACGCACGATTTCCAGCATTCTCTGCCGCGGCGCGCTCAGCCGGCTTTGCAACATATCGCAGACCACCAACGCGCCGGCATTAATAAAGGGGTTGCGCGGTTTGCCCTGCTCGATTTCCAGCTGTAATAACGAATTGAACGGCTGTCCGGAAGGATCTTTCCCCACCCGTTGCCAGATTTCATCCTCCTGATAGTGGTTCATCGCCACCACCAGGCTCAGCACTTTAGAGATGGACTGAATAGAAAAACGTTCGTGGGCATCGCCGGCAGAATAGTGTTGACCCTCCACCGTACAAATCGCCACGCCAAGCTTATTGCCGCTTACGCTTGCCAGCGCCGGAATATAATCCGCCACTTTGCCACGCCCAATCAGCGGCCTGATTTCTGCCAGAATCGTCTCCAGCATTGCATTATTGATGACCGTCGCCACACCCGGCTCCTTGCCCGCCGTCAAAATTCGGGCTGCGAGTATAGCAGAGCACGGCGACGATCGTCAGGTGCGACTTCCGTTAGCGACGGTCTTTCCATACGGTCTGGACGTTACAGAACTCATGCAGGCCAAAGTGGGACAGCTCGCGACCAAAGCCGCTCTTCTTCACCCCGCCAAACGCCACGCGCGCATCGCTGGCGCTGTAACCGTTGATAAAGACGCCACCGCACTCCAGCTCGCGAGAAAAACGCCCGGCTTCATCGACGCTGGCGGTAAACACGGTCGCCGACAGACCGAATTCGCTGTCATTGGCCAGCGTCAGCGCATGGGCTGCGTCTCGCGCCACGGTAATAGTCGCCACCGGGCCAAACAGCTCCTGGCGGAATCCGGTCATCTCCGGGGTCACGTTGCCCAGTACCGTTGGCGCATAGTAGTTGCCCGGCCCGGCGATTTTCTCCGCCCCGAGCAGCAGGGTCGCCCCTTCAGCCAGCGTCGCCGTCACCTGTTGATGCAGCTCATCACGCAGATCGAAACGCGCCATCGGCCCGAGGTAATTGGCCTCATCACGCGGATCGCCCATCTTCAGCGCTTCAACCGCGGCAACAAATTTTTTGCTGAAGGCCTCGGCAATCCCGGCCTCAACGATAAAGCGCTTCGCGGCGGCGCAAACCTGCCCGGTATTTTGATAGCGGCCAATCACCGCGGCTTTTACCGCTTCATCGAGGTCGGCATCATTCAGGACGATAAACGGATCGGAACCGCCCAGTTCAAGAACGCATTTCTTCAACGCCGCGCCGGCCTGGGCGCCAATCGCCTTGCCGGCGCGCACGCTGCCGGTTACCGTCACCGCGGCAATACGCGAATCGTCGATCATCCGGGAAACACCATCATTCGTCGCGTTAACCCAGCCAAATACGCCAGCCGGCAGCCCTGCCTGATTGAAGATCTCGCCAATCAACGCCGCGCTGCCCATCACGTTCGGCGCATGTTTCAACAGATAGCTATTCCCCGCCAGCAGAATCGGCACCGCGCCGCGCAGAACCTGCCACAGCGGGAAGTTCCACGGCATAATGGCGAGAATCGCGCCCAGCGGACGGTACTCAATCACCGCATTGTTATTTTCCACCTGGGTGGCTTCGGTCGCCAGCATGGCCGGGCCGTGTTCCGCATACCAGTCGCAGAGATTCGCGGATTTCGTCACTTCACCACGCGCCTGGGCAATCGGTTTGCCCATCTCAAGGCTGATCATTTGCGCCATCTCTTCGGCGCGGGCGCGCAGCGCGTTACCGACTTTACGCAGAGCATCGGCGCGCTGTTCAAGACTGACGGTACGCCACTGACGATAACCCTGCTCAGCAAGCGCAATCGCCGAATCCACCTCTTGTTCGCTCGCCCAGGGCAGAGACGATACCCTTTCTCCCGTGGCCGGGTTGACGGAAACCGCGTGAGTTGCAGATAAATTCATCGTTATGCTCTCTCTGTTGATGACCAATGTTGATTGCGAATTGACCTCATTCTGGCTTACCCTTCCTTTCATTGAAAATGAATAATATTAAGCAACCTATTCACAAAAGAAGAACACTATGGACCTGACCCAGCTTGAGATGTTCAACGCCGTCGCCAGCACCGGCAGCATTACCCAGGCCGCGCAGAAGGTGCACCGCGTCCCGTCAAACCTGACGACCCGTATTCGCCAGCTGGAGGCCGACCTCGGCGTCGAGCTGTTTATTCGTGAGAACCAGCGCCTGCGCCTTTCGCCGGCGGGACACAGCTTTTTGCGCTACAGCCAGCAGATCCTCGCGCTGGTCGATGAAGCCCGAATGGTGGTCGCCGGAGATGAGCCGCAGGGGCTGTTTTCGCTGGGTTCGCTGGAGAGTACCGCCGCGGTTCGCATTCCATCGACGCTGGCGCTTTATAACCAGCGCTATCCGAAAATCCATCTCGCGCTCTCTACCGGCCCGTCCGGGACGATGATTGATGGCGTACTGGAAGGCACCTTAAGCGCCGCATTTGTCGACGGGCCGCTGGTCCATCCAGGCCTTGAGGGGTTACCGGTCTTTCCGGAAGAGATGATGATTGTGGCGCCCTTCGGCCATCCGCCGATTACCCGCGCCAGCGAGGTGAACGGCAGCAACGTCTACGCCTTTCGCGCCAACTGTTCCTATCGCCGCCATTTTGAAAGCTGGTTCCACGCCGACCGGGCAACGCCAGGGCGGATCCATGAAATGGAGTCCTATCACGGGATGCTGGCCTGCGTCATTGCCGGCGCCGGACTGGCGCTGATCCCGCGCAGTATGCTGGAGAGTATGCCCGGCCACCATCAGGTATCGGCCTGGCCGCTGGCCGAAGAGTGGCGCTGGCTGACGACCTGGCTGGTCTGGCGACGCGGGGCGAAAACCCGTCAGCTGGAAGCGTTTATAGCGCAGCTGAACGAAGATCGGCAACGAGCAGTTTCTCCATAAACAGGCTCAGCGGGTCGGGTTGATACGGTGCGAAGGCGCTGCGGGTCTGATAACCCCAGCGGGTATACAATCTGACCGCCGCCTGCTGATAGATTCCGGTCTCCAGCCGCACGGTATGGCAGTCCCGGCGCAGCGCTTCCGTTTCCAGCGCCTCCAGCAGCCGTTCGCCCAGCTTTTGCCCGCGATGCTCCGGGTCGATAAACACCCGCTTCATTTCCCCAACCCCATCGTGGCCGAGCACAATCGCCCCGCAACCGACCGCCTGATGTTGGGCATCGCGGATCAGCAGCACAATCACCGACTCCACCGCCAGCTGGCTCAAATCAACGAGGTGGTTGCTCTCGGCCGGATAGAGGGATTCCTGATATGCATCCAGGCGGGCGATCAGCGCCGTCAGATCCGGATCGGTTATGGCTGTCGTGGCGATGGTATACATAGGCGAGCTCCTTTTTTCGCCTACTGTAGCGCAGCGCATACCCCTGTTCTCATAGTTTTAACTTATACAACCCGCAGCCGCTTGCGCTAAGCGATTGAACCGCAGTAATTTTATGCCATGACGCTTGATATCGGGAATGAACCATGAATACCAAAGCACGCAAGGTAATGATTATCGGTGCCGGCAATGTCGGCACGTCGGCGGCCTACGCATTGTTAAACCAGACGATCTGCGAGGAGTTGATCCTTGTGGACCTCGATACGACCAGAGCACAGGCGCATGCTCAGGATCTGAGCGATGCAGCCGCCTATATGCCGGGAATGATGACCATTTCAACGCGGGACATCAGCGAGTGTGCCGATGTCGATATCGCGGTGATTACCGTTTCCGGCGGAGCGCTGAAACAAGGCCAGAGCCGCCTTGACGAGCTGAACGCCACGGCCAAAATCGTGAACAGTATCGTTCCACCGATGATGGGCAACGGCTTCAACGGTATCTTTCTGGTGGCCACCAACCCCTGCGATATTATTACCTGGCAGGTCTGGAAGCTGTCCGGACTCCCGCGCAGCCAGGTGATAGGCACCGGCGTCTGGCTGGATACTACCCGCTTGCGACGGGTGCTCGCCCAGGCACTCGATATTGGCGCCCAGAGCATTGACGCTTTTATTCTCGGCGAACATGGCGATACCCAGTTTCCGGTCTGGTCGCACTCGTCGGTTTACGGTTCCCCGATTGCCGATGTTTACCTGAAACATACCGGTCAGCAACTGGATCGCCAGCAGATCGCAGAGAAGGTTCGCACCCTTGGCTTTGAAATTTACGCCGGGAAAGGATGCACGGAGTACGGCGTCGCCGGCACCATCGCCGAGATCTGTCGCAATATATTCACCGGCAGCCATCGTGCGCTGGCTATCTCGTGCATTCTTGACGGCGAATACGGTATGGATGATGTCGCGGTCGGCGTACCGGCGGTCCTGGCGCAGAGCGGCGTTCAGCAGATTATTGAACTGCAATTAGCCGAGGATGAGGCGGCGCAATTCCGCCACTCTGTTGAGGTGATTAAAGCCAATATCGCCCGTCTCGCGTAAACCCGCTTCCCTTGCGTTGACGCCCGCTTTACGCGGGCATCCCGCTCTCACGGCTAGCGGCGGTCGGGATAGATTCAGCGTAGCAAAATTCTCCCCTGCAGCCAGGTCACCGCCTGGCCGGCCATCAGCACGCGATCGCCCTTCAGCTCACAGCGAATATCGCCGCCGCGTGGCGATATCTGCCGGGCCAGCATCTTGCTTTTCCCGAGCCTGGCGCTCCAGAACGGGATCAGCATGGTATGCGCCGAACCGGTGACCGGATCCTCCCAGACCGCTTCTCCCGGGGAGAAAAAACGGCTGACAAAGTCATACTCGCCATCGCCGGGTGCGGTAATCGTCACCTTATGCTCACCGGGCGTCATTGCCGCGATAGTCGGGCGCACGGCGGCAACCTCCTCGCGACTGGCCAGCTCGATAAGCCATGCCCGGCCACGACGGGCGCTCACGTACCGCTCAATGCCTAATCCGGCGAGCAGGGCCGCAGGCGGGGTACTCTCTTGCGTGGCACAGGCCGGGAAATCCAGGGTCAGCCAGTCCCCTTCCCGGCTCACGGTCAGGCGACCGGAGGCGGTCGCAAAATGAATCGCCGCATGAGGGAAGTCGAGATGATGAAAAATGACGTGTGCGCTGGCGAGAGTGGCGTGACCACAGAGGTTCACTTCATTGCGGGTGGTGAACCAACGTAGGGAGAACGACTCTCCCTCGCGCACCACGAAGGCGGTTTCAGACTGATTATGCTGCTGCGCCATTTTAAGCAAAATATCATCCGCCGGCCACGCGTCCAGCAGGCAGACCGCCGCCGGGTTACCGGCAAAAGGCCGCTCACTGAACGCAGAAACCAGATACATGGGGATCTCTTTCACCGTATCTCCTTAGCGTAGCGTAATGGTGCCTGTCATGTACGTGGTCGCCTGCCCGCCAATCAGCACCCGATCGCCATGCCACTGGCAGCGCAGATCGCCACCGCGGGCGGAGACCTGTCGCGCCTGCATGGTCGTTTTAGCCAGTTTTTCCCCCCAGTAGGGGATCAGCATACTGTGCGCCGAGCCGGTCACCGGGTCTTCAACAACCCCCTCGCCCGGACAGAAAAAGCGGCTGACGAAATCATATTCATCATCGGCGGCGCTGACGCAGATCATTTTGCCCGTGCGCTCAAGCAACGACATATTCGGCCGCACGGCTTCCACCTGCTGACGATTTTCGAGGATCACCAGGTAATCCCGCCCCTCGCGAATCTCAACGGCCTTGTCCAGACCAAGCCCGGCAAGCAGCTCCGGCGGCGGCGCGATAAGCGGGGTGGTTTGCCACGCCGGGAAGTCTAACGTCAGCCAGTCGCCGTTACGCGTGACCCTCAGTTCCCCCACAAAACGGGTACTGAACACCACAGTGGTGGAAGGATGGTCGAGATATTCAAAGATAATGTGCGCCGAGGCCAGCGTGGCGTGGCCGCAGAGATTAATCTCATGCAGCGTGGTGAACCAACGCAGCTCATAACCCTCATCGGTGCGGACAAAAAAGGCGGTCTCAGACTGGTTGTGCTGCTGCGCCATACTCAGCAGCGTGTCGTCCGGTAACCATTCGGTGAGTGGGCACACCGCGGCAGCATTACCGCCAAAATTGCGATCGCTGAAGGCATCAACCAGGTAAAAATCAATTTCCTGCATCATACAACTCTTCCTTTTTTTACTTTTCTTCAACATGACATAAAAGCGTGCCATGTACACGATCTATATAAAAATGAATCCGTTAGCTTATAAATGCCGCCAGATGCCATAGTGAGATCCAGATCACAAAACGATTGTATTTTCACCAGCAATCGTTTTAAGATCGAGACCTCTTCTTCCTCTTTAGTAACCAGCTCAGAACCTATGATTACAAACACGGTTTCACGCAGGGTCGCGTGGCTTCGGGTAGTCACGCTTGCGATCGCCGCTTTCATTTTTAACACCACTGAATTCGCTCCGGTCGGTCTGCTGTCCGACATTGCCGACAGCTTCGGCATGGAAACCGCTCAGGTGGGCATGATGCTGACCATCTATGCGTGGGTGGTCGCGTTAATGTCGCTGCCGTTTATGCTGCTGACCAGCCAGATGGAACGCCGCCGCCTGCTGATCGGCCTGTTCATTCTGTTTATTGCCAGCCACGTGCTGTCGTTCTTTGCCTGGAGCTTTAACGTTCTGGTGATCAGCCGCATCGGTATCGCCTTTGCGCATGCGGTCTTCTGGTCGATAACTTCTGCACTCGCAATACGTCTGGCGCCACCGGGCAAACGTGCGCAGGCGCTGAGTCTGATTGCAACCGGCACCGCGCTGGCGATGGTATTCGGCATTCCTATCGGCCGCATCATCGGGCAGTACTTTGGCTGGCGGACCACCTTCCTGGCGATCGGCCTGGGGGCGCTGGTGACGCTGGTGTGCCTGTTTAAGCTGCTGCCCAAACTGCCTAGCGAGCATTCCGGTTCGCTGAAAAGCCTGCCGGTACTGTTCCGTCGCCCGGCGCTGTTGAGCATCTATCTGCTGACCGTCATTGTGGTGACCGCGCATTACACCGCCTACAGCTATATTGAGCCGTTTGTGCAGACGGTAGCCGGTATGAGCGGTAATTTTGCCACCGTGCTGCTGCTGATCCTTGGCGGCGCAGGAATCATCGGCAGCGTGCTGTTTGGTAAACTGGGCAACCAGCATGCTTCCGGACTGATTAGCATCGCCATTGGCCTGCTGCTGGTCAGCCTGCTGCTGCTGTTGCCGGCATCGCAAAACGCTCACCACCTGATGGTGTTAAGCATCTTCTGGGGCATCGCTATCATGATTATTGGTCTGGGGATGCAGGTGAAGGTTCTGGCGCTGGCGCCGGATGCCACCGACGTGGCGATGTCGCTGTTTTCGGGGATCTTTAATATTGGTATCGGCGCGGGCGCGCTGGTCGGCGGCCAGGTCAGTACGCATCTTTCAATGGCCTCGATCGGCTATGTCGGGGCGATTCCGGCGCTGGTGGCGCTGGTGTGGTCAATCATGATATTTCGCCGCTGGCCGGTGTCGCTGGACGATCATCAGCCTCACCACTCCTGAACGGGGTGACGAAAGAAAAAAAGCCTGCCGGTTGTTCCATCGGCAGGCTTTTTTATTCGCGGGTCGCCAGTCAGGCGACGAGGCGTTATCAGGCGTGGTAGTGAGTAATGATTTCCAGCACGCCGTTGATAATAAACTGTACGCCCATGCAGACCAGCAGAAAGCCCATCAGGCGCGAAATCGCTTCGATTCCCCCTTTCCCCACCAGACGCATGATTGCCCCGGAACTGCGCAGGCAGCCCCAGAGGATAATCCCGACCAGGGCAAAGATAATCGGCGGCGCGGTCAGTACCACCCAGTCGGGAAAATCGACGCCATGCTTCACCGTCGATGCCGTACTGATCAGCATGGCGATGGTCCCTGGCCCGGCGGTGCTCGGCATTGCCAGCGGCACAAACGCGATATTGGCCGTCGGTTCATCCACCAGCTCTTCGGATTTGATCTTCGCTTCCATCGAGTCATGCGATTTCTGCTGCGGGAAGAGCATGCGAAAACCGATGAAGGCTACAATCAATCCACCGGCAATGCGCAGGCCAGGGATAGAGATGCCGAAGGTGCTCATCACCACCTGACCGGCATACCAGGCAACCATCAGGATGATGAATACGTACACCGAGGCCATCAGCGATTGTTTGTTGCGCTCCTCGTTGTTCATGTTGCCAGCCAGCCCGAGGAACAACGCAACGGTCGTCAGCGGGTTCGCCAGCGGTAAAATCACCACCAGCCCCAGACCTATCGCCTGAATGAGTTCAATCATAATGAATTAAGGCCCCGTTAATCTTTCACTATTAAAAAAGTTTTGCCGCGCAAGTATAACTTTGGTCGTCAATATCATTCCAGCGCTTATCACCCGGCCGACGCGCCGCCTCACCGCCGCTTCATCCCAGGTCAGAAGTCTGCTTTAGCAAATCGTGTCATCGTCTAATCCCTCAGGTTGACATATTATTGCCTGGGCAATAATATCAGCAGCAATTAACTACTTGCCTGGGCAACCATTGTGAAAAACACCAGCGATCTGTTTAACGAAATGATCCCTCTCGGTCGCTTGATCCAAATGGTTAACCAGAAAAAAGATCGCCTGCTCAACGAATATCTCTCGCCGATGGATATTACATCCACCCAGTTTCGGGTGCTTTGTTCCATTCGTTGCGAAGTATGTATTACCCCCGTTGAGCTGAAAACCGTGCTGTCGGTCGACCCAGGCGCAATGACGCGCATGCTCGACCGTCTGGTCTGTAAAGGCTGGATTGAACGGTTACCCAACCCCAATGACAAACGCGGCGTACTGGTGCAGTTGACACCGGACGGTGCGGCCCTTTGTGAGCAGTGTCATCAGGTTGTGGGTCAGAAATTGCACCAGGAATTAACAAAAAATCTGTCGGCGGATGAAGTGGTCAACCTTGAGCATTTACTCAAAAAAGTCCTGCCGTAATAAGAAGAGGTAAGATGATGTCCAGACGCAATAATGACGCCATCACTATCCATAGTATTTTGTCGTGGATTGAAGATAACCTGGAATCGCCCCTGTCGCTGGAAAAAGTGTCCGAGCGTTCTGGTTACTCCAAATGGCACCTGCAAAGAATGTTTAAAAAAGAGACCGGTCACTCCTTAGGTCAGTACATCCGCAGCCGCAAGCTGACGGAAATCGCGCAAAAACTCAAGCAGAGCAATGAGCCGATTTTGTACCTGGCAGAGCGCTACGGTTTCGAATCGCAACAAACGCTGACGAGAACCTTTAAAAACTACTTCGACGTTCCGCCGCACAAATATCGCATGACCAATATGCCGGGTGAATCCCGCTATCTGATGCCACTAAATAACTGCTGTTAATCGCCTGCAACAAGACGTATTGAGGAAATCATGAAACTATTCGCTACCGCGGCCATGGTCCTGGTCGGCCTGGCCTCCAGCCAGAGCTATGCGGAGCAAACCACTACGCCGGTTCGCCACAATCACCGCGACGCGATGATTATGCCTTCCGAACATAACGACTCTCCATTTGATTTCAATCATATGGCCGCCGGTAGCGACAAATCGGATGAGCTGGGCGTACCGTATTACAATTAACTGCACTACCCGAGCATTTTGCCCCGTTTACGGGGCTTTTTTTTGCGCCTCTGACAACGACGGGTCGCGACCCCTGGTCTGTCCCGTTTGCTGCACTCCCTGATCTCAATTTGTGCCCAAATATCATATAATTCCTTATCCCTGTTCATCGTAGTTACGCGCGTGAAACGCTAAGACCGCTGATGTACATTTCAACCCGGTTCAAAATTGTTCTTCACCTGTGTGGGTTTCTGGTTTTGCTCTACAGCCTGACCATGATCCCGCCGATGCTGATTGCGCTGTTTGCCAAAGAGCGCAGCGTTTTTGCCTTTTTTTCGACCTTTGCTATCGCCTTCTCTGGCGGCTTGCTCTGCTGGCGAGCGACGCATCAGTCCAGGGTTAATCTCGAAACCCGCGATGGTTTTCTTATTATCGTGCTGTTCTGGCTGCTGTTTTCCGCCATCAGCGCCTTGCCGCTGTGGCTAAATGATGAACTACACCTGTCGATAGCCGACGCCCTGTTTGAGGGGGTTTCGGGGATTACCACCACCGGGGCGTCGGTCTTTCATGACGTCTCTTCGCTGCCCGTTTCGATCCTCTATTACCGCGCCCAGCTCAATTTTGTCGGTGGCTTAGGGGTTATCGTTCTTGCTGTAGCGGTGTTGCCGCTGCTGGGCATTGGGGGAATGAAGCTTTATCAGTCCGAAATGCCAGGGCCGTTTAAAGAGGAGCGTCTGACGCCGAGGCTGGCAGATACCGCCAGGAGCCTGTGGCTCACCTATATGCTGCTGGGGGGCGCCTGTACCCTTGCTTTCTTGCTGGCCGGGATGCCTTTTTTTGATGCCCTTTGCCACGGGCTATCGACGGTGTCGCTGGGAGGGTTCTCCACGCATACCGAAAGCATCGGCTACTACCAGAGCGATGCAATAGAGCTGGTGGCCGGGGCATTCTCTCTGCTCTCGGCCCTTAACTTCACCCTCTATTTTGTGGCTATCGCGCGTCGCAGCCTGAAACCGTTTCGCCGCAGTACCGAGATGCATTTCTTTTTCCTGGTCGTGGCGCTGGTGGTCGCGGTGGTCACTTTCGCAGTGTGGCGCGCGGGGATGTACAGCCTGCCCAAATCGTTCGTCCACGCTTTTTTTCTCACCAGTTCCATGATCACCGATAACGGTCTGGCGACGGCGGATTATGCCTCCTGGCCGCCGGATATTATCGTGCTGCTGCTGTCAGCGAGCTTTTTCGGCGGCTGTGTCGGTTCGACCTGCGGGGGAATTAAGGCGCTGCGTTTTCTGATCCTCTTTAAGCAGAGCCGCCACGAGGTACATCAATTAGCTCATCCCCGGGCAATCATGAGTATCCGGGTCGGAAGCGCCATCATCAACGATCGCGTGTTGCGTTCCGTGTGGAGCTTCTTCTTCCTGTATATCCTCACGACCTGCGTATTTGTCTGGCTGTTGAATCTGCAGGGCTACGATCTGCTGACGTCGTTTGCATCGGTTGCCGCCTGCATTAATAACATGGGCCTTGGTTTTGGTGCCACCGCCGATGGCTTCGCGGGGCTGAATGATGTCTCGAAATATCTGATGTGTATGGCGATGCTGTTGGGGCGACTGGAAATCTATCCGCTGCTGATTCTGCTTTCGCGTACATTCTGGCGTAGTTAGCGGGGCAGCGGCGACAGGCAATTCGCCAGGCAGGATGAGCGCACTCCGGCGCGGAGAAGAAGACATAACGCCTGCAATGCAGGCGTTAGTTTTTTAGTTCACCGTGGCCGGATGCTCCAGACTCTCCGTGCCCTCACGTTGCGGCTCTTTCTCGTGCCGGCGCGCCGCCAGCAGTCGACAGATCTCCGCATGCTTCTCCTCGGTAAAGGTAAAGCGCGACATAAACACCAGCCGGATCAGCGAACCTATGGCCGGCAGCAGGCAGATACCAAAGAACAACCCCGACAGCACGCCGTCACTCTGGGTTTGCGCCTGCGGCACGTAGCCGATCATTGTCAGAAACACGCCGATTAATCCACCGCCTACCGCCACCGACATCTTGCCGGTAAAGGTCTGTCCGGAGAAGGTGATCGCCGCGCAGCGCTTGTGGGTGTGGTACTCCGCATACTCGATGGTGTCGGCAATCATCGACGAGGTGAGGATGTTGGTCATCATCACGAACAGCGTACTCAGGCCAAGCAGAATAAACAGCATGGTCACGTGCTGATATCCAACAAACCACATCACCACGCGAACCGCGACATCCAGCCCGCAGAGGATCATAAACAGCTTCCGCTTCTGCATCCTGCGCGTCAGCATCGGGGCGACGAGACACACCACCGCCGCCATAATCCCCATCACACCTATCGCCATCTGCAGACTGCCGTCACCCATGTTGTTGATAAAGAAATAGATATAGAGACCACCTGCCACGTTGTGGAACACGCAGAAAAAGAACGACAGCAGAACGATAAACAGCGGCTTGTTCTGGCGCAGGTTATGGAAGGTGTCACGCATGGTCACCTTTTCCGGGCTCGGCGGGACGCGCTCTTTGATCTGCATAAAGCCGTTGAGCATCAGCGGTAACCCCACCAGCATCATCACCAGCGCCGCCATAAAGTAGCCTTTGTCGTTGCTGTACTGGGCGAAAAACGCCGCCAGCTTCGGGAAGAAGATATTGGCGCAGGCGATCCCGGCGTTGACCCCCAGCATGGCTGCCGTCACCGCGCGGGTGCGCTGCCCGGAGTCGTTGGTCATCACCGACGACATCGACCAGAACGGGATATCAGAGATGGCGTATAGCGTTCCCCACAGAATGTACGTCACCCCGGCGTAGAGAATTTTGGTGGTCATGTCCGCTTCGATTTTATAAAACGCCAGCAGGGTGACGCCCGTGATCAGCAGCGGGGCAATCAGCAAAAAGTGACGAAACTTGCCGAAGCGGCTGTTAATGGTGTCCATTATGCTGGCAAACAGCGGATCGTGAACCGCGTCCCACGCGCGGGCAATCAGGAAGATGGTACTCGCCGCCAGCGCTGAGATCCCCAGCACGTCGGTGTAAAAATAGTTAATAAACGAACCCACTAAACCAAAGCTAAAACACTGACCTAAACCATAACCAAAATAAGACCACAACTCACGAGACGGTATTTTCATTGCCATTGCCATAGTGCGTACCTGGTTGCCCGGCGGTAGCCCGCCGGGTGGATATTATTAGCCCTGAGCTTGCGGGGCGATGTTACGGAGTTTCTTCATTAAGGCCATTTCACCGCGCGAAAACGGGATCCCGTTCTCCTCAAACACATCGTGGAACCAGAGGCGGCAGTAGTCCGCGGACTCCTTCATCACCACCGGCCACGGCAACCAGGTCTGCGTTTTGCCGCGCACCAGTCCCCATTGATACGGGGCGATCTTCGCCGTGTACATCAGCGGGAGTTGCTCTTCGATGGTGCTGCCCACGTGGCGGGCCAGCCATTCGGTGCAGAAGATTGGCCGCCCAAGCGCCTGCAGCTGCTGGATAATCGCGGTCATGCGCCCGGTATTGGTGTAGGCGTGGAAGCTCACCACGTCTGATAACGCCAGCGCGGTCTGATCCAGCGGATGTTGGTAAAACGTCTCGCCCTCCTCTTCCGCCGGTAGACGCCATGCGCAGACGGTAAGCGGCTGCGTCGGATCCTCTTCACGCACCCAGCGGAACGCCAGCTTCATCAGCTCATGCGCGCAGGTTTCCAGCTTCGCGTCATACTGCACCTCTTGCGTGCCGGTGGCGAATATGCCGCGGTTGCCCGGCTCGTTATACAGATCCCACAGCAGCACGCGCTTGTCGTCGCGGAACTGGCGGACAACGTCACGGATATAGCGCTCAACCTGCGGCCAGCTGTCGGGATCGCACACCTTGTTGCGCCCCGGGCTCGCGGCCGCCTGGCTGTTGTGCTTGCCCGGCACCGGCGGCTTTTGCGGCCCCAGATAGGGCTCATCACCGGAGAAACCGCAGTCGTCCATCAGCGTCAGCATGGTGCTGAATCCGTGGCTGTCGGCAATGGTCAGAAACTTGTCGATACGCGCTATCAGGCCGTCGCGATCGTGTTCCCAGACAATAAACGGCAGGTTGATGCGCAGGGTGTTGTAGCCCGCCGCCGCCGCCCAGCCCAGTTCGCGATCGATGGTGTCGGCATCGAAAGTCTCTTGCTGCCAGATATCGGTCCAGTTCACTGCCGTCGACGGCAGGTAGTTAAACCCGCACAGCCACCCTTTCTGCTGATACCACGCCTGCGCCTGGGCTTTACTCCACTGCTCTTTCATTACGCGTCCTCTTACTGATAATGTTTAGCTAATAAATATTAGTTGCGGGATAAATGCGCAAATCACCACGCTAAGAAAAGCGACAGCCTTCACAAAGTTCACGCTTCGATGAATGAGAAACGTGATCGACAGCGCGTAAGCGAGCAGTTAGGGTATGATGCGGTGACGCCAGAGGGAGAGGACCAATGAAGCGAAAGACAAAAGTCACGATGAACGATATTGCGCGAACGGCGGGCGTGTCGCAGGCGACGGTATCGCTGGTGCTCAACCAGTCGCGTAACATTAAGCTCAGCGACGACACCCGCCAGCGGGTTATCAGCGTGGCGACCGAGCTCGGCTACGATCGCCTGCCCGCCATTCATGCGCCGCGTAACCAGGAAGAAATCGCCCTGCTGGTGAGCTCTCTGCAAAGCTTTGATCCGTTTATCGATGCCATCAGCCAGGCGCGGGAAGCCGCGTGGCGCAACGAAGCGCTGCTGACCGTGTACGACTACGGCGATGACGTAGAGCTGGCGCTGAACATTATCCGCCAGCTGGAGAAGCGCAACTGCATCGGGATTATACTCGCGTCCCCGGTCACCACGCTGGTCGACATGACGGCTTTTCAGGACTGCACCCGCATTCCGCTGGTGCTGCTCAACCAGCGCGACCCCGGCTCACCGCTGCTACCGTCGTTTATTCCGGACGACTACGCCAACGCTTTCCAGGTGACAAAACACCTTATCGCCTGCGGCGCAAAGCGTATCGCCCACATCACCGGGGAGAGCTGGATGGAAGCCTCCCGTCAGCGACTGGCCGGCTACCAGGCCGCGCTGCAGCAGGCCGGTTTTGCATGCGACGACAGCCTGGTGCGCCAGACCAACTGGCAGTTCAGCGAGTCCTTTACCGCCACCGCCTCCCTGCTGGCACTGGATGAACGCCCGGACGCCATCTTCTGCGCCAGCGACTGGCTGGCGATCGGTTGCTATCAGGCGCTGGCGGTCAATGGCATTGGTATCCCGCAGGATATGCTGTTGGCGGGCTATGATGACCAGAAGATCTCCGAGCAGCTCACCCCGCCGCTGACCAGTATCCAACTGCCTTACAGCGAGCTGGGACGCCTGGCAGTGGAGTACCTGTGTAATCAGGAAGATGCCGCCACGCACGTGACGCTGGCGGGCAGGCTGAAGGTGCGAACATCAAGCCTCGTCTGAGGTGAAGACCATTCTGGCATCGGGTTCGTCGCCGGCGGGGAGCATAAACTTACGGCTATTGACTCTCCGCGCGGGCACCACTGCATCGATGAGCAGCGAATGGCTTTCCTGCGTTTGTAAGCACGTGGTTATGCCACTCATCAGCGGGTTTTACAGGTATTCATTGCTAATCATCAAACGGCCCGACAAAATCTGTTAAGCGCGTGACGCTAAGTCAGATAATTGCACTTCCCCGCTTATTTTTTTAATATCAGACCTTCAGAAAATAGCGGATGTATTTTAATTCTTGATGAAATTATATTCACTGCAAGGTTCTGTGACGCAGCGACCATGCCTTTTTATGTCGCGTTCGATAAAAGTGGCAACCGAAAGTAGTATGGCTATATTTCCTGTCAACAGCTGAAAACCAGGGAAATATTTAGTCAGTAACGTTGATTAAAAAACCATCCCTCTTCTTAGTGTGTCGATTAAGAAGAGGAATATGAATTTGTTTAAAAAATCAGTATCCTGCAGCCTTGCTAGCGGCTTTTATACGCTTGTTCCTGGCATCTTTTTCTTGTTTGTCATGAGCTTGCATTATCCCGCTTGCCGCATCTACCCAATCATTTGCACTACATCCTGATAATCCCACGCTCAGCATAAGCGCAAAAACATACTTCATATTAGCTCCATCATCTGATTATTGTAGAAATAACGTCCATGTAATACACAAAGTATTCGACGCTTGAGTCGTTACTTTAACAAAAAATTGGTCTCATGAACAAGGCGAGGATTTCAAACCCGCTGCGTTATAATAGCCAGAGATGAATTCTGGCTTTATTAATTTAATACGGAGGGGAGAAAATAAAACTGAAGATATGCCATTTAAATGGCGTAGCTGTCAATTGTTTAGGGCGAATGACCGGAACGCTTAGAGTTCGAGTGCGGCAAGGATTGCGGTTTCCATTTTCTCCGGCGTGGCGATCGGTGCAAAACGCTTGAGCGGTTTGCCGTCGCGCCCAATCAGGAATTTAGTGAAGTTCCACTTGATCCGTCCACCCAAGACGCCGGGCAGTTCGTCTTTCAGGAAACGAAACACCGGGTGCGCTGCGGCCCCGTTCACCTCCACTTTCTCGAACATCGGAAAGCTTACACCGTAGTTGATGTGACAGGTCTGCGCGATATCGTCGGCGCCGCCTGGCTCCTGCTTACCGAACTGGTTGCAGGGGAAACCAAGCACCACCAGCCCCCGGGCGGCGTACTTCTTGTAGAGCGTTTCCAGGCCTGCGTATTGTGGCGTGAAGCCACAGTGGCTGGCGGTATTCACCACCAGAACCAGCTTGCCCGCGTAGTCGGCCATCGAGATGCGCTCGCCATGCAGACTGTTGGCACTAAATTCATAAAAGGTGGTCATGGCGGAATCCTCAGAGCAGAACCAGTAAGAGATAGTGCCAGTCATTCAGACTATTCGCCACTGTGGCCACCGGAAACGTAGCTTTCTGGTAAATCTATGATCACCAGTGTGCCAAAACTGCCGGCTTCCACCGTATGAGGAATGCCCGCTTTGGCGACATAAAGCTGGCCAGACGTTACGGCGATTTTTTTACCCTGCACGCTCAGTTCCAGACGTCCGTCAATAACCAGTAACCCCTCGTCATACTCATGTACTTCTTCAGTTACCGGGCGCTCATCCATGCGTAAGACTTTGAGGTTCGCGGCCCCCACGCGTCCTAAGATATGAGAGCGCCAGGCCTCCGGTAACGCATGTGCTTCGGTTCTGAGATCATAAAGCGGCATAAGGTCATTCCCTGTGATGTATTCAATACTTATATGCCATATCAGTGCCCCGTCGACATAGAACAAATATGGCAAAAGAAGTTGAAAAAGAGGGTTAGCCCCTGCCCGATACGGCGAGTCATTCTGAAGAGCCAGATTCAAGTCCATTGACCAAAACACTTTCAGCGCAACCCCGGCGGCGCTCACTTTGCTGTGCTCATCCCCGAGCGGGACGATGCGGGAGGGATAAGCTGCAAGCCCGGATAGCGCTCCAGCCACCTTTTTTCCGCGACGCGTTGCCAGAAAATATCCTGCTTATCGCCCTCAAATGATGGCGTTGCCCGAAGACGGAGCGCAAACAGATCGTCGAGCCCATACGGCGCAACGATCTCAATAAGAGTGGAACTGCTTATTCTGACCGCAACGGCCGTCGCCGTCTCAGGCCAGTAGAGGAGAGCATCCGCTGTCGAGCGATAGGGTTCATGATTGTTACGTTGATGCATTCTGGCCTGATTCTTCACTGACCAGTTAAAGAGCGGTGATTGCCGGCTGAGTTTCTCTTCCATAGCGCTATCAAGTACTGAATCGCAGTTTTTCGGCTCGAACCAGACCACATCCACATCACCCGAGAGTGGCCTTGGCCCGTATCCGTGCAGATGATCCCAGACCGCATCTCTAACAAAGCCGGCACCAATCCAGCCATCGTTGAGTCCCAGCGCCTGAACGGCGTGCAGCGCTTTCATTCTTAGCGGGTCGTTTAACAACAGGCCCTGCAATACGTCCTGATATTTCATCATGTCCCTGAAAACGGTAATTGAGGTTGGTCTCTGCCTGATAATAGTATCAACATCCAGGGGGCGCCGCTGCTGGCGCCCCCTGTTATTGACCTCGCGGCTAATCCTCGTACGCTGCGTGATGGAAATCAATTTCCCACTGCAGCACATCGCCATAAAGCGCAGACAGCGCCTGCTTTTCGTTTTCACTCAGCGCCATGGCGCAGCGATCGAGTTCGTTCTTCAGCCAGAGAGCCTGCTGATAAAAGTCGTCCTCCGCGTGCATTTCCACCCAGCGCCTGACGTCAGCATCGCTCTGGCGATGCTCACTCGCCCCCCGGCACCAGGAGTAGTACATCCATTCCGCGCCGAACATCATGGTAATGATCTGTTCATAGTTGCCCAACCGGGCTGTCTGCAGCATGCCGTCGCGAAAACGCTGCACGCCTGGCAAATCGTGCGGATAATCCGCGGGAGTGATCCGCCGTTCTGCCAATACCTGTTCAAACCACGAAATCTGCGTGTCTACCAGGGCGTTCAGTACGTTGATTAGCCAGCGCTGTTGCTGAATATTCGGCGCCTTGCTGACCCCGAGGGCGAAAATGGCGATAGCCGTAGCGACAAAGTTGCCCTCAAACACCAGATAGCGATTGAATACGATTGTCGGCAAACGATCGTGTTCAATATCAACCACAAAACGGTGCCTCTGCATCGTCTGCCAGACCTGCTGATGTTCGCGCAGCAGCCGCTCGCTAAACGCCTCCATTAGGCCTCCTCCAGCGCAGCCTGGGCGATAGACATAAAATGCTTAACCCGGGCCAGCTCAACGTCGTTCCACCAGACGCCATCAACCTTCATGGTGCTGGCCACAATCACCCCCTGAGTTCGTCCGAGGATCTGGCTGACATTGGCTGGCGTCACCCCCGAGCCCACTAACAACGGTAGCTCTGTCGCCGCGCGAATCTCATCAATTTCCGCCATCGTGGCGCTATCGCCGGTACGCTGCCCCGTGGCAATCACCGCGTCGGCCTCGAAAAAGTCCACATCGCGAGTCAGCTCCTGAATCGAACGATCGGCAACGATAGCATGGCTACCGTGCTTAACGTGGCTATCGGCAAAGACGCGAATATGCTCAGCACGCAGCATACTGCGATAGCGCAGCGCCTTAGCCGCCGCCCCTTCAATAAACCCTTCGTTGGCGATATAAGCATTGGCCCACTGATTGACGCGCACGAAATCGGCCCCACCCGCCAGGGCGATAGCCATCGCCGGAATCGCAGCGTTGGCCAATACATTAATTCCCAACGGTACGCCAAAACGCTCACGAACTTTCTCGGTAATGACCGCCATCAGCGCCGAGGTTTCATGACCGATATCCTCGGGTTTGGAAAAAGGGATATCGCCATGATTTTCAACAATCAGTCCATGAACGCCTCCAGAAATATAATTTTCTGCGTCACGAAGCGCACGCTCAACAATATCACTCACTGATTTCCCTCGATATTTAGGCGCGCCGGGAAAAGGATCGCAATGAATAACACCTATAACAACCTTACTGCGTGAAAAAATAGCTTGTATTGCATTCGTTTTTTCTGCTGAGATAGCAACCATCTTATCCATCCTGTTAAGGGAACACTATGCGTGTTTACGTTACCGGCAATATTACCGTAGATGAAACCTGGTCTGTTTCGGATATACCAAAAAAAGGCACTTCAATTCATGGTGTTAAAATTTCGCAGGATATCGGCGGCAAAGGCGCGAATCAGGCGATTATATTATCCCGCTGCGGAATAGATACGCGATTAATTGCCGCCACGGGAAATGACAGCAACGGAATCTGGATCCGCCAGCGGATAAAAAATGAATCTCTGACGCTACTACCCGACTGCCATTTTAACCTGCATAGCGATACCTCGATTATTTTAAATAGCGCTGATGGTGATAATGCGATCATTACCACTACCGCCGCCGCCGATACATTCCGCCTTGATGATATTATTGCGCACATCGCTGATGCCGCTGCGGGCGATATTCTGTTACAGCAGGGCAATTTCTCCCTGGACAAAACTCGGGCGCTATTCCAGTACGCCAAAACCCGCGGTATGACAACGGTATTCAACCCCTCACCCGTCAATCCTGACTTTTGTCATCTGTGGCCGCTTATCGACATCGCGGTGGTCAATGAATCAGAGGCTGAACTGCTTCAGCCTTACGGGGTGAAAACCTTAGTGATTACCCAGGGGGCTGCAGGCGCCTGGCTGGTCCGCGATGGCCAGCGCCAGTTTTGCCCCGCGGCCCCCGCCGAGGCGCGAGATACCACCGGCGCGGGCGATACGTTCCTCGCCGTGATGCTGGCGTCCGCGCTACTGCGCGACGTTGAGCCGGATGACCTGGCGCTGGCCCATGCCAGCCGTGCTGCCGCCATTACCGTGAGCCGCCGGGGGACGCTCAGCGCCTTTCCCGATGCCCGGCAACTCGCCGCCCTGTTAGACACGGACGGCGCGCACTGACCTACTTAAACAGCGAGCGGTAGGTATCAACGTTCGCTTTGGTCACCACCGTAGCCGGAACCAGAATGGTTTTCGGCACGGTTTTACCCGAGGTAATGCTGTTCAGCGCCTTGAGGGCTTCGGCCCCCATTTTTTCCGGGTCCTGTTGCAGTACGGCGGTGACGTATCCGCCGTCAATACCGGAAATCGCCTTCGCCGTCAGATCCCAGCCAAAGACTTTAATATCCTTCTGGCGCCCCTGGTTTTCCACGGCGGCAATGGCGCCGAGCAGCGCGGGTTCACCGGTGGCATAGATAGCCGTCAGATCCGGGTTACCGGTGATCAGGTTTTCCGCCGCGGTCATGGCTTTATCCTGCACGTTCTGCCCGTCGACAACGTTAGCGATGGTAATCTTCGGATTGCTTTTCAGCGTCTCTTCGAACCCTTTCTGCCGCTGGTTCTGAATCGCCGAGTTCAGGGCGCCGACAATACCCAGCCGCGCCTGGCCTCCCATCTCTTTTTGCACGTAGTCAACAAAATACTGGCCAATGATTCTGCCGCCTTCGATATTATCAACGCCGACCTGAGCCGCCTGAGGCCCGGCCGGTAATACGGCATCAATCGCAATCACAGGAATGTTAGCGGCAGCGGCTTCTTTTACCGCGGGCATAATTCCGTTAACGTCGATAGCGGCAACCAGAATGCCCTTCACACCTTGCTGAATATAGTTTTCAATCGCGTCGTTTTGCGCGACGGGATTGTCGTTCGAGTTAAAAATAACTAAATCCTTACCGCTGGCTTTTGCTGCATCCTGCGCGCCTTTATTCATCAGATTAAAAAACAGAGCCTGCTGATTGATCTGTACCAGCGCATAAGTCGGAGCGGCGGCACTGGCGGCAGAAATAAAACTCATTGATGCCAGCATCGTTGTTGCTACAGCAATAAAACGCAGTTTTCCGGTGTTAAATAACATCATCAGTATCCTCGTCGGGAATAGTTGATAGCCAGCAGAGTTCCGCGCCGCATGCGAACGCAGAAGGATTATTTTTTTGGCGGGCAAATATCGTCTATAGGGCCAGAACGATCATCGACCGTTCGGCTGGACCTGCTTAATTTCATTCCGGCAACCGGTCCGTGTCGGTGCGCGACTGGAATGAGTTAAACGGGTTTGGGAATGACTTCCCGGATGATGCGGTAAACTGCCTATACAATTCTCCGCCATTTAAAATTTGTCAAGCATTTATTTCAGGGTATTGTTAGCCGAGAAATTGCTGTATCCAGCGCGCTTAACTATGTTACAGATAGCCGATTCTGGCAGAAATGGCGCAGGAAATGAGTATAAAACGCGTATTATTATCCGACGTGGCAAAGCTGGCGGGCCTGTCGAAGGCTACCCTGTCACGCTATATGAACAACAGTATTGTGCTGCCGCAGGAAACCATCGACCGCATTGAAACGGCAATACGCGAACTGGACTATCGCGGTAATAGCCTCGCACGCCGTTTGAGTAAAGGCGGAAGCGAAACCCTCGGCCTGGTGCTACCCGATATCACCAACCCCTTCTTTGCCGAACTGGCCGATGCCGCCGAAGAAGCCGCCTCTGCCCACGGCTACAGCCTGGTGCTGTGTATCACCCGTAATAACCCGGAAAAAGAGTGTCAGTTTATACGCTGGCTGGATACCTGCCAGGTCGATGGTCTGCTGTTCACCACTAACCGCCCCGATAACGGCCTGCTACGCAAAGAGGTTCAGCGCCACGAACGCATTGTGCTGCTGGATGAGGATATTCCCGGCAGTAAGGTCCCCAAAGTCTTTGCCGATAACGTCCAGGGCGGGCGAATTGCCACCGAAAAGCTGATCGCCGCCGGGCATCGCCATATCGCTTTCGTTGGCGGCCCGGACAAGCTGATGAGCGTTCGCGAACGCTATCAGGGCTTTTGCACCGCGATGGAGCAGGCCGGTCTGAGCTGGCCCGCCGAATGGGTTATGTACGGCGACTACCAGCGCGAGTTCGGCCAACAGGCGCTGCAGTATCTGTTTAGTCAGCCGGTTCGCCCTACTGCCGTCTTCGCCGCCAGCGATTATCTGGTGCTTGGCCTGCTCGACGGGCTGCGCGCCAGCGGACTACAGGCGCCGGAGGCGCTGTCGTTAGTCGGCTTCGATGACGCCAGCTATGCCGATTTCACCCAGCCGCGGATTTCAACTATCCGCCAGCCCGCCCGGGAGCTGGGCCGCACCGCGGTGAATATCATGATGCGCTTGCTCAACGACGACAAAGATATCCCGGCGGAAACCCGTCTGCCGGTTGAATGGATTGGCCGCGACTCGATCAAGATTTGTTAAGCGCGTCCCAAAATGGCGCAAAAGCGCCCAGTTTTGGCGCAAAAAACGTTCAACTCCCTATCTCTTCACTATAATCAGTAAACCGGTTTACCGGAATGTAATCAAGAAACTCTATTTATTACATAAGGTTAAGTCACAGGGCTGCTGTGTTGTTCCTGCCCTGGCACGGATGCTGCAATGTTCTTACTGGCGAACAAATATCTTACATAGCGTTTGACCAGACTGTGTTGGTGAGTACTCTACTCCGCAGGTAAACCGGTTTACTAGAATGTAAACCGTGTCGGATGGGGTCTCTCCCACGGGATGGCGAACATTTTCCCGGCAATAGCGATGGGAGTTATCAGATGCAGCAGCCACAAACTACCCCGCCAAGGGTGGAGATGATCAATATCACCAAGACCTACGGGTCGATACGTTCATTGCGCGGAGTCAACCTGGAGCTGGCTCCGGGCGAGGTGCTGGGATTAGTGGGCGATAACGGCGCGGGGAAATCGACCCTGACCAAAGTGTTATCTGGCGCGGTGATCCCCTCCAGCGGCACGATTCGTATCGACGGTGAACAGCACCAGTTTACTAATCCGGCCGATTCTCGCCGCTGCCATATCGAGATGGTGTATCAGGATCTGTCGCTTTGCGACACGGTCGACGTTGCGGGCAATCTGTTTATGGGTCGCGAGCCGATGAAATCGGTTCTCGGCATCCCCTTTCTCGACGAAGCCAGAATGCACGCCGATGCCCGGGAGATGCTAAAAGGACTGGGAATTTCCATTCCCGATACTCGTCTGCTGGTGCGAAATCTTTCCGGCGGTCAGCGCCAGGCCATTGCCATCGCCCGCGCGGCGGCTTTTGACCCGAAGGTGCTGATCATGGACGAGCCCACCGCCGCGCTGGCCGTCGCGGAAGTCGAAGCGGTTCTGGAGCTTATTCGTCGCGTTTCCGCTCGCGGCGTGAGCGTCATTCTGATTACCCACCGCCTGCAGGACCTGTTCCTGGTCTGTGACCGGATCATGGTGATGTATGAAGGGACCAACGTCGCCGACCGGCGGGTGGCCGACACCAGCCTGAGCGATATCGTTAACCTGATTGTGGGCGAAAAATTCACCGCCCGCTCTGCGGCTGCACATTGAGGTAACAGGATGAGTATCATGAACTTAAGCAGCTCCCGCATGATCCAGCATTCGCTGCCGCGCCGCCTGCTGCATAACCACTCGGGCGTGGTGAGCATCGCGCTGTTTTTTGTCTTCTGTTGCGTGGTGTTTTCACTGATCACCAGCAATTTCCTCACCGGCACCAACTGGCTGAATATCATCCGTCAGAGCGCCCCGCTGCTGATCGTCGCAACCGCAATGACCCTGGTGATTACCACCGGCGGCATTGACCTGTCGGTGGGCTCCACCCTCGCGTTAGTCGGCGCGCTTTCCGCTATCGCCCTCAACAACTGGGGGCTGCCGTGGCCGGTGGTACTGCTCGGCGGCCTGCTGCTCGGCGGATTAGTCGGCGCCATTAACGGCTTCTTTATTGCCTATGAAGGCATTCCGGCGTTTATCGTCACCCTCGCCACCCTGGCCGTTGTGCGCGGCATCGCGCTACTGGTCACCCAGGGCTATTCGATTCCGCTTCCCGCTGACAGCCTGTTTACCTTTATAGGGCGCGCCTGGGTCGTGGGGATCCCCATGCCCGCGCTGATTGGCATTATGGTTCTGGTTATCGGGCATATCGTTCTTAACCATATGCGCTTTGGCCGCTACGTCACGGCGATCGGCGCCAATGCCGAAGGCGCGCGACGCAGCGGGATTAACACCAAAGCGGTGACCATGAAGGTCTATATCATCAGCGGAATGGCCGCCGCGCTGGCAGGAATGATTATTACCGCACGCCTCGGCAGCGGCTCCTCCAACCAGGGCGAGGGCTTTGAACTGCAGGTCATCGCCGCCGTGGTGCTCGGCAGTACCAGCCTGTTTGGCGGCTTCGGTACCATTATCGGCACGCTCCTCGGCGCGCTGTCGATTGCGGTGATTCAGAACGGGCTGATCCTGTCGCATATTTCGCCGTTCTACACCCAGATAGCCACCGGCACGATCATCCTGCTGGCAATCTGGCTGAACACCCGCATTCTCAACCCCACGCGCTCGGCGGCAAAAGGATAGATAGCTGATGAAAGGATCAATTTTTCGCCATCCCTCCCCGCTGCCGGTCGGCGTCAGCAGCGGTTACGTCATGACGGTGCTTGGCCCGCTGCCGATTAGCGAGATGGGCGTCACGCTGATGCATGAGCATATTTTGCTGGACGCCTCCGGCAAATGGGTGCCGCCCTGCTGCTGTAGCGATCGCCATCTCGCCGAAATGCCGGTGAAGATGGAAAACCTTGGCGAGCTGGCGCTGAACCCGCTCATGAGCCGCGATAACTGCCAGCTGTTTGACGTCGACGTCGCGATTGAAGAGCTGACCAAATATCGCGCGCTTGGCGGGGAAACGGTGGTCGACCCGACCAATATCGGCATTGGCCGCGATCCCAACGCGCTGGCGCGTATCGCGCGTCTGACCGGTCTGAACATTATTATGGGTACCGGCCTCTATCTGGAGCCTTCACACCCCGAATGGGTAAAAACCAGCAGCGTCGAACAGCTGGCCGAACGGCTGATTTACGATCTTGGTGGCGCGGAGGAGAAACCGGAAGTGCTCGCCGGGCTTATCGGCGAAATCGGTATCTCCAGTCGCTTTACGGCGGATGAAGAGAAGTCCCTGCGCGCTGCGGGTCGGGCCAGCGCCGCGACCGGCGTGCCGATTGAGGTCCATCTGCCGGGCTGGGAGAGACTGGGTCACCGGGTGCTGGATATTCTCGAACAGGAAGGCGCCGATCTCCGCCATACGGTGCTGTGTCATATGAATCCAAGCTTTGCCGATAAGCGCTATCAGCGCGAACTGGCGCAGCGCGGAGCGTTTCTCGAATACGACATGATCGGCATGAGCTATTACTACGCCGACGAATCGGCGCAGTCGCCTTCCGACGAGGAGAACGCCCGCGCGATTCGCGAGCTGATTGACGATGGCTATCTCCAGCAGATTTTGCTGTCGCAGGATGTGTTCCTGAAAACCATGCTCACCCGCTACGGCGGTCACGGTTACGGCTACATACTCAAGCATTTTGTTCCTCGTCTGCGGCGCCACGGCGTCAGCGGCGAACAGCTTGAAACCTTGATGATTGGCAATCCCCAACGGGTCTTTGGCGGATAAAAGGAAAATCATAATGCAGAAAAAAATCTTACTGGTCGGGGAATCCTGGACCAGCACTTCAACACACGTTAAAGGCTTCGATCAGTTTGCCACCGCCACCTGGCATACCGGCGCAACGGATTTTCTGGCCGCGCTTGCGGACAGTCATTACGCGATCACCTATATGCCCGCCCACGCGGCGGCGACCGACTTCCCGCTGACTCAGGAAGCGCTGCGGCAGTGGGATGCGATTATTCTCTCGGATATCGGCGCCAATACGCTGCTGCTGCATCCGGATACCTGGCTGAAAAGCCGCCGCACCGCCAACCGGCTGACGCTGATCCATGACTACGTTGCCGCCGGCGGCGCGCTGATGATGATTGGTGGTTATTACAGCTTCCAGGGAATTAACGGCGGCGCGCGCTATCGCCATACCGCTGTGGAGAAAGTTCTGCCGGTCCGCTGCCTGGCATGGGACGATCGTATTGAAACCCCGGAAGGTTGCTATGCCGAAGTGATCGAAGCTCACGCCCTGTTTAACGATATTCCTGGCGAATGGCCGTGGCTGCTGGGTTATAACGAAGTGGAAATGCATCCGCAAGGCAAGCTGCTGGCCACGGTCGCCGGTACCGGTCATCCGCTGCTGGCCGTTCGCGAATATCAACAGGGTCGCTCACTGGTGTGGACCAGCGATATGTCCGCGCACTGGCTGCCGGAAGAGTTTGCCAAATGGCCCGGCTATCGCCAGCTGTGGATCAACTGTCTTGACTGGCTGACGGAACGCGGCTGATGACCACGACTCTTCAACTGGCCCGGCAGCTGCTGGGCTTTAACACCATTAACCCGCCGGGTCGCGAAGCTGACTGCATGCGGTTCTTTGCCGACTGGCTTCAACACCGCGGCTTTGCGGTTTCGCTGTCGTCGTTCGGCGAGGGACGCAGCAATCTGATCGCCTGGCTGCCCGGGACGACAGCCGGTAAACCGTTGGCCTTTACTGGCCATCTGGATACCGTGCCGCTCGGTAATACGCAGTGGCGGTACGATCCTTTCGGTTCGCAGACGGAGGACGGGCGTCTTTATGGACGCGGCTCCAGCGATATGAAAGCAGCGGTGGCGGCGTTTGCCGTCGCCTGTATTCATCAGCGGGAAACGATTCTCGCCGGCAGCGGTGCGGTATTGCTGATCACCGGAGGGGAAGAAACCGGGTGCGACGGCGCCCGGGCGCTGATCGCCTCCGCGACGTTGCCGGACATCGGGGCGCTGATCGTCGGCGAGCCCACCGCCAATTACCCGGTTATCGGCCACAAAGGCGCCCTCTGGCTACGTTGTGAAACGCGGGGGAAAACCGCCCACGGCGCGATGCCGGAACTGGGGATTAATGCTATCTATCTGGCGGCGGATGCGCTGGGTAAGATTCAACATTTTTCACCCGGCGCGCCGCATCCGCTGATGAAGCAGCCGACTCTTAATGTCGGACGTATCGAAGGCGGGTTAAATATTAATTCCGTGCCGGACCGCACGCGTTTTGATGTCGATATCCGTAGTGCGCCCAATTTACAGCATGCCACCATCCGCCAGCGATTGACCACGCTGCTTGGCGAGAGCGTCACGGTGTCCACATTGGTGGACTTACCCGCGGTACTGAGCGAAGAGGATCACGCATGGATAAAGCAGGTTTATCAGCGCTGCCAGCCGCTGCACGATCGGCCGCTTGCGCCGCGCGTGGTTCCCTACTTTACCGACGCCTCCCTGCTGCTGCCCGCGCTGGGCAACCCGCCCTGTATTATTCTCGGCCCCGGCGAGCCGTCTCTGGCTCATCAAACCGATGAGTACTGCCTGCTCAGCCGGCTGGAGGAAGCGGAACAGCTGTACGGAGAAATTATCGGCGACTGGATGCGGTAGCCTGCTGGCGTCCGCATAAAAAGTGACAACGTCACACAAAAATCATGCCTGCGGTCAAACCACCGCAGGCATACTCGCTGATTAACGTTTGAATACCATCGCTGAATAGCAGAAGATGGCCACCTGGCACGCGGAATTTATCATCCCAGGCAAGGAGGTATGCCATGACCCTGAGACCCAGCCCCGCACTCTTTTGTCTCCTCTCTTTACTCCTTACCGCCTGTTCGGGCACCACTTCTGCGCCGGATAGCGCTGAAGAGGCTCAATTATCTGCAGAAGTGGATAAGATGTTTCGCGATTATCAAATGGGTGCAAATAATTCGCCGCAGGCCAATGTCTCACGCTATCTGATGCAGGTCAGAACGGCTACCTTCGCTAAAATAGATCGGCCGCAGTCGTATCAGGGGCAACAATGCTCCGTGCGCCTCACGCTCCAGCGTGACGGGAAGGTACAGAATCCAACGGTAGCGCATGGCGATCCGGCATTTTGCGCGAAAATTATATCCGCGCTAAAGGAAGCGCAGATTCCGCCAGCGCCTGATGAAGAAACCTATCAGACATTCAACAATGCCGTTGTGGATTTCCGCCCCTGACAGGGCTGTCTGCCATCGTTTCGCAGGGGCCATTCGACCCCTGCCTCACATTCAGAACTCCACGCGGCCGCCGAAATTATAGCGCCGCCCTTCCAGCATCGCGGTCTGCCTGTAGGCGGTGGTGTAAACCGGATTGACATCAAACAGATTGTAGATACCGCTCATCAACGTAACCTGTTTATTCAGATGGTAACGGGCGCCTAAATCCACCAGCGCATAGGCATCCGTTGAGCTGGATTTGCCGATATCCGGCGAGTTGCTGCGCCAGCTCGCCTTCGTCCACAGCTCCAGATCGGAAGTGGTATTCCACGTCAGCGAAACGTTGGCCATACTGCTCGGGAAATCATTTAGCGCATAGCCCTTATACTCACCGCTTTTCTGTTCACTGTGGGTATAGGTATAGTTGGCGTTCGCCTTCAGCGCCGCGGTCACCTGCCAGTCGCCGTTCAGCTCCAGACCGTAGATCTCCGCATCTCCGACGTTAATATATTGCGATACGCTATCAGCGGTATAGCCATTGTACTGACACTGCTGGGTGGCAGATGAGGTACAGATGGTATGGTCGCTGATTTTATCTTTAAATTTGGTATGGAAAAGAGTCGCATCCAGCGCCAACGCGTCATGCTGCCAGTACACGCCCAGTTCGGTGTTGATGCTCTGTTCCGGCTTCAGATCGTCGTTGCCGATGCCAATCTCAGAATAGGGATAAGCACCATAGACGCTGGTAAAACCGGCGTTGTTCTGACGTAAATCCGGTTTTTTATAACCCGCAGAGACGCCCCCCTTCAGCGCCCAGGTTTCGTCGAGGGTCCAGTTACCATACAACTTAGGCGTGACGTGATAGCCAAAGTAGCTATCATGATCCAGGCGCGCAGAGGTAGTCAGCGTAAAGTCCGGCACTATCATCCATGCGTCTTCCGCAAAAACCGCCCAGCCATGACGGGTAATTTTACTCACCGGGGTGACGCCGGGCGCCTGCTTATCCGCAATACCGAAGGTGTCATTCAGCTCATTGCGCGTGAAGTTAACGCCTAACGTCAGCTTGTGATCGGCCAGAGTAAAGGTGTTCGCGCTATTGGCCTCAAAATTATTCTGCTTAATAAATTGCGAATCCATCCCGGGCACGCGGTACTCCGTGCGGGCCTTCTCGTAGCTGATAAAGTTCTTCACCTCCACCAGATCATCAGCGTACCAGGCATGCTGTGAAAGCGAGGCCGCATCGCGGTCAAAACCCCAGTACCACGCTTTATCGTTATGGGTTTTCTCCTGATTGCCTTTGGCGACATTCAAATCCCAAAGCTGCGTATCGATTGGCGACAGAGAAATGGTGGCGTCCAGATTCCCGGCCTGATGCTTCACGAAACGCTCTTTGGTTGGGCTGTCATCATCGCGGCGATCAAGATAATCGGCGCCCACGCTGACCCCGAGTTTGCCTGGGATGACAGGCCCCATTAAGAAGGCGTTGGTCTGATTAGTGTTGCCGTATTCACTTTTTTCCTGCAGGAAGTAATTATCCTCCAGCACCCCCGTCCATTTTTCGAGGTTCCAGGCCTTTTTGGTGATGACGTTGACCACGCCGCCAATGGAGTCAGAGCCATACAGCGAGGACATGGGCCCGCGAATGACCTCCACCCGCTCAATGGCAGCCAGCGGCGGCATAAAAGCCGCTTCGCTACCAATGTGATGCCCGTAGGGACGGGATTCGCGGGTAGACTGCTTAATACCGTTCACCATAAACGAGGTATAGGTCGAATCCATACCGCGCATCTGCACATCACCGGTCGCCAGACTGCCGTGACCGTTGCCCACCAGCACGCCCGGCATCTCGCGCAACGCTTCCGCTACATTCTGATTGGAGCGGGTATTCAGCGCCTTCTCATCCAGCACCGAGATCGTCGCCGGCGCCTCGCGCCTCTCCTGGCTGAAACCCGTGGCGGTGACTACCATCTGCTCTTCGTTTACGGCGGCGCTATCTGCGGCGTATGCCGCCGCAGGCAGATTGACGAAGGCGAGCGCAATCGCCACCTCCATGTGTGTCTTAATCGTCACAAAAAAGTCCTTAGAATTTAGTTAGATCAATCTTGAGAACGTAGTCGGGCTGGTCGCTTTTTTCGTCCTGTTTAACGCTGACATAAAGCGTTCCGGCATCCGCAGAAAGCACCAGACTGTTGGGCATGGCCGCCGTTTTGATCGTGTGTTTGAGATGATGGGTTTTCGCGTCGATGACGCTAATCGAGCGATCGTTGCGATGGGTAACGTAGATTTCATCGCGCGCGGCGTTATAGAGCACGGCGACCGAATTCGGCGAGGCAATACGATCCACCAACTTGCCGGAGTCCAGCTGCACCACCAGCACATCGCGGGTATTGGTATCAGCGATATACCCAACTCCTGCGGCGCTGTTCAGGGCGATATTGAGGAAATAATGGTCAGGTTCAGCCGGGTCAACCTTCACGCGGGCAAGGAGCTTCGACGTTTTACCATCGAGGGTAACCAACTCCCCGTTGCCGGTCACCACATAAACTTTGTTACCCGCGTCATCAACGGCAAACCCCACCGGTTCGACATGATTCAGCGTTTCAATAAGCTGCTGCTTGCGCGTATCGACAACCCACAGCAGCCCTTTGTCTTTGCGCCCGATTCCGGATACATACAGACGTTGATTTGGCTTATCCAGCACCACTTCACGGACGTGAGCCTGTTTCTCAGGATCCGAATCATCGCTTAGCTGAATAGTTTTGATCACCTTATTGGTCAGCGTATCCACCAGCGTTAGCGAACCATCCAGGGCATTGCCCAAGTACAGGATATGGTTTTCTTCATCCAGAGAAAGCGCAAAGGTGCGCCGTTCGGTGGCGATTTTCTGATTAATCTGCAGAGAATCGGCCGCCAGTCGAAACACTATTCCCGTCGTTTTATCTTTATCAAACGAGGGCGCGGAGGCGGCATAGAGCACCTTCTGACGGTTATCATAAGCCAGTTCATAAACGCCGTGACCAAGAGGCTGTGAGCGGAATGCCTGCTCGGTAAAATCCTTAGCCGAGGCAGAGACAACATGCAGGGAAGATGAAATGGCCAGCGCGCAAAGCGTTGCTTTCTTCAGGGATACGATAGACATGTAATTTTTCTTTACAGTAGCTTACGGAATGCAAACACTAATGAAAATAAATATCATTTGCAATTGCATTTATCTCCATATTCCCTACCATTTTTTGTGTTGTCATGGAAGCCGCAGCGCTGTACGCGGGTGAAGCGGAGCTGACGAAAAGGTGTTATCCCCAGGCGTTGATCATCAGGGCCGCGATATACAGCCCTCCCCCATACGCCAGATGCGTGAGCAGACTGAGCAGACGCGCCAGCCAGGGACGAGGGGTGCGTGATGCCGCGATACCAAAACCAAATGCGGGCTGTAGAATCATGAACGGTGCGAATAAAGTCGACAAACCGGCCAGAATACCGATGTTCAGTGAGGGCTCGCTGAGCCAGACGGTTGCGCTGAGCATAAGCGGTACAAAAGCAAAAATGCCCCCGATCAGGTAGTGAAACACCCAGCCGGTGAACATCTCCCCTTGTATTCGCGGCGTTGAGGCAATCGTATGATGCCAGTACTTTCCTCTGGGCAACCATAAAATCCAGCGCCCAACCAGCGCATAGTTTAGCGGCGGTACTTTGAGCAGGTATTTTTGTAAAAGTGACCATAAATCCATCACCAGCGTTGCGCCAATGCCGGTGATGGCCGTTTTAAAGAAAATCATCATATCCAATGTCTGCTCCTCGTGGTTGGAATGCTAAGCTGAAAGCCAGTGTGCAACTTAAAGTGAGGTTTAAGTCAACCATGAAAGAACGGGATATCAGAGAAATCGCTCACCTTTCCGGGGTTAAACCCTCCGCATTGCGGTATTACGAAAAGAAAGGATTAATTCGGCCTGTCGGTCGAAATGGCCTTCGAAGGCAGTACCATGAGAATGTGCTGTATAAACTGCAACTCATTGCGCTGGGACAGGCCGCAGGGTTTTCTCTGGATGACATTGCAGTGATGCTCGGTACCGAGGGTCATCCAGATATTAACCGTGAACTGTTCCACAAACGCTCACGGGAAATCGACGTTACCATTCGCAGACTGCAGTTATTAAGCCGCGGACTGAAGCATGCTGCGCGTTGTACTCAGCCCGAGCATACCCAGTGTGAGGAATTCAAGAGAATTGTTTCGCGAGGACTTCGCCTCGTCAGGTAACGTTTCTCAGCGAAGATCGCCTGGTTTATGCCACCGCCTCTCAGCATGCGCGCCGGGTTAGCCACGTCTGCTCCGGCACGGGGCTGCCGGTCACCCTGACAAGTTAAAACGTTAATTCATTCAGATATCTCCAGCGCGCCGTCGGCTTCAATGCCCGGGCAATCAACCGGGTTTGTCGTTGATTCTATTCCACTTTGCTGTGAAAAAATCAAACACACCTTTAGAGAAAAGCCACTTACTCTAATGAATATTTATATGTAGCCTGTAGGGAGTTCGGCAAGGTTATTATGCAATAAAAGAACCATCCCATATTTAATAAGTATTAAACCCTCACGGAGAAAAAATGATTTTAATTTTTACGATGTTCATCTTTTCCCTCACCCTGTCATTGTCACCAGGCCCGGTCAATATGATCATTATATCGTCGGGGGCAGCCCATGGATTTAGAAAAACCTTCCCGTTTGTCTCAGGCGCGACAATCGGATTTACTTTATTGCTTATATTCGTTTGTTTCGGACTCTCCGCCACAATTGCACAGCATCCTTTGTTTTTCAAATATCTCAACGTTGCCGGCGCCGTATTTATCATGTACCTGGGTTATAAAATAGCCTCATCTCGCCCTGACTTGTCATTACAACAAGCAGATACCCCAGGTTTCATTCAGGGGTTTTTAATGCAGTGGTTCAACCCGAAAGCCTGGACGGCCTGCGCATCCGGAGCGGCGTTATTTTCCAACCCGTCCACCAATACGACGGTATCGGTCTTTATCATGATTTATTTTGTCGTCTGCTATCTCTCACTGGCTTCATGGGCGGTTATCGGCGACAGAGTGTCAATGCTGCTCAGGAGCAGACAACGCATCCGTACTTTTAACCTGTTGATGGGCAGTTTGCTGATCGTTACGGCGGGCTACATGCTCTGTATGCCACTCCTCAGGCATTCATAATTGATGAGACTCAACGGAGTTATAAATATTATTAATCAGTTTGTAGGCAATACTGCTGGTCGATATATTCGCAGGCCATATGGCATACACCTTTAGAGGTTCTAATGACCAATCGGGGAGGACTTCCTGCATTTCTTCGCGCTTAACATCATCCTCACTCAGGTAGCGAGGGGGAGCCGCCAGTCCAATTTGTTGCTTTGCAAGAGCATAGGCCGCTTCAACATTATCAACGACAACCGTTGGCGTATACTTTACTAACGCCAGCTCGCCACTTTTGTGCCTGAACTCCCGGTTGTTCTGCCTCATAGTCAGGCCAATCCAGGGCAGATGTTCCAGGTCATCGGGGTGATTGATGGGCTTGTAATGGCTTAACAAGCCCTTTGATGCGACCAGTTGCCGGGGCAGCACAAAAAGATGCCGGGCTTTGAGTGAGCTGTCCGGGAGCTCCCCAATCCGAAATGCAACATCAATACTCTCGCCGATAATATCTTTCCGCGTATCGCTATAAGAAATGTTCAGGTCAACATCCGGATACTCTTTTATAAACACCGCAAGATGGCGCGTAAATGCGCTATTGATAAAAACGGCAGGGACAGAAATATGCAGCTTGTTAGCTGTTGATATAGACCGCTGCTTAAATTCAATAACCCCCTTCTCATACAGCTCGAGCATCGATTTGGCCGTCTCCAGCAAATTGATGCCATCGTGGGTCAGAGAGAGCTTACGGGTATTTCTATAGAGCAGCGCACTACCAAGATTTTTTTCCAGTTTCGATAGATGCGTGCTCGCCGTTGCGGTTGTCAGTCCTAACGCTTCTGCGCCACCTGAGATGGATCCCGCCTCGACAATTTTGGCAAAAACGATCAGGTAACGGATGTCATCAATCATCTACATTCCTTTGGTCACTCATTAACGTTGAGCCTGACCACATCATGGCCCAAGACCATCCATGGCAAGCAGTGCGCCGCGATGCAAAGCACATCCCTGTCCAGATATAAGGGCTTTTCTTATCTCGGAACCGCGCCCGTCCGCCAGACCCGCAGGCCGAAAACATTGATATACAGCCCGGCCATAATCAGTACGGCGCCCAGCAGCTGCAAGCCGTTCAGCGTTTCGCCGAGCAACAGCGCGGCGCTGGCCATCCCCACTACCGGCACCAGCAACGACAGCGGCGCCACTCGCCAGGTTTCATAGCGCCCGAGCAACGAGCCCCAGATGCCGTAGCCCACAATCGTGGCAATAAACGCCAGATAAAGCAGCGAGAGCACGGTCAGCATATCAATATGAATCAGGCTCGCCGCCATCGTCTGCGGGCCATCGATCGCCCAGGACGCCAGCATAAACGGCAGCACCGGAATCAACGCGCTCCACACCACCAGAGACATAATCTGCGGTTTCTCGGCGCGGGACATGATCTTCTTATTAAAAATATTCCCGCACGCCCAGCTCAACGCCGCTGCCAGAGTCAGCATAAATCCGACGACCGGGACATGCTGGCCGCCGAGGCTGGCTTCCACCAGCACCAGGATGCCAAAAATCGCCAGCGCAATCCCGGCCAGCTGTTTTCCCTGCAGGCGTTCACCGAAGGCAAAGGCGCCAAGAATAATGGTGAAGAACGCCTGAGCCTGCAGCACCAAAGAGGCCAACCCGGCCGGCATCCCAAGACCGATGGCGCAGAATAAAAAGGCGAACTGACCAAAGCTGATGGTCAGGCCATAGCCGAGCAGCAGACGCAGCGGGATTTTAGGACGGGCAACAAACAACAGCGCCGGAAAGGCCACCAGTAAGAAACGCAGTCCCGCCAGCATCAGCGGCGGCATATTGTGGAGTCCGACCTTAATCACCACAAAATTCAGCCCCCACACCACTACCACCAGCAGCGCCAGCAGCCCGTCTTTACGTGTCATACCCTGCCTCTGTTGTTATATGAATTTTTGTGAACAAAATCAAAGTACCCAAAAAAGCGGCCGGCGGATAGATCATTATTTTTAGCAGGGTGTCAAAGCACGTGATGACACCGGGTTGCGCTATACAAGGTCCTGAGAGCATGGTATTTGTGAGCAATACAACATAAAAATAACATTTCATCAGGCAAAGAACATGATACCGACCATCAGGCGCTCCACCATCGCGCTGCTGGCGTCTTCGCTGCTGCTGACTATCGGCCGTGGCGCAACGCTGCCCTTTATGACCATCTTCCTCACCCGCCAGTACCAGCTTGAGGTGGATAAAATTGGCTATGCGCTCTCCATCGCCCTCACCGTCGGCGTCGTCTTTAGTATGGGGTTTGGCATTCTGGCCGATAAGTTTGATAAAAAGCGCTATATGCTGATCGCCGTGCTGGCCTTTATCTGCGGCTTTATCGCGATTCCGCTGGTCAATAGCGTAAGCCTGGTGGTGTTTTTCTTTGCCCTGATCAACTGCGCCTATTCCGTTTTCTCCACCGTGCTGAAGGCCTGGTTTGCCGATGTCCTGTCGCCGGAAAAGAAAGCGCGGATCTTCTCGCTCAACTATACCTTCCTGAACATCGGCTGGACCGTCGGCCCGCCCATCGGCACGCTGCTGGTGATGCACAGCATCAACCTGCCATTTTGGCTGGCGGCGGCCTGCGCCGCATTGCCGCTGGTTGGTATTCAGCTCTTCGTTCAGCGCACCTCGGCGGCTATTGCTCAGGATAATGCCACCCAATGGTCGCCTTCCGTGTTACTGCGCGACCGCGCGCTGATGTGGTTTACGCTTTCCGGTCTGCTGGCCTCGTTCGTCGGCGGCTCATTCGCCTCCTGTATTTCACAGTATGTGCTGGTGGTCGCCGATAGCGATTTTGCCGAAAAGGTGGTGGCGGTGGTGCTCCCGGTCAACGCCGCCGTGGTGGTTGCGCTGCAGTACGCCGTCGGCCGCCGCTTAAGCGCCAGCAATATTCGCCCGCTCATGACCTTTGGTACGCTCTGTTTCGTCCTCGGTCTGGGGGGATTTATTCTTTCCGACAGCAGCCTGCTGCTATGGGGGATATCTGCCGCCGTGTTTACGCTTGGCGAGGTCATTTACGCGCCCGGCGAGTATATGCTGATTGATAACATTGCCCCCGCCGGCATGAAGGCGAGCTACTTTTCCGCCCAGTCGCTGGGCTGGCTGGGAGCGGCCTTCAACCCGATGATTACCGGATCTATCCTGACCCATATGCCGCACTGGTCGCTGTTTGTGGTGCTGATGCTGGCTATTATCGTTGCCTGGCTGATGATCTTCCGCGGAATGAAAGTCCGTCCGTGGCAGAATGGCTGTTCGGCCGTCAACGCGTAACCCCAGGCGTCATGCGGCTGTCGGGTTAATGTCGGGCAATTGTCGGCTGCGGATCGTGGTGCCCGACAGTGCCCCGCGCCACACTCCATCTCAGGTTTTCACCCGGAGATAGACATGATGAACAGCAGTAATCAGGTTAAACAATTACGTCTGCAGCGCGCATGGTCCCAGGAGCAGTTGGCAGAACTTGCCGGCCTCAGCGTGCGGACTATCCAGCGTATTGAGAACGGCGATCGCCCAGGGCTGGAAACGCTGAGCGCCCTTGCCGCCGTCTTTGAAGTTAACGTTGCCGATATCACCGGTGACTCCCCGGCGGGCCATGAAGAGTCTCTCGATTTACGTATCGAAGAGGCAAAAGCGCGCGTGCATCAGGAAAGCCGCTTTTTCCGCTCGTTATCGACCGCCGTGGTGGTGTGCGTGTTGCTGGTTTTACTTAACCGGTTTACCGACCCAGGCAACTACTGGTCTGCCTGGGTCGCTGGGATCTGGGGGGCATTGCTGCTGGTGAGAGGTTTGCGATTGTTTGTTTTCGGCGGATGGATCCGCAGCTGGCGTCAGACGCGGTTACAGCGGCTGCTGCGTAAATAGTTTTTAGCCTGCCGCTATCCCCCGCTCGTGCTGACGCTGAGCGGGGCTACGGTTCCAGCCCTCTGCTAGCACCTGGCCGGATAAGGCGCCGCGCGCCGCCTCCGGGGAGACTTCGTTGCCAGAGCATGACGCCGACCAGAATCATCCGCCGCAGGCATACCCCGGCTAATCACCCCGCAGAGCTTTCACCCCTCGATGGGATGAAGCGCCGGCGACCTGGGATAGCCTGGCTCCAGGCGTCGTTTGCCGGTTTTCTTTTGCGGCGGGGACTTTCGCCGTTGGCCGGGATTGCCCATCCGGAATCACCGCAATGGGCGCGGCATTGCCAGCTGTCAGCGTCGGTTTCACCGCCATGATCCGGTCTACGTAGCTGGTCTGTGTCTGCCCTTCGGGAAGAAAGCCACGGCGGAAATTGCCGCTGTAGTAGCAGGAAAACGCCGCCAGCTGCGCCTGTTGCGCTGAAAACTTGACCGAAGCGCGGCGCAGGCATTGATTAAAAATACCTGCAGCGGCACGGGCGTTATGACAAGGATCGAAGACGGTTTCATAATCCAGTCCGTATTTGTCGAGGTTATGGCGGTTCACCTGGCCCAGCCCCAGCGAAAAATTCCAGCCCGCCTGTGCCAGATACTGCGCGGTAGCGATAGCCTCTTCCTTATGCCGGGGCTGACGCGCCAGTCGCCCGCCCACCACGCCAATGGCGTAAGGATTAAACGACGACTCCACTTTCATTAAACGCTCCAGTACCTGGGGCGCGATGTCTGGCGCACACTGATTAGCCAAAACAGCCAAATCCAACACTCTGACCTCCTGTCACGCGGGGGGTTATTCCGGCTCATTTTTATTGATAAATTTCACCGAGGATTTTTTCGCAATCCCCGTCAGGACGTTAATAATGTCCTGGTAGTTGGTGGCGAGAAAAACGTTGTCTCCTGCGCAGTAATTGCGCCAGAGATCGAGAGCATGAGCAGTTTCCGAATTATTAACCGTAAAAATAAAAAAGATATCGGCCGCCTGGGTAGGTGTTCCCTCAGGGTAACGCAGCAGCCCTTCTCTGACTCGTTTGCAAAGATCGTACGTTTTAAATAGCCGCTCGGTCATCGCATAGGGTCCCCTGGTGCTGCTACCGGAATCAATACCATCGGATATCACAATAATCGCTTTTCGGGGATTAGTGCCTTTGGCAATCACCGGCAGGGATCGAAGTAGACCTGAAGTAACATGAGTGGGTGAACCATCAACTATTTTCATGTTATTAAATTCATCAATAATATTAATGTCATTAGTTAATTCGATAAGATAAGACTTCGGTTTTGCCGTCTTATCCTTCAGGAGATTTACCATCTCGTAACTAAAATCCATTGCGTTAAATGCAGAATAGCAATCCAGAGCAAAAGGACGCATCGACCGCGAACCAATCATATATTTAAAGGTGATAACCGCCTGTTCAGAAAAAATAAAACCATCGGTAAACATGCCCTCATAATCCAGAGTTTCATTATTGGTTATTGCATAACTTACGCCATCCCACAGCATTAAATCATGTGCTGCTGCGCGCGATTCGAGAAACTCATCATAGTGTTCAAATAGTCTTGAACGCGGATCGGCATCACAGCTGTACAGATCTTTGCCAAAGCTACTGCCATAATTCGTATTTTTGACGCACCACCCTTTTGTAACCATATTATCAATAGTATGGCCGGTAGCCGGGCCAATCACATCTTGATAATAGTTATATAATGCATGGTCATAACTATAAGATTGAGCCTTCTCAGCAGGCGTATTAGAATTATTTATGTAGAATTTATTATACCAGAAATCAAGATCGACTTTTTGATACTGTTGTTTTAGCTTACCCACAAAAGAGCAACCCACGCTTACCCCACCCGCAATATTTTCACCAGGCAGGATAACCGGCACACCAATACTGAATGGAATAATGCTAACCGTATTACTAACAGACTCATCATTTAATATGTCACTGATGAAATCAGTCACAACCTTACGAAGCAATGCAATTCTTGTCATTCCCGGTTCTGAGGAAACGTCTTGCATTGACCCCGAAAAATCCAGTACCAGAGCATAATCAGTCGGAAATCTGACAACTTCAAATGTTTTTCTGACCACCCCCGCGCCGCTGTCGGCACGAATATCCACCGCGGAGTCAAAACCGACCTCTTGCTGCGCGCCGATTATTGGCTGCATGCTGGCTTTCCCGCTGGCGGTATAGTCCACGGAGTCAAGTTTGCCGGTTTCCGTCGTGCTGTAGTTCACTTCTACCGCAACGGTCAGATCGTTTTTGGCGATCGTCGCATCCGGCACATAGTAGGACAGGTAGTTATGCAGTAGCGTAATATTCTCCGCCTTATCCGCGGCGGTGCTATTGCGGTTATCGACCATGGCCACCGCCAGCACGCCCTGATTAAGGCCATCCGCCAGCCTGGCGCGACTGCTTTGTAAATTAGCGCCATCATACGCCACCGAATAGAACATCATTAACAGCGGAAACATAATGGCAAACATCACGGTTATCGCGCCGTACTCCTGACGCAAAAGACGTACGATAAACCGTAAAAACCGGCTTCGCATAATTTTCACCTCGCCCATAAGGAACGGTATTAACGCGGGATCACCGCATTGCTGATGGCAATATCGCCGATCTCTATTCCGACGCTATTCAGCGCGCGTTTAAACATGCTCTCGCCGCCCGGCAGGCATATCGTCACCTGATAAACCGGCAGCCAGCGCCCTTTCGTATCCCACGGCGACAGATCCGCAATCTGCGTACTGGTTATCGCAAGTCGGCTGCGACAGCTCCCGGTCCCTTGGGACAAAGACTGGGTATTCAACACGTTTTTTTGCGCCTTACTGCCGCTGGGTTGAAAAAAGACGGCCTCCACCACCAGCTGATAACGGCTGCCAGCCAGGCGGCTCTCCTCCAGTAAAACGCCGGCCAGTTCGTAGAGGTCACTGACTTCTTGCTGGCTTAGCTCCTCTTTTTCACCGTAAAAGGCGGACCTTTCGCGCACAACGCTGGCCAGCGAATGGGTTACCCGTTCGAGGTAGCTTTTATTCAGAAAGACGGCGCTGAAATCCACCAGCAGCGCACATAGCAAAAAAAAGACGACGAAGTACAGACCAGCCTCAATCGCGACGGATCCACGATCGTCGCGCAAATAGCGTTGTATAGCGCCCATCGTTTTACTCATCATTTTCTGTCTCACGCTGAAATTCCTGTACCAGTAAAATCTTGCGGCTCAGTTCACGGATGACACTTTGGGAAGGAAAGAAAAAAAACAGCGGCTGATAATCAGTGGTCACGTTATAAAATGCCAGCGGCTTATTGCGCGCATCCGTGGTGGTGCAGGCGTGGTTAAGCACCGCAGAAATACTGTCACACCAGGCCACCGACAGCTCGACATGGACATCGCGTGAAATCAGCGGCCAGTCCGCCATACGTTTATTTATCTCATCATTAAAATAGTGCTGATAGTTTTCCGGCACCCGGGTAATAGCGGCAATGTGCCCCGACTCGGCGATAATCAGATCCAGCGCCGAGGAAATAAAAACCACCCGGCACATCTCAGCAATAAAAAGTATCGAAATAATAAAAGGAATAAACACCATGGAAAATTCCATAGCCGCTACGCCGTGTTCATCACATAAATAACGACGCAGGCCGCTTGTTATCTTTGTTAACATACATTCACCAATGGTTATACCCACGCCTGTAGCCAGTACCCGCAGCTGATGGCCAGCGCATATGGCACCGTCGCGCGTTGCTCGCGGGCGAAGAAATAAAAATAGAGCAGGCTGGCAAGAGAGACGGGAATACCCGCGATGGCCGTCAGCAGCAAAAAATTACCGGTCTCCGGTACTGACAGCGCCACCGCCAGCGCGCACACCAGCTTAATATCCCCGGCGCCCATCAACTTCACCATCACGGCGATAAAACCCAGCGCCAGCAGGATGCCGGGGAGAATGAACGCCGGATATGGCATATGCGTAAATCCTGCGAGACAGGAGAGCAGCAGTATCAGCAGCGTGGCCCGGTTAGGAATCCGCCGCCAGCGGATATCCATATAGCAAATATAGATAAGCACTCCGCTAATACCGGCAGTCAATAGCCAAACGATATCCACGATAATCCTCGCTCTCCGCACGTCATAAAAGTATGATTTTAACCGCGTCACTTTTTATTCAGTGGACGGGTTCTCGAGCACCGTCATGTCATTATCTTCCGGGCCCGACAGAGTGCATGTCTGGAGCCAGGAAAAATAAGTGGTTACGCTCTCCATGATTTTGCTGTCGCGATCGTAAAGCACTGGAGCCAGCGCAATAGCATCACTAAGAATATCGGCAGCCGTTAATTCAACCGCCTGCTGCAGCAGAAGCGGGAAAATATCTTGCGGAACCGGCCTCTCTTTTTGCAACTGGCAACTCAGCGAGTGTAGCCATTGGTGATACCAGTTCAGGCGCTGCTGAATTAATTCTGCCCTGTTATCCAGTACCGGTGTAACGGAAATAAAACCACAGCTCATGTCTGCCGAGCATAATCTGACGGCGAAGGACATTGTTAACGGATCATTCATAATAATATTCCTGTGACGGCGGCAGATCGGGCTGCGCATGGCAAATCTCAGCAATGGCCGCCGCCAACTGGCGCAGAAGCCAGAATAGTTGCCCGAGGGGCTCCTGCGCGGAGGCCACCACAGTCAGACATAATGGAAAACGCTGCGTAGAGACCTGCCAGAGCAGGATATTGTCCCTTTCACCCTCGACGGTGATGGCCTTCTGCCCTCCGGCATCGATTTCATTCAGCATCGCGGCGCCCACCCCGAGCAAGGAGCTGGTCATCGCCGCGATTTTATGTAACCTCCCGGGGTCCTCTTCTTTGAGCACTGCCGCGACTTCGTAACCATCTGCGGTCGCCACCAGTAGCTCCCCCATAACGGGATGGTTCCGGGCAAACTCGAGCAGCAGTTGCTGAATATGCTGGCTGAGTTCAGTAGACAGGGTACCGGCATCTTCAATCGCAAAAGGAAGTATGCTTGTCATCAGGAATAAACCTCTTCATTTCTGGCACGCTCAAGCTGGCAAAACAGCACCTTGAGCAGAAATAAAACCCTTTCCGGGCTGCGTGCATCCAGCGTAGCGACCGGAAAGCACAGACCTTCCTCCCGTAGCAAGCGCTGGTATTGTTCAATATCAGGTAAGGGGGACAAATCACATTTAACGATGCCCAGTAGCACGATCGCATTCCCCGGCAACGGGCCGGATTTCAGCGCCTGCAACCAGCTGCGAGTCTCCGCCAGCGGGTCAGGCCGGTGATTATCGGCCAGCAGCAGAATCCCCGCGCTGCCGCGTTCCAGGATATCGCGCATAAACGTGAAGCGTTCCTGCCCCGGAGTGCCGTAAAGCCGCATCCGGTTTTGCCCCCCAGGAATAGTCAGTTCGCCGTAGTCAAAACCCACGGTGGTGGTTTCTTTCTCTGCCACAACACGGTCCGAGGCCCGTACGTCCGTTGACACGACGTTGATTTCACTGACACTACGGATAGCCGTGGTCTTACCTGAACCGCTGCGCCCTACCAGGATCACCTTATAGTCTTTCATCATCCCGAACCTTATGTCCTCCGCCGGCTTAACGCCGGCGGGGTTACTTATAAAATGACGATGGCCTCTTCGACGTCCGTCACTTTGCGTCTGGCCAGCGCCAGATTTCCATTGCGGCGATCGAGAATGGTATAAACGAATACCCCATCCACGGCCCTCACCGGTCGGAGTATGTGGTACTGTTTACCCAGCGTAATCAGGATGTCTTCCACCTCATCTCCGGTAGCCATTAATTTCAGCATCTTGATATTGGCGCGCAGAACGTCAGTAATGGCCGCGGCGGCAATTTCGACATCCAGACCGGCGGAGCCCACGCCGTGCAACAGCATGCCATTACGCGCATCGACCAGCGCCGCGCCCAGCGCACCATCAAGGTTAACCAGTCCATCGAGTAACTTTTCCATTTCAGCCATTATTTTCTCCTGTCATTTCATTCTGTTGTAATTAATCAGTGACCTTTAAGTCATGAAGAACTTCTTTAACATTTGCCAGCAAGATATTGTCGATAGAGAGCCCTTCGACCTTCAGTTTTAATATCTGGCACCATGGCTTCATGCCCGGCGTATAGCAACTGACCACCGCATGAACCTCTGAGGTCAAACAGAGTTCCTCATTGATAGTCGCATGCAGCGTATATTTATCGCCGACACGGAAACGTTCGGTTCCCGGCTGCGCAAACTCGTGGATAATAACCGGAGAGTATTCCCGCAGCGCGACAATCTCAGCGTGTGATTTTTCCCAGTTCAGTACGCCTGGAATAATACTGTCAGTGGTTTCCCAGGGGCGGGGTAACGACATATCCGGCCTGTTGCGATAGCCGCGTAATACTCCATCCGCGCCGATCATCAGATGCGTGACGCCCGCCGGTACCTGCACCAGCAGATCTTTGTATTCATAAATTTTCATAATAATTATTTCCGTATAAAAGCAGATCCGGCGGTTCAGCCGTAATAAATATCAAATACCAGTCGTTCCCCTGGAATCTTACCCGCGGCGATGCGGAATACCTTCGATTTGGCCAGTGAGTGGGTAAATTCAAACTCAATTAAAACCGCATCAGTTTGATTCTGATAAAACGTCAATTTGTTGATGTTAGGGTATTCCCTGGGAATATCGTTCGCCGCCCGCAGCAACGCATGCCCTAGCCTGACATTCTGTAATTCAAAAATACGCTTATTTTTATCCGCGCTGGGAAGTTCACGGAAATTAATGGCATGCTGCGATTCCAGCGTCATGCGGAAATAGCCGGGATGGCGCCCGGAGCGAACCGCAGAAACGTCTTTCAGACCGCTGGTTAACGACAGCGAGGCCTTTTCCGGCAGCCCTGCCGGCTTCACCGTCGGCTGATTATCCAGCAGCCGGGCGATCTCATCCTGAGCGGAGACCGGACTACCTCCAGCGGCAGTGGTGCTGACCACCGGCGGCGCAACGCCGGCCTGCGCAGCAGATTTCACCGCTGGCGCAGCGCTTTTCGCGACCGACACCGGGGCCGGGGCTGAAGGCGCAGCGGACCGCACCAGCGGACGCGGATTCACTTTCGCCAGGGCTTCCATCAGCCCTTCGCTACGGCCGGCCATCTTTTCCTGCTGCAGGATACTTTCGGCACCGTTAAAGTCCTGGAGCTTCACCAGCACGTAGACGAGGTTATGCAGCACTTTCTGGCTCGCATGCCCCCTGCCATAGAGAGAAAAAAGATAGTCTCTGGCAGTGGCGTAATCGTTTTGCATGATGGCCAGCATCGCCAGATTGTTAATCACGATATCGTCATCAACAAAGCGCTGCCTCGCTTGATTAAACGCCCGGGCGGCGCCGCTAAAATCGCCATCTTGCGCCAGCAGGATCCCCTGCATATTCCAGGCCTCCCCGCTTGTGGGGTTCTGCCTGAGCACAGCGGAAACCATCGCCTGCGCATCGCTATAATTCCCGAGCTCCATCAGATTTTTACTGGCCAGTAATAACGCCCGCTCATCAGGATTGTTGGCGATCAGCGGCTGCAAATACTGGCGGGAAGAGTCGAAATCCTCCGCCAGATAATAGTATTCCGCCAGCTGGTACCGGGTATCTTTATCCTCTTTACGGCTGAGCTTTTCACGGTAAAGCTTGATCAAGCCATTATAGTTATTGACCTTACTGAGAATATATTCACGCTGGCTATCATTGAGTTCACCACCGCTGCCGGTTTGACTCTGGCATCCACACAACACAAAGAGCGCCAGTAACGCCGTAAGAGAGATTAATTTGACCATATTGACACCATCCCGATAATGCCTGGCCCCGCAACGATAACCAGCAGCGGAAACATAATGAAAGCGATCATCGGCAACGTCATTTTTGCTGACAGGCTGGCCACCTTCTCTTCCGTATGCAGCAGCTGCAGTTCGCGCATCTCTTTCGACAGATCGATCAACACCTGATATATCGACGAGCCGTATTTAATACTCTGCTGTAAGGTCGAACACAGCATCCTGACCTCCGTCCCCGGCACCTCCTCATAAAGCTGCTCCAGCGCGGCGTTAATCCCGTTGACCTCCGTTTTGAGCATCGCCCGGTCAAACAGGGTGGCGATATTGGGATTAATGGCATAGGTATTGTCGGCGATATAGCGTAAGGCTTTTTCAATGGTCATCCCGGACTGCACGCAGACTGCCAGCATATCGATAACAAATGGCAGGTCATCAGAGATCCTTTTCATATGCTTTTTGATGGTCATCTCTTTAAGCAGATTAGGTAGCAAAATAACGACAACGACTACAGATAAAATACAAAGAAATAAAATATCCCGGGAAAATGTATAGATCCCTGAGACGTCAATTAAAAACAAAAGCATCGTGAGCGCTAATGCAGTTAATGCCTTGGCAACAATATTCTTATCCAGCATCGCGGTCCATGAGACGAGGCGACTTGTTTTCCTCATTATTCGCTCAACCGGCGTCGTATTATCCTGCGGGATAAAAGCGTACTGCTGGCTGCTCTGCTCCAGCAGGTGATAAATACGCTCCCGGCGCCGTTTTAGCAGCCAGACCCGCGTTAACCCTCCGGCGCCCAAAACCAGCAGCGTCAGCGCAATAATATAAAACATATGCCACCTATATTTTATTCATCATCATCCAGACAATCAGCAGCCCCAGCAGAATGCTGCAAATGGCGTAATAGAGCATTATCTGGCCCGTCGGGTGGTGCAGTAAAATGTCGAAATTAGCCGGCGACTGGTATTTCATAAAGAAAAAGAAAAAAATGGGAATCGCCGTCAGGATCTTAATTGACATGCGGACTTCTGACGTCATGGCGTATTTTTTCTTCTCCAGCACCCGGGCGTTCGAGATCAGCGTGCCCAGACGCGACATCACCTCTTTGACCTGACCCCCGCCTTTCATGTTCAGCTGTACGGTAATGATGAAAAAGTAGTACTCACTAAACGGCAGGCGTCGCCACGAGGCCATAAACACGCTTTCCACATCCTCGCCAATTTCCAGGCGTTGGGAAATCTGTCTGAACTCATCCCCGAGCACGCCGTCAATTTTTTGCCCGCACTGCTCAATCCCCTGAATAACCGAGTTACCGGCGCGGATTGAGCTGTTAATAATATTCAATGCTTCCGAAAACTGAGCATCAAATTGCAGGCGCATTTTTTTCTTGCTGTTGAGATAGAGACCGTACAGCGTCAGCACAAAGAATGCGGGATGGATAATAGCCGGACTCAGGTTCAGGTAATTCTGGTTAACGTACAGGCTGGTGGCCTGGACCAGTAGCAGAATCAGCCCATGGCGCAAGGCGGTACTGCGCTGTTTGCCCAGCAGATGAAGACGCATATCGCTCATCATGCGTGATAACCAGCCGCCCAGCGGATTACGCATCAGCCGCCTCGTCAGCTCCACCCGGTTGCGGGCGGCGTCCGCCTGCTGCAAACGGTGCATACGCTTCTGCTGGCGATACCACAGCCCCAGCTGGATAACCCCGGCCAGCAGCAGAAAGCTAAAAATGATCATCATCATGGCATCCGGTTCCCGAACAGTTGTTTTAAAGGCTCAAGCAGGCTGTGTACCAGCGCCTGGCGGTAAACCGCCGAACGCTGCAGCAACCCAAAACAGGTAAACGTCCCCTGAATCTTGCCGTACTCGTTGCGATCCGCGTCGGCGCCGAAACTGAAAATGTCCTGCAGGATAATATTGTCCCCTTCCATGCCCATCACCTCGGCGATATTGATGACCTTGCGCGAACCATCCGGCAGGCGCGATACCTGGACGATGATGTTGACCGCCGAGGCGATATTGCGGCGTATAGCCGCCAGCGGCAGCGAGGCGCTGGACATCATGATCATGCTCTCAAGACGCGCCAGCGCATCGCGCGGCGAGTTGGCATGCAGGGTGGACATTGAACCATCGTGACCGGTGTTCATGGCTTGCAGCATCTCAAACGCCTCCTCGCCGCGGCATTCGCCGACGATGATCCTGTCCGGGCGCATACGCAGCGCATTCACCACCAGATGGCGCATATTCACCACCCCCTGGTTTTCCGAACCGGCCATTCGCGTCTCAAGGCGAACCACGTGCGGCTGCTGTAGACGCAGCTCCGCGGCATCCTCCAGCGTAAGCACTCGTTCATCTTCATTGATGTACTGCGACATCGCGTTAAGCAGCGTGGTCTTTCCCGACCCTGTTCCCCCGGAGACGATAATGTTGACCCGGCAGCGGCTGGCGATGACCAGAAAATTGGCCATCATTTCGTTCATGCTGCCGTACTCCACCAGGTCGGCCAGCGATTTCTTGCCCTTGCCGAACTTACGAATGGAGATCGACGCGCCATCCAGCGCCACCGGTGAAATCACCACGTTCAGGCGGCTGCCGTCCGGCATCCTCGCGTCCACCAGCGGCTGGGAATCATCGACCCGGCGCCCCACCCGCGAAACCAGTCGCCGGGCGATATCGGTGAGCTGAACGTCGTTGAGAAAACGTTTATCAACCTGTTCAAGTTTGCCGAAACGCTCGACAAAAATGCGATCCGGCCCGTTAACCAAAATATCGCTGATGGTGTCGTCTTCCATTAATTCCCGCAGCGGGCCGTAGCCGGTGATCTCATCGGTAACCAGCTCACACAGATCGTGACTGGCGCGGGAGGATAAATATCTGCCGCTGCTGTTCACCTGCCGCGTGATCACCTCACTGATTTCACGAAACAGCGCATCCCGGTCGTGGCGCAACGCATCAACCCGTTCTAAATCAACGCTCTTCAGCACCTGCTCGCGAAAATAGAGCAGGGATTCAAAGCTCTCCGTATCCATCGTTTTCGTTATCCTTAAAAGTTATCTTCCCGCCGGATGGCGAAACTCGCCATCCGCTATGAGTTGCGATCGGGACGTAATGTGAATAACGAAAATAGTCTCCTCTTTGCCGCCTCAGGTTCGGCTTTACCCAGCAGGCTCTGCGCGGCAAAACGCCACAGCGGGGTGGCCGACAACGGTTGGTTTTTCTTCACGTTCCACGGATTGATCACCGCCAGCGGGCACCCCAGATACTGCTCAATATCGTCATTACGCAGCTCATCGCCGTGCGCGGGGTGATTCTCATTGAGACAGATGAAGACCCGCAGCTCTTTGCCGCCGCGCGACAGGTCAACGCGCTGCTTCTCATCCAGTAAATACTTCGCCACCCGCAGCGCGCTCAGATCGCGGTTGACCACCAGAATCAAGGTGCTGGAGTGCGTAAAGACCGTCTCAAGATGTTCATAGGGTTGGCTATAGACACCGTGATCGAACATCACCAGATTGAACGCATTAAAGTGACTATCCTCATAGGTCCAGGCCGCATCCAGCGGTTCAATTCGCGCGGATTGATGGGGCCCCATCGCCGTGATCGCCCCGTCTCTGGGCAACGTGCGGGAGGTGATTAAATCAAGATCCCGGCTGCCGCTGGCGCCCTGCACCAACAGCGAGGGGATCGAGGTCTGCATACCGATGGCCTGAAACAGCTGCCAGGCCACGGTCGTGGTACCCGCGCCGCCTTTGCAGCCCAACAGGCTGATTTTCATCATGCTGCGCATCGCCAGGGCGCTGTCAGGCTGCTGAAGCTGCCCGGCCAGCTGCGCCAGCTGGGACTGAATATGCAGATAGCAGACGCCGGCGCTCATCAGCGCCTGGGCAAAAGCAATCGAGTCATTGCGGCCGAGAAAGACCTGACGCGCGCTGGCAGGGATCAGCAACGTGGCCGTTTCACATATCAACGTGACGTCATTGCAGCTGCCGATATCAATGATCACCGTCGCGGCACCGCGTAAAATGCTGTCGTCCTGCAGCGCAAAAAAATCAAGCGGGTGGCTGATAACGTTATTAAAGTTATTGATTAATAACAAACTGCAAATATCGGAGAGCATCTCTTTATCGGGGGAGATGACCATAATTGACTGCCCGGCCCCCTTTTTCGCTTTATGCGCGGCTTCTGGCTCGCTTTTCTTTTTGGCATCCGAAAACAACTTCATCTTTCACTCCAGAATATTTTAATGACGCGAGACGGTTAGCGGGCAAAGCCGCCCTGTTCCAGAAAGCGTCCGGCATCACTATTTAAACGGTCTTCGCGCATTTTCTGGTCGACGCCGACATTGAAGAACAGTTTTTCCACCGAGCTGCGGCGAAAGGACGGCAACGACATTTTGCGGGCTGCCGCTTCTGCCTGCGGCTTCACCAGATTCACCGTGGCGAAGACCACCAGTTCGCTTTTGCTTCTTTCGGTCATCGAGCTGCGGGCCAGCGCCCCAAGAACCGGGATATCGCCGATAAACGGCACTTTGGTGAGCGACTCTTTATCCGCCTCGCTTAATAAGCCGCCGATGACGAAGCTGTCGCCATCCGCCAGCTCGATGGTAGAGCTGGAACGTCGGGTGCGCATGGTGGGGATCTGATAGTCGTTATAGGCGTATGAGCCGGTGACGCTGCTTAACTCATTGGAGACATACAGACGTATCTTCTGCCGTTTTTCGACCTTAGCGGTGATATTCAGGCGAATACCGTACTCTTTATACTGCACGGTGACCGAGTCCTGATCCTTGACCATAATCGGAATTTCGCCGCCCACCAGGAAGCTGGCGGACTCTCCGGAAAGCACGGTGAGGTTCGGCTGCGCCAGCACCCGGGCAATAGCGTCATTTTTGACTGCGTTAATCAGGGTGCTGATATTTCCGGCGTCAAAACCGCGGCGGAAACCCAGCAGATTAAAGACCCCAGGACTGTTGGTGTTGATACCATTATTTCCGCCGCCGTTGATGATGCTGTCCAGCGTCAGGCTGCTCCACTCGATGCCCAGGTTGTCGGTAAACTCTTTGCTGACTTCCACCACGGTCAGCTTGACGTTGACCTGGTTCGAGGACGGAAGCTGTAAGCGGTTAATG
>NZ_JMPP01000040.1 GCF_000735435.1 Klebsiella planticola ATCC 33531 | reverse complement strand
AAGCGGTTAATGACGTTGTCATAGACTTTGGCGACCGCAAAACGGGCGTTTTCACTGCTCTCGTTGCCGCCGGTGCTTTTCCCGCCGCCATCTCCGGATCCCACCAGGCTGCCGACCAGCTGATAGACCCCGTCGCGGGTCTCTTCATCGGGCACGGTGCCGCTCAGGATCCACGTGGCTTTATCGGCATTCTGGAAGCGTTTCACCTCTACCGTACTGCCGGGATATTCACGCGCCACGCGCTGGCGGATATCGCTCAGAAACGGGTCAACATCCACGCTGAGATTCATCAATATTTTCGCCTGCGCGCCATAGACCACCAGTTCGGTGCTGCCCAGCTTGCGGGCATACAACACGATATTTTTATCGTTGACGATTTTGTAATCGGCTACGGCCGGGTCTGACACAAACACCGTATTAACGGCGCTGGCGAAGCGCAGCGTTTTCGATTGCCCGGGTTTGAGATTGACCACCTCCGCCCAGGCCCCCAGGGAAAACGTGCAAAACACCAGCAGCACAAACAGCCTTTTAATGCAGTACAATCGTTGAGTCATGTTTTAAAATATCCCTGTATCCGGGGGTCCATGGTGTTATAAGCCACCTGACGTCAGGCGGCGATTTAGCCTCGAAGCTCGTTAATTTCTGAGGCGAGCTTTGCAGGAACGGGAGGTAGATTAAAAATCACGTCGTCGCTGACCGGCCACGCCGCCTCCAGCGATGGGAGCGCAATGGTCGATTTCCCCTCCGGGGAGGTTGCCGCCGGGAACAGGAGAACATTCGCCAGTTCACCGCCCAGCCCTTTCAGCATCTTGACCTCGCGATCCTGCAGCTCCACCACCAGCTGACTCCCCTTTTCCACCACGCTGACGCCGTTATTGACCACCGTTTTTGCCGGGCGAATCGCCAGCACCCGCTTATTACCCATCAGCGGTTTCAGACGGTTATAAAGCTGATTTTTTTCCCTGGACTGGTCGGCGCCCACTTCCAGGGTATCTTCATGTTTGGGGTATATCCGGCGATAGGAGAGATAAATATCCACGCCCTGCCCGGCCTTGACGTTATTTAATAAATAGTTGTCTGCTTTGTTTAACTCGAAGGTGTAGAGAATATTTCCCGGCTGTAAAAACAGACTCAGATACTCATCGCTGCCCGGCTCCACCAGTAATCCCGGCAAAATCCATGAATTCGCCGGCACCGTGTTTTTTAACGCCCAGTTATCGAGGCTTTTACCGATGAGATTAAACTGAGCGTCGCTACTGCCGACCTCAACCGTCATGGTTTTAATCTGAAAGTCCCCGGCCCGGAGTATTGTTCTGGCATCCAAATCACGGGTAGCTATCGCCACGCTGATGGTCTGCTGCGGTTTTTTTTCTGGCTGACTGGCCTGCAGAGGAGCAGCCGTGCGGGATTGATTAAAATAGAAAAACAGCCCCAGAATACCGACAACGATCATCACCACATAAACCAGCAGACCGCCTCTTTTCATATTCATTGTTATCCACTTTGTTCTGCCAGAAATACTGAAATCATCTCTGAATACAGACATCACATCCTATGATGCCTGTATCATTATTAGATGTTCCAATAATTAGTTATTGACAAGGTTAGTTACCTTCGTTGTGACCGCTGAGAACACAGAAGTCAGCGTTGTCTGAACGGAGCCACCCGTACCAAATACCACTGAAACAACGGCGGCCACGCCAGCGATGACAATCGCGTACTCAACGGCGGTGACGCCTTTTTCATTACGTTTGAAATCATGAATGCATCCAGCAACACAGGTATAAGCAGCCAGATACTTGTCATAAACACGATTTAGCATTACCAGTTTCCTTATTTAACCATCATTCAATATTTAAATTTATATGTCGCCCAAAATATATTCATAGAAAGAATTAATCTTTCGCTCATTGATATTCTCCGGGCGACAGAAGAATAGCCTGTTAATTCTGTCGCCAGCTAATATTTATAATCGATCGATTTCAGTCCGGTTAATAGCCAAAAGCTATCATTTAACATATAACGATCGTTTTAATCGATCGTTATAGGCAAAAAATGAGTATAAGAGACAGACGAACTACTTATAAATCAGGCGTTATGCGGCGGTATTTCTCGCAACAAAATTGCAGCGGCTAGCGTTTATTTTTAGCGGGTGATTTCATAATAAACACACAATTCAACAACCATTACATTCGATAGAAATCAACATTTGGTATTTAGCGCTGGCTTTGACGTTAAATTCGCAGCTTAAGTACATTTTCGGCAGGCGCAGGAGTGATTTATCGCTTACAATATATGGCGGATATTGATGCCTGCCACACATATAAATAACAAATAATTAAAACAAAGAAAACTCCTAAAATGATGAATAATAATGAACGAGCGAGCCGCAGAAATTAATCAAAGGGACGGCGCAATTACCGCCCTATCATCAACGGAGTCATCTTATAGAGAGCAGACAGATAAGCAAACTGAACGACTAACAATGAAATATACTGAGTTTTATACTTAATGCAGAATAAATGGCGAACAGACAGCCGTTCATTATAGGATGGGTATGTCGAAAGCACACGGGCCTTGCCTCAATGCGACAAAGCCCTCAATCATGCCAGCCCTTTAAATCGTCACCATGCCGCGCACCCCTTCCGCTTCCATATCCGCGCCCTTTCCATGCTGAATAATCGCCCCGCGCGACATCACCAGATAGCGATCCGCCAGCGCCGCGGCAAAGTCATAAAACTGCTCGACCAGCAGAATGGCCATATCGCCACGGTTCGCCAGTTGACGGATCACTTCGCCAATCTCTTTGATGACCGACGGCTGAATACCTTCCGTCGGTTCATCGAGGATCAGCAATTGTGGCCGGCTGGCCAGCGCGCGGCCAATGGCCAGCTGCTGCTGTTGACCGCCGGAGAGATCGCCGCCGCGCCGCTGTTTCATGGTTTTCAGCACCGGAAACAGCTGATAAATTTCTTCCGGTACCTGCCCGGCCTCCCTGGCCGGAAACCGCGACAGCCCCATCAGCAGATTCTCTTCCACCGTCAGGCGAGGAAAGATTTCACGCCCCTGCGGCACATAGGCGATACCGGCCTGTACCCGCTGGTGCGGTTTACGCTGGGTAATCGTTTTCTCCTGCCAGATGACTTCGCCGCTGCGTGCCGGAATCAGCCCCATCAGGCACTTCAGTAAGGTGGTTTTACCCACGCCATTGCGTCCCAGCAGACAGGTGACCTCGCCTTGCCGGGCCTCAAAATCAACCCCACGCAGAATATGGCTGCCGCCATAATATTGATGTAACTGATTAACCTGTAACATTCGCTCTCCTTAACGACCGAGATACACTTCAATCACCTGCTCATTCGCCTGCACCTCGCGCAGCGAGCCCTCTGCCAGCACCTGTCCCTGATGCAGCACCGTGACCCGGTCAGCGATAGTTTCGACGAACCCCATATCGTGCTCCACCACCATCAGGGAATGTTGCCCGGCGAGGGTGCGGAACAGCTCGGCGGTATACTCGGTTTCAGCATCGGTCATCCCGGCAGCGGGCTCATCCAGCAGCAACAGATGCGGCTCCTGAACCAGCAGCATGCCGATCTCGAGAAACTGTTTTTGCCCGTGAGAAAGCAGCCCCGCCGGGCGCGTACGTTCGCCATCAAGACGCAACAGGCGCAAAATGTCGCTGATGCGGTCCTCCTGCTCGCCGTTCAGCCGCGCCCGCAGGCTGGCCCAGACCGACTTATCGCCTTTCAGCGCCAGCTCAAGGTTTTCAGCGACGGTCAGCGCCTCAAACACCGTCGGTTTCTGAAACTTGCGACCGATCCCCTGGCGGGCGATAGCGATAGGGTCAAGTCCGAGCAGGTCGATGGACTGGTCATAGCGCGCCCTGCCGCTCTGCGGCCGGGTTTTGCCAGTAATGACATCCATCAGCGTCGTTTTCCCGGCGCCGTTCGGCCCGATAATGCAGCGCAGTTCGCCCACGCCAATCTGCAATGAGAGATCCGTCAGCGCCTGGAAACCATCAAAATTGACGTTGATGTTCTCCAGCTCCAGTACCGGGTCGGTCTGCGCGCGAAAGCGGTCCGTGGGCTGCTGGCGGGTAAACAGGCCTTCATCCGGTTGCATTAGCGGTCTCCTTTGCGTAGCAGGCCAATAACCCCGCGAGGTAAAAACAGGGTCACAATGATAAAAATCAGACCAAGGAACAGCTGCCAGTACTCCGGCATCGTGACGGTGAACAGGCTCTTCGCCCCGTTCACCAGCCCGGCGCCAAGAACCGGACCAATTAAGGTGCCGCGTCCACCCAGCGCCACCCAAATAGCCGCTTCAATGGAGTTGGTCGGCGACATTTCGCTGGGGTTAATAATGCCCACCTGAGGCACGTACAGTGCGCCTGCCAGGCCACACAGCACCGCCGACAGCGTCCACACCAGCAGCTTAAATCCGCGCGGATCGTATCCGCAGAACATCAGCCGGTTTTCCGCATCACGCACCGCCGTCAGGATCCGGCCGAATTTACTCTGCGCCAGCAGATAACCGATCCCTAACGTCAGCAGCAGCAGTAAAACCGTGACCATAAATAGCGCTGCCCGCGTGGTGGTCGCGGTAACGGAATAGCCAAGCAGCGTGGTGAATCCGGTAAAACCGTTGTTGCCGCCAAAACCGGTTTCGTTACGGAAAAAGAGCAGCATGCCGGCGTAGGTCAACGCCTGGGTCATAATCGAGAAGTAGACACCTTTGATTTTAGAGCGGAAAGCAAACCAGCCGAAGACTAGCGCCAGCAGCCCCGGAACCAGCACCACCAGCAGCATCGCCCAGGCAAAGTGCTGCGTTCCCCACCAGAACCACGGCAGCTCGCTCCACGACAGAAAAGACATGAATGCCGGCAGACCGTCGCCCGCCGCCTGGCGCATCAGATACATCCCCATCGCATAGCCGCCGAGGGCGAAAAAGATGCCGTGGCCCAGCGACAGCATACCGGCGTAGCCCCAGACCAGATCCAACGCAACGGCGACAATGGCGTAACAGAGGATTTTACCGCTCAGGGTCAGCAGCCAGGTGGAGACCGCCAGCGGATGCGATTGCGGCAGCAGCGCCAGAAACGGCATACTCAGCAACCCCAGCACCAGGAGCACGCCGAGCCATTGCAGCGGCCGCGGCGCCTTACGCGCTAATGTTAAGGTAATTGGTTGGCTCATCAGTCAATAACCCTCCCTTTTAAGGCAAACAGCCCCTGCGGACGTTTCTGAATAAACAGGATGATCAGCACCAGGATCAGGATCTTGCCCAACACCGCCCCGAGCTGAGGTTCAAGGATTTTGTTGAAGATGCCGAGGCCCAAGGCGGCCACCACGCTCCCCGCCAGCTGGCCGACGCCGCCGAGCACCACCACCAGGAAGGAGTCGATGATATAACCTTGTCCCAGCTCCGGGCCGACGTTACCCAGCTGCGACAGCGCCACCCCACCCAGCCCGGCGATACCCGAACCGAGACCAAACGCCAGCATATCCACGCGCCCGGTCGGCACGCCGCAGCAGGCCGCCATCGCCCGGTTCTGCGTCACCGCCCGTACGTTCATGCCTAAGCGGGTTTTATTGAGAATTAACCAGGTGAAGAACAGCACCAGCAGCACAAAGCCCAGCACCGCCAGGCGGTTCCACGGCAGGATCAGGTTCGGCAAAACCTGCAGACCGCCGGAGAGCCAGGCCGGGTTGGCCACTTCCAGGTTCTGGGCGCCGAACAGCATGCGCACCAGTTGGATCAGCATCAGGCTAATCCCCCAGGTAGCCAGCAGCGTCTCCAGCGGGCGACCATAGAGATGACGAATGATAGTGCGTTCCAGCGCCATGCCGATGCCGCCGGTTATCAGGAAGGCGACCGGCAGCGCGACCAGCGGATAAAAAGCCAGCCACTGCGGCGCCAGCTGGGCCAGCGCCTGCTGGACCAACCAGCAGCTATAGGCGCCAATCATCAGCATCTCGCCGTGCGCCATATTGATGACGCCCAGCAACCCGTAGGTGATGGCCAGCCCCAGCGCCGCCAGCAGCAGAACCGACCCCAGCGACAGCCCCATAAACGCCTGGCCGAGAATATCGCCGAGCAGCAGACGCTGTTTAATCTGACTCAGGCTGTTTGCCGCCGCAGCGCGCACGCGGGCGTCAGGCTCATGCTGAAGATCGGTATAGGGAATCAGCAGCGCCTGGGTATCCGGATCCACCGAGTGGCCGAGCTGCTCAACGGCAGCCAGCCGTCTGGCGCTGTCCGGGCTGGCAAGCTGCAGACGGGCCAGCGCAATGTCCAGCTGCGTTTTCACGCCCTCATCGGTTTCAACCGCCAACCGTTGTTGCAACAGCCCCGCCATTTCCGGCGTAGCCTCCCGCTGTAGCGTTCTGACGGCGGCCGCTCTTTCCGTGACACTGTCACTGACAAGCAGATGGGTGGCCAATGCCCCGGCGACCAGGTTACGCAGGCGGTTGGTGAGGCGAACCGGTTTTGTCACCCCTTGTGGAGAGTGCGCGGCTCCCAGCGCCTGCTGCTGGCTGAAGGCGTGGCCACTGTCATCCGCCACCAGGGTTTCCGCTTTCAGCGCCCGCAGCAGCGGCAGTCGCTGGGCGTCCGGCGCGGCAGCCCACTGTTCCAGCAGGCGCGCCTGTTGGGTGCGGTTGGCCGCCACAAAATCATCCGCGTCCGCTGCCTGCGCCCGCCACGGCACGATCATCACCAGTAGCGCGAGGTAATACCCCACTATGCGCCATGTGCTCATGAGTATCTCCTTGTGTCATTTCCCCGTTAACGCTAACGAGGGTCGCGCGGGATTCCGGGATATCCCCGGTGGCGCTGGCGCTTACCGGGGCGACTTATGTCGCCCGGGCAACGCATGCGCACCCGGGAGAGAGGCGCTTAATTCGCGGCAGTTTTTATTGGATGATCGGGTTTCTTATCGTTGCCCGCGATCCACGGGCTCCACGGCTGGGCGCGCACCGGCTTATCGGTCTGCCAGACGACGTTGAACTGCCCGTTGCTTTCGATTTCGCCAATCATCACCGGTTTGTGCAGATGGTGATTAGTCGCGTCCATGGTCAGAGTGAAGCCCGAAGGGGCGTTGAAGGTCTGGCCGGCCATCGCTGCCCGCACCTTATCGACATCGGTGGTCCCCGCCTTGGTTACCGCCTGGGCCCACATGTGCAGCCCAACCCAGGTGGCTTCCATCGGATCGTTAGTCACCACGGTGTCGGCGTTTGGCAACTTGTGGGCTTTGGCATAGGCACGGTAATCCGCCACGAACTGTTTGTTGGTCGGATTATCGACCGACTCAAAGTAGTTCCACGCCGCCAGGTTCCCCACCAGCGGTTTGGTATCAATACCGCGCAGCTCCTCTTCACCGACCGAGAAGGCCACCACCGGCACATCGGTGGCCTTCAGACCCTGGTTGGCCAGCTCTTTATAAAACGGGACGTTGGAGTCGCCGTTGATGGTAGAAACCACCGCCGTTTTACCGCCGGCGGAGAATTTCTTAATGTTGGCCACGATGGTCTGGTAATCGCTGTAACCGAACGGGGTATAGACCTCTTCGATGTCCTTATCCTGGATCCCTTTTGCATGCAGGAAGGCGCGCAGAATTTTGTTGGTGGTCCGCGGATAGACGTAATCGGTGCCCAGCAGGAAGAAGCGTTTCGCCCCGCCGCCATCTTCACTCAGCAGGTATTCCACCGCCGGGATCGCCTGCTGATTCGGCGCCGCGCCGGTATAGAAGACGTTTGGCGACATCTCTTCGCCTTCGTACTGTACCGGATAGAACAGCAGGCCGTTCAGCTCTTCAAAAACCGGCAGAACCGATTTTCGCGAGACCGATGTCCAGCAGCCAAAGACCGCCGCCACCTTGTCCTGGGTTAGCAGCTGACGGGCTTTTTCCGCGAACAGCGGCCAGTTTGACGCGGGATCGACAACCACCGGCTCGAGCTTTTTCCCCAGCACGCCGCCTTTAGCGTTAATGTCGTCAATCGCCATCAGCGCCACGTCTTTCAACGGGGTTTCAGAAATCGCCATGGTCCCGGAGAGCGAATGCATAATCCCGACTTTAATGGTGTCGGCGGCATAAACCTGGAAAGAGTAGCCCATGAGAACGGTAGAGGCGGAGAGTGCGAAAGCTTTTAATAATGTTCGACGCTGCATGATTCACTCCTGAAAATCGCAAAAACGAAAAATGAATGAACGACTATCCGGAAGTGATAAGGCAAAAACGGTGCCAGGTTATCTGACGGCGGGAAAGCGCGCGACGGCGCGGCAGGAGAGAAACAGACAGGCAGCGTTGCCTCAAAACGGTGCAACGCTGCGCTATGAAGAGCGGTTACCAGACCTGAGCGGCGATCCCGGTGACCAGGCGGACTTTATCCCACTGCTGGGGTTCCGTCAGCGCGTTCCCCTCCTCGGTCGAGGCGAAGCCACACTGCGGACTGAGGCAAATCTGCTGCAGAGCAACATACTGCGCGGCCTCCTGCAGACGCGCTTTCACTCCCTCCGGGTTTTCCAGCTCGCCGTTTTTGGTGGTGATTAATCCCAGCACGACCTGCTGCTTGCCCGGACGGATAAAGCGCAGCGGGGCGAAATCGCCGGAGCGGTCATTATCATACTCGAGGAAGAAGGCATCGACGTTGACCCCGCCAAACAGCACCTCGGCAACCGGCTCATAGCCGCCTTCCGAGATCCAGGTGGAACGGAAGTTCCCGCGACAAACGTGCAGGCCGATGGTCAAATCGTCCGGTTTGCCTTCCAGAGCCTTATTCAGCACCCGGGCGTACGTTTTGGCCAGCGCGTCAGGATCGTCGCCGCGATCGCGCACCTGCTGACGTTGTTCATCGGAACACAGATAGGCCCAGACGGTATCATCGAGCTGCAGATAGCGGCAGCCGGCATCATAGAAGGCGCGAATGGCATCACGCCAGGTGGTCGCCAGATCGTCGAAATAGTCGGCGAGGTCCGGATAAACCGTGGCATCAATATCTTTACGCCCGCCGCGGAAATGGAGCACGCTCGGGCTTGGAATGGTCATCTTCGGCTGCGCTTCGCCGCTGACGCTTTTCAGAAAACGAAAATCTTCCAGCATCGGATGATCGCCAAACGCCAGTTTACCGATGACGCGAACGCCGTGTGCTTTGGTCTGCACGCCGTTGAACTGGATCCCTTTGTCGGAATCGTAGCGTTCAACGCCTTCTAAACCATCGAAGAAATCGAAGTGCCACCACGCGCGGCGAAATTCGCCGTCGGTCACCACGTGCAGCCCGCAATCACACTGCTGCCTGACCAGCTGGCGGATAGCATCATTTTCAATCTGGCGCAGCTGTTGTGCATCGATGGCGCCTTCGGCAAGCTGCTGACGCGCGACCTTTATTGCCTCTGGACGTAAAAAACTGCCGACGATATCTGCGCGGAACGGGGCCTGTTGACGTTGCATGGTGTCTCCTTAGCGGTAAGCACAATTAGTTGCCTGCCGTGATAGTTCATTATTTGAATTTTAGACTTCTGGATGGCTATATGTCCAGATACTGTCATGCACTGCCGTCAGCGGCAAACGAGAAAAATTCATCGGACATGAAATAAATTCATTTAGCGGCCGGCTACCCGCAGAACCGGCCGCAGTGAGTTAGTCGGCGAAAGGCAGCCCCTCGTCCTGCCAGCCGGTGAGGCCGCCGAGCATCATTTTGACCGGACGCCCCAGTTCAGCCAGCTTGAGAGCGGCAATATCCGCACCGTTGCAGTGGGGGCCGGCGCAATAGACGACGAACAGCGTCTCAGCTGGCCACGCGCTCATGCGGCCGGCATCGATCAGGCGATGCGGCAAATGCAGCGCTCCAGGCAGATGCCGTCGGGCAAAGGTCTCCGCACTGCCGACGACGTGCAGCAGTACAAAATCGCACGCCCCGTCGCGCATCGCGCTGTAGACATCCGCGCAGTCGGTTTCAAAACTCAGTTTATGCCGGAACCAGGCGGCAGCGTCGGCGCAAGCGGCGGGGGTAAAAGCGGTTACAACACTCATGGCGTATTCTCCTTGTCTGTGGTACCACTAATTTAATGAATCCGCTCACTTATCCTCTGCCGGCAACCATGACAGAAAACGTTGAAATCCTGACAAATCCTCCCGTGACGTTGTCACACCATAAGGTCGTTGTGCTGGCCTACGATGGCCTGTGCACCTTTGAGTTTGGTATCGCGGTGGAGATCTTTGGTCTTCCCCGCCCGGAAATGGGCGATCGCTGGTACCAGTTCGCGGTCGCCGCCGTCGATGACGGTGAGCTACGGGCTACCGGTGGTATCCGGCTGATGACCGACGGCGGCATGAATTTGCTTCAGGATGCGCAGACTATCGTGGTTCCCGGCTGGCGCGGAATCGATGCCCCGGTCCCGGCGGCGCTGTGCGATGCCTTAGCCGCCGCCCATGCGCGCGGCTGTCGGATTATCTCAATCTGCTCCGGCGTATTTGTTCTCGCGGCGGCCGGGTTACTCAATGGCCGCAGAGCGACAACGCACTGGCGATACACGGAGAATCTGCGCCAGCGCTTCCCGCTGATTGATGTGGTCGCCGATGTGTTGTACGTGGGTTCTGACGGCATGATGACCTCCGCGGGCAGTGCCGCCGGCATCGACCTGTGCCTGCACCTTGTGCGTGAGGATTATGGGATTGACGCCGCCAATACCGTGGCCAGACGACTGGTTGTCTCTCCGCATCGCGACGGCGCGCAGGCGCAGCAGGTTGTCCGCCCTGTCGCCCAGGCGCGGGAAAGCCAGCGCCTGGGGCTGGTGTTTGATTATCTGCATCAGCATCTTGCCGCCAGCCATACCGTGGCGTCGCTGGCGCAACAGGCGGGGATGAGTCCTCGCACCTTTTTACGCCGTTTTCAGGCGGCGACCGGTAAGACCCCTGCGCGCTGGCTGCTGGATGAGCGGTTGCAGCGCGCGCAGCAGCATCTGACCCATAGCCGCATCAGCATCGATAAAATCGCCGAACTCAGCGGTTTCGCCGATGCCGGCACCCTGCGCCACCATTTTCGCCAGCAGTTCGCTATCAGCCCATCCGCATACCGGAAGAAGTTTTCTGCCGCTGCGGTTGTAAAATCGTAGCAGGCGGTCACAATGGTTTGCCGATCGCTGTCATTACGCAAGGAGCCTGTCAGATGAAAAAAGAGTGTCGAGTCGTTCTGTACAAAGAGGGAATTCTGGGGAGCATGTTTTTTGGCGAAGCGAAAGCTGACCCGGAGAAAATGAGCCGTTTTCTCAATGAGTTCACCCTGCAGGGCTGGGAAGTCAAAACGATGTCCGTGGAGCGCCGCAGAACCGGACTGTTCTGGTCGCGCGAGGCCTATCTGTTCGTCCTTGAACGGCCACTCTAACCCCTCACCGCACTATTTATTTCACGCTGAAAAAGTTTTCCTGGTTAATTATTTGTTTAGGTTGACCAGGTTATTCTTTATGCAACAACCGTACACCACGTTCAATAAGGACTACTTAGCGCACACTAATCAATGATGGAGGTTAATCATGCTGGGAAATATGCATGTATTTATGGCAGTACTGGGAACAATTCTGTTCTTTGGTTTTCTTGCCGCGTATCTAAGCCACAAATGGGATGACTGATGAACGACGATAATCCCCACCCGTAACCGCCCCCTGCTGCTGATTGCACCAGGGGGCGTTCCGCTTTTAGCTTCCCGATCATAGCCTTAGCTTCATTATGAGAAATTCACGCCTTCCGCCATGCCTGGGGCCCCGATTGCAATCAAGGATCGTCACTTTACATTCATACAGCGGGTGTAGATTATTCAGCATTATTCGCGATATCGGATTCCTTGCCAGTGAAAACCTATATAGCTATTCCGCTGCTAGCCTTTTTTCTCACATTAATCGCCGGACTATTTTTAAACAGACCCTCCTCGCGGATTATTCAGGATAAATGCATGTCGTTCGATGGCGTAATGGCATCGTGCATGACAAAGCACTACAGCCCCCATCACCGCTTCTCTTAGAGGGACATCGGTATTGAGCCCCCCTCGCTGCGAACCAGCAGAAATACCACTCAGGTCAACACATCGCTTTGATGGCCTCGCGGCCAGGTTTTACGCATGGAATATTCCGGTTTAAGGTGTGTAGCGAAAGGGAATTATTGATTCTCCATAAAATATTCACATTTTTGGTTTGCAATTGAGGCTCGCCAGTTCAGGAGCTATTATGAAAAAAATTATCCTTGTCATCTTTGTGCTCTGCGCAGCCGTGTCTCTTTCCGGATGCATCCTTCCGCCGGGAGGCCCCGGAGGAGGACCCGGCGGTGGTCCTGGCGGTGGACACTTTCATGGGCCAGACCTCCGTTAAGGTGTTTATTACAGCGATTAAAACAGCCACCGGAAGGTGGCCTTTTTAACCGCAACAAAGGCTATCAACTGAATGTGAAAACCGGCGACATCAAGTCTGACTTCTCCCGGGAATGAGGGGTTAAAAGCGAAAAGAATTCCGTCGGAAGGCCCATCGGTTTATCAGGAAATGACCCGAGGCGGTATCAGCGGTTGCTTCAACAGAATGTTTGCGCCGATCGCCAGCGCCAGAAAAACGTCAACCCGCTGATATTGTGTTTTATTATAAAAAAGTGAGAGTTATACGTTATTTAACTATTAAGACGCCGCTGGCTCGCAGAATAGTCCCCTCTTAACCGCTAAAAAGTGTGACATTGATCAAACTCAACAACATAGCAGGCTCAAAGGCGTATTTATATTACGTCCGTTACCAGGGCCCGGCCTTGTACATAATACGGTTTTTTTGATGCACAGAGAGAAAGAGGAGAAATACCCATGGTCACTTATGATCGTAACCGCAATCCTATTACCAACGGAAGCCAGGTGATGATTAATGGGACAGGTAAAACGGGTAAAATTGTTGCTATCCACTCCAATGGGCTCACACCCGCCCAATTACGTCGCAGCAAAACCATTGAAGTTGAAGGGAATGAAGGTAAGTTCGAACCCGTTGAACTGATCCGTCTTGGCCTACACTAAAGACGGCAATGCCGCTGCGGCACCGGCAACTCAATATCTGGCAAGCTCATGCAGAACAGATATTCAGCGAACAGTACCGGAACGGCATTTTTGTCCCCTGCCTGACTTGCCGATATCACCTTCTGTCTGGCACGAATTCAGCAACGCGGCCTCATCACGGCTCACATTTCCAGAGGGTATTTTGCACTCCACTCCCCTTCGGCAAATTCGGGTTCATATTTGCACTATGGAGATAGACTGCTTTTGATTTTCCATACTGCTGACAGGCTTTAACGGCCGTAGAATGCAAACTATCGAGACCGTTCCACGCATCAGCCTGAATGCTGACCTTGTCACCATCGTTATACTGGACTGCTGCGCACCCTGATAGCGTTCCTGTGAGTACAATACCCAACACCGCCTTCATACCTTTCATTAAGTTCCCCCACATTAATGCCGGGGATTATAGTTTAAGCAGTCACGCACGTCAGGCATATTTCGGGCAAACATCGTTTACGAGAGATATCTCAATAGACTGCACAGATTGACCAAAAGAGCGTCTTCCAACAGCCCTGTCCCAGGCATGCCCCCTGCAGCATTCGATCTGTTTGCGACCGACGGCCTCAGGTATTAAGACCAGAGGCCGCCCGGACGTGAGGGAATATCAATTACCTGTTCTTGTCTACGGGCTGGCGCATACGGTAAACACGCAGAGCATCGACCACCAGTGAAAATGCGGGAGAAACTTGTTTTCGGCTGGGGTAATACAGATAGTAGCCAGGGAAAGGCTGACACCAGGTTTCCAGCACCCGGATCAACCGACCTTCTTCAATATGCGCACCAAACTCTTCCTCAGGTAAAAATGCGATGCCTAATCCGGCCAGGGCGGCGGTGACAATATGTTCTGATGTGTTGAACGTCACCTGCCCGCTCACCCGAACGTTCAAATCACCACCTTCCTGATCAAAATCCCAGACATACAGTCCCCCGGATTTGACCATTCTCTGGTTTATACAGCAATGTTGCGTCAGTTCATGTGGAGTTTGCGGAATCGGGTAGCGTGAAAAATACGCCGGCGACGCCACGGCCGCCATGCGTAATTCCGGGCCAATCGGTATCGCAATCATATCCTTATCAATGGTGTCGCCCAGACGCACTCCCGCGTCAAAACGGTCGGCAACGATATCGCGGAAACCGTGATTAGCATCGAACTCAATATGAATATCCGGGTATTCACGCAGAAGCGGCGTCAGTTTGGGTAATAAAGTGGTACGTAATACATCCGGCCCGCAGGTGATTCGTACCGTACCGGCAGGTTTGTCACGCAGTTCCGTGAGCATATCCAGTTCAGCTTCAATTTCATCAAAACGGTTGCCGATGGCCTGCAGCAGCCGCTCTCCGGCCGCGGTTGGCGACACGCTGCGGGTAGTTCGGGTGAGGAGACGAATTTGCATGCGCTCCTCGAGTGCGGAAATCGCCTGACTGAGTGCGGGTTGCGTCACGCCGAGATGCGCCGCCGCTCGGGTAAAGCTCCCTTCGCGGGCAACGGTGACAAAATAAAGAAGGTCATTCAGGTTGCGCTTCATTCGCCTGACACTCCCAATTAATAACTCTGGCTTATAAGCCCATTAAGTATTCATTAGCTAGTCAGGCTACACCAGCCGTGTAAAACTTTCAGCCATTGATAATCATAAACAGCATGTTTATGCGTGCGTTTTTGTCGTTATTCCCGTGAATAGCGTCCGGCCCCGGCTTGTCTGAATTTAGCCGGGTCGATATTCAGAGGTAATCGTTTATGTCCACACTCCGTCATGAAAATCCACATTACGAACAGCACGCATACTGGAGCGGTGTGCTGGCGATGACGCTCTGCGTCTTTGTGCTTATCGCCTCAGAATTTATGCCTGTCAGCCTGCTGACGCCTGTCGCGGCCGATCTCAGAGTCAGTGAAGGACTGGCTGGACAGGGGATCGCCATTTCCGGGGCGCTGGCGGTATTGACCAGCCTGTCTCTTTCGACTCTTGCCGGAAATCTGCATCGTAAATATCTGCTGCTGGGCATGACGGCATTAATGGCTTTATCGGCAACAATGGTCGCCCTGTCTCCCTGCTACCTGATTTATATGGCCGGTCGCGCCCTGATTGGTATTGCGATCGGTGGGTTCTGGTCGATGTCTGCCGCCACGGCGCTTCGTCTGGTGCCACGGCATCGGGTCCCTCACGCATTAGCTATTTTCAATGGCGGTAACGCCCTGGCAACCGTTATCGCGGCACCGCTCGGCAGTTATCTCGGTGCCGTCATGGGCTGGCGCGGAGCGTTCCTCTGCCTTGTTCCGGTCGCGATCGTCGCCTTCATCTGGCAGTGCTTCAGCCTCCCCGCGATGGCACCCGACACCAACAGGCGGCCTGGGCTTTCTGCTTTTCATCTGCTCTCCCGTCCCGTTGTTGCAGTTGGCCTGCTCGCCTGCGGGCTGTTCTTTATGGGGCAGTTCTCATTATTCACCTACGTACGGCCGTTTCTTGAAACCGTCACCCGGGTGGATATCAGCACCTTATCTCTCATTTTACTGACCATCGGGATAGCCGGTTTTATTGGCACGCTGGCGATCAGTCATTTTTTAAAGAGGGGCCTCTATTCGACGCTTGCAGCCATCTCTTCACTCATGGCTGTCGTCGCCGTAACGCTCATACTCACGGGCCAACACCTCGGGTTTGTCGTGCCGCTACTGGGGTTCTGGGGACTGATGGCGACAGCTGCGCCGACCGGATGGTGGGCCTGGATAGCGCGTACGCTGCCTGATGATGCCGAAGCCGGCGGCGGACTGATGGTTGCGGTTATCCAGCTTTCTATCGCCCTGGGTTCCACGCTTGGCGGTCTGACGTTTGATCACACCGGCTGGCAAAGCACTTTTGCTCTTAGCGGCGGGCTGCTGATTGTCGCAGCAGGGTTAACCATTCTGACATCACGTAAAACACACCACTGACAATTAAGGATAAACTCCATGAAAAATATGACTCTGGCGCTGGGGCTGTTAATCAGCTCGTTTGCCGCCACTGCGGCGGATATGACAAAAGGCGCCGACAACTTTTATAAAAGCGATAAGGTTATCCAGCAAAAGGTGACCTTTAAAAACCAGTACCAGATGAACGTTGTGGGCAATTTGTTTATTCCGCAAACCCTGAATCAGAATGCGAAAAACCCGGCGATCGTCGTCGGGCATCCGATGGGTGCGGTAAAAGAGCAAAGCGCGAATCTGTATGCGCAAAAACTGGCGGACCAGGGCTTTGTAACGCTGGCGATTGATCTCTCCTTTTGGGGGGAAAGTGCAGGTGAACCGGGTCATCTGATTTCGCCGGAAATTTATGCTGATGACTTCAGCGCGGCTGTGGATTACCTCAGTACCCAGCCGTACGTTGATCCTGAGAATATCGGTGTGCTAGGGATTTGCGGCAGCGGCAGCTTTGTTATCAGTGCGGCCAAAATTGACCCCCGTATGAAAGCGATTGCCACTGTCAGCATGTATGACATGGGAGCGGCTTTCCGCAATGGCCTGAATCATTCCCAGACGCCAGAGCAGCGTAAGGCCTTTATCCAGTCGGCCATCGAACAGCGAATGGCCGAATTTAAAGGCGCAGAGAAGGCGTACATTCCGGGGACCGTAAACCAACTGGATGATTCAACACCGGCCATACAGCGTGAGTTTTTTGATTTCTACCGTACAGCGCGAGGCGGTTATACCCCGCAGGGTGAGCAACAAGAGCTGACCACCAAACCTCTGTTAAGCAGCATCGGCAAATTTATGAACTTCTATCCGTTCAACGATATTGAAACCATTGCGCCGCGCCCGATGCTGTTTATTACCGGCGCCAATGCGCATTCCAAAGAGTTTAGCGAGGATGCTTACAAACGCGCCGCTCAACCGAAAGAGCTCTATGTCGTTGCTGGCGCAGGCCATGTCGACCTGTATGACCGCACTGACCTGATCCCTTTTGCGAAGCTGACGTCATTCTTTAAAAGCAATCTGAAATAGTGATACCCGCCGCTCCCGTAAAGGGGGCGGCAAATTGACCTTCCCGGTGGGGTTAAGCGTTGCAGCGTATTGCGGTACCTGCACAATCAGCGAGCAGGATTCGAAGCCTGCCCCGGCAGCATCAACGACATAATGTGCCAGGGTCTGTGGCAAGCTTCGGCCTCAGTGGTGAGGCCGTTTTCTGCAACGTGTCCGTGTAGCTGCGGACTTATCGGCCATTTGGCCTCATTAGCGGACAGACAAAGCAAAACGGTTTTCAAGCGCATGCGCAATTTCATCTTCTGTCAGCGACTGCTTTTCTACCCTGTCTGCAGTAATGGTCTTCAGCATATTGCCGAGCAGAATAAAGCGCCCCTCGGGTCGATGCTGGATGACCAGCAGCTTTTGTACAAAGACCGCGTCGGGGTGCGTGGAGTTAAGGTAATTGGCCGGAACAAAATCAATCCATTCCTGAGGCGACAGGTCAAAACCGTATTGATCGCACCAGTTTCCCTCAACCCTGGCCTGAAGCAGATAGTATCCACTCGCATCACGACTAAGCCGGAACGTATCAAAATCCTGAATGATGTCCGTATCAAGTTCGTCTAAGGCCAGCGGCGCGCGGATACCGTAGCTACCAAACCCAAGGTCGCAAAGCCACTGACGACCATCAACTTCGGCGATGACCGCCATATGCGTTTTAGGCCGGCGTGCGGGATAGAACATTGGCCGTGCCGCAACAAAACGGTAGGTTATACCCAGCGTCTGCAGCGCCATCGTAAACAGCCCGTTGAGTTCATAGCAGTAGCCGCCCCGTCTCTGCTGTAATAACTTGTCGGCAATATCATCAGGTGCCATCGACACGATTTTACCTGCCTGTACGTCCAGATTTTCAAAGGGGATCGCAAAGAGCTGGTGACGCATGAGCGCATGTAGCGTCGCGGTATTAGCCGCCGCAGGTCCGCTATAGCCTATGCGCCGGAAGTAGAGGGAAAGATCGAAATTGTCGCTGTGCATGTGACTACCCTGGCTGGTTTGTGTGGCACACACTATAGATGGCGCCTCGTATCGCCTGTATAGTCAGATTTATCAAAAATCAGACTATACAGATTACGATGTCCGAGCCATCCCCGCCGACTCCCCACTACCGCCGAATAGCCGAAATGCTGCGGCTGACTCTGACTTCAGGCGCTTTGCGAACGGGAGATCGGATTATCTCCGCGCGTAAACTGGCCGAGCGCGAGCAGGTCAGTCTCCCCACGGCGCTGGAAGCACTACGTTGCCTGGAGGCGGAAGGTCTGATTATCGCGCGCCCACGTTCAGGTTACTTTGTCCGCCAGATAATTCCCGCCGGGGAGACGCAGAGCACCGCTTCTGTCCCCGTACCCGTGCCGGTGACCATGTCCGCCATTGCCAGATCCCTGTTCGGGAGCGCGGAGGCGCGCCTGGTCCCGCTTGGCGCCGCGCTACCCGATCCCGCCTGGCTTCCCGTAGATACTCTGCACAGGGCATTGCAGACGGCAGGTCGTCGGCTTGATGCGCGCGGGCAGAGCTACAGCCTGCCCCCGGGAAGAGCAGACCTGCGCAGAAAGATTGCCGCACGCGCGGCACAATGGGGGGCTCTTTTTGGCGCGGATGACCTTATCATCACCGCAGGCGCTACCCAGGCGCTGCGTCTGGCTCTTCGCGCCGTGTGCCGGCCGGGCGATGCCGTGGCGATTGAGCAGCCGGCCTACTTCGGCACGCTCCTGCTGTTGGAGGATCTGGGGCTGAAGGCATTGCAGATCCCCACTGATCCTGTTGAAGGGTTACTGTTAGCGCCACTTGAAGAAGCCATTCAGCGCCACCGTCCTGCAGCCGTTCTTGCCTCACCCACGGTGCAGAATCCGTCAGGAGCCAGTATGCCCGTCGCCCGCAAGCGGGATCTGGTGGCTCTGCTTGCCAGTAAGGGCATCCCTTTAATTGAGGACGATGTGTATGGCGATCTGGCCGGTGATGCGCAGCGTCCGCCTGCGTGTAAAGCCTTCGACAGGTGCGGAAATGTTATTTATTGCAGCTCGCTGTCTAAAACCCTGGCGCCGGGCTGGAGAATTGGCTGGATTGCAGCCGGACGCTATCACTCAACGGTATTGCAGGCCCGAATGGCCGGAGAGTGGGCCGGCGCGCCGCTGATTGAAGCCGCGGCGAACGAGATCCTGGCCAGCGGTGATTATGACAGGCATCTGCGGCACCTGAAGCTCCACATTGCGCAAGGGATACAGGCTATCATCGCAAAGGTTGAAACAAGCTTCCCACCGGGCACGCGGGTAGCCGCCCCGGAAGCCGGTTTTCTGATTTGGGTAACACTCCCGTCACAGATAGATGCGCTGGAGGTACATCGTCGCGCACTCGCCCTTGGCATTGGTGTCAGTCCGGGCCCGTTGTTTTCCCCGGGGGCGGCAGAACTGAAAAACTTCCTGCGCTTGAACGGTGCGAATGAACCCACCCGCCATCTGTTGAATGCCGTGGAACAACTCGGTCTTTTGTGCCATGAGTTGGCCGCGGGACATTGACAGCGGAAGTGTTCTGCAGTCAGCGAATCCATCCTGTGAAGGCGCCAGAGGCTAAATGCTTGCTCGGTTCACGATACCAGCCTTGTGCCGGGGGCGGACGTTAGCGAGAGGTCTCCATTAACCTGATGAAGACAAATTCAGCCGCTCGTAAGACGCTTTGCCCTGTCTGCCCTGTGCAGCTTTCGCCGATAAAAAGGCCCCGCATTTGCGGGGCCTCAGAGTAAACAGGTTAGCGTTAGTCAAAAACACCATTAATAATTGATGTCACGATTGCCGTACTTAATGCGACCAGCACCAAATCATCGCCAACCGCACGCCATTCATATCCTGGATAATACGGTAAATCGTTAATCATGGATGCCGGGAGCGTTTTCTTCGCAATCCCCGGAGGCAACGGTTTGCCGCGGACTAAATTCTTCGCGATACCCGGGGGGAGCGCCTTATAACCCACCAGACCATAATTGACTGCCAGGGAGCGCGCCCGCGAGAAGCTGATATCGGAGTCAACGTGGTCTGGTTTTCCGTAGTTCTTGCGGTTGCCATGATCCTCACCAGACTTCCCATTCCCCTGGCCTTTGTTGCTATGGTCTGCGCTGTTGCCATGATTGCCGCTGTTCCCGTGGTTACTCCCCCCATTGCCATGCCCACCGCCATTTCCATTTCCTGGGTTTGCATAAACCGGTGCAGCAACAACGACAAGCGATATAACCGCCGCAAGTGCAGTTTTGAGAGTGCGACGCTTAAACATGATGACGGTTCCTTAAGATTACGTGGACACTTTAAACATATGACAAAGCTATACCCTTAACAATTTCATGTTTTCTTATTTTTGGCAGATGTTGCAACCCGCATCATCTCCCATCGTGCCTTCAGAGAATGAACCGGCATCATTCACCGGAAAGAAAAGTTCAGCATTCCAGATGGCCGCCAGGTAAAGTCCTGACGGCGGTTTGAGTGCCGGGAGAACGGTTATTTGAGAAATACAGTACAAGACATCGGCATTTGTCGGGCACAATAATGCAGCCGCTCTCTCGCTAACATAATTATTCCGTCACCGGGTTATTCCTTTGACTGCGGACTTTGAGGAAAATATGCAGTAATCCCATGGCTCCGTGGGCCCAGAAATAAGTCTCAATGAATACGGTCAGGAATCTATGCAAGCCCAGAACATCATGTGCCAGCGCAGAGGATGGACCAAACGCGGTATTCAGCACAAACCAGAGCCCGCCACACAAAGCCACGCCCAGCAGTGCCAGAACACCCAGTCCCTGAATGAATGCCGCCACTCCCCCGGCATGCGCGTCAGGTAGACGCAATGCAATCAGCGTCTTGAGATCGGCAGCCATGCCGCGAAAATCGAGCGTCAGCCAGGCAAAATAGTAATGAAAACCACGCTGTGTCAGCATCCAGATAAGCATCACAATACCCAGAGCAATCAATGTAAATCCAGAGATAACATGAAACCATGTCATGAACCCAGCCAGGTTAACGTCGCCGAGGGCCTCGCTTTCAGTAAAGTCAGAGTTAATAATCTGCAATAAAACCAATACCGCTACGCTGATATGTAGCGCACGAAAAAAAGGGGTGTCGCGGTGAGGAAGCGCATTACATAACCGGTCTTTCATCATTTAACCATGTTGTTTACGGGAAGGTTGATTTCATCAGTATCGTTGCGGTTAATTAACGAAACCTTAAAACCACACTGAAGTTATCAATTTATTCCATTTCAGGATCCGCGGGACGCGCCTGCGGTTGTTCGCGAACACCGGTGGCCGACGGGTGCCTGGAGTCGACGCCAAAGCGGTCGCGGAAAGAGGCATTTGACGTCGTCGCGAACGCTGAAATAACGCCGTTCGGCGGCATGACCGGAGCCTGATATCATCTGCGCGATAGCAGCGACCGCCCAGGGCTACGCGGCCGTAGTCATTTAACATTTACCCGGCAATGATTCATAGTATATTGGGACTATCCTCTCTTTTCAGGTCTCCTTCATGTCTTACTCCATCGGTGAATTTGCCCGGCTTTGCGGGATTAACCCCACCACGCTTCGCGCCTGGCAGCGTCGATATGGTCTGCTCAAACCGCGGCGTACAGAGGGTGGACACCGTCTGTACAGCGATGATGATGTTCAGCAGGCGCTCAAAATTCTCGACTGGATTCAAAAAGGCGTTCCCGTCAGCCAGGTGAAACCTCTGCTGGATAGCCCCGTCACGAGGCGTACTGACAACTGGTTAAACCTGCAGGAAACCATGCTGCAGCGGCTTAAGGAGGGTAAAATCGATGCCCTGCGCCAGCTGATCTACGATTCAGGCCGCGAGTCCCCTCGCCCGGAGCTGGTAACGAAAGTATTGCGTCCGCTACGCGGTAAACTGTCTGCCCGCATCCCGACGGTGATGACGCTGCGCGAAATCCTTGACGGGATCATTATCGCCTATACCTCGTTTTGCCTCGAAGGCGACAAAAAAGCGCCGGGAGATAACTGGCTGATAACCGGCTGGCATCTCTCCGACCCCTGCGAAATCTGGCTGGAGGCCCTCGCCCGTAGCGGCCAGGGCCAGCGTATCGATCTCCTTCCCGTCCCGCCGGCGGCTCTGGCGCCCGAGGTTTTCCCGCAGCGCAACTGGCTGCTGGTCACCTCCGGAAAACTGACCGCAGCCCGCAAAAAACAGATTGCATGCTGGCGGCAGCAGGTCAATGCCCTCGACGTTATCTCCCTCTCCTGCGGCGATGCCTCGCCGGAAGCGGCCGCCGATACGGCTCAAGGAGATTGAGTCCTCCGCGCTTTTCCACATCGCCTGACGGAAAGGGCCGGTAAAAATCGTCAAATATAACTTCATGAATTAAATAAATAATAATAAATATCCTCGCCAATACTTGGACAAATATTAGTTATTGTGTAAGTTTTAGGTATGTGAAGACGTCGCGCGGCCCGGCAACCGACGCGGCTCCTGTTGTTCCTACAACCAATGCAATCATGAGGATGGCACCATGAACACGCAACCCGCGGTCGGCATCAGCGCATGTTTAACCGGCTCCGCCGTACGCTTTGACGGTGGACATAAACGGATGGGCTTTGTCATGGATGAACTGGCGGATTGGGTCGCCTTCAAACCCGTCTGTCCGGAGATGGCCATTGGCCTGCCCGCGCCTCGCCCGGCCCTTCGTCTGGTGCACACCACCGAAGGGACCATTGAGATGCGTTTTAGCCAAACGCCCCACGATGATGTGACGGAGAAAATGGCCGAATTTACCCGCTCATTTCTCCCCAGCGTGGACGCCCTCTCTGGCTTTGTGGTCTGTGCGAAATCGCCCAGCTGCGGTATGGAGCGCGTGCGGCTGTATGACGAAAACGGTAACCGCGGGCGTAAAGAAGGAGTGGGTCTTTTCACGCAGCAATTGCTCACGCACTACCCGTGGCTGCCCGTAGAAGAGGATGGCCGCCTGCACGATCCGGTGCTGCGGGAAAACTTTGTCGAGCGCGTCTTCGCTCTGCACCAGTTGAATACCCTGCGCGCGCAGGGACTCAGCCGTCGTGCTCTCCTGGACTACCATAGCCAGTACAAGCTGCAGCTGCTGGCGCATGACCAGGCGGGCTATCGCGAAATTGGGCCTTTCGTTGCCTCCCTTCATCAGTGGGAAGATCTGGATGCCTTCTTTGTCGCGTATCGCACTAAGCTGATGGCCATTCTGAAACAACCCGCTTCGCGGAAAAACCATACCAACGTGCTGATGCATATCCAGGGCTACTTCCGCGAACGGCTCAGTAGCCGCCAGCGCGGCGAACTTCGCGAGGTGATCCTCAACTATCGCGCCGGTTTGCTGCCAATACTCGCGCCGATGACATTGCTCAAACACTACCTGGGCGAATTTCCGGACCGCTATTTGCTGACGCAAAACTACTTTAACCCCTATCCACAGGATTTAGGTCTGCGCCTGAGACTCCTCTGATGACGTAAAACGGGCCCGCCGTCGCGAGCCCGTCATTGCTGTCGCTTTTGCGGCAATTATCTGAACGGTGAATTCAGCGGAACTTCGGCATCAGGTTCATGAGTGATGCGGTTTCGCAGATCGCGACGGATCATCTCTATCGCCCAGAACCAGAAAATATGCCCGACCAGTTCCGAAATATATTCGTCGGCGGGGATATTAAGCAGAGAAGGCGTCAGACCTAATAAAGGGAAAGAGATCCAGTGAACGGCGATAGTGGCGACGATACCCGCCCATACCCCCTGCCATAGTTTTACTTTGGGGAAAACTTCTGCCACCACGCAATAGCCAATGGCAAATACCAGCGAGAAAATAATATGTGTCACCATCACCGGATTGATGATGTGTTCTGAGAAGGTATAAACGGTGTGAGTAGGATCAATCCCCAGGTAATCACGTAAAAAAAGATAGGGCGGGTTAAACTCATCCCTGCCGCCGGAGAAAGTACGGGGCGGTAACGGAACTTCGGCCCCCCACTTCACAAATGCCGACATAATACCTGCGATAATCCCCACGCCTGTTGCCACGCCATAACGTCGGCGTCCGGGTTCCGTTTGTGCAAAGAAGTCCTTGATAGCCATCGAATACCACCTGATTATTTTTAGAATGAATACATTAGCTATGTTTAATGTTACTCATGGCTGGTCATATTGATCGCGATCACACTTTTGTCTATGAGAACAATTTTTATTCGTATCTCTTTGCTCGTCAGGTCAATGCTTTACCTTCTCACGGCATACGTTTCTCGCCGCAAAAAGTCGCCATCGGCCTTATTTTTATTGCAAAAATAGCGGCAAATTAGCGCACAACCGTGAAGTGACTTCGGGGAATCCAGCCGTTCTGGCCCTCGTCTTTGCCCTCGCTATCCCGGCACGCCGATGTTTTGCCTGAATGACAAAGGACGACCAACGGCAAAGAGATCCTGAACAATTCCGGGTGAACGTAGAACAGAAAGATCGGCTGCCGAATTAACGCTAACCGGCATTGTTTAATTTAAAGCGGATGGTTTTGGTCATTCCCTTATAGGGCTTATTGCTCTCAAAACGCCATTTTGCCACGGCGGAAATGACGGCATCATCGAAGAGGTGCTGTGGTTCAGAGGTTAATATCCACATTTTCTCCACTTTACCGTTGGCGCCAACATCAAAACGGATCTTCACTTCCCCATCAAGATGGTTGGCCAGAGCGTAATAGGGATAAACGGGTGGCGTGGAGACCAGCTGCTCAGGCGCAACTCCTTTCATCTGGCTGGTGCAGGCGGATATCAGGCAGCAGCCGGCAAACAGAAAGGCCCTGGATATTTTCATCATCAGCTTCCATATTGATAATAATTCTCAATACTATCACAAGAGGCTGATGCTCAGAGGATTTTTTCCTCTTTTTATGCGCAGTGAAGGCGTAACCGGCAAGCGGCAAAGAGAGAGGCCGCCTGCCTCTATCCGCAGGCGGCCTGCGGGTTACACGGATTTATCAACGTTGGTATTTGCACCGGAGGTCAGGATGCGAACCTTATCGCCTTTATTGAAGGTCAGTCGACCATCATCTGGCTGCAGCACCTGGATTAGCTGGCCAGATTGCGTTTTGATCGTCAGTTCGATCTGCCGGGCGGCCTGGCGCTGCGTTTGCCGGTGATGCGAAGCGCTGGCTCCGGCAACCGCGCCCACCGCCGTCATCGCCGTTTGCCCGCTCCCGTTACCAAACTGGTGGCCAATAGCACCGCCAACCGCGCCGGCGGCAAGCGTTCGCAGCGGCTGACTGCGAGTCTCGCGGGTGATGATTTGACTTTGCTGCACAACGCCGTAATCCACCACGGTTTTGCTACCCGCAAAGCCGGGCTGGCAGGTAAAGGCGAGAAAGCCGAGAGCGATGAACAGGAATCTCTTCATAATGGCTCATTTTTCATTCTGTCGCTGGTGATGCGATCCTGCAAAAAGAGAATCCCGCCATTGCTGGCGGGTTCGAAATTAATTCAGCGCTTCCTGGAGATCTTTTTTAACCTGGGTACGCTGTTCCGGGGTCAGCACCTGGTTGACGCCAAAATAGTATTTCACGCGGTAGTAACGGACCTGCTGATCTAATTGTCCAAAAGCAGCCAGCTGTTGTTTCACTTTCGCCTCATCCCACTTGCCGGACTGGATAACATCGATCAGCGCGCCATCTTTGAAACCTTCGATTTTGATATTGTTGACGTTGGTTTCAAACTCCTGATGCAGACCCTTAATTTTTGTCACCTGATCGTTACTCAGCTTAAGGTGCTGCACCACCGGGTCCTGAGAAACCGGCGGTACTTCGTCAGCGGTGGCTGCCTGAGCGGCCATGGAGAAACCCGCGGTCATCGCCACGGCAAGCAGGGTGTTACGGAAAAGTTTATTCACAATCAATTATCCTTAATGTGCAAAACAAGAGATTTGATTATTACGATCAAATTGAAAGCCTTCTGTAACAAAGAGTTAAATTTAAATTTGGATCATAATCCGCTGGACATAGCGCCATTTTTACCGGCACGGAGAGCGGGATACTCCGCCCCTCTTCAGCAGCATTTTATGCTGGGTGAAAAACTATAACCCGCGAGAGTCGCCGCACCGCCGCCTTGCTAAACAGCGCTTTTATTCTTCTCAGTGTACGTTTAATGGACAAGTTGCAGAATAAAACAAAATAGCGATAGCTGAGGCGGGAATGGCGGCAAAAAAAAACCGCCAGATAGCTGGCGGTGAATAAATGCTTGCATGGATAGATTGTGTTTTGCATTTTACGTAGAGGCATTTTCCCTCTCCTTCTACGCCTGGCCATACGCTAGCATAGTTATCTTCAATGAAAGTTAAACCGACGTCCGCTTACAGTTTATCCACCAGCGCTTTGAGCTGCGCAATCAGCGGATCGCGGGAATATTCCCCCTCACGAGGCCAGGTTGACTGGCGGACGATCAATCGGGTGGGGAGCAGTTCGCGGATCGGCACCTGCGGCGCCGCCATCTGCTGGGTCAGCAGCTCCACCGCCCGTTTACCAAGCAGATCGAAGTTTTGCGCCACGGTCGTCAGCGGCGGCTGAAAGTAAAGACTGTCCGCCGTATCGTCATAGCCGGTGACCGAAACGGCACTGTTGCCGGTACGATTAAGCTGCGCCAGCGCGCTGAGTACCCCTAATGCCATCTGGTCATTAGCCACAACGATGGCGCTGATCCGTGGCTGCAGGTGGAGCAGTTCAAAGGTTTTCTGCCAGCCGCTGGCGGCGCTCCAGTCGCCAAATACCGTCACGGCCTGGCTCACGCCCAGGCGATGCAATGTCTCCCGCCAGCTACCGAGGCGCAACCGGGCAGAGACCGAGCTTTCCGGACCGGCCAGCAGGCCAAAATCGCGATGGCCGAGCTCCCAGAGATGCCGCACGCAGGCGCCGCAGCCATCACGATGATCAAAACGCACGCAGGAGACTTCCGTCTCCGGTGACACATCAAGAAACAGACAGGCGATATCGGGGTTTTCCTGCACCAGCCGTTCCGCGATGCTGCTCTCCAGCGGCAGGCTGATAATCGCGCCGCGAATATGCTGAGCGCGAAACTCATCCAGCCGGGTCTGAAGTGAAGCGTAATCGCTGCGTTCGGGCATGGCGATGGACACTTCCAGCTGATGAGCCCCGGCATGGCTTTTCACCGCCGACGCGATTTGTGATGGCGCGTGCAGCGTCAGCGACGCCGTAATCAGCCCGATTGAAGGTGCCGCTTTCCCCGCCAGCAGCTGCGCCGATCGGTTGGGAACATAATGCAGCGCCTGCATCGCGCGGATCACTTTCTCGCGAGTTCGCGCGGAGACCACATCGGGACGATTCAGTACCCGGGAGACCGTTTGTTGCGAAACGCCGGCCTCGTGTGCCACATCATCTAAGGTTGCCGAACGCCGCTGCATAATCCCCCCCTCTCTGTGCAAAATCAGTCTGAATACGCCAAATGTCGTCCGCTAACATTTTATGTCTAACTGACGACAAAAATCAGCTCTGATTCTGAAGTTTCGTGATCGTGAGTCGGTTTCATTTTCGCCAGTATTGCGGCCTGATAGAAAATATCTGATAACGGCATCATCCTTGTCTAGCGAATGACATTTTTTTCACTTATCCGTCAGGTATGCCTATGCAACAACATGACTCAAACGCGGTTCGCTCGTTGACGTTTCACGATGTACTGGCCCGTGAAGACTGGCAAAATCAGACCATTACTCACCTTAATCGTTTAGCGGCTCACCCCACGTTTGCCAGCTGGCGATCGCTCGACGACGCCCGGGACAACCGCCCCTCCGACCGCCTCCGCCTGCTCGACGGGCTGTGGCAATTTTGCTGGTCCCCCAGCCCGTTTGCCGTCGATAGCCGCTGGATCGAGCGCGATCTCGAAACCAGCCGCTGCACCCCCGTGCCCTCTAACTGGCAGATGGAAGGCTACGACGCACCGATCTATACCAACGTCCGCTATCCCATCGAGACGACGCCACCGCGTGTCCCGGAAGAGAACCCGACCGGCCTGTACTCGCTAAACGTCACGCTGGAGCAAAACTGGCTGGCCGATGGCCTGACGCAAATTATTTTTGACGGCGTTAACTCCGCGTTTCATCTGTGGTGTAACGGCGTATGGGTCGGTTACTCCCAGGATAGCCGGCTGCCGGCTGCTTTCGACCTGACCCCCTATCTACGGGCGGGCGACAACCGCCTGTGCGTGATGGTCCTGCGCTGGAGCGCAGGCAGCTGGCTGGAAGATCAGGATATGTGGCGCATGAGCGGGATTTTCCGCTCGGTGTGGCTGCTGAACAAACCGAAGCAGCACCTGAGCGACGTGCAGATTTCCCCGCAGCTGGATGCGCTGTATCGCGATGGTGAACTGCAGGTTAATCTGGCCATCGCCGCCGCTGATGCGCAGTTGGCCGGGCTGGTGGCAGAAGTCAGCCTGTGGGATGGCGAACAGCTGGTTGCCCGCCAGCGCCAGCGCCCAGGTTCTGCGCCAGTTGATGAACGGGGCCATTATGCCGAACGGGCAACGCTGGTCCTGGCGGTGGAAAAACCGCGGCAATGGAGCGCGGAAACGCCCCACTGCTATCGTACCGTGGTTGCCCTGTGGCACGGCGAAGAGCTGGTTGAAGCTGAAGCCTGGGACATCGGCTTTCGCCGGGTAGAGATCAGCAACGGCCTGCTGCTGCTCAACGGCAAACCGCTGCTGATCCGCGGGGTGAACCGCCATGAGCACCACCACCAGCGCGGCCAGGTGGTGACCGAAGAGGATATGCTGCAGGACATTCTGCTGATGAAGCAGAATAACTTTAACGCCGTGCGCTGTTCGCACTATCCCAACGCCGCACGCTGGTATGAGCTGTGCAACCGCTACGGCCTGTACGTGGTCGATGAGGCGAACATCGAAACCCATGGCATGGTGCCAATGAACCGCCTGTCCGACGATCCGGCCTGGCTGCCGGCCTACAGCGCCCGCGTCACCCGGATGTTGCAAAGCCACCGTAACCATCCGTCGATTATTATCTGGTCGCTGGGGAACGAGTCCGGCTGCGGTGCGAACCATGAAGCCATGTATCACTGGCTGAAACGCGAAGATCCTACGCGTCCGGTCCAGTACGAAGGCGGCGGCGCCGACAGCACGGCGACCGATATTATCTGCCCGATGTACGCCCGCGTGGAACGCGATCAGCTGATTCCGGCAGTGCCGAAATGGAGCATTAAAAAGTGGATTGGCCTGCCCGGCGAACAGCGACCGCTGATTCTCTGCGAATACGCTCACGCGATGGGCAACAGCCTCGGTAATTTTGCCGATTACTGGCAGGCTTTCCGCGAATATCCGCGCCTGCAGGGCGGCTTTATCTGGGACTGGGCAGATCAGGCAATTGAAAAGACCTTCGAGGACGGCAGCGTGGGCTGGGCCTACGGCGGGGATTTTGGCGACACGCCAAACGACCGGCAGTTCTGCATGAACGGGCTGGTATTCCCGGATCGCCGTCCTCATCCTTCGCTGATTGAAGCGAAACATGCCCAGCAATATTTCCAGTTTTCCCTGCTGGCGCAGTCCCCGCTGCGGATCGGTGTGGCGAGCGAATACCTGTTCCGCGCCACCGATAATGAAGTGCTGAACTGGCAGGTGCAGTCCGCCGGTGAAACCGTGGCCAGCGGCAGCCTGGCGTTGAACCTCGCGCCGCAGGGCCAGGAAGATTTTACCTTATGCGACGGCCTGACCTTGCCGGCAGGCGCCAGAGAGGTCTGGCTGACGCTGGAAGTTGTCCAGCCGCAGGCGACGGCGTGGTCTGACGCCGGGCACCGCGTGGCCTGGGCGCAGTTCTCCCTTGCCGCCCCGCTGGCCTTACCCGCACCCGCCGCCGTCGGACCGGCACCGGAGCTGACCATCGATGATGAGAGCTTCACCGTCCGTCAGGGATCTCAGCAATGGGTTATCGATCGTCAGAGCGGCTTGTTAACTCACTGGCTGGCGGAAGGCGCAGAGCAGTTGCTGTCTCCGCTGCGCGACCAGTTCGTTCGCGCTCCGCTGGACAACGATATCGGCGTGAGCGAAACGGATCGTATCGACCCCAACGCCTGGGTTGAGCGCTGGAAAAGCGCCGGACTTTATGCGCTCGACGCGCGCTGCGTTCGCTGCACCGCGCAGCGCCTGGCACATGAGACCATCGTCGACAGCCGCTGGCACTATCTGCGCGGCGACGAAGTGGTCATCGTCAGCCAGTGGCGGATGACTTTTGATAGCGATGGCCATCTGCATCTGGCGGTGAGCGGAGAGCGGGCCGGCACGCTGCCGCCGCTGCCACGCGTGGGCCTCCACTTCCAGGTCCCAGACCAGCAGTCGCCGGTCTCGTGGCTCGGCTACGGGCCGCATGAAAACTACCCTGACCGGAAGAGCAGCGCCTGTTTCGCCCGCTGGCAGCTTCCGCTGGAAGCGATGAGCACGCCCTATATTTTCCCGACGGAAAACGGCCTGCGCTGCGACAACAAAGCGCTGGATTGGGGACGCTGGCACGTGACCGGTGACTTCCACTTCTCGGTTCAGCCCTACAGCACCGAGCAGCTCATGGCAACCGACCACTGGCACCGGATGGCCGCGGAAAAAGGCGTCTGGATCACCCTCGACGGCGAGCATATGGGCGTCGGCGGCGATGACTCGTGGACACCAAGCGTGCTGCCGCAGTGGCTGCTGCTCGGGACCCGGTGGCAGTACCAGCTCTCACTGTCTTTACGCTAAACCCTCAACGGGGGCTCTCGCCCCCTTTAAAACGGCTATACCCGCATATTCGGGATGCACCGTGGCGGAAATGGGCAGAATTCGGGCCGAAGCCCAGGGATGGCGAGTATCACCAAGGGAACAGCGTGCCGCCAGGATCAGGCAGCTGGAATGATGACGAGTATAATAACACTGGAACATCTCTATGAAATTCTCTGAACTGGCGCCACGCGAACGGCATAATTTTATTTATTTCCTGCTGTTCTTTTTCTTTTACTACTTCATTATGTCGGCCTACTTCCCGTTTTTCCCGGTATGGCTGGCGGACGTAAACCATTTAACTAAAACGGAAACCGGGGTTGTCTTCTCTGCTATTTCGCTGTTCGCCATTATTTGCCAACCGATATTTGGCTTGATATCCGATAAGCTAGGGCTGCGTAAACACCTGCTGTGGACCATCACCATCTTATTAATTCTGTTTGCCCCGTTCTTTATATTTGTCTTCTCACCGCTGTTGCAGGTCAATATTATCGCCGGGGCGCTGGTAGGTGGACTCTATCTGGGCATTGTCTTCTCCAGCGGTTCCGGCGCGGTCGAAGCCTATATCGAGCGAGTCAGTCGCGCCAACCGTTTCGAATACGGCAAGGTCCGCGTTGCTGGCTGTGTCGGCTGGGCGCTCTGCGCCTCAATCACCGGCATCTTGTTTGGCATTGATCCCAATATCACCTTCTGGATCGCCTCCGGCTTTGCACTGGTGCTCGGGGTGCTGCTGTGGTTCTCCCGTCCGGAAAGCAGCAACAGCGCCCAGGTTATGGATGCCTTAGGCGCAAACCGTCAGGCGTTTTCTCTGCGCGTCGCCGCCGAGCTGCTGCGAATGCCGCGATTCTGGGGATTTATTATCTATGTGGTCGGCGTTGCCAGCGTCTATGACGTATTTGACCAGCAGTTTGCCAATTTTTTTAAAGGCTTTTTTGCCGACCCGCGGCGCGGAACCGAAGTCTTTGGCTTCGTCACCACCGGCGGCGAATTGCTGAATGCGCTGATCATGTTCTGCGCCCCGGCTATTGTGAACCGTATCGGGGCGAAAAATGCGCTGCTAACCGCCGGGATGATTATGTCCGTACGTATTCTCGGATCTTCATTCGCCACGACGGCGGTCGAGGTGGTTATCTTAAAAATGCTGCATATGTTTGAAGTTCCGTTCCTGCTGGTCGGCACCTTTAAATATATTTCCTCAGCATTTAACCCGAAACTGTCCGCCACCCTGTTCCTGATCGGTTTTAACTTATCGAAGCAGCTCTCTGGCGTCGTGCTGTCGGCATGGGTTGGCCGCATGTACGACACCGTCGGCTTCCATCAGGCTTATCTGATTCTGGGTTCGATTACCCTGGGCTTTACCGTTATCTCGCTGTTCACCTTGAAAGGCAGTAAAACGCTGCTGCCGACCGCCGGCTATAACAACGCCGCGTAAACCGCAAATTCGCGGCCCGTTGCGTAAGACGGGCCGCGAACATTATCCGGCCGCTGCGGCTTTGATTCGCGTCTCGCCGTCGCTGTTTTCCAGCTCGTATATCCGGCTCTCGGCCTGTGAGGAGATAAGCGCCGCCAGCTCGGCAGAGTGGCTGGTCAACCAGATTTGGCTATAGCGGGAGGCCTCGACAATCAGCCGGGCCAGCGCCGGGAACATCTGCCGATGCAGGCTGTTTTCCGGTTCGTTAATTGCCAGGAATGCCGGCGGGCGCGGGCTCAACAGCGCTACCGCCAGACATAAAAAACGCAGCGTGCCGTCAGACATTTCCGCCGCCAGCAGCGGGCGAAACACGCCGTTGCGCCGCATCTTAATCGAGAAACGCGAGTTTTCGTTTTCGCAGAAGAACGCGCACTCCGGAAAAGCGGCGGCCAGAATCTCGTGCAGCAACTCTTCGGCGCCAATTTCGACAATCGTCTGAAAAGCGGCGGCAAGATTATGCCCGTCGCTGTCGAGGACCGGTGAACGGTAACCTACCGTCGGATGCCGCAGCGCCGAATGTCGGCTGATGTTAAATTCGTGGTAGAAGCGCCACTGGCGCATAGTTTCCCGAACGCGAGAAACTTCCGGGAAGCGGTGCGGCTCGCCCAACTGGCCAAAGATCGACTCGTTTTCATAAATCGTGTCGGTGAAGGTATTTTTCTCGCCGTTGACATCGAGCAGGAACGCGGCCTGGTTTTTGCGCTGCAAAACCCTGGCGGATGGTCGCCGGGAGAATCCCGCCAGCCAGATGGACTCCTCTTTGACAATCGGGTCGAGCATAAACTGGGTGGGATAAGGCAGCTTTTCCGGGAAACCCACCTGGAGCTCGTAGTCAAACTCGGCGGTCAGACAGGAAATTTGCAGCCGACGCGGGTGGCGCGCCGTCGCTGCCGTTCGCCCTGACCACATCACATTTTCCAGGCCGCCCTCCTCACTGATATAGCTTGAGAACTTGCCGTCCGCGGAGGCGGTTAACAGGTGAATGGCTTTGTAAATGTTGGACTTGCCGCAGCCATTCGGCCCAAACACGATGTTGAGCGCGCCCAGTTCCAGCTCGATATCCCTGACCGATCTGAAATTTTGTATGCGGATATGGTGAATCATGGTGCTCCCGATGAAAAAACTCCGCGCTGCGGCAGTGGTAAACAAGGGGAATGATAACACGGTCAGGCCGGACGAAGGTCAATCGTCCGGCAAGGACGCACTCAGCGGAGAGACTTTTTCATGCCTCGGGTCAGGGCCACGCGTTTGAGCTTGTCGGCATCGTCATGGGTTTCGCTAAACACGCCGAAAAAATAACGTTCGTCATCGATCGTTTGCGAAACAATCCGATAGCTCAGCGGATTGCCAGATTTCGCGCCATACTGCGCGGCGGTGACGGACAGTTCCGTCGCCGTGCCGGCGACGCTGACCAACAGGCCATCCGCCTTTCCCCCCACCAGCATGACCTTGATTAGCGGGTCCACCATGTTCCTCCCGGATGGATCAATGGTTAATATGTGATCGCCGACGGCGTAGAGCATTTACACAACCTTCAGTACATTCTTATAGTTCATACCAGCCCGAATGAAAAAAACTCTTTCATATACTGAGCTAAGCATTGATTATTACTGGTAAAAGCTGGCAGATGATGAAGGAAAAAAGAGAAATTGTGAATCTTCATAACTCTTATTTGTCTTTATTTTTTTGTTTATTTTCCGTGACGTCCACAAAACCCGCCAGATCGACTTGTGTACCACAACCCCAGGGAACCATTCCGCTATGCGTCAATATCGATTCGCCCTTCTCCCATTGTTAGCCGCCCTGGCGCTCCCCGGTTGGGCGCATCAAGCTACGGTGACGACGGTTAAACAAGCCGAAAGCCAGCTTCAGGGCCGGGTCGGCTACGCCGAACTGGATTTAGCTTCCGGGCAACTGCTGGCCGGCTATCGTTCTGACGAACGGTTCCCGATGATGAGCACTTTTAAAGTTCTGCTCTGCGGCGCAGTCTTGTCGCGTGTCGATGCCGGTGAAGAACAGCTCGATCGCCGTATCCATTACCGGCAGCAGGATCTGGTGGAATATTCGCCGGTGACGGAAAAGCATCTTACCGATGGGCTCACCGTGGGCGAACTGTGCGCTGCCGCCATTACCCTGAGCGATAATACGGCGGCAAACCTGCTGTTGACCACTCTCGGCGGCCCGCAGGGGCTGACCAGCTTCCTGCGCCACAGCGGCGACCAGACTTCGCGGCTTGACCGTTGGGAAACGGAACTCAATGAAGCGCGGCCGGGCGACGTGCGAGATACCACGACTCCGCAAGCGATGGCCAGGACACTGCGAAATCTGTTGACCGGCCGCGTGCTTTCCAGCGCCTCGCAGCAGCAGTTGCAACGCTGGATGGTAGAGGACAAAGTTGCGGGGCCGCTGTTGCGATCGGTGCTGCCGGCGGGCTGGTTTATTGCCGATAAGACCGGAGCCGGCAATCGCGGCTCGCGCGGGATCATCGCTGCTCTCGGTCCGGACGGTAAAGCTGCGCGCATCGTGGTGATTTATTTGACCGGGACCCCCGCCACAATGGATGAACGCAATAAACAGATTGCGGCCATCGGCGCAACGCTGATCAGGCACTGGTCCGCAGACGAGAACAGACCCTAGCCGCGCCGCGGGCGGTCTCGAACAGGAACTCCCCGGACAATGCCTCCCGGACGTAAAAAAGCCTCGCAAACGCGAGGCCTGACGTGGAGACAGCGCAGCGATGGAGGATTAGTTTTCCTCGTAACCTTCGAGAGCATCCTGAATGGCATCGGCTAAGGAAGCGACTTCCTGAGCCACATTACGTAAATCCATCTGGCTACGAATACCGGAATTTGCGGTTGATGAAGAGACGGCGGCTTTTGAAATTTCTAATGCTGCCTGAACTGCGAGCAAACGTTTATGTTTCTCGATAGCCGCGTCGCCACTATCACCATCAAATTGAAAGTATTTTTCTAACATAGCGGATCCTTTTCAGCCATTTCATTATCGGGGAGGATATTCTCGTCTAAGCGGAGGCAAATAAACAGCAAAAAAAATATTAATTACAAAGAGTTAATATTTACCTGTTTAACAACGCCGTTCCGGGCGCAGGGCGTCACTGAGGACAACGCCGGAAGAGGTCTGCAGGTTGGAAAGAGAAAAGCCGGGCGATTTTCTTTGCAGACATCGGGATACGTTTAAACATCGGGTCTTTTGCTGGTGAACTGTTTGACGGTTTCGCGAGCGGCGCACGAGAAACAATCGCGGCATCGCACGATTGACCTTCACGGCGTCCACTCAACTTGATACTGTATGCAACCACAGTAAAAATATCGTCAACAATTAACGCAGAGGGATGAAATATGTTTGTGGAACTGATTTATGACAAGCGGAACTTTGAGGGACTGCCCGGTGCGAAAGAGACGATTGCAGCTGAATTATCGAAGCGAATTCACCGTATATTTCCCGATGCCGATGTGCGTGTAAAGCCGATGATGACCTTACCGGCAATTAACACCGATGCCAGCAAGCACGAAAAAGAACAAATCAGCCGTGCTGTGCAGGAGATGTTTGAGGAGGCTGATATGTGGATGGTAGAGGACTGATGGAGAGAGAAAGTGTCATTGTCTCTGGCGTGTGAAGCTATCCCCCTCCTGACAACATTTTACCGCCGCCGCCGACATTCAGCAGAGATTTTGGGGAAGGAAAAACTGATAAATAAAACCGGGCACCGGGCCCGGTTCTGTTTCCGACACAAAGTTGCTCTACTCACTCAGCCCGCGGTTTTCCAGCATCGGCTCAATCTGTGGATCATGCCCGCGCCACTGGCGATAAAGTTCTGCTAAATCAGTACTATTGCCGCGAGATAAAATCGCCTCGCGGAAGCGTTGACCGTTTTCGCGGGTCAGGCCGCCGTGCTCAACGAACCACTGGTAACCGTCGTCCGCCAGCATCTGGGTCCACAGGTAGGCGTAATAGCCCGCGGCATAGCCGCCGCCAAAAATATGTGAGAAGTAGCTGCTACGGTAGCGCGGCGGCACCGCGGCGAGGTCCATCTGCTCCTGACGCAACGCCAGCGCTTCGAAGCTATCGACATCACGCGGAATATCTGCCGACGAGAGGCTATGCCAGTGCATATCCAACAGCGCCGCCGCCAGCAGCTCGCTCATGTCATAGCCCTTATTAAACTTCGCCGCGCGTAACATACGTTCACGCAGCGTATCCGGCATCGCTTCCCCGGTCTGATAATGGCGCGCATAGTGGGCGAACACCTGCGGTTGACTGGCCCAGTGCTCATAGATCTGCGACGGAAACTCGACAAAATCACGCGGCGTATTGGTCCCCGACAGACTGGCATAACGCTGACTGGCAAACAGCCCGTGCAGCGCGTGACCAAATTCATGGAATAAGGTGATGACCTCATCCCAGGAGAGCAGCGCGCTGTGGCCGGCCTTCGGTTTCTGGTAATTGCAAACGTTGTAAATCACCGGATGCTGCGCGAGCAGCGTGGATTGTTCAACGAAGACGTCCATCCACGCCCCGCCGC
>NZ_JMPP01000039.1 GCF_000735435.1 Klebsiella planticola ATCC 33531 | reverse complement strand
GACCTTCCCCGTTGGCGTCAAAGATCTCCCATACCCGGACGTCCGGGTGGTAAACCGGAATATCAAACCGTTCGACAAAGCGCAGGCCAAACAACTGCGACGCCGTCCAGAACACGCCATCCTGTAAAACGCGCTCGAGGGAGAAATAGGGTTTTAACTGTGCTTCATCGATGGCGAATGTCGCCCGGCGCACCTGTTCGCCGTAGTATAACCAGTCCCAGGCCTCGGCCTTAAAGCCGCCGCCCTCGCTATCAATCAGCTGTTGGATATCCGCCAGCTCGCGTTCCGCTCTTGCCCGGGCGGCCGGGGCTATCCGGCGCATGAACGCAAATGCCGCCTCGGGCGTTGCCGCCATTTGGTCGGCCATCGACCAGCTGGCGTAATCCGTCACGCCCAGCAGTTCGGCTTTACGGGCGCGAATCTCCGCCAGGCGAAGCACCAGCTCGCGAGTATCATTCGCATCGCCTTTCTGATTGCGTTTCCAGCCGGCGGCAAACAGATTCTCACGCGTCTGGCGACGGCGTAAGGCGAGTAACGCCGGCTGTTGAGTGGTGTTCAACAAAGGCAACAGCCAGCGGTCGCTTAGCCCTTTTTCCCGCGCGGCATCTGCGGCTTCAGCAATCTCTTCATCGCTGAGTCCCGCTAACTGTGCCGGGTCGTCAACCACCAGACCGCCGGATTTAACCGCCGCCAGCAGGCGCTGCTGAAACTGACTCTGCAAAGCCGCAGCCTGGGTATTCAAAGCCCGCAGCTCCGTTTTTTGCGCGTCAGCCAGGGTCGCGCCGGCCAGCGTAAAACGCTGCCAGGTGATCTCCAGCAGCCGGCGGGACTCGCTATCTGGCGGCAAGGTGTCTCGCTGCTGCCATACCTGCTTCACGCGCTGGAACAGCGCTTCGTTAAGCCAGATATCATTTCCCAGATCCGCCAGCTCAGCAGAGAATTGCTCATCAAGCGCCTGCAGCGTCGGGTTGGTATGCGCCCCGGCCATGGCAAAAAACACCCGGGTGACGCGCGCCAGCAGCTGCCCGCTCTGCTCGAGCGCGACCAGCGTGTTGGCAAAGTCCGCCGGCTGCGGATTATTCACTATCGCGGCGATCTCCTCCCGCTGACGGCGAACGCCTTCATCAAATGCCGGTCGGTAATGGGTGTCGTCAATCAGATCAAACTGAGGTGCCTGATAAGGCAACAGACTGACGCGCAAAAAAGGGTTATTGTCGGCCATCATCATCTCCTGGACTCGGTAATCCAGTAAGATTAGGCAACTCATTGATTGACCGCAATCATTTCCGCCGGCTGGCGAGCGGCGCTAGCCGAACACGGTCATAACAAAAAAAAGACAACGCTGGTCAGCAACAGCGCGCCCGTTACGCCAAGAATATCGATTGCCGTGCTGATTATGGTGGCGTGGGTCGGAATGCTCTCTTCTTCTTCCCATTCGTTCATCGGAACCCTCCTCAGGCAAAAAAGCGCCGACGCAAAAGGCCGGCGCGACAAGGATTTAAGTGTCAATCCTGCGCGCTTCTGTGGTGTGGCGGCAGAATAACAATCCCTATAATGCGTCGATGATCAATTCATGCCATGAATACATTCTTGTTTATTTTTCCACAAGGTTCGCATCATTGGCCAGCCGGCCACCTCTTTTCCCGCTAGCCAAAAGCGCCAGACCGCCCACTCTTGCCATAGCGATGTTTATCCCGGCGGAAGTCGCTTTCCCCCCGCTCACCGTCGCAATTACCTGTTTTGGAAACGTATTGCTTGTTCCACGGAGGTAGACTCTCTTTTCTTTTGTAGCTACAGTGCTGGTAACGAGCGGTTATCGTCATTGCTTAATCTTTTTGTGTTGTCCCCTGGCGCGCAGCAATACGCCGGCGGACCGTTTTTACGAAAAATATTAAGCAAGACGGTATTGAAATCCCCGGCATGAGACGGTTGGGGCATGATGAGAACATTGACAGGAGCGATGATGATTATTCTGATTACCGGTGCAACAGCAGGTTTTGGTGAAAGCATGACTCGCCGTTTTATCGCTAATGGTCACAAGGTGATCGCCACCGGGCGTCGTGAAGAGCGCCTGAAAACATTGCAGGATGAGCTGGGCAACAATCTCTACACCGCGCAACTGGATGTACGCAACCGCGCCGCGATTGAAGAGATGATTGCCGGGCTGCCGGCCGAGTGGCAGGCCATCGATGTGCTGGTCAATAACGCCGGTCTGGCGCTGGGCCTTGAGCCGGCGCATAAAGCCAGCGTTGAAGACTGGGAAGATATGATCGACACCAACAACAAAGGACTGGTCTATATGACCCGTGCCGTACTGCCGGGTATGGTTGAACGCAACCGCGGTCATATTATTAATATCGGTTCCACCGCCGGCAGCTGGCCCTATTCCGGCGGCAACGTTTACGGTGCGACCAAAGCCTTTGTGCGCCAGTTCAGCCTCAACCTGCGGACCGATCTGCACGGTACAGCCATTCGTGTGACCGATGTTGAGCCCGGCCTGGTCGGCGGTACTGAGTTCTCTAACGTGCGTTTTAAAGGCGACGATGCTAAAGCGGGTAAAGCCTACGAGAATACCCAGGCGTTAACACCGGAAGATGTGACCGAAGCGGTATGGTGGGTCGCTAACCTGCCTGCGCATGTCAATATCAACACGCTGGAAATGATGCCGGTCAGCCAAAGCTTTGCTGGTCTGAGCGTCCATCGCGCGGGTTAAAACCGACAGCCTGGCCGCTTTGCGGCCGGGTATGGGCGAATGGACAAATAACGCGTAAAATAGCGCATACCCCCCAATAAAAGTAACCATCAATGGCCGCAGAATTGCAACTTAATCCGACACAGCCTGTAAACCAGCAAATTTATCGTATCCTTCGCCATGATATCGTGCATTGTTTGATCCCGCCGGGTACCCCGCTGTCTGAGAAAGAAGTGTCTGTGCGTTTTAGCGTTTCCCGCCAACCGGTGCGTGAGGCTTTTATCAAACTGGCTGAGAATGGTCTTATTCAAATTCGTCCGCAGCGCGGCAGCTATGTCAATAAGATCTCACTTTCTCAGGTTCGCAACGGATGTTTCGTTCGCCAGGCTATCGAATGCGCCGTGGTGCGTCGTGCCGCCGGGATGATCACCGCCGAACAAATCTATCAGCTTGAGCAAAATCTTAATCAGCAGCGTATTGCCGTTGAGCGTCAGCAATTAAATGATTTTTTTCAGCTGGATGATGAGTTTCACCAAAAACTGTCGCTGATTGCCGACTGTCAGCTGGCGTGGGATACCGTCGAGAATATTAAAGCGACAATTGACCGGGTCCGCTACATGAGCCTCGATCACATTACGCCTCCGGAGATGCTGTTGCGTCAGCACCATCAAATTTTTCAGGCCCTGGAAAACCGTGATGCCGATGCGGTCGGTACCGCGATGAATATTCACCTGCATGAAATCAGTGAATCGGTATTATTAATTCGTCAGGAAAATCGCGACTGGTTTAGTGAAGAGTAAATGATTCCGGCGGCAGCCAAATAAACAGCAACACTGCCGCCCTGATTGATAAATACGCTAACGAACAACCAGCACCGGTATTTTTGCGTAGCGCAGGATAGATTCGGCGTTTGACCCGAGAAGATGGGTGGAAAGGCCCGGCGTGCGTGAGCCCACGACAATCACATCGAACTCGTCGGCAGTACCGATAGCCAGTATTTCATCGCGAACATTGCCAAATACTACCCGGGTATGAATTCGCGCAGCGGGAATCGAGAACAGACGAGACAGCGTCTGCATTTTCTTTTCCGATTCCGCTTGCATAAAAGTTTCGAATTTCTGAATATCCGCAGCGAATCCGCGTAAAACCGAACGACTGCTGTTTGGCAATACGTTTAATAACGTAATTTCGCCCTCTTCAGCCGACGCCAGGAACTCAGCATGACGTACCGCTTTATCACTCAAATCCATTTCAAACACATCGACGGGCAAGAGAATTTTCTTGTACATGTTCGACTCCTTTTTTCGAGGCACTTAATTTCACTGCGCACATCATGACATATTTATTTTCAGTTCCACACCGCTAATAACCCTGTAATCTGACATATTCATTAAAATAAACATCAATTATATATAGTTAACTCTGGATAGCTAAAGTTATGTATATTCAATGTCCTCGATCAATATTTTATAAAATATTCAATAAATATTTTTATATTCCAGGAAAACAACCGACCCGGATGTTAACAGACGCGGATTGCAAAAAATAAGACACCCGAATGGGTGTCTTAATATCAGGTCGACTGGGCGGGATAATGCTAGTGGGTCTGAGCCCAGGCGGCAACGGTCGCCTTCGCGCCCCGCTCTTTCAACGACAGCCAGGCGTTCGTCACGGCATCGACAAAACGGCCGTTCTGCGGCAAATCGTGGCCAAAGATGGCTTCGATACCCAGCAACGCTTTCACCCGTTCCGGCCCCTCCGCGCTGTTCTGGACCGCCTGCTGAATCACCGGCAGCAGCGGATCGCAGATCTCAATCGCCTGCCCCTGCTCATCAACGCCGCCGACATAGCACATCCAGCCCGCGATCCCCATCGCCAGCAGGCTGAAGTCGGTGCGCTGCGCGAGATGCCAGCGCACGGAATCCAGCATCCGCTGCGGCAGTTTCTGGCTGCCGTCCATCGCAATTTGCCAGGTGCGGTGCTTCAGCGCCGGGTTGCTGTAACGGTCGATGAGAAGCCCGGAGTAATGTTCCAGATCAACCCCCTGGACTTTCAGCGTCGGCGCCTGTTCGTTGAGCATTAAAGTGCGCGCCGCACGGCGGTAATTCTGATCCTGCATACAGTCATTGATATGCTGATAGCCGGCCAGATATCCCAGATAGGCGAGGAAAGAGTGGCTGCCGTTGAGCATACGCAGCTTCATCTCTTCAAAAGGCACTACGTCAGCGACCAGTTCGGCCCCCGCCTGTTCCCACGCCGGACGACCCGCCACAAAGTTGTCTTCAATCACCCACTGACGGAACGGCTCACAGGCTACGCCCGCCGGATCGCGCACCCCGGTCAACTGCTCGATTTTATCCAGCGTGTCGGCCGTCACGGCCGGCACAATGCGGTCAACCATCGTCGACGGGAAGGTCACCTGTTGCGCAATCCAGTCGGCGAGATCGCCGTCAATCGCACGCGCCAGGGCACAAACCACATTGCGCGTGACATGGCCGTTCTCCGGCATATTATCGCAGGACATCACGCTGAATGCCGGTAAGCCTGCGGCTTTGCGCCGCGCAAGGGCTTCAACGATAACGCCTGGCGCAGATTTCGGCTGGTGCGGATTCAGGATATCCGCAGCGATCAGCGGGTGTTCCAGCTGTATCTCGCCGGTGGACGGCGAGTGGCAATAGCCTTTTTCGGTAATCGTCAGGGATACAATCGCCACCTGAGGCTCACACATCTTCGCCAGCACGCTCTCCAGGCCGTCGACCTCTGCATGCATTGCTTGCTTAACCACGCCGACCACGCGGGCCGTCCAGGCATCCGCCGACATTTCGGCAACGGTATACAGGAGAGCCTGTTTCTGCAGATCGGCAATCTGCTGTTCGCCGCCAATCAGGTTAACTTCGGTGTAGCCCCAATCGCTCCCCTGTTCTGCCGCCAGAATATCGGCATAGACCGCCTGGTGTGCGCGATGGAATGCGCCAAAACCCAGATGGACAATGCGCGAAACCAGTTGGCTGCGATCGTAGGAAGGAAGCGTTGCCTTGGCTGTTAAAAGCGTGTTTTCCATGGTGACTCTCATTTTTATGATTACTGATCAACCATTCTCGAGGAGAATGCCTCTGTGAGGTGAACCATCTCATGCAATTGGTATAACATCTTTGATTTCCATCAACTACCATACAAGAAGATTTCACCATTCACAGTCTGTTTCACTAAGCGTGAGTTGAGGAAATAAAAAGCCGGGTTGCGCACCCGGCCAGCTTGCACGTCAGTCAGTCAACCGATCAGGTTAACTGACCGCTTCTCACCGTGCGATGTTGAGGAGTGGCATCCGCCGCATCGTCCAGCAAGCTCAGATCGCGGTCGCGCACTTCCGGCATAAGGAGAGCGGAGAGTAAACCAATAGACGAGTAACAAATCAGCATGGCGACAATCGGCCACCATGACCCCGTCATATTACAGAAAATACCTGCCAGCACCGGACCAAAACCCACAGCAACTAATCCACCGGTTTCTTTTGAAATTGCCATTCGCGTAAAGCGGTTACGCGAACCAAAGATTTCCGCCATCGTGATATTTTCCAGCGCGAACAGACCCAGCACGGCAATATTATGGATGACAATCAACGATGCCATAATTGCACCGACGCTGTAGCTCTTATCAACAATAATCGAGACCATCGGATATGCCAGTAAAATGGCGGTGATATTCACGATAATATAAGGTACGCGGCGACCGATTTTATCGGATAACCACCCGAGGAGAGGGATGGTGATAAAACCGATCCCGGAACTAATCATTAAGGCATCGGTTGGAATGGCTTTATCAAATAATAAGGTCTGTACCAGATAGCCGGCGAGGAACGTTTGCAATAACCCTGAATTACCCGCCTGACCAAAGCGTAACCCGGTTGCCAGCCAGAAGGATTTACTTTTCAGCATCGCGCCAAAGGTAGCCTCCCGATCCGCAGCGCCGGTTTTCAGCTCGCTTCCCTCGTTGACCTGTTCAAATACCGGACTTTCTTTAAGGTTCAGACGCAGCCAGATAGCGAATATCATCACCACTGCGCTGGCCAGGAACGGGATTCGCCATCCCCATGCCACCAGCTCTTCACGGTCAAGAAGGAAAAACATGATTGCCCAGATAGCCGTTGCGCTCAGCGTACCGCAGTTGGTACCCATTGCCACCAGCGACGAAATGATGCCGCGTTTCCCCTTTGGCGCATATTCGGCCAACATGGTACCTGCTCCGGAGATTTCAGCCCCGGCGCCCAGCCCCTGGATAATACGTAAAGTCACCAGCAACACGGGCGCAAAAATGCCTACCTGCGCATAGGTAGGCAACACCCCAATCAGGGTGGTACAAATGCCCATCATCGTAATAGTGATAAAGAGAACTCTTTTACGTCCGATCTTGTCCCCCATCCGGCCAAAGATAAAAGCACCGACGATTCGCGCAATATATCCCGCACCATACGTCCCCATTGCCAGAATGAGCGCCATGGCGGCTGATTGCTCAGGAAAAAAGATTTCATGAAAAACCAGCGCTGCCCCTAAAGAATAGAGTTGAAAGTCCATGAACTCCAGAGCGGTCCCTAACCACCCAGACACAGCCGCACGGATGAGATCGGCCGTTGTTCTCTCATTATTTACTGTAGTCATCATTATTTTCTCTAATTGTTAGAAGTCGAGCTTGCATTTATTATTAGAGTCAAAAGGTCAATAAAACCTTACAACAGCTCTTTCTGTCTTTTTCAAAAATTTCGATAGCATCAACAATATTCTGATATTCAAAAGCATGGGTAATAAGTGCTTCAGGATCAATTAACCCCTGCTCTAACCATGCTAATACAACGGGGAATTTATGCGCATTCAGCCGCGATGAAAATATAGACAGTTCTTTACCGGTAATACCTTGCTGGGCAACCTGAGAGGGTTCAGTTGAGAATCCCATGAGCACAATTCTGGCCGCCGGAGAGGCCAGCGTCACTGCCTCCTGAAAAATTGACGGGTGGCACGCCGCATCAATAATCAGCGTCGGTTTAATGCCTTTATCCTGCAGACATTCAGCTAATGACGTCTGACCGTTGTTGATAGTCCAGTCGGCACCATTGCGCTTCGCCATTTGCAGGCGTTCGTCGATCTGGTCAGTCACAATCACCTGCTTAACCCGATAGACCCGCTTTAGCACCTGAATCGTTGTTAAGCCCATCGGCCCGGCGCCGAATACCAGCGCGATGTCCTGATCCGTCGGTTTAACCTGTCCGGTGACGTTGGCAGCAATGGTGAAAGGCTCAACCATTACCGCGTGCCGATCGGGTACCGTGTCCGGCACTAGCCAGCAATTTTGAGCCGGCACAACCACATACTCGCTAAAACCGCCATCCCGGTGGACACCGAGAACCACCAGAGAAGTGCAGACGTTAGGTTTCCCCACTGAGCAAGGATAGCAATGACCACAGCTAATCACCGGGTCAACGCTCACCCGCTGGCCGACCTTCCTGTCCGTCACCCCATCGCCAACGGCGTCGATAATGCCGTAGAATTCATGGCCAATAACGCGGGGATATTTAGCAAAAGGATTATGCCCGCGGTAGATATGGCTATCGGAACCGCAAATCCCCGCCAGCTTAACCTTTACCCGCACTTCTCCCGGTGCAGGTTCCGGCCGCGCGCGTTCTTCGATGACCAGGTCATCAGGCTGACGAATCACAATACTCTTCACATTTCTCTCCTTACCAGTTCCACAAGTCTTCACTTCCAGTCCGGCCACAGGCAGACAGGCTGGTTCATACGGGATTTCGCAACCCGTTTTTCATCAAACACGATGCCCGGCACGGCTTTCTCCCGCGGACATATAGCCGTCGCAGCAGGTCCATCTGTGTGGTAAATCGCCATCAATTGATCAAAATTAAAACATCAGACCTACTACCATACAAGTATGAAGTTAAAAAAAGACGCGTTGTGTCACACTCTTACGGCGACGTGAAGGAGACAAGTGAGGTCTGCTGTAGCGCCGGAGACGGCAGGAAGCGAGGCGGTGAAATGCGCTTAGCCAGCGGGATTAACGGGACGCCGACGAATCGTCTCACCCACCGCGCTTAGCGAATGAACATCAGCGATATGGCTGTCTGCGTCGATTTTTACCACGCGCGTTAAGCGCGTCCCCAGCCAGCGACAATAATCAACATGCCGCACAGCGCAATCAGCGCCCCCGCCCAGTCATAATGGCTAAGCTTAACGCCATCGACAAAACGCAACCACAGCAGCGCGGTGCAGACATACACGCCGCCGTAAGCGGCATACACCCGCCCGCTTGCTGCCGGATGCAGCGTCAGCAACCAGACAAACATCATCAGCGCCAGACCTGCCGGAATTAACAGCAGCGGCGTTGCGCCGCGTTTTAACCATAGCCAGGGTAAATAACATCCGAGAATTTCACAGAGCGCGGTGGCAAAGAAAAGCAGCGTTGTTTTGAACATTAAAGACACGTAAAGAGAGCAGGTTGTTGGCCCATTTTACGCAATAATCTCCCTCTTCCCCACTCTTTTGTCGGATATGCCGGCGAAAAGAGATGTAGTAAACTGCCTGCAGATTGCAGGGGCTTCCCCTTTTTATCACTCAAAGGAAACCGTGATGAAAATGACACAGAACACACGTTGCTGCCTGACGGCTATGCTGGCGCTGAGCGCCGTACTTTTTACCGCATCGTCTTTCGCGCAAACCAGCAAGCTGGTGATTGAATCCGGCGATAGCGCACAAAGCCGCCAGCAGGCCACCATGGAAAAAGAGCAGTGGAACGACACTCGCTCTTTGCGTCACAAGGTCAACACCCGCACCGAAAAAGAGTGGGATAAGGCTGACGTCGCTTTTGATGCGCAGGACAACTGCCAGAAGAGCGCGAACGTCAACGCGTACTGGGAACCGAACACCCTGCGCTGCCTCGACCGCCGTACAGGTCGCGCCATTGCGCCCTAATCCGTCACGCATCCATGGCGCCCGCGGGCGCGATATTTAGCTTTTATCGACAGGAACAGCCATGACCGACGCATATTCAATCAAACTTCGTCCGCTCGAGCGTGAAGACTTACGTTTTGTCCACCAGCTCGATAACAATGCCAGCGTGATGCGCTACTGGTTCGAAGAGCCCTACGAAGCCTTCGTTGAGCTCTCCGACCTTTACGATAAACACATTCACGATCAGAGCGAACGCCGGTTTGTTATCGAATGTAATGGTGAAAAAGCCGGGCTGGTGGAGCTGGTTGAGATCAACCACGTCCATCGCCGCGCCGAATTCCAAATCATCATTTCACCGGATTATCAGGGAAAAGGTCTGGCGACACGCGCGGCGAAGCTGGCGATGGACTATGGTTTTACGGTTCTCAATCTGTACAAACTGTATCTCATCGTCGACAGCGAAAATGAAAAAGCCATCCACATCTACCGCAAGCTTGGGTTTATGGTAGAGGGAGAGCTGATTCATGAATTTTTCATCAACGGCGAATATCGCAACACCATTCGTATGTGCCTGTTCCAGCATCAGTATATTAGCGAACACCGCACCCAGGGGCAGTCGCTGCTGAAGCCCACGGCTCAGTAGTATTCGATACTGTTTTTGATGGTATAACGACGGGTCAGCGGCGGCTGAACGCTTTCATCGACCACCTGCAGCTGGCAATCAACCGGGTTATCGTGGCTATCGTAGTCACAGGTTTGACGCACGTTCCCCAGTTGACGATCGTTAAAGGTGCTGGTCGCCGTGTAATCCAGCTTTTTACGCGGATCCGTCGCCGGCGTGGAGATCACCGTAAAACGCTCATTTTTCGCCACGGTGGTTTTACCGGTCGGATAACCCTCGCTGTCATACCGGTAGGTGGCCGTCGTCTCTTTGCCACGCGCGGCCACCACAAAGCCGTTATCATCCGTCTCCCAGGTAATGCCTGCCGACGGCAGTTCCGCGAGCTGGCATTTTCCCTGCAGGCGCAGGCGTTTCTCGCGGGTGCGGGCATCAAGATAGAAGTTGGCATCCAGCATCAGCGTCGCGCCGGTATTATTTTCCCGATCTTCCAGGTCCAACAGATCGAAACAGCCCTCCCTGGACAGGCTTGCACTCACCCGTTTAACCACCTCATCGTGTTCGTCGAACAGCGTCTGGCTAAAATCTTTCACCGGGCCACGCAGCGGATCGAACTCGAACTCATTGGAAAAACTCGCCATTTCCGGCGTAAATGCTTCAGGCTTTTTCTGCGCATCGCAGGCGCTGAGCACCATCACCGCCGCTATCAGCAATAACCGTTTTTTCACGCCGAATCCCTTTTGTGTACATTGCAATCATATTAGCAAATACAATTGTTTACACCAGTTCTGCTATGCTTAAATCTGGATAACATTAATAAGGAGTCTATGATGAAACGCTCTCTCTGGCTATGCGCCGCTCTGCTGCTGGGTTCAACCTCGGCGCTGGCCGCTCCCGATTCCTGCGAACGCGTGAAGAACGATATTCAACAAAAGATCGTCAACAACGGCGTGCCGGCCTCAGGTTTTACTTTGGCGATCGTACCCAACGATCAACCCGATCAGCCCGGTGCCCAGGTTGTCGGCCACTGCGCTAACGACACCTTCAAAATTACCTATACGCGCAGCGCCGATTCCGACAGCGAAGTCCGTTAAGCACTTATTTTCATTCGAAGGATATTATCCCTGAGTTGACCAGGGATAATATCCTTCTACCCCACTTTGCGTATGATTGCTCGCCCATACACCGGAAAATGATACCGGCGATCTTTCAGCGGCAACACAACGATGGGGTGAGCCATGTCCAGTCAGGAACATTCTGGCGGCGTCAGCCGACGCACGTTAATCAAATCGTCTGCGATAGGCTCACTGGCGCTCGCCGCCGGTGGACTCTCGCTTCCTTTCAGTCTGCGTTCCGCTGCGGCGGCCGTTCAGCAGGCGACACAGAGTGAAGAGCGCATCGTCTGGGGCGCCTGTTCGGTAAACTGCGGCAGCCGCTGCGCGCTGCGTCTGCACGTTCGCGATAATGAAGTCACCTGGGTAGAAACGGATAATACCGGGATGGATAATTATGGCGATCATCAGGTACGCGCCTGTCTGCGCGGCCGCTCTATTCGCCGGCGAATCAATCACCCGGATCGCCTGAATTACCCGATGAAACGCGTCGGCAAACGCGGTGAAGGCAAGTTTGAGCGCATCAGTTGGCAAGAAGCGCTGGATACTATCGCCGGCAATCTGCAAAGAGTCGTCAAAGACTACGGCAACGAGGCGGTTTACATTAACTATTCGTCGGGGATTGTCGGCGGCAATATGACCCGTTCTTCGCCTTCGGCCTCGCCGGTCACCCGCCTGATGAACTGCTATGGCGGGTCGCTGAATCAGTACGGCACTTACAGTACCGCCCAGATTGCCTGCGCCATGCCCTATACCTACGGCAGTAATGAGGGCAACAGCACCTCAGATATCGAAAACAGCAGACTGGTGGTGATGTTCGGTAATAACCCGGCGGAAACCCGCATGAGCGGCGGCGGCATTACCTGGTATCTCGAGCAGGCCCGCGAACGCTCCAACGCGCGCATGATTGTCATTGACCCCCGCTATACCGATACTGCCGCCGGGCGGGAAGATGAATGGATCCCGATCCGTCCAGGCACCGACGCCGCACTGGTAGCCGGTATCGCCTGGGTACTGATTAACGAGAATCTGGTCGATCAGCCGTTCCTGGATAAATACTGCGTCGGCTACGACGAAAAAACCCTTCCCGCCGGCGCCCCGCCAAACGGTCACTACAAAGCCTATATTCTCGGCCACGGCGAGGACGCTACCGCCAAAACGCCGCAGTGGGCGTCGCGGATCACCGGGATCCCCGTCGACCGAATCATTAAGCTGGCCCGCGAAATTGGCACCACCCGACCCGCCTGTATTTGCCAGGGCTGGGGACCGCAGCGCCAGGCTAACGGGGAGCTGGCTTCCCGGGCGATTGCCATGCTGCCGATTCTGACCGGTAACGTCGGCATTAACGGCGGTAACAGCGGCGCGCGCGAATCGACCTATACCCTGACTATTGAGCGCCTGCCGGTGTTGGTCAATCCGGTCAAAACCGCCATCTCCTGCTTTAGCTGGACCGACGCCATCGCGCGCGGCCCGGAGATGACCGCGCTGCGTGACGGCGTCAGAGGCAAAGATAAGCTGGATGTCCCGATTAAGTTTATCTGGAACTACGCCGGGAATACCCTCGTCAACCAGCATTCTGATATCAACAAAACCCACGAAATTCTCAAGGACGAGAAAAAATGCGAGATGATCGTGGTGATCGAAAACTTTATGACCTCTTCGGCGAAGTATGCCGACATTCTGCTGCCGGACCTGATGACCGTCGAACAGGAAGACATTATCCCTAACGACTACGCCGGGAACATGGGCTACCTGATTTTTATTCAGCCCGCGACCCCGGCAAAATTCGAACGCAAACCGATCTACTGGATCCTCAGTGAAGTGGCAAAACGCCTCGGCGATGATATTTATCAACGCTTTACCGAAGGTCGCACCCAGGAGCAGTGGCTCCAGTATCTGTACGCTAAAATGCTGGCCAGAGATCCGGCGCTGCCCTCCTATGAGGCCCTGAAAGCAATGGGGATTTACAAGCGTAAAGATCCGGACGGCCATTTTGTCGCCTATCGCGATTTTCGTGCGGACCCGCTCTCACACCCGTTAAAAACGCCCTCCGGCAAAATTGAGATTTACTCCAGTCAGCTGGCGGATATTGCTGCCCGTTGGCAGTTGCAAACGGATGAAACGATCGACCCGTTGCCGATTTACGCCTCCACTTTCGAAGGCTGGGATGACCCGCTGCGCGACCAGTTCCCGCTGCAGCTTTTCGGTTTTCACTACAAAGCCCGAACCCACTCCAGCTACGGGAACGTCGATGTGCTGCAGGCCGCCTGCCGCCAGGAGGTATGGATCAATCCGCTTGATGCCGGGAAGCGCGGAATTAAAAACGGCGATCTGGTACGCGTCTTCAACCCGCGCGGCGAATTGCATATTCCGGCGAAAGTTACGCCGCGTATCATGCCCGGCGTAGCGGCCATGGGCCAGGGAGCATGGCATGACGCCAGCATGGACGGTGACCGCATCGATCGTGGCGCCTGCATTAATACCCTGACCACCCATCGCCCTTCACCGCTGGCCAAAGGAAATCCACAGCATACGAACCTCGTTGACATCGCCAGAATCGAGGGCCCGGCGTCATGATCTCCCGGAAGCAATGTCACGCAGACGGCCTGACAACACGCAAGGAGATCGTCCATGGGTAGTGGATGGCATGAATGGCCGCTGGTGCTGTTTACGGTGCTCGGTCAATGCGTGGCGGGAGCAACTATCGTCAGCGGCCTGGGATGGCTGTCGCTGACAGATAACTCCGAGGCCCGGCAGCGTCTGGTCAAGCGCATGGTCTTTCTCTGGCTCATGATGGGGGTCGGTTTCCTGGCGTCGGTTATGCATCTGGGATCGCCGCTCCGGGCATTCAACTCTCTTCATCGCATTGGCGCCTCGGCGCTCAGTAATGAAATCGCCAGCGGCGCCCTGTTCTTCGCCGTCGGCGGCTTCTGGTGGTTGCTGGCGAGGCTCGGCAAACTGCCTGCCTCCCTCAGCCGCCCCTGGCTGCTGCTGAGCATGCTGCTGGGCGTCATGTTTGTGCTGGCGATGACCCGGGTGTACCAGATTGAGACCGTCCCGACATGGTATAGTGGCGGCACGACAACATCCTTCTTTCTGACGATGGCGCTGAGCGGGCCGCTGTTCGCCGCGCTATTATTGCGGGCAGCTAACGTCGAGTTCAACGGGCGCTTTTTCGCCTCCTTGAGCGTGCTGGCGCTGTTTGTCAGCGTTGCGCTGGTGATTCAGCAGGGCGTTGAACTCAACGAGATTCAGAGTTCAGTGCAGCGCGCCGGCGCGCGGGTGCCAAATTATGCCGCGTTACAGATCTGGCGCATCGCGCTGCTGGCATCTGGGCTGGGCTGCTGGATCTGCCCGCTTTGCCGGAACCAAACCCCGCGCCCAGGCAGTTTGTTCATCGGACTGCTGCTGGTTCTGGCCGGAGAACTTATTGGCCGCGGTCTGTTTTATGGTCTGCATATGACCGTCGGCGTGGCGATTGCTGGTTAATATTCAGGCGTGGCACCGTCCCGCCGCAGTAAGGAAGCGTACATGATACAAGCTCACTACCGCGACGCCGTCGCGTTGAGCGCCCGCACCCTGGGCGCCCTGTTTTCATTTACCCCGGAAAGCGAGCAGGCCGCACCGCTGGTAGCAGCCCTACGAGACGGCAGCTGGCGGGCGCAATGGCCGTTTCCGGTAGCCGATTCGCTGGCGACCGGGTTTGCCGACGCCAGCGATGAACCGCTCCCCCAGGCCTGGCAACGCCTGTTTATTGGTCCTTGGGCGCTGGCCGCGCCGCCGTGGGGTTCGGTCTGGTTGGATAAAGAGAATGTGCTGTTCGGCGACTCCACTCTGGCATTGCGGGAGTGGATGCGAGCGAACGGAATTGGCCACGCGGCGCAGAGCCAGGAGCCGGAAGATCATTTCGGCACGCTCCTGCTGCTGGCCGCCTGGCTGTGCGAGTCCGGGCAGGAGGAGGCGTTTTCGCAGCTTCTCGCCTGGCACCTGCTTCCCTGGTCCGGCCGCTTCCTCGAGGTGTTTATCGCCGGGGCCGGGCACCCCTTTTATCAATCCCTCGGACAGCTGGCTCAGGTGACCCTCGCCGAATGGCAGCGCCAGCTTCCCATTGCCGTCGCCGACAAACCGCTTTATCGCTAAACGCACCGCCATGTCGGGAAGACTGACATGGCGTTTTTAGTGACAACGTCACGCAGACAGCTTATTTAAGCGCCCGCATCCGCTCGCTGTTTCAGCGTCACCGGCATTTATAGCTTTTGCGTCTAAGCTTATTTCCTATCACAATAAGCTTATGTTTCCCGCTAACCGTAACCGCTGATGCACCGTCTGCATAATTATCCTGCTGTTCAGGTCATGTTCCGTCGCCTGCTGATTGCGACTCTGGTCGGTATTCTGGCGGCGCTGGCCGTTGCGTTATTTCACTCGTCGATGGCGATCCTGGAACGGCTCTTTCTCAACGATCATAGCGGGAGTCTGGTTAATGCCGCCGAGGGACTACCCGGCTGGCGACGTCTGCTCACGCCGGCGGCGGGAGGACTGGCAGCCGGCGCCCTGCTCTGGTTCTGGCAATGTCGGACCCGCCAGCGCCCGCATGCGCCCACCGACTACATGGAAGCGCTGGACACCGGAGACGGTCAGTTAGATACCCCCGCCAGCCTGGTTAAATCCCTGGCGTCCTTGTTAGTGGTGACCACCGGCAGCGCGATTGGTCGCGAAGGCGCGATGATTTTGCTGGCCGCCCTGGCCGCGTCGCTGTTCGCCCGCCGCTTTACGCCAAAAACAGAATGGAAGCTGTGGGTCGCCTGTGGGGCCGCCGCCGGGATGGCCAGCGCCTATCACGCACCGCTGGCGGGTAGCCTGTTTATTGCCGAAATTTTATTTGGCACGCTGATGCTTGCGTCACTGGGTCCGGTGGTCATTTCCGCGGTTATCGCCCTGCTGGTCACGCAGTTGATCAACGGTGGCGCATCGCCGCTGTATCAGGTGGAGTTTCATGAGATGCTGACCGCACTCCACTATGCGCTGATGCTCGCTACCGGACTGCTGGCCGGACTTTGCGGGCCGCTGTTTATCGCGATGATGAGCTACAGCCACCGCTGTTTTTTACGCATGAAGCTCTCACCGCCGTGGCAGCTGGCGCTCGGCGGAATGATTGTCGGCCTGCTGTCGCTGGTCACGCCTGCGGTGTGGGGTAATGGTTACAGCACGGTGCAGCATTATCTGCAGTCACCGCCGCTGTTTAGCGCCATCGCGGTGGTCCTGGTGTGCAAACTGTTCGCGGTGCTGGCCAGCAGCGGATCCGGCGCGCCGGGCGGCGTGTTTACCCCTACGCTGTTCGTCGGGCTGGCGATGGGCATGCTGTTTGCCAGCTTCAGCGGGCTGTGGCTGCATCACGATCAAGAGCTGGCGATTATGATTGGTCTGACCGGAATGGCGACCTTTCTGGCGGCCACGACGCATGCGCCGATTATGTCGACATTGATGATCTGTGAAATGACCGGGCAATACCTGTTACTGCCCGGCTTATTGATTGCCAGCGTACTGGCATCGGTGCTCTCCCGGACGTTACGCCAGGACTCTATCTACCGCCATCACGTCGCCGAGCATGGTTAGGTCTATATACTGGCTCAGCTCACGCTGTTCGGCGCGCGGCAGGTAGGGAAGCTCGCCGATCAGCGGCCCAGGCAGCTTTTTACTCAGCACCTCGATGATTTCGGCGTAATGCGCTAAGCCTGGGTTAATGCGGTTTGCCACCCAGCCAATCATCGGCAGACCGTCGTTGGCAATGGCCTGGGCGGTCAGCAGAGCATGGTTAATGCAGCCTTCCTGGATGCCTACGACCATCACCACCGGAAGCTGCTCCTGCACCACCCATTCCGAAAGCGGACGCAGGTCGTTCATCAGACTCCGCCAGCCGCCGGTCCCCTCAACCACCACATGATCGACCTGCCCGCTCAGGCGCTGAAGACCATCCGACAGCAGCCCATAGTTTATCGGGCAGCTGTGCGCCACGCTGCTCTCATCTTCGCTTAATGCTATGGGATTGACAGCATCATACGGTAACGCCAGCGACGACACGCTTTGTAAAATCAGCGCATCTTTGTTACGCAATCCGTCCGGCGTCTCTTTGCTGCCCTTCGCCACAGGCTTGTATCCCGCGACGCTTTTGCCGCTGGCAGCAAGTGCCTGCAACAGCGCACGAGAAACCACTGTCTTCCCGACAGAGGTGTCAGTACCTGTTATAAAGAAACGCTTAAACATCATTAACCCCACAGTTATGTTGATGATTTATACAGAAGAGAAGGAATAAACTGTGGGAAAAGTCTACGCGAAGCCGCCGGATACCAGCTTGAGATAGCGCAATTTTTGGTGTGACTATGAAAAAATGTTAACCCTGTAACAGTCGAATTAGCAGAGATCCGTTATAGAGGGCATCCTTCACCAGCGCTGCGCCGGCCATCGTTCCACGGTTAGAAAACTGCGTACTTTCAACGGTAATATGCCGGCTGTAGGCAGGCAGGGATTGTTGCCGAATACAATCTGAAATGGCGGGAAATAAGATATCGGCCGCCAGACTAAACGGCGAGCCAATGAGGATTTTTTGCGGGTTGAACAAATTGACCATGATCGCCAGAATCCGCCCGACGTGCTGGCCCACGCCGCTAATAATATCCCGCGCCAGCAAATCGCCCTGCAGCGCCGCCTGGCACAGCCACTCCACGCTCAACGGCTGCTGATGCAGCATCGAACTCATTGATTTCGTCATTCGCACCTGGGCCAGCTCCAGCACGCTTTCGACGCTGGCGATAGTCTCCAGGCAACCGTGGTTACCGCAGTAGCATCGCTTGCCATAGGGATCGACCTGGGTATGACCGATCTCGACCAGACTGCTGCTGCCCGCATGCAGCAGGCGACCATCGGTAATCACCCCGGCGCCGACGTTATGATCAATCACCACCTGAATAACGTCCCGCGCCCCGCGGGAGGCGCCAAACAGCGACTCCGCCATCGTCCAGGCGCTGATATCATGCTGGATATAGACCGAGACGCCGGTGTGGTTCGCCAGAACCTCGCCAAGGGGCAGATCTTTGACCTCTTCATAAAATGGCATCCGGTGAATCACGCCGTTTTCGGTATCAATGATGCCCGGCATGGTAACGGCGATGGCGGTCAGACGTTCCAGTTTCTTTTGATGGCGGATAAAGAACTGGTCGATATGTTCAACAACACGCGTCAGGAACGGCTGTTCATGCTGGAGCGCCAGCTCAAGCTGCTCCTCAACCACCAGCTTGCTGCTGAGATCGCGTAACGCAAGGTGAATTTCACCGCGGCTGATTCGCACGGAGAGATAGTGCCAGGCCTCGGTCTCAACCATCAGCCCTACGGCGGGACGCCCGCGACTCCCCGGCTCCTGGATTTCCGTCTCCTGAACCAGATGCGCTTCGAGCATTTCACGCACGATTTTTGTAATGCTGGCCGGCGCCAGTTGCGCAAAACGGGAGAGGTCGATGCGCGACACCGGGCCAAGCTGATCAATCAGGCGATATACTGCTCCTGCATTGGTCTGCTTTATTTGATCGATATGGCCTGGCTGACTGTCCGCTACCACCATTGACTCCCTTTATTTTCGCGCTTCGAAATAAACTTTTAGCTATGGTGAAGCACTTGGGTAGCACTCGTCAAATTTTTACTTAGCCTTGTGATTTACCGCACATTTTTGACTGTTTTTAGTCTTAATTATTCACCGCAGCGGCGGCAAGAAGGTATTCACGAAAGCGTTGTGCCGCCTGGCTCTGTTCATGATGCTTCGACCACACCAGCCACATTTCCGAAACGGCATCCTGTTCTTTGATGGGTAGCCAGCGCATCTCGTTGAGCTGCACCCGCTTAAACGACGCCGGTAATATCGATACCCCCAGTCCGGAAGCCACCAGGCCGATAATCGTCATCGCCTCGCCCACTTCCTGGGCGATCATCGGCGTCTGACCATAGCGTCGCATCAGCCCCAGAATGTCGTCATACAGCCCGGTACCGACGTGCGGGTCAAAAAAGACGAACGGTTCGCGAGCCAGCTCGATCAGGCTTACCGCCTCCTGACGCGCCAGGGGATGGTCGCTCGGCACCATTGCCAGCAGCGGTTCGCGCAGCACCCGTTCCCAGACTAGCGTCTCCGGCAACTGCGTATTGCGCATCAGCCCCAGATCGAGGGCGCCTTCATTCAGCGGCACAATCTGCTCGCGGGTATTGGTTTCCCGGGTCTGGATATGCACGTCCGGGTAACGGCGGCGAAAGGTGGACAGCGTATCGGAAACCGCCTTGATGAACGGCGCGGAGGAGGTAAAGCCGATGTGCAGCTCCCCGGTTTCACCATGATGCAGACGGCTTGCGCGCGCCGCCGCGTCGTCGACCAGGCTGAGGATGTGCCGGCTATCGGCAAGAAACTGCCGGCCCGCCGCCGTCAGGCTCACGCTGCGGTTGGTTCTGGCGAAGAGGCGTGCGCCAATCTGCTGTTCAAGTATCTGAATCTGCTGGCTTAACGGTGGCTGGGAAATGTTCAGCCGTGCCGCAGCCCGACCAAAATGGAGCTCTTCGGCGACGGCAATGAAGTAGCGGAGATGGCGCAGCTCGATATTCATATCTAAAACGTCTTATTTGAGATTATTAATATATTAGACAGAATATTTACATTTTCATACCCTTAAAATGTGATCTGTGATGTTTCCTAACTCTGTGTTCTCAGCAAGGATTTTTCCGTGAGTCGTACAACTACCGTTGACACCGTGCCGGCAAGCGAGGTCAGCGACAATGTTATATCCCAGCCAAATCAGTTTATTAAGCGCGGTACCCCCCAGTTTATTCGGGTCACTCTCGCCCTCTTCTCCGCCGGTCTGGCCACTTTCGCCCTGCTCTACTGCGTCCAGCCGATTCTGCCGGTGCTCTCGAGCGAATTTGGCGTGACTCCCGCCAGCAGCAGCGTTTCGCTGTCGATTTCCACCGCGATGCTCGCCGTTGGCCTGCTGTTTACCGGCCCGCTTTCGGATGCGATCGGCCGTAAACAGGTGATGGTCACCGCGCTGGTGCTGGCCTCATGCTGTTCTTTACTGTCTACGATGATGTCGAGCTGGCACGGTATTTTGATTATGCGGGCGCTGATTGGCCTGTCGTTAAGCGGCGTAGCGGCGGTCGGGATGACCTATCTGAGTGAGGAGATCCACCCCAGCGTCGTCGCCTTTTCCATGGGGCTGTACATCAGCGGCAACTCGATTGGCGGAATGAGCGGTCGTCTGCTGACCGGGGTTTTCACCGACTTTTTCGGCTGGCGCGTTGCGCTGGCGGTGATCAGCTGCTTTGCGCTCGCCTCGGCCATTATGTTCTGGCGAATCCTGCCGGAATCGCGACACTTCCGCCCGAGTTCGCTGCGCCCTAAAACCCTGCTGATTAACCTGCACCTGCACTGGCGCGATCGCGGGCTGCCGCTGCTGTTCCTTGAAGGATTCCTGCTGATGGGGTCTTTTGTCACCCTCTTCAACTACATCGGCTATCGCCTGATGATGTCGCCATGGTCGCTGAATCAGGCGGTGGTTGGCCTGCTCTCCGTCGCCTATCTGACCGGCACCTGGAGTTCCCCAAAGGCCGGAGCGATGACCGCACGCTACGGCCGCGGCCCGGTGATGCTTGCCTTTACCGCCGTCATGCTGGCCGGGCTGACGCTGACCCTGTTTTCCTCTTTGTGGCTGATATTTGCGGGCATGCTGCTGTTCTCCGCCGGTTTCTTTGCCGCTCACTCGGTAGCCAGCAGCTGGATTGGTCCTCGTGCGCGCCGCGCCCGCGGCCAGGCATCGTCGCTGTACCTGTTCAGCTATTATCTCGGTTCCAGTATTGCGGGGACAGTAGGTGGGGTATTCTGGCATAACTACGGCTGGAACGGCGTGGGTGGTTTTATCGCGCTGATGCTAATGGCCGCACTGCTTACCGGCGTTTGCCTGCACAAACGTCTGCAATAATCTCTCTTTACGTGGCCTTTATTGGCCACGTCTTTCACCACATGCCCAGTACCGACGACGCACCCAATAACTCTCTGACGGCATCGATAGACAGCAGTGCAATAAACAGCATAGTGAACGGATTCATAATGACTCCCGAACTGCGGCCTGTGCTTCAATAAGTTTAGCTGCTGCTCAAAAAGAATCCGCTATTCTGGCCACATCAATGTGACAATATTGCGATCCTGCCTCCGGGCGGGTGAAAACTGGCGCTATCGTCCGTCATGCCCCGCTCGCGCGTCGGGCCCGCGGCACGGCGCGCCTTGCGTCTCGTGTGGAAGATTAGCGCGGATCAGGATAGTGTAGAGGCCAACGGGCAACGCCTTTCGTTCACTCGCCACAGGCCAAACAAAACATGACTGACAACAAAAACTATCAGCAGCTTACCCGCACTTTCCAGCGTCTTTCTCGCTTCTCGCATCTCGGCGCTATCGCCGGCTGGGATATGTTCGCCATGATGCCGCCGGGCGGCAGCGCCGCGCGAGGAGAGGCGCTGGCAGAACTGGGCGTGCTGCAACATCAAATTCTGACGGATAAGAGCGTGGCTGAAGCGTTGCGCAACGCACGCCAGGAAAACCTGAATGACGTTGAACAAGCTAATCTGCGCGAAATGACCCGCCAGTACGAACAGGCGGCGCTGCTGCCGGAAAGTCTGGTTGAGGCCAAATCACTGGCGGGCAGCCGCTGCGAACACGCCTGGCGCAGCCAGCGTCCGGCGAACGACTGGGACGGTTTTGCCGAAAACCTGCGCGCGGTGGTGAAACTGAGCCGTGAAGAAGCGGCGATTCGCGCCGGGGCGAAAGGCGGCTCTCGCTATGATGCCCTGCTGGATATTTTCGAACCGGATATGACCAGCGCGCGGCTTGACGTGTTGTTTGCCGATCTCAAATCCTGGCTGCCGACCCTGCTCGCCAGCGTCGTCGAAAAGCAGTCCCTGAACCCGCCCGTTGCGCCGCAGGGGCCATTCCCGATCGCCGGGCAGCGTGAGCTGGGACTGGAAGCGATGCGGATTCTGGGCTTTGATTTTGATGGCGGGCGTCTGGATATCAGCGCCCATCCGTTCTGCGGCGGCGTGCCGCAGGATGTGCGCATCACCACCCGCTATAACGAAGAGGACCTGCTCAGCGCCCTGTTCGGGGTGATTCATGAAACCGGTCATGCGCGCTATGAACAGAACCTGCCGCGAAAATGGCTCGATCAACCGGTGGCGCTGGCCCGCTCAACGGCGATTCACGAATCGCAAAGCCTGTTCTTCGAAATGCAGCTCGGACGCAGCGATGCTTTCCTGAAACGCCTGCTGCCGGCCGTGCGTCAGCGTTTTGGCGAACAGCCGGCCTTCAGCACTGAGAATTTCATTGCCTGGAACCAGCGCGTTAAGCCGGGTTATATCCGCGTGGATGCTGACGAGGTCAGCTATCCGGCGCATGTTATCCTGCGCTATGAGATTGAACGAGCGCTGATCGATGGTGACATCGAGGTGGAGGATATTCCCGCGCTGTGGGATGAGAAAATGCGCAGCTGGCTGGGACTCTCTACCACCGGCAATTATCGTAATGGCTGTATGCAGGACATTCACTGGACCGATGGCGGGTTTGGTTACTTCCCTTCTTATACCCTCGGCGCCATGTACGCCGCACAGCTGATGGCCGCCGCGAAGCGCGCGTTGCCACAGCTGGAGACCAACATTGCCAACGGTGATTTCTCGACGCTGTTTGCCTGGCTACAGCAGAATATCTGGCAGCACGGCAGCCGGTTTAGCACCTCACAGCTGATCATCAACGCCACCGGGGAAGATCTGAACAGCGACTATTTCCGCCAGCATCTTACCGCGCGCTACCTGTAAAGCCCTCCGTCGCGCCGGGGCACTCCCGGCGCTCAGCGAAATATCCTCGTCTCCGTTTCGGTTGTACATATCGTTACACGCCGATACCAAACACTCACGGAAAGCCAGAAAAGACAGGCATATAGTTCTTTCAACGGCCCCGCAGTGGGGTTCATTGAAAAAACAATTTCGAGGATATCAGAATGAAAAAAGTATTAGCTCTGGTCGTTGCCGCTGCTATGGGTCTGTCTTCTGCTGCTTTCGCTGCTGATGCAGTAAGCACCACTCAGGCTCCGGCTGCTGCAACTCACAGCACCACTGCCAAGACCACCCATCATAAAAAACACCACAAAGCCGCTGCCAAACCAGCCGCTGAACAGAAAGCCCAGGCTGCGAAAAAACACCACAAAGCCGCCGCCAAACCAGCCGCTGAACAGAAAGCTCAGG
>NZ_JMPP01000038.1 GCF_000735435.1 Klebsiella planticola ATCC 33531 | reverse complement strand
GCACAACCGGCTGCTTAATTCTTCCGCGAAGTCAGGTTAATCATAAACCGGCGCTGTTTCAGCGCCGTTTTTTTCTGGAGGGCACTTATGCTGCGGCGCTATCGTTTTGAGCTCATCCTGATCCTGTTAATTCTCTGCGCGCTGATTGCGACCCGCTTTTTCCTCTACTGAATAAGACGGCGCGTCATCACGCTGCGCGGCGACTCTCCGGCCCGACGTCTCACCACGCTTTTGCCGTCCACCTTGCTCTCCCTTCCCGTACCGCCTGGATTGAGCGCTGAATACCACATCAAGGCGCTGGTTTTGATCACAAGGCCACTCACTCAGACCGCTGCCCCTCCTGTTGCGGGAAAGCACTAACGAACCGCCAGCAGCCAGCCATGAATCCCCACGCCATACACCCCAAGGATCAGCAAAAAACAGGCGGCAATTGTCGTTAAGCGATGGGTATGCGCCGGGGCCAGCCAGCGTCGAATGGCGAGGATGTAGCACGACAGCACCCCAAGATCGATAGCCACCCAGATGATGCTCAACAGACCAAGGCTCAGGCCGACATCGCTGGTAATGTGGATAAACTGCGGGAAAAACGCGGCAAAGAACAGAATGTCCTTGGGATTACTCAGGGCGGTCACAAATCCGGACCACACGCCGCCTCGCGCGGTCGCCGCGCCAGGCGCCATATGCGGCGCACGCAGCATACTCAGGGCCAGCCACGTAATATAGAGGGATCCCAGCGCCGCTAACAGCAGCAGAATATCGGGATGGATCGCCACGGCGCCGGTCAACATTGCCGCCGCAACGGCCATCAGCACCAACGACGCGAGATTGCTGCCCATCATCGTACGCAGTGCTGATGAAGTCCCGTCTCTGGCGGCGCAGCCGGTCACCAGGAGCACTACCGGGCCCGGCGTAGCAATCAGCGCCAGCACCGTCATGCTGTATCCCGCCATCAATGCATAGTTCATGATACTGACTCACTCTCTTTTTTTAGGTCAGCGCATTTTCTATTTAGATTTCAGGATTGAAAAACGACAAATGGTGAGTTTGAATGTGAGTTTAACTCAACATAAAAAGCTGACCGCTATGTCGATGCCGCCGCTGTATGCCCTCCGCGCTTTTGAAACCGCCGCCCGCCTTGGCTCCTTTAGCAAAGCCGCCGCCGCGCTGCACGTCACCCCCGGGGCGATCAGTCGTCATATCAGTACGCTCGAGGCCTGGTTTGACTGCCGGTTGTTTACCCGTCAGGGGCCAAAAGTGGAGCTCACCGATGCCGGGAGGCAGCTCGCCAGCGCGCTGGCGGAAAACTTTGCCGCCATCGACAGCGCCTGCCAGACCTTGCGGCATCAGGCGGGCAAACTGCGGCTGAAATCGCCATCGACATTAACCATGCGCTGGCTGCTGGATGTGTTGCAGCGCTTTCGCCAACACCATCCGCGACCGGTAATAGAGATGAGCAGCGTGTGGATGGACAGAGACAGCGTAGACTTCAGCCGTGAGCCTTATGATTGCGCGATTCTGCTCGGCGATGGTCATTTCGGCGAAGAGACCTGTCACCGGCTGTTGTTTGCCGAATGGCTGGTTCCGATCTGCGCCCCGGCCATGGTCGAGGCCGCTCGCCAGGGGTTATCCGCCTGCCCGCTGATTCATCCGACGACCGATCGCCGGGACTGGCGACGTTGGCTACAGCATGCCGGAGCGTTATCGCCGACCGAAATACACCGGGGAATCGTCTTTGATAGTCTGGAACAAGGCACGATGGCCGCCATGAGCGGCCACGGAGTCTCGGTGGGCGATCTCTTTTTGAGTCTGGAAGCCATTCGCAGCGGCCTGCTGGCGCTGCCGTTCCCGCAGGCCGTTGCAACCGGCGAGGGCTATTACCTGGTGTGGCCAAAAAAGACGCTTAATCCACAGCCTGTCGCCCTGCTGTATCAATTTCTACTCGAGCATATCCCGGCGCCGTTCCCTGACGGAATAACCCGCCTGGGCCAGGCGCCAAAGTGACAGCGGCCCTGACGGTTTACATGACATGAACAGCCTGTACCACCAGATATCCCGCCGCGCCCCAGATGAAAACCGACGCGAGAGAAACATAAACTAACGCACGAATACCTTTTTTAGACATACATCCTCCCGAAACCGGAGATAAGAATTAGCTGATATCATCGCCGGGATAACATCTCTGTTTGTTCAACGGCAGAGAGGAATAACAATATTTGCGGTGAGAAAATGTTTCACATTGAAAACAACTGAGAATGATGTAAAGAAGTGCATTTTCCGCAGAGGCGATGTTTACTTTTTGTTGTTCATCGTCGCTGTCCACGAAATAAACTCCCGCCCCTCGGCGCGGCCCTGTCGCTTAATTTTCGTCTGATTTGGTACTTTCCGTAACCCGATTTATGTTGCTTCCGCTAGCGCTTTCTGCGGAAATAACGCTATGGAGAGATGCGCGCTAACCGGTTGAGTTATCTTCATTCTTCCGCATAAAAGAGCCGTTTTGAGGTAATTTTGTCCGCCGTTGGCTTTAATTAAAATTACTCTTAACTTTCATAAACTTAAATCTCCTGCTACTGTCAATATACACAAAATCATCCCGGCGCCTTCACCGCGTGAAGCGTGCGAAAGGATGCAATGTAGAAACATAATTTCTCCCCAGAGAGTGATATGCGTAGAGACGTACTGTTATTGCTGTGTTCATTTTGTTTGTTGTCCCCGTTTGCTCACGCTGATGATGACAGCATGAGTGCGAAAGATATCAAGACGCTTTTTTTCGGTCATGACGATCGCAAACCGGTCAACAATCCGGCGGAGGAACCCTGGGATGCCATTGGCCAATTAGAAACGGCCAGCGGCAATCTGTGTACCGCTACCCTCATTTCGCCGAATCTGGCGCTGACCGCCGGTCACTGTCTGCTGACGCCGCCAAAAGGCAAGCCGGATAAACCGGTTGCGCTGCGCTTTATTTCGCGCAAGGGCGGCTGGGTGTATGAGATTCACGGCATTGAAGGTCGCGTCGACCCGTCGCTGGGCAAACGGCTCAAAGCCGATGGCGACGGCTGGATTGTCCCCTCGGCCGCCGCCCCCTGGGACTTTGGCTTAATCGTTTTACGCTACGCGCCGGGCGGAATCACGCCGATCCCGCTGTTCAGCGGCGATAAGGCCGCTCTCACCGCCGCGCTGAAGGTGTCGGAGAGAAAAGTCACCCAGTCCGGCTACCCGGAAGACCATCTGGATAATTTGTACAGCCATCAGGACTGCATTGTGACCGGCTGGGCGCAGACCACGGTGCTGTCCCATCAGTGCGATACGCTCCCCGGCGACAGCGGTTCGCCGCTGCTGTTGAAAACCGATACCGGCTGGCAGGTCATTGCCGTACAGAGCTCAGCGCCCGGTGCGAAAGATCGCTGGCGGGCGGATAACCGGGCGATTTCGGTGACCGGTTTTCGTGACAAGCTGGAGGCGCTGGCCAGCGAGTAAACCATCAGCCCTGCTGCTGGCGCAGCTGTAGCAATGACGTAATCGGCATCGGTTCGCTGAAGTAAAAACCCTGCAACCGATCGCATCCCGCGCGCCGCAGCAGCGCCAGCTGCTGCTGATTCTCAACCCCTTCGGCCACCACCGTCATTCCCAGCGCTCCGGCGATACGCACGGTCCCGCGAACCAGTTCCGCGGCCTGGGCATCCACATCCACCAGCCCGGCCAGCGATTTATCAATTTTAAGCGTGTCAAAGCGAAAACTGCGCAGATAGCCGATGCTGGAATAGCCAATGCCGAAATCATCCAGCGCCACCGCGGCTCCCAGCGCCTTCAAATTTTCAATGGCCGCAAGGGCGCGGGCTGGATTTTCCATCACATAGCTCTCGGTCACCTCGATTTGCAAACGGCGGGCCGGAAAATGGCAGCGGGCGAGCACCTGCACGACGCGCGTTTCAAACTCCGGGTCGCGAAACTGTGCGGGCGAGATATTCACCGACAGCATCAATTCCCCGATGGCCTGGAGATCGCAACAGGCCCGATAGAGCGCAAACTGTCCCAGCGCATAGATCAGACCGCTGCTTTCCGCGATGCCGATAAAGACATCCGGCGACAGCGGACCTTCCGGTCGGCGGGGCCAACGCAGCAGCGCTTCGACGCCCTCCATCACCAGGGTATCGGCGTTAACAATCGGCTGGTACCAGACATCAAATTCATCGTTTTCCAGCCCCTGGCGAATGCCGTTTTCGATATTCAGCTGATATTGCCGGGTATCGTTGAGGGTCTCGTCATACCAGGAGGTGCGCCCTTTCCCTGATTTTTTCGAGTGATACATCGCAATATCGGCCCGGCGAAACAGCTCGGTGCTCGAACAGGATGCGGGAGTGCCGCTGGCAATGCCGATGCTGGCGCTGATGTAAATTTTCCGCTCATTGAGCTTCACCGGCGATTTCAGCATCTCCAGCACCGCCCACGCAAAGGCCGATGCGTGATCCACCGCCTGCTCCCCGCTGATGGTCATGGCAAATTCATCACCGCCCATGCGGGCCAGCAGGCCGTCGCCCGGCACCCGCTCCTGCAGCTCCCGCGCAATATGGGCAATTAGCGCGTCGCCGACATCATGCCCGTAGTTATCGTTGACATCCTTAAACCCGTCGAGATCAATAAACACCACGCACTGGGTCTCATGCTGCGACTTATCGCACTCCTGATTCAACCGCCCGATCAGCGCCCGGCGGTTGGGCAACTGGCTGAGCCAGTCGGTTAGCGCGATTTTGCGCGCCAGCGTCTCTCCACAGGACAGTTTGTACAGCCCGAGGCAGCTGAAGAGAATAAACAGCAGGATCAGGCTGGCGGCCATCAGGGCGATAAGTCGGATACTGCTCGACGCCGCCTCCGCCGCCTCCGCGCCGGGCAGACGCGGCTGCCAGCTGAGATAGCCGATGATCTCCCCGGCATTGGTACGCAGCGGAATACTGTACTCACCGCTCCCCTGCGTCTCATGCAGACCGCTAATCTGAAAAGTATCCCCCAGTTTTTGCAGCATCCCGGCATTGATATGCCGGGTGACCACCAGGTAGCGACGCGTATCATCATGCACCTGTAAGCGCCCCAGCGTCGGGCGAATCAGTCCAATACCAATAAAGGCAATGCCTTCACGGGTGCGGGTAATACCGGCGTAGGCGCCTTTGCCGCTGCGCAACGCTTCAGCATGCCGGGCGATGAGTGATTGCAAGCCGCTGCCAAAAAAGCGCGTGTCGTTTTCGTTAAAGGCCTGGCTGCGAAACGACCCCCACAGCACGCGATAATGCTGATCGAGCACGAAGGTACCGTCGTAAAGATTGTTGATTTTGAAGCCCGAACCCCAGGAGTCATATAGCCAGCCGGCATTCAGCATGGGGGCGTAGGTTTGTTTAACCGCGTCGTCCCAAATCGAGTTATCCAGTACCAGCGACAGGACGCGGTTCACCGATGTTTGCACCGCGCCATCCACGGAAAGAACGGAGCGATGCCTGTCGATTTCATTGGTTTTAATGCTAATCAGATGCTGGGAAAGATAGATTAAAGAAATAACAGAAACAATGAGGCCGATACCGGCAAGGAAGATCATGACCGAAAGCGTTTTGGCCGAGGGAAGATTGCGCCAGCCAGGCAAATTAACCATGCTTTGTCCTCATCACGGCTGAAGGTAAACGCGCCGCCAGTACTCTTTTTTAAAGAATAATACAGAGAACAAATTTTGCCGCCCGCGCAAGCAGGCGGCATCACATTACGCCAGTTTAATCAGCACCATTCCGGTCACCAGCAATATCACGCCGATCCAGCCTTTATGATTTAAGCGTTGGCCGAATAAAATCCATCCTGCCGCAATGGTGGCGGCAATACCGAAACCGCCCCACAGCGCATAGGCCACCGACAGGTCAATTCCCTTCACCGCCTGGGAGAGCGCGCTGAAGGCGCCCAGCACCGCCAGCAGCGACAGTATGCCGTATACTTTACGACGAAAACCGTCTGAAAATTTCAAAAAGACGTTAGCGACAATTTCCAGCACGATGGCCAGCGCCAGCCAGGCGCCGTGAATCCACTCAAACTGTTGCATGGGCCGCCTCCGTTGGCTGCTTCAGCGTTTTTTGGGTACCGGATTTAATTAGTACGATCCCGGCCACCAGCGTCGCCAGTCCCGCCATTTTGACCAACGAAAGCGCTTCATCAAACAGCAGAACGCTGAATAACGTGATCAGTAAAATACCGATACCCTCCCACAGGGCGTAGGCCACACCGAGGGCGATTTTTTTAACGGCAAAAGCCAGAAATATATAGGAAAGCGCAATCATCACCAGCATTAAAATAAAGCCTGTGTGCCCACCGCTGACGCTGGCCCATTTCATAGAAAGTGTGCCGGTAATTTCAGCAACGATTGCTAAAGCTAATAATATCCAATAAAACATAATCCTTCTCCTGCTAGAGAATATAATCCACCGCGGCTTACAGCGAAGGTAAACCGGAAAAATTCTAAGATTGTTTAGCCGTGCGCAGTGCGCCAGCTCAGGCAGAGAGAAAGGACTAAAGCGCGGAGCGCCAGTGTTGCTCGCCGGCAAAGCGGCAGCCAGGGAAGGAAACTGCAGGGTGAGTCGAAATATACATCCTGAACTGATTGTCCATAAAATTACAATTATCCGCGGTATTGCTTCTCGTCATTGCGGATGAGTATTGTCCTCGGTAGTTATACACAGTAAATTTGTACCATAATGCTACATTATACTCAAAGTCTTTGCACTTCTTTACGTCTGACATTTGATTTTGATTAGCTTTTACTGATGTCAATCGCCATTATGATGACGCTTTACTATTTTATTTTCGCCACCGGCTTGTTTTCACCACCGTAGACGTTTTAGCAAGGGCGGACATCTTGCCTGAGCGAGGCAATTTTTGCTGATTTTACCCCGGCATTCGGGTCTACACTGTGATGAAAATTCGATCATTTTTTCAGGGACACACATGGCTAAACCCATCATTACGCTTAATGGATTAAAGATTGTCATCATGCTGGGCATGCTGGTCATCATTCTCACCGGTATCCGCTTCGCCGCGGATATTATCGTCCCGTTCATCCTTGCGCTGTTCCTCGCCGTGGTAATTAACCCGGTGGTCCGGCTGATGATGCGCTGCCGGGTGCCGCGCGTGCTGGCCATTTCGTTGTTAATCAGCGCGATTGTCATGCTGGCGGTGGTTTTGCTGGCCTCATTAGGTACCTCGCTGAATGAACTGGCGCGCACGCTGCCGCAATACCGCACCTCGCTCAGCGAGCCGGTGCAAACCGTGACGCCCTGGCTACAGCGATTTGGGTTTACCGTTTCCGTTGTCGAGTTGAATAAATACATCGACCCCAACGCGGTCATGACGATGGTGACCAGCCTGCTTACCCAGCTGTCGAACGCGATGTCCTCAATCTTCCTCTTGCTGCTGACGGTGGTCTTTATGCTGCTGGAAGTGCCCCAGCTGCCGGCCAAGCTGCAACAATTGATGTCCAGACCGGTGGAAGGTATGGGCGCCATACAGCGCGCGATCGACAGCGTCTCTCACTATCTGGTGCTAAAAACCGCCATCAGTCTGGTGACCGGGATGGTGGTCTGGGGCATGCTGGTGCTACTGGACGTTCGCTTCGCCTTTATGTGGGGGCTGCTGGCCTTTGCCCTCAACTATATTCCGAATATTGGCTCGGTCCTGGCCGCCATTCCGCCTATTTTGCAGGTGCTGGTGTTCGGCGGACTGTATGACGCGCTGGTAGTGCTGGCAGGCTACCTGGTGATTAACCTGGTCTTCGGGAATATTCTTGAGCCGCGGATCATGGGGCGCGGTCTGGGGCTATCGACGCTGGTGGTATTTCTGTCGTTGATTTTCTGGGGATGGCTGCTGGGACCGGTAGGTATGCTGCTTTCCGTCCCCTTGACGATCATTGTTAAAATCGCGCTTGAGGAGAGTCCCGGCGGACGCAGTATTGCCATACTGCTGAGCGATTTAAGTAAATAGGCTTCGTTACGCCGGCGGCGCAATGCCGCCAGCGGCAGGTTTCTCTTCGTCTATGCTTAAACACTCTGTTGCCTGCGGATTTCTCATGACCAACGATCCCGACCTCAAGGTGTTTCTGACATTTGGCACCCCGCCTCTTCCCCCCGCTGTCGAGCAAGGATGGCTGGTACATGACGGGGCGCGCATCTGGTATACCGTCTGTGGCGATGGCCCTGCGGTGATCTTACTGCACGGCGGACTGGGCCACTCGGGTAACTGGAGCTATCAGGCGGTAAGGCTGGTGGAGGAAGGTTATCGCGTGGTGCTGATCGACAGCCGCGGTCATGGCCGCAGCACACGTGACCAACGGCCCTACACCTACGAGAGGATGGCGTCGGACGTACTGGCCGTGATGAACAAACTGGCGCTGGACAAGGCACGCTTTATCGGCTGGAGCGACGGAGCCTGCACGGCACTCATCTTTGCGGCCCGGCATCCGCAGCGGACTACCGGCGTGCTTTTCTTTGCCTGCAATATGGATCCCAGCGGGACGAAAGAATTTCAGTCTGACCCAACGATAGAACGCTGCTTTTCCCGCCACCGACAGGACTACATGGCGCTGTCGCCCACGCCTGCAGGCTTTGACCAGTTCGTCGCAGCCGTAACGGAAATGATGAGCACCCAACCCAATTACTCTGCCAACGATCTGAAAAAAATCAAGGTGCCGGTCAACGTGGTCCTGGGTGAGCATGACGAGTTTATCAAACCCGAACATGCCATCTATCTGGCCGCCACGCTCCCGAACGCCACGCTGACGATTCTGCCCGGGGTGAGTCATTTCGCGCCGTTACAGCAGCCAGGGCTTTTTAATGCCGAGGTGCTTAAGTTTTTGCTCAGAGTGCAGGACGATTAAGCAGCGCCCTGTCTCGGTTCAGGCCCCGGCGTTTACGCCGCAAACCCCGTTAAAACGGAACTCTCCGACCGCCGGGGAGGCTGGATATACCCCCCCTTTATTCCTCTCCTTCCGGCCCCCCTGTAGCCGACACAGCGAACGTCCGCTTCGATCGCCGTCACATAATTGCTCTTACAATTATTACTCTCAGGCTAACAATCCTTTAGTGGGCTTAATTGATGCGCTGCCCGGCGCGTCGCACACTAACTTCCACACCAGGACAATCAAAACGATCTGTCGAATCAGGAGGTTAATAATGAATGCCGAACAAACGCCGGGGCGCGTCTGGAACCGTCGCCGTACGGAAAAGCAGCGGCGACTGGCCGCCGCGAACGTCTCCGGTAAGGTTATCCCCACCGACCAGCTGGTCGATGCGCTGGAACATCTGCTGGCACCGGGCGACCGCGTCGTACTGGAGGGCAATAACCAGAAACAGGCCGATTTTCTCTCCCGCATGTTGGCGGAAGTGAACCCGCAAACTATCCACGACCTGCATATGATCATGCCCAGCGTCGGGCGCAGCGAACATCTGGATCTCTTTGAAAAAGGGATTGCCCGTAAGCTTGACTTCTCGTTCTCCGGTACCCAAAGCCTGCGGATTTCGCAGCTGCTGGAAGATGGTCTGCTGGAAATTGGCGCGATTCACACCTATATCGAGCTTTACTCTCGCCTGTATGTCGACCTGTCACCCAACGTCGCGCTGATCGCCGGGTATAAAGCCGACCGCAAAGGCAACCTTTACACCGGGCCCAGCACCGAAGATACCCCGGCGCTGGTCGAAGCCGCCGCCTTCCACGACGGGATCGTTATCGCCCAGGTTAACGAACTGGTTGACGACGAGTGCGATCTCCCGCGCGTCGATATCCCCGGCTCGTGGATAGACTACGTGGTGGTGGCCGACAAGCCGTTCTTTATTGAACCTCTCTTTACCCGCGACCCACGCCTGATTAAGCAAGAACATATTCTGATGGCGATGATGGCGATTAAAGGCATCTACGCGGAACATCAGGTGCAGTCTCTCAACCACGGGATCGGCTTTAACACCGCCGCCATTGAGCTGCTGCTCCCGACCTATGGTGAACAGCTGGGGCTGAGAGGCAAAATCTGTCAGCACTGGACGCTTAACCCGCATCCGACGCTCATCCCGGCCATTGAAAGCGGCTGGGTGGAAAGCGTCCACTGTTTTGGCGGCGAACTGGGAATGGAAGAGTACATCCGCGCCCGTCCGGACATTTTCTTTACCGGCGCCGATGGCTCTATGCGTTCTAATCGCGCCTTCTGCCAGCTGGCGGGTCAGTACGCGGTCGATATGTTTATCGGCTCCACCCTACAGGTTGATGGCCTTGCCAACTCCTCTACCGTCACCCGCGGCCGGCTTTCCGGATTCGGCGGCGCGCCGAATATGGGGCATGACCCGCACGGTCGCCGCCATGCGACCCCGGCCTGGCTGAACATGATCACCGAACCGGATCCGATGCAACGCGGCAAAAAGCTGGTGGTGCAGATGGTCGAAACCTTCCAGGCCGGCGTGAAGCCGACCTTTGTGGAAAAACTTGATGCGGTAGAGGTGGCGAAAGCCTCCGGCATGCCTTTGGCCCCGGTGATGATCTACGGCGATGACGTCACCCACGTGCTGACCGAAGAGGGTATCGCCTATCTCTACCGGGCGGAAAGCCTCGAAGAGCGGCGGGCGATGGTAGCCGCAGTCGCCGGCATCACCGACATCGGTCTGGGCGTCGATGCCAGACGCGTCGCCGAACTACGCCATAGCGGCAAAGTGGTCTATCCGGAAGATATCGGTATTCGCCGCAGCGATGCGACCCGTTCCCTGCTCGCCGCCGGCAGCGTTGCCGACCTGGTCGAATGGTCCGACGGTCTTTACAACCCACCTGCCAAATTCCGGAGCTGGTAATGAAACTCCTGTCACAGACTCATGCCGGGCTACAGACCGAGAAGCTGGCGTTGATCGCCCGCGACTGCCTGATCGACGAAGCGCGATTAAGCCCGAAGCCGGGTCTGGTGGACAGCCGGGGAAACGGCGCCCATCACGACCTGTCGTTAGATCTGATGGAGCGCTCGGCGCACAGCCTGACCCCGACGTTTCTGCAACTGGCCCAGCACAGCTGGCTGCGCCCGGCCGACATCGCCCTGCGCGAAACCGTTGGCCGTTTAGGACGCGAAGGCGAACGGCAGATGATGGCGGCCACCGACGGCGTGAATACCCACCGCGGCGCGATTTGGGCGCTGGGGTTACTGGTGAGCGCAAGCGCGATGTTAAGCGTCAACGCCAGCGCGCAGCGGATCGCGGACACCGCCGCCCTGCTCGCCCGGCTGCCGGACAGCGCCGCGCCGAAGGTCTTCAGCAAAGGCCTGAAGGCGACGCACCGCTACCGGGTACCGGGCGCGCGTGAAGAGGCGCAGCAGGGGTTCCCGCATGTGATGAAACTGGCTCTGCCCCAGCTCTTGCGCAGCCGCGCCCAGGGCGCGGATGAAAACGCGGCTCGTATTGACGCGCTGATGGCAGTCATGACCTCGCTCAGCGATACCTGCGTTCTTTCACGCGCCGGAATGGCCGGCCTCAACGCGATGCAGGCCGGCGCACGCGCCGTGCTGAGTGCCGGCGGCAGCGCCACGGTACAGGGCAGCAAAGCGCTCGCCGAACTCGACACGCAGCTGCTCACCCTCAACGCTTCGCCCGGCGGCGCCGCCGATTTGCTCGCCGCCACGCTGTTTCTCGACAGGGTCAGCCAGCCCGCGTCTTGCTCAATTTAAAGAGGATGTTATGGAACACATTACATTGTCATTTCCTGCCAGCCGCACCTTCAGCGGTCAAGCCCTGGCAGGCGTCGTTGGCTCCGGTGATATGGAAGTGCTGTTCACCGCGGCAGTCGGCGACACGCTCAACATCGATATCACCACCTCCGTGGACAACAGCACTCACCGCTGGAACGCGCTGTTTGACCGTCTGAATCTGATCAACGGCCTGCCGGCCGGCACGCTGATTATTCACGATTTCGGCGCGACGCCGGGCGTGGCGCGCATTCGCATCGAACAGGTTTTTGAGGAGGTTTCCCATGCGTAACGACCGCAGCTTTATTGAATTACGCGCCCGTGAACGCGCCCGGACGCTGCTGGATGAAGGCAGCTACCGCGAACTGCTCGATCCGTTCGCCGGCATGATGTCGCCGTGGCTCGCGCCGCAGGGCGTCGTGCCGCAGTCTGACGATGGCATGGTGGTCGCTCGCGGCACCATCAACGGCCAGTCCGCGGTGGCGATCGCCATCGAAGGTACCTTCCAGGGCGGCAGTATGGGCGAAGTCTCCGGCGCGAAAATGGCGGCGGCGCTGGAGCTGGCGGCAGAAGATAACCGCAACGGCATCCCGACGCTGGCGGTACTGTGCCTGGAAACCGGCGGCGTGCGTCTGCAGGAGGCCAACCTCGGTCTCGCCGCCATCGCCGACATTCATGCGGCGATTGTCGACCTGCGTCGCTACACCCCGGTGGTCGGCATTATCGCCGGCACCGTCGGCTGTTTCGGCGGGATGTCCATCGCCGCCGCGCTGTGCAGCTATCTGATTGTCACCCGCGAGGCGCGTCTGGGCCTCAACGGCCCGCAGGTCATCGAGCAGGAAGCCGGCATTGACGAATACGACTCTCGCGATCGCCCGTTTATCTGGAGCATGACCGGCGGCGAAATCCGTTATGCAAGCGGGCTGGTCGATGCGTTGGTCGGCGACGGCATCAACGCAGTGAAATCAGCGATGAATGAGGCCATTGCCAGGGGCGTCCCGGCACAAAACCGCAGCGATAAATATGCGGATTACCTGGCCCGCCTGACCCACTTCGATACCCGCCAGCAGGCGGATACCGCGCAGATCAAACAGCTTTTTGCCCGGGAGGTGAAATGATGACTCAGTCCAATAGCCGTGGGGCCGTATGGCTGGAAAAACTGGCGCCGAACGCGCCGCGCATGCACGGCCTGTGCGCCTCCGTACAAGTCGCCGACGGACAGCTGAATGGCGAAAGCGTGCGCTTCATCGCCGTGGTGCCGGATGCCAACAACCACTACCCGCGCGCCGCCCAAGGCGAAGTGGGTCTGCTGGAAGGCTGGACGCTGGCGAAAGTGGTCAATGAAACCCTCGCAGCCGACGCCAACAGCGAGGTGAAACGCCCGATTGTGGCGATCATCGACGTCCCAAGCCAGGCCTATGGCCGCCGCGAAGAGGCGTTCGGTATCCACCAGGCGCTGGCCGGTGCCGCGGGCGCTTATGCGAAAGCGCGCCTGGCGGGCCATCCGGTGATTGGCCTGATTGTCGGCAAGGCGATGTCCGGAGCGTTTCTGGCGCACGGCTACCAGGCCAACCGCCTGATTGCCATCAACGACCAGGGCGTGCTGGTGCATGCGATGGGCAAAGCGTCCGCCGCACGTATCACTCTGCGCACCGTCGAGGCGCTGGAAAAACTGGCGGCGACCATTCCCCCCATGGCCTACGACGTCAGCAACTACGCGACGCTCGGTCTGCTCTCCGACCTGCTCAATCTCAGCAATCCGGATGCCCCGTCGGATGCTGACCTGGCGCTGGTGGAGATTACCGTGCAAAAGGCCATTTCCGATGCGCGCAAAGACCCAACGCTGAAAAACCGTCTCGGCGCGGAAAATCGCCGGAGCTCTACCCTGGTCCGCGAACGAATGCGCGCCAGCTGGTAACGAGCAACATCAGAAGTACGTAAAAAAAGACCTGCCGAAAGCGGCTACCGTCGGGCGCAGCATAGCGCCCACGGCTCGCTGCTTTTAGAAAATCAAAAACATCGCAATGAGCCCAATACGCTCAATCATTCACGCAGCCTCAAGGCGGCAACGGAGTCAATCCCCATGAGTTTGCTGGAGTCAGCGACCGGGGGCCGGGAAGCCAGCCAGCGCAGAGGCAGCTTGAAGGACGACGCGTATTTCTTTTTTTATCTACAGGTGATTACTCTATGACTTATGTAATTGTTCATGCCCTGGCGCCGATTTTTCTCATCATGCTGCTGGGCTTCTGGGCCGGCAAGGCCAAAATGGTCGACAACAAAAATGTGTCGCTGCTGAATATCTTTGTGATGGACTTTGCCCTGCCCGCCGCGCTGTTCAGCGCCACCGTACAGACGCCGTGGGCGGGAATCGTCGCGCAGTCCCCGCTGATAGTGGTGCTGACCGGCGCCATGTGGGTGACCTATGCGGCAATCTACTTCCTGGCCACCGGCGTCTTTAAAAAATCACCGCAGGACGCGGCGGTACTGACCCTCACCGTGGCGCTGCCAAACTATGCCGCACTCGGCCTGCCCATTCTCGGCAGCGTGCTGGGCGAGAGCCCGGCCACCTCGCTGTCCGTGGCGGTGTCCATTGCCTGCGGTTCGGTACTGATGACCCCGTTCTGCCTGCTGATCCTCGAGCGTGAAAAAGCGCGCGCCGCCGGTGAAAACAGCGGTTCTACCCTGGCAATGCTGCCGGTGCTGATGTGGCGCTCGCTGAAAAAACCGATCGTCATGGGCCCACTGCTCGGCGTGATCCTCTCGGCTATCGGCATCACCATGCCGGACCTGCTGCTGGCGGCGATCAAACCGCTGGGCCTGTCTGCCACCGCGGCCGCACTGTTCCTGACCGGGGTGATCCTCTCTGCCCGCAAGCTGAAGCTGAACGCAATGGTCGGTATCGCCACCATTGCCAAACTGCTCATCCAGCCGTTTATCGCCTGGGGCATCGTTCTGGCCTTCGGTCTGCACGGTTCGGTGGCGATCACCGCTATCCTGATGATTGCCCTGTCTGCCGGTTTCTTCGGCGTGGTGTTCGGCAACCGCTTTGGCGTCCAGTCGCCGGATGCCGAAGCCGTGCTGCTGTTGAGCTCCGTTCTGTGTATCCTGTCGTTACCGCTGTTTATTACTCTGACTTCCGGACTCTGATATGACCTTTACTCCGCGCCCGCACGATTTACTGTGGCTGAACAACGCCAACGCCTTACTGACCGTTGAGGAGGCGTGGGTGGCAACCCAGTGGCACCCCGGTTTGCCGGTGGTAGTGCGGCGCGATGTAAATGAAAACCATGATATTGCGGTGGGCGTGCGCGGCATGAAGCGCGAACAGCGCGCCGCCGGATGGGTGAAGGCAGAGGCGGTTTCCCGCGTGGTGACGCCGGAAGCGCTTACCGAACGTGAACGTCTGCTGCACTCGCCGTTTGTTTCCCAGCCGCCGGTTCAGGCGGCTATTTTACTGACGACCTTTGCGTGGCCGTGGCTATGGGGCATCACCGGCAGCACCGGCTATGCGCTGGCCAGCGAAATTCCCGTTCTGCACGCCGACAGCGATCTCGATTTGCTGATCCGCGCCCCTATGCCGCTGAGCGAAGAAGAGCTACGGCAGTGGCAGGCGCAGGTTGCGAAGCTGCCGTGTCGGGCCGACACCCAGATTGAAACGCCATTCGGCGCCTTTGCGTTGAATGAATGGCTGCGCGATGGCCGCGTATTGCTGAAAACGTCCCGGGGCGCGCGCCTGACCCACACGCCCTGGCACAGGGAGGAAGCATGAAAATTCTCTTTACCTTTCCCGGTCAGGGAAACCAGCGTCCGGGTATGCTCGGCGTCATCCCCAACCGTGAGGCGATCCTCGCCGAGGCCCGCAGCGTACTCGGCGAGGAGCTCGTCACCTTAGATAGCGTCGAGGCGCTCAGCCACACCCGGGCGGTGCAGCTGTGCCTGCTCATCACCGGCGTCGCCTGGGCACGGGAACTCCAGCGCCTGGGTGTCCAGCCGGATATCGTCAGCGGGTTGTCGATCGGCGCCTTTCCTGCCGCAGTTATCGCCGGGGCGTTAGATTTCGCCAGCGCACTGCGCCTGGTGGCGCTACGCGGCGATTTAATGGAACAGGCCTATCCGCACGGTTACGGCCTGACCGCGATTATGGGGCTGACGCGGGATCGGGTGGAGGCCCTGCTGATCGAGGGAGAGACCTACATCGCTAACCTCAATGCCGACACGCAGATTGTCATTGCCGGTACCGATGAAGCGATGGCGCGCGTAGCGCAGAAAGCGCTGGCCATCGGCGCCACTAAAGCACAGCGGCTGGCGGTCAGCGTTCCATCGCACTGCGCGCTGCTGGACGCCCCGGCGGCAGCGCTGGCGCAGGCGTTCACCCCCGCGTCTTTGCAGCGCCCGCGCTGCGCTTATTTGAGCGGTTCTAGCGCGCGGGTGCTGTGGGATCCGCAGCGGATCGCCGACGATCTGGCGATGAATATGGCGCGGACGGTGCGCTGGCAGGATGCTGTCGTCGCCGCCCAGGAGCGCGATGCCCGACTGGCGATAGAGATGCCGCCCGGCGGTGTACTGACCTGCCTCACCCGTCAGGCGGGCTGGCAGGGAGAGAGTCTTGCGCTTGAGAGCAGCGGCGTGGAGGTCGCCCGTCATCTGGCACAGCGGCTTAACGGTTAAGGCTCCGGGCGTACATTCGCCCTTCTGCCGCCAGCGCCAGCAGATCGGCGTCACGTTCACGATGGTGGGCATAGACGATAGAGATCAGCTGGCGCATCTGGTAGGGTTCCGCCAGCTTTAACAGCTGCACATCATTTTCATACACTTTCTTCATGCGCCCTGGCAGCAGCGCAAAACCGACGCCGGCCTGTACCAGGCTAATCATTGAGAAGATATCGTTCACCCGGGTCACAATTTCGGGTTCGAATGCCGCCACCTGAAAGGCTTCCTGGAACCCGGCATAGGTGGCAAATCCTTCGGCCAGCGAGACAAATTTGCGGTCGGCATAATCGCGCAGGTCGGCAGGCAGTACGGTATCGAGTTTTTCCGTCGCCGGTGCGGCGAGGAAAATATCGTCTTCAAACAGCGGTACCACATCAAAAGCAGAATTGCTGAACTCCCCTTCATTGGTCGCAATCAGAATGGCGTCAAGGGCATCGTCTTCCAGCATATCCAGCAGCATCTGGTTGGATCCCATGGTCAAATCGAGCTCCAGTTCGGGCCGTCGTAGCTTCATCCCCATAATAATTCGCGGCACCGTCTCAAGAGTCAGCGAGTAGAGCGTACCCATGCGCAGACGTCCCTGGCCAACGCCGGCCACCTTGCGCGTCGCTTCCAGCCCGCGGGTCATTAGGCTGGTGACGTCCTGGCAGTACTCCAGCAGCGTCCAGGCCGCCGGTAGCGGCAGTAAATTTCGCCCCTTATGCACAAACAGCGAGCAGCCCACCCCCTCTTCAAGGGTATGCAGCGCCCGATGAACGCTCACTCCGCTGAGCTCCATGGCTTCGGCGGTTCTGGCAATATTTCCCTTAACCATAAACATCATAAATATCGACAGTTTGCGGAAGGTTATCTCCTGATTAATGTCGTCTTTCATCGTTTGCGCCCCGCATTTCCGCTTTTTCTTGTTAATTCAAGCCAGTATAACCACAATCTACGGCGAAAGTTTTAACGGGGCGCACGTTCAGCGACCTGTTCCGTGGCCTCGCGACGAGAACCGCCGCCGGTGAGAAATCTGAACCGACCTGAGGCTATGCGTTTAGTTCATCAAGCCGCGGTGCCGACGGCGTCCAGGCCAGCAGCAGGCTGACAAGCGTAAAGGCCCCCATAATCCACGTCATCGTCCAGGGCGTACCATCATGTAACCCGGCCAGCAGCAATGAAGAGACGATTCCGCTGCCATATTGCAGTGCGCCGATGAAGGCCGATGCCGAACCGGCAAACTCCCCCGCCTCATCCAGCGCTGCCGCCGTTGAGGTGGCGGCAATCACGCCGTTCATGGAGAAAAAGAGAAACACGCACAGGGCGATCCCGACCAGACCACCGTGATGCAATTTGACGCTGAATGCCATCGCCACCATCGCCAGAGAGGCCACAACCAGCGCCACTTTAAGCAGATCCCCCAATGCGTAACGCTGTACCAGACGGCGGTTAACCAGGCTCATGGTCATCAAGCCGAGAATATTGACCGCAAATAGCCAGCCATAGTGCTGCGGTTCAACGCCGAAATAGCGAATATAGACATCCGGCGAACCGGTAATAAAGGCGTAAGCGGCGACGTAATAACAGGTCAGACTCAGGGTATAACGGATGAAAATGCGGTTTCGCAGCAGCTGCCCGTAGTGATGAAACGCCTTCAGCGGCGATCCCTGCTGGCGCCGCTCCGGCGGCAGCGTTTCCGGCAGCCAACGTAGCGCCAGCAGCATCAGCAGGCCAATGCCCGCCAGCAGCCAGAAAATGGCATGCCAGCTGGTGACTCTGATCAGCTGCCCGCCCAGCAGCGGCCCGATAATCGGTGCAATGGCCATGACAATGGTCAGCGTGGAGAGCATCTGCGCGGCGCGGGTCCGGGCAAAGAGATCGCGTACCATCGCTCGCGCCAGCATGGGCCCGGTACAGGCCCCCAGAGCCTGAAAAACGCGCCAGAAAATAATCTGATCGATGCTGACGGAGAGCGCGCACCCCACGGAGCCGATGATAAACAGCACCATACCGATAAACAGCGGCGTGCGACGACCAAGGCGGTCGCCGATCGGCCCCCAGATGAGCTGAGCCACGGCAAAACCGATTAAAAAACCGGTAATCGTCAGTTCGGCGTCCCCCTGCAATTCCGCCGCCATCACCGGCATGGCGGGTAGATAAATATCGGTGGATAACGAAGCGAACGCCATCAGCCCGCTTAAAATCAAAATAAACAGCGGCCTGCTGGCGGCGTTTTTTTGCGGCAAAGTCATGTGAGATATCCGTCAGGAGAGAGTGTTACAGAGCGAGGTATGTTAACGAGAAAGCGCTGACGGATAATCCCCTGTAACCGTATCGAGGTTATGAGTCGCATTCATGAATAGACGGCGCAGAGGACGCGCAACTAGGATGGCAGGCACAGCCGACGAAAAAATGCCAGTCGGCGATAAACCAACTGGCATGTTCTGTGGCGGACGTTATGTCAGATTACAGCGCCATATCGTGCTGTGCCGACTCCGCGGGTTTTGCCTCGGCCGGCTTCGCGGTGGTCAGCGCAGGCTGAGTTTTGCTCATGTCGATGACCGGCGGTTTCACCAGCTGCAGCGTCGCAGCGGTATCATCCCACACCTGCTGCGTCAGCGCCGGGTTATCGTTCAGCTTCTGTCCGTAGCTCGGGACGATAGCATGAATGCGGCTCTGCCACTGCGCGGAAGCAAACTGCTCCGGGAACATCTGCTTCAGGACGTTAAGGGTGATCGGTGCCGCGGTGGATGCACCCGGTGATGCCCCCAGCAGCGCCGAGATGGTTTTCTGTTGATCGACCACCACTTCGGTACCCAGCTTCAGGACTCCGCCCTTGTCAGCATCTTTCTTGATAATCTGCACGCGCTGGCCGGCCTGGATCAGTTTCCAGTCTTCTTTACGCGCGTCCGGATAGTACTCTTTCAGCGCCGCAAAACGGTCATCATCGTTCAACATCACCTGGCTAATCAGGTATTTCACCAGATCGAAGTTGTCGAGACCCACGTGGGTCATCGGCAGCACGTTATCGGTAGTGGTGGTGCTCAGCAGGTCCATAAATGAACCATTTTTGAGGAATTTGGTAGAGAAGGTCGCAAACGGCCCGAACAGCACCACGCGCTTACCATCGATGAAACGGGCATCCAGGTGCGGAACCGACATCGGCGGTGCGCCAACGGAGGCCTGGCCGTACACTTTTTCCAGATGCTGCTGGGTCACGGCTGGATTTTCCGTCATCAGGAAGGAGCCGCCAACCGGGAAGCCCGCATAATTATCCGCTTCCGGAATGCCGGTTTTTTGCAGTAATTTCAGCGCGCCGCCGCCGGCACCGATAAAGACATATTTCGCATCGACCGCCTGCTCCTGACCGCTATTGACGTTTTTAATCGTCACGTGCCATGAATTATCGGCATTACGCTTAAAGCCGGTGACTTCAGAAGAGGTTTGCAGAGAGAAATTATTATTTTTCTTCAGGCTGCCGATCAGCTGACGGGTAATTTCGCCGTAGTTGACATCGGTACCGACCGGAGTCCAGGTCGCCGCCACTTTTTGTTGCGGATCGCGCCCTTCCATCACCAGCGGCGCCCATTGTTTAATTTGCGCGTGATCGGTGGAGAATTTCATGCCCTGGAATAAAGTGGTCTGCTGCAATGCGGCATAACGTTTTTGCAGATACTCCACATTATCACCCCAGACGAAACTCATATGCGGAGTGGAATTAATAAAGGCGTGCGGATCGTGCAAAATGCCGCGTTTGACCTGCGCCGTCCAGAACTGACGGGAGATCATAAACTGCTCGTTAATATCCAGCGCTTTGCTGACATCAATGGAACCGTCCGGACGCTCCGGCGTATAGTTCAGCTCCATGTTCGCTGAGTGGCCGGTCCCGGCGTTGTTCCAGCCGTTAGAGGATTCCAGCGCAACGCCATCCAGCTTCTCGACCATCACCTGTTTCCAGTCCGGCTGTAATTCCTGCAGCCAGGTGCCAAGGGAGGCACTCATAATTCCGCCGCCAATCAGCAGGAAATCGGTTTTTTGAGCGGCATCGGTATTCGCATACGACGCGGTGCTGACAAACATCGCCAGTGCGGTCACAGATAAGAGAGATTTTTTTATTGCAGGCATAATAGAATTATCGCATAGCACAATGAAATAAGTGCAAACATGTTAACGCATTTCTATTATATTTTAAAATATCATTTACATTTTCCGCACAGTTAATCAATTTCTGATAAATACTTTTTTAACTTAAAAAAGTAAAATATCGCGTGCGAAACTAAAAGTCAGAAAATAACGGCGGGAATGAAGGGGTTAAATAGTTCTCGCCGGTTAATTTAGTTATTTATCACCACGTCACGCTCGCAGCATAACGGCGCGCTATGGCGCGCCGCATCCATCATTCAATTTACGCGACTCAGCGTCTCGCGCTTTGTCTCCTGCAGCGCGAGGCGCAAACGATCGTTATTTTCCGCCAGCAGATCTCGCGCCTGCCAGGCGTCGAGCCCGGTCATCAGCATCAGGATTGCCGTCCGCACATGCTGATTGCAGCTGGCCAGCGCGGCTTTGGCCTCGCTGCGCGAGCAGTCGGTGGCCGTCATGACGATGGCAATCTGGCGTTCAGTCCAGCGCGGGCTGGTGGCCTGCAGATCGACCCGCAGGTTGCTGTAAACCCTGCCGCTGCGAATCGCCAGCCCGGTGGTCAACATCGTGAGGATCTGCCGCTGCGCCAGTTGCGCTTTCGGGTTACCGAACCCCGCCACCGCTTCTGGCCCGGTTTGCGGCGCAATAATGATATCCGCCAGCTGGGCGGCTTCACTCTCCGCTTGCTGCGTCAGCACCGCAATTGGCGCGCCGAGCGACCAGGCATGACGCATCGCGCCCCAGACCCACGGCGTTTGTCCGCTAACCGTCAGCGCCAGCAGCATATCGTTGCTGCTGAAACGGATAGCCTGCAGCTCAAGCGTACCGAGATCGTAATCGTTAGCGGCCGTTTCCATCTCCTGTAGCGCGGCTGCCGGGCCACCGGCAATGAGCCCAACCAGCGAATGTTTCTCTTCCGGCGTATACTCGCTGACCGTCTGTAGCGCCGCGCGGCCGGATGCTCCGGCGCCGACAATCACCAGCCGCCCTCCCCGACTCAGGGCTGCGGCGGCATTATCAACGAGACGGGCAACCTCCGGTAAACAGGCCCCGACGGCGTCGGCGATTTGCCGGTTGTCTTTGTGCAACAGGGTCAGCATATCGAGGGTGGCGAGCGTGTCGATGTGACGAGTTTCAGGGTGGCGTCGTTCCATCATTGATGCGGTTGGCTTACTGCTCATAAAAACCTCCTTTTAAATAACTCCCTATTCACTATAAGGATATTTATTGCGAGGTCCTGCGAGTGGGGTCACGCTTCCCGGTTCTTTCAGCGTCTTTTTGCTTTTTTACATAGCTTTAAGAAATGGTTACCTTCAGCGATAATGGCCCTTCGCCGAACAGTTCAGGGGATGGTATGAAGGATATCGCGGAGTCAATTCCGCCCGCGCGCAAACGTCTGATGAGGATGAAGCTGAGTACCGCCGTGACGCTCATGATTAGCAGCGTGATTGGTTCGGTACTGCTGCTGGTCTACGCGCTGTGGTTTATACAGATCAGCGACACCACCCGCGACGGCGTAAAAGATACGGCGCTGGCGGTCGCACGCACCTTCTCCGATATGCCGGAAGTGAAACAGGCCCTGGCGCTGCCGCCGCAGAGCGGACTTATCCAGCCCCTGGCGCTGGCCATCACCCGACGTAACGATCTGCTGTATGCCGTGGTGACCGATATGCATGGCGTGCGCTATTCGCATCCCAATGCCCGGCTTATCGGTAAACGATTTATCGGCGAGGATATTCAGCCTGCCTTTGCCGGCAAAGAGAATGTCGCCGTCAATCACGGGGTGTTGGCTCCGGCGCTGCGCGTCTTTACGCCGGTATTCAACGACCGGCAGCAGCAAATTGGCGTGGTGGTGGTCGGGATTTCGCTCAGTAAAGTGGATGAGCAGATCGCCAAAGGCCGCTGGGATGTGCTGTTAACCGTGCTGTTCAGCGCCCTGGTCTGCGGAATCGGTACCTGGAGCCTGGTGCGCGGACTCAAGCGCGTGCTGCTGGGACTGGAGCCGCAGGAGATCTCCACGCAGTTTCAGCAGCGGCAGGCGATGCTCCATTCGTTAAAAGAAGGGGTTGTCGCGGTGGATGTCGAAGGTCGCGTCACGCTGATCAACCCGGCGGCCAGCGAGATCCTGCTTAGCGGCCCCGGCAAAGAGATTGCCCACACCCCGCTGCTGGCGGATCTGCACGAGGTCTTGCAAACCGGCGAGCCGATTTACGACCGCGAGCTCGGCTGCAACGGCTTCCTGCTGATCAGCAACACCGTGCCGGTGCGCAGTCAGAACGCTATCGTCGGCGCCATCAGTACTTTCCGTGATAAAACGGAGGTCAGCCAGCTGTTGCAGCGGCTGGACGGTATGGTTAACTATGTCGATGCGCTGCGCACCACCTCGCATGAATTTATGAATAAGCTGCATGTGATCCTTGGCCTGTTAAACATGAAAAGTTATGACAAGCTGGAGGAGTACGTGCTGCAAACCGCCCATACTTATCAGGCGGACATAGGCGAAATTCAGCACCGTATCAAATCACCGGTGGTCGCGGGCTTCCTGATTGGTAAAATCCAGCGCGCCAAAGAGCGCGGCTTCACGCTTAACTTAGCCGAAGAGAGCCTGGTGCCCGATTGCCCAAATGAAAAGCAGGTGACCGTGCTGGTCACCGTGCTGGGTAATTTGATTGAGAATGCGCTGGATGCCATGAGCGGCCAAAGCGAGGGGGAAGTCGGTCTGCTGCTGCACTATCAGAACGGCTGGCTGAGCGGCGAAGTCAGCGATGACGGGCCGGGTATCCCGCCTGCTAATATTGATGCCATCTTTAATAAAGGCTTCTCTACCAAGGGTGAGAATCGCGGCGTTGGCCTGTTTCTCGCCAGCCAGCAGCTCCGTGAACTGGGCGGCACGCTCGCCGTCGAGTCTGAGCCTGGCGTCTTTACCCAATTTTTTGTTCATCTTCCCTGGGATAGTAAAAGGAAACGTGCGTGATAAATGTATTAATTGTTGACGATGATGCCATGGTCGCCGAACTGAATCGCCTGTATGTGGCGAGAATTCCCGGCTTCCGCTGCTGTGGCACGGCGTCTACGCTAAGCAAGGCCCAGGAGATGATTAACGATAGCGGACAGGAGATCGATCTGGTGCTGCTGGATGTCTACATGCAGCATGACAGCGGACTGGATCTGCTGCCGACCATTCGCGCCTCTGGCCGCCCTATCGACGTGATTATGATTACCTCCGCCGCCGATGCCGCCACCGTGCAAACCTCGATGCACTACGGCGTCGTCGATTATCTGATCAAACCGTTCCAGTTCCCGCGCTTCGAAGAGGCGCTGACCGCCTGGCGCGAAAAACGCAAACTGATGACCGGACAGCCCTATTATGAGCAGGCCGATGTTGACCGCCTGCTCCACGGCAACGCGCCGGAAGCCAGCGACGCGCGCAAGCTGCCGAAAGGCTTAACCGCCCAGACGCTGCGCACGCTGTGTCAGTGGATTGACGCCCATCCGGGTACCGAGTTTTCCACCGATGAACTGGCGGTGGCAGTCAATATTTCCCGCGTCTCCTGCCGGAAATACCTGATCTGGCTGGCGCAGATTAATATCCTCTACACCAGCATTCACTACGGCGCTACCGGGCGTCCGGTCTACCGCTACCGGCTGGTCGCCGAGCAGTACAGCCTGCTCAAGCAGTACAGTCAGTAAGCCGGTAGCTGTCGTCGAGTAAGTGAAAACGAAAGCGGCGCTGTGATGAGAGGATAATGTCGCGATTTTTGGTGACGAAAATCGCCTCGATGTCTTCGCGATGGCGCAGCGCCGCGCAGCCCTTTTCTACGCCAAGACCGAAGATCAACGTGGTCCAGATATCTCCGTCAAGCGAGTCATCTGCAACAATGGTTACGCTCTCCAGCTCGTTATCGAGCGGATAGCCTGTGCGCGGGTCGAGGATATGGTGCCAACGCCGCCCGTCCTGCTCAAAATAGCGCTCGTAAATGCCGGACGTCACCACCGACTGGCCGACGACGTCAATACTGCCCACCAGCGCATTATCGGCCGCGAACGGTTTTTTCAGCCCAATCGACCACGCCCCCAGAGTATGCACGTTGCCGCCGAGGTTGATCAGCGCCGCGTCCACTCCCTGGCGCTGCAGGTCATCGCGGACCCGGTCCGCTATGTAGCCTTTGGCAATCGCCCCAAGATCGATCTCCATGCCCGGCCGGGCGAGAAAACGCTGCCGGCGGCGTCATCCAGGATCACATCCTGCGGGCGGGTCAGCGCTAAACGCGCGGCGATATCCGTCGTCGCCGGAACGCTGTGGCCGTTAAAACCGATGCGCCATAGCTTCACCAGCGGGCCGATGGCCAGATTAAAGGCGCTCTCCTGCACCATGCTGGCCGCTTTCGCGCATTTAATAAGCTGATATACCGGGCGGCTGACGCTGACCGGATGGCGGCCGGCGGCATGATTAATCGCCATCACCTCCGAGTGTGCGCGGTTGACGGTGAACAGGTCTTCGTAGCGTTTAATCAGTTGAAACGTGCGGGAAGCCAGGGCTTCATCGTGGGAGAACAGTTTGAGCAGGATGGGAGACCCCATCAAAACAGCGGAGTAGCTATAGAGGCGTTGGTCGCCAGAGATGCCAGACATCATTGAAGCTCCTCTGTGTCACCCGGGCAGGCAGACGCCGCCGGGAATGGGCCGGGCGAACCCGGCCTGTTATCACTGAGCGTTAGCCTCTGGCGCGTTTTGCCGCCTGGTGGCCCGCCAGGGTGCCAAAGATAATAATATCCGCTACGGCATTGCCGCCGATACGGTTGCCGCCGTGGATACCCCCGACCACTTCACCCGCGGCATAAGCGCCGGCAATCGGCTGATGATGAGTATCCAGTACCGCGGTGTCAGTATTAATGGTCACACCGCCCATAGTATGGTGAACCCCCGGCGCGATGCGGATAGCATGGAACGGCCCTTCGTTAACCGGCGCGCGCAGCGCGGTGGTACGACCAAACTCTTCATCACGCTGATTTTCAACAAACCCGTTGTAGCGTTCCAGCGTAGCGAGGAAGGCATGGTAATCCATCCCCAGTTTCTCCGCCAGTTCGCGCGGCGAGCTGGCGCTGGTCACCAGACCTTTGGCGATATATTCGTCGGCCGCTTTGTTTTTCGCCCGGACATGTTCATCAAAGACGATGTAAGCATAATGCTCCGGCAGCGCGATGATCGCCGCAGACACTTTATCGCGGGTCTCCATTTCGTTGAAGAAGCGGTTCCCCTGTTGATTGACCAGGATGGCGCCGCCGCCGCGAATCGATTCGGAAATCAGGTACGAGGTGCTCTGCTCAACGGTCGGGTGAATTTGAATTTCGCCCATGTCGACGGTGCCGGCGCCAATCCGTTCCAGCAGCGCAATACCGCCGCCGGTGGCCCCTTTATGGTTGGTGGTGACAAACCCCGCCAGATCCGGACGATATTTTACCACCATCGCGCTATTGGCGCTGAAACCACCGGTCGCCATCACGATACTTTTGGTCTGCACCTCGATACTTTCCTGCTCATCATTCAGCAGACGTACGCCGCTCACCTGGTCGTGGGTCATCAGGATCTCTTCCACCGACGTATCCAGCATCACATCGATGCCGCGACGAGTGATATTACGCACCAGGCCGCTAATCAGGTACCCTCCGACGGCGGATCCGTCACGCGGACGGTGAGTACGGTCGATACTCATCCCGCCGGTGGTGGTGATGTCATTAAGCATGATCCCGCGACGCGCCAGCCATTCGATGGCCTCCGGGGCATTTTCCACGAACCGACGCAGCAATTGCGGATTGTTTTTATTGTGTCCGCCTTTTAAGGTTTCCTGATAGAACAGCTCTTTGCTGTCCTCAATACCTTTTACCCGCTGGAAGCGCGTTTGCGCGGCGTTCATTCCGGCAGAGGCTTTAATCGTATTACCGCCGATGGTCGGCATTTTCTCAACGATCAGGACGCTTGCGCCTTCATCGTGCGCCTGAATGGCGGCGGCCAGCCCGGCGCCGCCGCTGCCGACCACCACCACGTCATAGCTTTTCGGCGTCAGATCTGCGCCGCCCTCTTCCAGCGCCAGCGCTTTACTTGATTTCAGCATCGCTTTCGACACCGCTTTTTTCACCGCTTCACTTTGGCTGGTGGCGCCAGAAATCGCGTCCACGTGCGGCGTATTGGCGGTCAAAATGCGTTCACGGATCTCTTCGAAGCTGGTAGTGAACTCCACGTTCTGCTGCGGGCCGGCAGCCAGTTCGATATCGGCGATGCGGTCATTTTCCAGACTGACGTTAATCACCAGTTCGTTGGCATCGTCCTGGACGGTTTCCACAAACAGGCCGGGTTTAAACTTCGCATCGCCCATGCTCATATCGCGGATCATGGCTTCAACCAGCGAGAAGCGCCACAGCGGCTGCGGAATATTCAGCGCTTCGCGCTGGGTGCTGTCGATAAACAGCTCGAGATTTTCTCCGCCAGCAATCCGCGCCGCCCAGTCCGGATAAGCAATGCAGGCGCGGCCCACGGCCATCAGATCGTAACCATGATCCAGCCCCTGCTCCGCATCCGCCGCGTTGACCACGCCGCCAACGCCCATCACCGGGATCTGAGCCAGGGTATCAGAGCGCAGCGCACAATATTTTTCAATCAGCGGCGTCGGATCGCTGGTATCGACAATCGAGGGACGCAGAGATGCACCGACGGAGAAATGCAGATAGTCGAGACCGCGCGCCGCCAGTTTTTCCAGCAGGTACAGGGTGTCATCAAAACGGATACCCGGCTCTTCCAGCTCTTCCGGGGAGAAGCGATAGCCGATAATAAAGGCATCATCGGCGTACTGGCTCGCCATTTTATGGGTAATGTCGAGGACCGCCAGCGGGAAACGCGCACGGTTGTCGCGGCTGCCGCCCCACTGATCATCGCGTTGGTTAGAATTCGGGGAATAGAACTGCTGGATAAGATAGGTGTTAGCACCGTGAATTTCCACGCCATCAAAACCGGCCAGAATGGCGCGACGTACACCGTCGCCGAATTTGGCAATCATTCCCTCAACTTCTTCGCCGCTCAGCGCACGCGGCATCGCAGCGCCTTCGCGCGGTGCGGCCAGCGCGCTCGGCGCCACCGGTTGACGGCCGCCGATCAACTGCGGATCGACCATACGTCCGCCGTGATAGATCTGCAGAATGGCTTTTGACCCTTCGGCTTTGATGGCGTCGGCGATTTTAGCCAGACCGGCAATTTTCTCGTCATTGTCGATGCCGATGGCGCCCGGGAAAGCCAGACCGTAATCATCAATAAAACAGCACTCAACGATAATGGTGCCAATGCTGCCGGCGCGAGCGCGATAGTATTCCACCAGTTCGCTGGTGACGCTGCCGTCAAAATAGCCGGTGCAGGTGGTCATCGGTGCCATTAACAAACGGTTTTTTAACTCAGTACCATTCGGTAAGGTAAAAGGACGCAATATACGTGGGCTACTGGTCATATTAACACTCCAGATTTTAAATATTGAAAATTCAGAATTGGGTGACGGAATTGTTTTTGGTTGTGTTTCTTAATTCCTGTTGCCATGCCCATAATATAGCGATATTTTTAGTTAACAAACCAATTACGTTAGTTAAAAAACTATTTAATACCACCAATAACATCAATACCTCTATTGTATTATTAATTAAAAATACAATTTTCACACAAAGCAAAACACCGATAACATGTCAGCCACCTTTGTTAAAAAACAACACATATCAATCACAATATAAAATTCATTAATATCATACAGATACAAACAAAAAACTCTTGATGTACGTTTGTAAGCCAATTATTTATTAACATTTATCGATATTTTAATCAAATAAACACCTCACCCGTCAGGGTTATTTTTAAAATAAATAAATACCTCCACACACCGTATTTATTGATCCTGATCAATTGCAATAAAGCAACAAAGCGCAATATATAAATAACCAACGAATTAAATTTAACGCACAGCAAAATGCGTTAAATAACCGTCACGAAAACCAGAAAAACCAAAGATTAATAAGTAAAGAAAGTTTTGAAATTAAAAAAATCACTGGTTATGGCGTGACGCATCGTATTTTCAACTACTCGCAGATACTCATTATGAAAGAGAAACAGACAACCATACCGCCTGCCGGTGCCGCCAGTCCCAAGGCTGCAAATAAAAACCGCCTGCTGATGATGGCGCTGCCCATTATTGTTGCAGTTCTTTTACTCTTCGTGCCGGTGCCTGACGGGTTACCGCCTTATGCCTGGCACTACTTTGCTATCTTCGTTGGCGTCATTGTCGGGCTGATTTTTGAACCCCTGCCGGGCGCCGTGATCGGCATTACCGGGGTGGTGGTCATCGCCCTGTGCAGCCAGTGGCTGCTCTTCAACCCAGCGCAGCTGGCCGACCCCAAATTCAAACTGGCCGGCGCCTCATTTAAATGGGCGGTCAGCGGTTTTGGTAACTCCACCGTATGGTTGATTTTCGGCGCCTTCATGTTCGCCGCTGGCTACGATAAAACCCAGTTTGGTCGCCGTCTGGCGCTGATCCTGGTGAAATATCTGGGCCGCCGCAGCCTGACGCTGGGTTATGCCATTACCTTTGCTGACCTGCTGCTGGCACCGTTTACCCCGTCCAATACCGCGCGCAGCGGCGGGACCATCTACCCCATTATCGCCAACCTGCCGCCGCTATACGGTTCTAAACCGAACGATCCCAGCGCGCGTCGTATCGGCTCCTACCTGATGTGGGTGGCCATTACCGCAGCTTGTATCACCAGTTCGATGTTCCTCTCCGCGCTGGCGCCAAACCTGCTGGCCCTCGCGCTGGTCAAAAGCATCGTCGGCATCAATATCTCGTGGGGTACCTGGTTTATCGCCTTCCTGCCGCTGGGTATCCTGCTGATTCTGGCGATGCCGCTGCTGGCTTACTGGTTCTATCCGCCGGAAGTGAAAGTCAACAATGAAGTGCCGCTGTGGGCCGCTCGCGAGCTGGAAAAGCTGGGCAAGCTGTCACGCAATGAGATCCTGCTGCTGGTGTTCGTCTGCTTCGCCCTGGCCATGTGGATTTTCGCCGCCGAGTGGATTGAACCGGCGCTGGCCGCCCTGCTGGTCATTGTGCTGATGCTATGGACCGGCGTACTTTCGTGGAGCGATATCACCAACAATAAAGCGGCATGGAACACCTTTGTCTGGTTCGCCACCCTGGTGGCGCTGGCCGACGGCCTCTCCTCTACCGGCTTTATCGCCTGGCTGGGTAAAGAAGGCGGAGCGCTGATGAGCGGCATCTCCCCGGGCGTCGCCACTATCGTGCTGCTGCTGGCGTTCTACCTGCTGCACTACCTGTTCGCCAGCACCACCGCGCACACCACCGCGCTGCTGCCGGCGATGCTGACTATCGCATCCACCATTCCGGGTATGAATATGCAGGTCTTCGTCCTGCTGATGGTGACCTCGCTCGGCGTGATGGGCATCATCACGCCGTACGGTACCGGTCCAAGCCCGATTTACTACGGCAGCGGCTACCTGCCGACCAAAGACTACTGGCGCCTCGGCACCATCTTCGGCGCCATCTTCCTGGCCGCCCTGCTGCTGATTGGCTATCCGTGGATGTCCATGATGTTCTGATTCATAACCGCCGGAGGCTCTCCTCCGGCGGTTTTACTCTTAGGGAGCTAAGCTATGTCGACTAAACCGTTTGTTTACCAGGAAGCCTTTCCGCTGGCAAAAGATGAGACTGAATACTATCTGCTGAGCAAAGAACATGTTTCCGTGGCCGAATTTGCCGGCCAGGAGATACTGAAAGTTGCCCCTGAAGCCCTGACTCTGCTGGCCCAGCAGGCCTTCCACGATGCGGCCTTTATGCTGCGCGTTTCCCATCAAAAGCAGGTTGCGTCAATCCTGCTCGACCCGGAAGCCAGCGAAAACGACAAATACGTCGCCCTGCAGTTCCTGCGCAACTCGGAAATCGCGGCGAAAGGCGTGCTGCCGACCTGCCAGGACACCGGTACCGCGATCATCATGGGTAAAAAAGGTCAGCGCGTCTGGACCGGCGGCGGCGATGAAGCGGCGCTGGCCCGCGGCGTTTACAACACCTATACCGAAGATAACCTGCGCTACTCGCAAAATGCCGCGCTGGATATGTACAAAGAGGTCAACACCGGGACTAACCTGCCGGCGCAGATCGATCTTTATGCTACTGACGGCGACGAGTACAAATTCCTGTGCATGGCGAAAGGCGGCGGTTCAGCCAACAAAACCTACCTGTATCAGGAAACCAAAGCGCTGATTACTCCGGCGAAGCTGAAAAACTACCTGGTTGAGAAGATGCGCACCCTCGGCACCGCGGCCTGTCCGCCGTACCATATCGCCTTTGTGATTGGCGGCACCTCGGCGGAATCGACGCTGAAAACCGTGAAGCTGGCCTCCACGCGCTACTACGATGGCCTGCCCACCGAAGGTAACGAGCACGGTCAGGCGTTCCGCGATATTCAGCTGGAGCAAGAGCTGCTGCTGGAAGCGCAGAATCTCGGCCTTGGCGCGCAGTTCGGCGGCAAATACTTCGCCCACGACATCCGCGTGATTCGCCTGCCGCGTCACGGAGCCTCCTGCCCGGTCGGCATGGGCGTCTCCTGCTCCGCTGACCGCAATATCAAGGCCAAAATCAACCGCCACGGTATCTGGATTGAAAAACTGGAGAGCAACCCGGGCCAGTACATCCCGGAAGCGCTGCGTGAGCAAGGTGAAGGCAAGGTGGTCAGTATTAACCTGAATCAGCCGATGAGCGAGATCCTGGCGCAGCTGTCCGCCCATCCGGTATCCACTCGTCTGACGCTGAACGGCACCATCATTGTGG
>NZ_JMPP01000037.1 GCF_000735435.1 Klebsiella planticola ATCC 33531 | reverse complement strand
TCCGGCGGCGGTACTCGCCCAGCAGAGTATTAAGAGCCTGGAGTGCGTGGCGTATCCGGAACTGGGGATGGAAGCTATCTGGAAAATCGAAGTGGAAAATTTCCCGGCCTTCATCCTGGTGGATGATAAAGGCAACGATTTCTTCCAGCAGATTCAGAACAAACAGTGTGCGGGTTGTTCACAGCGCTAATTTTGGCTGATTAACCCTGTTCGGGGCCGTAACGCTGTGCGTTACGGCCTTTTTTACGCTCGCCGCCAGAAGACTAATGGCCGGCTGACGGCGCCCCTGGCCCCCCTGCGCGGCTGAACGGCGGACGGGCAAACCAGATAACCGCGATCAGCGCCATAAAGCCCCAGCCCAGTAGCCAGAAATAGTCGATGGTCGACATCATGTAGGCCTGCTGCTCGATGCTCTTATCAATCAGCGCCATATGCTGCTGCGTGGCGCCGCCCATCTTGTTGATATAGTCCACCGCCGCGGGATTGTAGGCGGAGACGCTTTCGGTCAGGTTGGCATGGTGGAAAACTTCCCGACGCGACCAGATCCAGGTGGTGAGCGACGACGCAAAAGAGCCGCCCAGCACGCGGAAAAAGGTCGCCAGCCCGGAGCCTTCGGCCACTTCCGCGCCGTTCAGGTTTGACAGCACAATCGTGGTAATGGGCATGAAGAAAAACGCCACGCCGATCCCCATAAATAGCTGCACTTCTGCAATGGTGCGGAAATCGACATCGGTATTGAACTGCGCGCGAATCAGGCAGGAGGCCCCCATCGTCAAAAATGAGAGCGAGGCCAGGATCCGCAGGTCAAACTTGTTGGCGTAGCGGCCGATAATCGGCGTCATCATCAGCGGCAGGATCCCCATCGGCGCGGCGGCCAGTCCGGCCCAGATCGCCGTGTAGCCCATCTGCGTTTGCAGCCACTGCGGCAGAATAATATTGATAGCAAAAAAAGCCGCGTACCCCAGGGTCAGCGAGAGCGTACCAATCGCAAAATTGCGATCTTTGAACAAGCGCAGGTTCACGATCGGATGACGCTCGCCCAGTTCCCAGATAACGAACGACACCAGCGAGATGGCGGAAATCGTCGACATCACAACGATCTGCGAAGAGGCAAACCAGTCTAGATCGTTGCCTTTATCAAGCACCACCTGCAGCAACCCAACCCCGAGCACCAGCAGCGCAATCCCGATGTAATCAATGGGGGCGTGGGTGGTGGTCTCTTCCCGTTCACGCATCTGCGTCCAGACCACGGTAGTGGCGAAGATGCCGATCGGTACGTTGATGTAGAAGATCCACGGCCACGAGTAGTTGTCCGTTATCCAGCCGCCGGTAATCGGCCCGACAATCGGCGCCACGACCGTCACCATCGACAGCAGCGCCAGCGCCATACTGCGTTTACTGGCGGGAAAGATAACCAGCAGCAGCGTCTGACACATCGGGAACATAGGGCCGGCGAAAAAGCCCTGTAGCGCGCGGAAGATAATCAGCTCGGTCATACTGTGGGCAAATCCGCACAGGAATGAGGTCAGCGTAAACATCATCACCGAGCCAATAAAGAGCTTTAACTGCCCGAAGCGGCGCGTAAACCAACCGGTCAGCGGCAGCGCGATGGCGTTACACACCGCAAATGAGGTGATCACCCATGTCCCCTGATCCGCGCTGACCCCGAGGTTGCCGGCAATCGTCGGCAACGCCACGTTGGCGATAGTGGAATCCAGCACCTGCATAAACGTGGCCAGAGACAGCGCAAGCACCGCCAGCCACATATTGGGCGGTGTAAAGGCAGCCTTATCGTGCATAACGTCTCTCTTAACGGGCGCCGGCGGCTACCGTTTTGCTGTTGTCATGAAGGATTTTAGCCACCAGTTTGTCCGCTTCTGCCAGCGGGTTTTGATACACGTCCGTGGTGAAACGCGGGCTGCTAACGGTTTGCTGCGGCAGTAGGTGGCCGTCGGCGTCGCGAATATCGACGCTGACGTTCATCGACAGGCCGACGCGCAGCGGGTTTTTCTGCATATCATGGGGATCGAGTACAATACGGACCGGCAGACGCTGGACAATTTTGATCCAGTTGCCGCTGGCGTTCTGTGCCGGCAGCAGCGAGAACGCGCTACCGGTGCCAATGCCCAGGCTTTCGATGGTGCCGTGATACTCGACATCATCGCCGTACAGATCGGCGTTGAGGGTGACTTTTTGTCCGAGACGCATCCCCTTCATCTGGCTCTCTTTGAAGTTGGCATCTACCCAGACTTCGTTCAGCGGCACGATAGCCATCAGCGTGGTGCCGGAATCAACGCGCATGCCGAGCTGTACCGCGCGCTTCGCCACATAGCCGCTGACTGGGGCCACGATGGTGCTGCGGGAATTGTCGAGATAGCGCTGACGGAGGGTGGCGACGGCACTTTTAATTTCCGGGTGGCTGTCGATTACGGTGTCATCCACCATGGCCATATTGGTGCGCAACGCTTCCTGTGCGGCGAGAAGATCGCTTTGCGCGCTGGTGACCGCATCGCGATAATGCGCCAGGTCTTCCGCGGCGATCGCCCCGCTCTGGAAGATTTTCTGCCGCCGCGCATAGTCGTTTTGCGCCGTTTGTAACGCCACTTTTTTCGCGGCGACCTGCGCGCGGTAGTTATCCGCGGTGCTGTACAGCCCGCGAACCTGGCGAACCGTATTCGCCAGACTGGCTTCCGCCTGCTGCAGCGCAATTTCGGTATCGCTGGGGTCGAGCAGCACCAGCGGCTGCCCCTTCTGTACGAAGTCGCCTTCATCCACCGTCACCTGAGTGACCGTACCGCCAATCTGCGGAGTGAGCGTCATCTGGTTGCCATTGACATAAGCATCGTCGGTCGTTTCATAGTAGCGGGCGTACAGCAAATACCACGCCACCCCGCCACCGGCGGCCAGAAGCAGGATAATCAATAAAATAATAAAGTTACGTTTGCGCTTGCTGCCGCGCTCAGCCTGTTGTACCGCAGTGGTTTCCATCTTGTCAGGACCTTTTTGAATGCATTAGCGATGAGGGGCGACGATCTCGTCTGGCAACATTTTTGTCATCAGATCGACCAGCTGTCGGGATTCATCGGGAGTGAGTCGGGCGGTGAGTTCGCTGATGATCGATACCAGCGCTTCATTGACAAAGCGCTCGCAAATCAGCAGCCCTTTGTCGGTCAATGCCAGAATCACCTGGCGTTTATCCTGTGGATTGGGGGAGCGACTGATCAACTCACGCTTGACCATTCGATCCACCATTCGGCTCATGGCGCCGGCGTCCATGACCAGGTTTTTACTGATCTCGACCGGACTGTTAAAGCCTTTATAAATACTGATCAGCACCTTGAACTGCGCGGCGGTAATGTCCATGCCGGAGAAGTGCTGGCTAATCAGCTGGTCCTTGAACTGGTTAGCCAGATGGATCAACAAACCTAAGTGAAATTTATTGTTAATAATACCCGGATGGTTATTCATGATATTTGCCTGGTCAGTAATTACAAATGAAACTACTGACCAGGCATCTATTTGTCAACGCAGTGTCAAGAAGATCGCACGTTTTGTCAGCGCGGCGAGACGCCGCGCCCGAGGTGGTTTGCCGGCCCCGCCCTCGATATTCGCGACCTCTCCGCCGCGCTTGTATTCGCTTATCGCTGGTCTATGCTCAAAGCAAGGCCTGGTCAGAAAATGCTGTTGACCACCTGAAAAATAACGATAATTCTCTTTTTTTGGGTGCTGCATATGAACAAAATACAGGCGTTATTTGTGGCCGGCCTCGCGCTATGCCTGGCGTTCCCCCTTTCGGCGGCGGAACCTCGCCAACAGCCCACAGAACGTGAACAGGCCCGTACGGTGAAAATTTTCCACCAGCCGATTGTGATGTTACAGGCGACCTTCGGTCAGACGACGCCCGAAGAGCGGGTGCTGCGAATTCGCAATACGCTACGCGCTTTTACCGAGGCGGATATCAGCCAGCCGCTGCAGGTTGTTCCGGTCACGCGCTACAACCTGCCGGGTCGTTTGTTCCTTATGAACGGTAAACCCATTATGTTACTGAGCCAGGCCGACCTCGACGAAGGTGACGACCTGACCCTCGACCAGGCCAGCCAACGGGTTCTCGCCCGAATGGAGGCGCAGCGCACCGCGCTTCGTGAACAGTTCAATACATCCTATCTGACGCTGGCGGTCGTTAAAGTGGGGGGTGGCGCGCTGCTGCTGGCGGCCTTTTATTACGCCGCCTGGCGCTCCTGGCGTCGGGTTCGCCGCTATTTTCTGCTGCGTATTCTGCAAAAGCGCGGCTGGATCCCCCAGAACTGGCGGCGGTTTCTCGGCAATATCGAAACCAGACTCTATGCCCTGCTGATGGTTTTGCTGGGCATAGTGGCGCTTTATGCCTGGCTAAGCTGGGCCTTCGGCCTGTTTCCCTGGACGCGCGTGTGGAGCGAATCGTTGGGAGAGTGGTCGGTACGCGTCCTGCAGGAGATTGCCCTGGCAATAGTTTCGGCGCTACCCGGCCTGCTGATTGTTCTGATTATCTTGCTGATCACCTGGTTTATTATCCGTCTGGTAAAGCTGCTGCTCAGTCAGGTGGAAGCCGGTCGTCTGCAAATTCCGGGTCTGCATCCCGAAACGGTAGGCGCAACGCGCAAACTTATCTCGGTGGTCATCTGGCTCTTCGCCCTCTCCGCCGCTTACCCCTTTTTACCTGGCGCCAACTCGCTGGCGTTCAAAGGGATTAGCGTCTTTTTCGGTCTGATGTTAACCCTGGGATCGGCAGGAGTCATGAACCATGCCATGAGCGGTCTGGTGCTGATTTACTCGCGCGCGCTGCGCAAAGGCGATGTGATTCGGATTGCCGACAATGAGGGTGAGGTCAGTGAAATTGGGATGCTGGCCACCAAAATCGTCACCCGGGAAAACTATATCGTGACGGTGCCAAACGCCGTGGTAGTGAGCGGGAAAATCACCAACCTCAGCGCACAAAGCAGCGAAAGCGGCCTTAACCTGACCACCGGCGTCACCATCGGCTACGACACGCCGTGGCGACAGGTTCAGGCGCTGCTGGAACTGGCCGCGCGGCGCGCGCCGGGTATCGACCACCGCCAGCCGCCGCAGGTGCGTCAGCTTGGGCTGATGGACTGGTACGTCGCCTATGAGCTGCAGGTCCTGCTACTGGCGGAAACCTCGCTGGCCGACGGACGAACCGCGCTACACAGCAACATTCAGGATGTCTTTAATGAATTTGGCGTGCAGATCATGTCGCCGAACTTTGTTATGCAGCCGAAGGGAGCCGTGATGGTGGCAAAAGAGGACTGGTACGCCGCGCCGGCGGCGAAAGACCCACAGATAACAGAGAGATAAGTCACGATGCTGGCCGGCGAAAACCGGCCAGCACAACCGCATCAGGCCGGTTTCCCGTCCAGCTCATCAAACACCTGCTGCGCAAGATGCATCGTGGCATTGGCGGCAGGCAGCCCGCAGTACAGCGCGGAGTGCATAATCAACTCTTTCAGCTCATCGCGGGTCACGCCATTATTAAACGCCGCGCGCAGATGCATTTTCAGCTCCGCTTCGCGGTTGAGCGCAATCAGCATGGCGATTGTTATCATGCTGCGGGTATGGTGATCGAGCCCCGGCCGGGTCCAGGTCTCTCCCCACGCATAGCGGGTAATAAAATCCTGAAACTCGTCATTGAGCGGCGTCAGATTGTGCAGCGTGCGCTCCACATGGGCATCGCCCAGCACTTTGCGCCGAACGTTCATGCCCTGCTGGTAACGGGTTTTATCGTCCACGATCGTCCCCTTGCAAAAAAGCCAACAGCGCCGCGCTAAAGGCCTCCGGCGACTCGATACTGGACAGATGGGACGCGGGAACCACCACCACCTGCGAAGAGGAGATCTGCTGATGTAAAAAATGCGCATCGGCAACGGTAGTGACAGGGTCACTTTCACCGGCAATGATCAGCGTCGGCACGCTAATTTGTCCGACTTCGCTGCGCAAATCGGCCGCCGCCAGGGCTTCACAGCACTCGGCATACCCTTCGGCATTGCTATGGGTCAGCTGATGGCACAGCGCCTCGACCACCTCCGGCGCCTTCTGACGGAAAGCGTGCGTGAACCAGCGGTCCGCCGCACCGGCGGCCACTACGTCCATTCCTTCCTGACGCACGGCCCGCGAGCGGGAGAGCCAGCTGGCCTGATCGCCAATCCGCGCCGCCGTGTTGGCCACCGCGATACCGTAAAAACGATCCGCGGCAAAACGCCCCAGCCATAGCCCGGTCAGGCCACCCATCGAGATACCGCAAAACCAGGCTTTGGCGATATTGAGATGATCGAGCAGCGCAATAACATCTTCACCAAGCTGCGCCAGCGTCACCTTGCCTGACTTTTGGGTTTTACCATGGCCGTGGGTGTCATAGCGCAGCACGCGGAACCGTTGGGTTAAGGCCGCCATCTGCGGCTGCCACATTGCTCGGGTGGTCCCGAGCGAGTTAGAAAGCACAATGACCGGCGCGCCTTCCGGCCCGTCCAGCTGATAATCAAGGTTCATCACGTTGCTCCTTGTAACGCGCCACGACCTGGCGCACAAAACGTTCGGCGCTGCCGGTGGCCGTGGCCGGGTCCAGCAGCTGCGTTAAACGGGGTGGCGAAAGATGCTGGCTGACCAGCGGGTCGTTCTCCAGCAGCGCCTGCAGCGGGCGAGATTCGTCGATCGCCTGGCGGCACAGCGCCTCAATACGGTGATGGGCATCGGCTTTGCCAATAAACGCCGCCAGCGCCAGCGTCACCGCCTCGGCCATAATCAGTCCGTGAGTGATCTCCAGATCGGCCCGCATTTTCTGCGGGAAGACCTGCATCTCGCGAACCAGCGCATCGCTTTGCGCCAGCGCCCCTCCCACCAGCATAATCAGCTCTGGCAGGGTCTCCCACTCCGCCTGCCAGCCGCCAAGGGCGCGTTCATGCTGCTGAATCTGGCTGGCGTAAAGCGTCGCCACCAGTCCTGGCGTGCGCTGGGCCGCGGTTAAAATCGCGCTACAGGCGATGGGGTTGCGTTTGTGCGGCATGGTCGACGATCCGCCGCGCCCTTCCGCAACCGGTTCGCTGACTTCCGCCACTTCGGTTTGCATCAGCAGGGAAAAATCGTTAGCAAATTTGCCCAGCGTGCCGCACAGGCCAGCAAACCAGGCCCCCACTTCCAGCAGCCGGTCACGCTGGCTGTGCCACGGCGTATCCGGCAGAGTCAGCCCGAGCAGGCTGGCCAGCGCCGCAGCAACCGGCGATGCATCGGCTTTCAGCGAATCCAGGGTGCCCGCCGCGCCGCCAAACTGCAGCACCAGCACCCGCGGTCGCATCTCCCGCAAACGCTGCTGCCAGCGCAGCAGCGCATCAAGCGTGCCCGCCAGCTTCAGGCCAAAGGTGACCGGCAGCGCGTGCTGCATCCAGGTACGACCGGGCATGACCGTGTTCTGATAGCGTTCAGCCTGCATGGCGAAGCCGTCAATCAGCTGTTGCAACAGCCGTTCCGTTTCGTCCAGCGCGCCGCGCAGCTGCAAGACCAGTCCGCTATCGATAGCATCCTGGCTGGTCGCCCCCCAGTGAACATAGCGTGCCGCCCCGGCATCCTGCGTCTTCACCCGGGCGGTGAGCTGTTTCACCAGCGGAATCGCCAGGTTGCCCGCGCTGGCGGCGGCCAGTCCCAGGGCCGGAAAATCGATGGCCGAATGCTGGCAGGCGCTGACGATGGGGGCGACGGCATCCTGCGGCACCGTGCCGCAGGATGCCTGCGCGCGGACCAGCGCCGCTTCAAAATCCAGCATCCCCTGCACCCGCTGCGCATCGCTAAACCAGGCGGTCAGCGGACTGCTGCGCAGCATGGGGGTCAACAAACTCATGTTGGCTCCTTAAACACGTTCAATAATCAGCGCAATGCCCTGACCGACGCCAATACACATGGTACACAGCGCATAGCGCCCACCGGTGCGACGTAGTTGATACGCGGCGGTCATCGCCAGACGCCCGCCCGACGCCCCCAGAGGATGGCCCAGCGCAATGGCGCCGCCGTTGGGATTGACGTGGGGCGCATCGTCGGCCAGCCCTAAATCGCGGGTCACCGCCAGCGCCTGTGCGGCGAACGCTTCATTCAATTCAATCACATCCATTTGCTCCAGCGTCAGCCCGGTCTGCGCCAGCACTTTACGTACCGCCGGAGCCGGTCCGAAGCCCATAATCCGCGGCGCCACACCCGCCGTCGCCACGCCGACAACCCGGGCCAGGGGGTGCAGATCGTTGGCCCTCAGCGCCGATTCGCTGGCCAACAGCAAGGCACAGGCGCCATCGTTCACCCCGGAGGCGTTCCCCGCGGTCACCGAGCCGTCCGGGCGCACCACCCCCTTGAGTTTCGCCAGCGCTTCCGCAGAAGTGCTGCGCGGGTGTTCATCGCGGGTAAACAGCAGCGGATCACCTTTTCGCTGGGCGATAGAGACCGTTATCAGCTCATCAGCAAACCGGCCGGCCTCCTGCGCCGCGGCGGTACGCATCTGGCTACGCAGCGCAAAGGCGTCCTGATCGGCACGCGAAACGGCAAAATCAGCGGCGACGTTCTCGGCGGTCTCCGGCATCGAATCCACGCCGTACAATGCTTTCATCCGGGCGTTGATAAAGCGCCAGCCAATCGTCGTATCTTCAATCTGCATGTTGCGGCTGAAGGCATTCTCCGCCTTGCCCATCACAAACGGCGCGCGCGACATGCTCTCCACGCCGCCGGCGATCATCAGCTGAGTTTCGCCGCTTTTGATGGCGCGCGCTGCGACGCCGATCGCATCAAGGCTGGAGCCGCACAGCCGGTTAATGGTACTGCCCGGCACCGTTTGCGGTAGCCCGGCCAGCAGCAGCGCCATGCGGGCAACGTTGCGGTTATCTTCCCCGGCCTGGTTTGCGCAGCCGTAAATCACATCATCAATGCGCGCGGGATCCAGCCCCGGGTTACGCGCCAGCAGCGCTTTCAGCGGCAGAGCGGCCAAATCATCGGCGCGCATCGTCGCCAGCGTACCACCAAAACGTCCGAACGGTGTACGCACCGCATCACAGATAAATGCCTGATTCATCATAGGTTCCTTATGCGCTTTCCGCCAGATGTTCGAAGGTCAACGCCACCGGAGTGATGCGCTGCAGCTCCTCAAAAGAGAGGCCGTTGAAAATTTCGCGTACCACCGGGCCGGCCGGCGTGATGTCGATGACTGCCAGGTCCGTGTAGATCCGGCTGACGCAGCCCACTCCAGTGAGCGGGTAGCTGCACTGTTCAACCAGCTTACACTCGCCGTCGCGGGTCAGATGATCCATCATCACAAACACCTGACGGGCGCCGATGGCGAGATCCATCGCCCCCCCCACCGCCGGGATCGCATCCGGCGCGCCGGTGCTCCAGTTGGCGAGATCGCCGCTGGCGGAGACCTGATACGCCCCCAGAACGCAAATGTCGAGGTGGCCGCCGCGCATCATGGCGAATGAGTCGCCATGATGGAAAAAGCAGCCGCCTTTAAGCAGGGTCACGTACTCTTTACCGGCATTAATCAGCTCGGGGTCTTCTTCGCCCGGCTGCGGCTTGCCCCCCATCCCCAGCAGGCCATTTTCACTGTGCAGAAACACTTCTTTGTCGGTCGGCAGATAGTTGGCGATGCGCGTAGGTAAACCGATGCCCAGATTGACATAGGCCCCTTCAGGAATATCGCGCGCCACTCGCTGGGCCATTTCATCACGGGTTAGTTTTTGCATGGCTGGCTCCTCAGGCGCGTTGTGCGGTGGTCAGGTGTTCCAGCGAGAACATCCGCTGGACGAAAATCCCCGGCGTGATCACATTTTCCGGGTCAAGGTCGCCAAGACTCACCAGACGGGAGACTTCAACGATGGTGGTTTTTGCGGCGGTGGCCATAATGGGGCCGAAGTTGCGCGCCGCTTTGCGGTACACCAGATTGCCCCAACGGTCAGCCTGATGCGCTTTGATCAGGGCAAAATCGGCCTTGATCGGGTATTCGAGGACGTAATGACGACCATCGATTTCGCGGCTCTCTTTACCTTCAGCCAGCGGCGTGCCGTAGCCGGTCGGCGTAAAAATCGCGCCCAGACCGGCGCCGGCGGCCTGGATTCGCGCCGCGAGATTACCCTGCGGGACCAGTTCGAGCTCCACTTTGCCGCGACGATAAAGATCGTCAAAAATCTGTGAGTCGACCTGGCGCGGGAAAGAACAGATCATCTTTCTCACGCGTCCGGCCTTCAGCAGTGCCGCCAGGCCAACTTCACCGTTGCCCGCATTGTTGTTGATAATCGTGAGTTCGCGGGCACCCTGTTCAATCAGGGCATCAATCAGGTACGTTGGCTGACCGGCAGGACCAAAACCGCCGATCATGATGGTCGCCCCGTCGTGAATCCCGGCGATGGCATCACTTAGCGTCGACACGCTTTTATCAATCATCAGGTCGCTCCTTTACGTGCGGTAATCGCACTTTTATGCGTTGTTCGCACAAAATGTGACCCGCTTAACGATGTTGGTCAAGGGCGATAATCGAAATATGGTGCGATAATCGAACATCGTATATCTTTAGCGAAAGAATGTGATCGATGGCAAATATGGAGAAGAAAATGGAGAAGCATCCAGACGATTTACTGACGGGCGACAGCGATCCGTTTAAGGGCGATCCGAACTTTATGGCCTCGCTGGCCCGCGGGCTGGAAGTGATTCAGGCCTTCACCCCGCAGCGCCCGGTTCTGTCTATCTCGCAAATCAGTCAGAAGACCGGCATTCCGCGCGCGGCGGTGCGCCGCTGCCTGTATACGCTGGGGAAACTGGGGTTCGTCTATGCGGAAGATGGCAAAAACTTTCAGCTGCGCCCGCGCATTCTGGCTCTCGGCCACGCATGGCTAGCCTCCACGCCGCTGGCGCGTTCGGCGCAGCCTGTTCTTAAACATCTGAGTGAAATGTTGAACGAGTCCTGCTCGATAGCCACCCTCGATGGCGACGATATTCTCTATATTGCCCGCGCCTCCAGTTCGCGGATTATGACCATCGATCTCGATATCGGCAGCCGCCTGCCGGCCTGGGCGACCTCGATGGGGCGCGTGCTGTTAAGCCATCTGCCGGAAGAGAAGCTGAATGATATGCTGGCGCGGGTCACGATGATTCGCTACACCCCGCAAACGGTGGATTCAGTGAACAAACTGCGCGCGGAGCTGAAGCGCGTCCAGCAGCAGGGCTACGCGCTCAACGATCAGGAGCTGGAAATGGGGCTCCGCTCGCTGGCGGTGCCTTTGTTCAACCCGCAGGGCCAGATACAGGCCGCGCTGAACGTCGGCGTGCATGCCGGGCAGGTCTCCACCCGCGAAATGCTGGAACGAGTACTGCCCGAGCTGCAAAAAGCGGCTCGCGAGCTGACGCTGCTGCTGCGCTAGCGGCTGCGTTTGGCGTGGCGCTCCCAGTTTTCCTGTTTCGCCTCGGCGGATTTACGCAACGCGACGTAACACGCTCCGCTGCCGCCATGCGGTGCCGAGGCCACGCAGAACGCCTGCACCTCGGGCAGTTCGACCAGCCAGCGCGCCAGATAGCTACGCACGATATTGGCGTGGGCGTTATCATCCCGCCCTTTCCCGTGGACGATCAGCAGATTGCGCAACCCCTCTTTTTGCGCCTGCACGACAAAGGCAAACAGCATTTGCCGGCACTGTTCGACCGGACGGCGCAACAGATTCAGGCTCGCCTGCGGGTCATATTTCCCCAGCCGCAGCTTATCCAGCACACCGTTTTGCAGCCCTTCGCGTTTAAATTCCAGCGGCGTCGTCAGCGGCAGAATATCGAGATAGCCGGTGGTGAGAAAATTATCGAGCTGCAGGACATCAAGACGCTGCGTCGGGCGCGGGTTGCGTTCAGGATGCCAATGCACGTCATTGCCACGCTTGAGAGGCTGAACGTCCTCCATGGCGCCAAGAAATAGCGATTTGTCGTCAAGATTCATGTGCACTCCTCCGGCTGCTACCGGAGGCTACTATATCCGCCGCGCCCCGCCTCCTCAATGCGTTTGTCGACAACCGGCGACAATTTACCCTCCCGGCTCAGGCGGGAAACTGCTGGCGACTTTGTCGGCGAAACTGGGTGATTAGCGAGGCCGTTAGCGGCGTCTGGCGCGAGTCGCGACGCTGGATCAGGTAATAGGTCGCTTTCGGTAACGTTTCGCTCACCTTGATCATCACCAGCTTGTCGGCAATCATCGGGTCGCTGCCCAGCTCAACCGGTAAGATACTCAGAAAATCACTCTGTACCACCAGACTGATGCAGGAAGAGAAGGTTTCGCACACGATGCCGACATGCGGGATCTGCGCACGGTGGCTAAACAGATCCTGGAGCTGCTTAAAGTAGCTGCCGCGCGGCGTCGGCATGGTCCAGCTGTAAGGCAGCAGTTGTTCAATCGAGGTCGCCTGGGTTGCGGGATGCCCGACGCGGGCGAAGACCGCAAACGGCTTTTCGAACAGCTTCTCAAAGCTGAACTCATGATCGTAAGGGCCGGGATAATAGGTATTGATGGTGAAGTCGAGCTCACCCTGCCGCAGCTCGTTGATCATCGACAGCAGCTGACCTTCCATGATACGCACCTTCACCAGCGGGTGCTGCTGATGAAAACGCCCAATCACCGAGGGCATCAGCGAGCGCGCCACGCTGGCTCCAAGGCCAATATTGATCTGCCCGGTCAACGCCCCCTGGCGCTGTAACAGATCCTCCTGCGCCGCCCGCAGCTCCTCAAGAATCAAACTGGCGTGCTGATAAAAACTTTCGCCATTTTCGGTTAACGATACCCCCTGGCTACGGCGCACGAACAGCTGGGCGGACAGTCCCTCTTCCAGCTCTTTAATCGCCTTGGTCAAGGCCGGTTGCGATAACGCCAGCGTCCGGCTGGCACCACGAATGCTGCCCTGACGCGCCACTTCGACGAAGGCGCGAATTTGGTGAAATTTGATCTGAAAAGACATCGCCGTAGTGATAACCATTGTTTATCAAACAGAAGAAAATGGCATCTACTGTAATGCAAAGCGTTGTGGCAACGTAAGAATGCGCTGCTGAAAAACCCGTCAGCGATAAGTAAAAGCTATCACACCGTGAACCTCATCACATTTTTAAATATGACAGGACAGGTTATGCCGTTACTCAATGAATACATCCGTCAACTGCTGCCAGAGATGACGCAATGGCGTCGCGATTTACACCATTATGCCGAGTCCGGCTGGGTCGAGTTCCGCACCGCCAGTAAAGTTGCAGAACGATTGCACCAGCTGGGCTACGACCTGACGCTGGGCCGCGACGCGATCGATGCCGATAGCCGGATGGGATTACCGGATGAGGCCACCCTGGCCAAAGCTTTTCAGCGCGCCCGCGAGCAAGGGGCGCCAGAACCGTGGCTGAGCGCGTTTGAAGGCGGCTTCACCGGTATCGTCGCGACGCTGGATACCGGGCGTCCCGGCCCCACGCTGGCCTTTCGGGTCGATATGGATGCCCTCGATCTGAATGAACATAGCGACGGCCACCACCGCCCGTTCCGCGAGAACTTTGCCTCCTGTAACCCTGGGATGATGCACGCCTGCGGACATGATGGTCATACGGCTATCGGCCTTGGTCTGGCCCACGTTCTGAAACAGTATGCCGATCGGCTGCACGGCGTGATCAAGCTGATTTTCCAGCCTGCGGAGGAAGGTACCCGCGGCGCGCGGGCCATGGTCGCCGCTGGCGTGGTGGATGATGTCGATTACTTTACCGCTATTCATATCGGTACCGGCGTACCGGCCGGTACGGTGGTATGCGGCAGCGATAATTTTATGGCTACCACCAAATTCGACGCGGTATTCACCGGCGTCGCCGCCCACGCCGGAGGTAAACCGGAAGACGGACGCAATGCTCTGCTCGCCGCGGCGCAGGCGGCAATTGGTCTGCACGCCATCGCGCCGCATAGCGCCGGCGCGTCGCGGGTCAACGTCGGCGTCATGCAGGCGGGCACCGGGCGGAACGTTGTCCCTTCCGGCGCGCTATTGAAGGTGGAAACCCGTGGTGACACGGAAGACATTAATCGCTATGTGTTTGAACGCGCACAAGAGGTTATTCAGGGGTCTGCCGCGATGTACGGGGCCAGCGTCGACGTGCGTTTGATGGGCGCGGCGACCTCCAGCGCCCCCTCCCCGGCGTGGGTAAACTATCTGCGCGAGCAGGCGGCCCGGGTGCCCGGCGTGGAACAGGCTATCGACCGTATTGCCGCGCCTGCCGGCTCAGAAGATGCCACCCTGATGATGGCCCGGGTTCAACAGCATAATGGTCTGGCCTCATATATGGTTTTTGGCACGCAACTCAGCGCCGGCCACCACAACGAACAATTCGACTTTGATGAGAACGTGATGGCCATCGCCGTTGAAACCCTGGCCCGCACCGCGCTCAATTTCCCCTGGCAACGAGGTGTGTAATGGAGACTCTCTACCGCTACGTTGATGAGGCGATTGCCGCCCGCGCCGGGGAGTTGACCGCCATCGCCGATGCAATCTGGGATCATCCGGAAACACGGTTTGAGGAGTACTGGTCAGCCGAACGGCTGGCGCTGGCCCTTGAAGCAGAAGATTTTCAGGTCTGCCGTGAAGCCGGCGGGATCCCGAACGCCTTTGTCGCCAGCTACGGCAGCGGAAAGCCGGTGATTGCCCTGCTGGGTGAATATGATGCGCTGGCCGGGCTCAGTCAGCAGGCGCACTGCGCGCATCCTGCTGCCGCAACCCCAGGGGCGAACGGCCACGGCTGTGGTCACAATCTGCTGGGCACCGCGGCGCTGGCCGCCGCCATTGCCTGCCGGAGCTGGCTGGCGCAGCACGGCGGTGGTGGGACGATTCGTTTCTACGGCTGTCCGGGTGAAGAAGGCGGTTCCGGCAAAACGTTTATGGTGCGCGAAGGATTGTTTGACGATGTGGACGCCGCGCTGACCTGGCACCCGGAAGCCTACGCCGGTATGTTCAGCACCAGCACGCTGGCCAACATTCAGGCCGCCTGGCGGTTCAGCGGCACCGCCGCCCACGCCGCCAACTCGCCGCATCTGGGCCGCAGCGCTCTGGATGCCGTTACGCTGATGACTACCGGCAGCAACTTCCTCAATGAGCACATTATTGAGAAAGCGCGGGTCCACTATGCCATTACCGACAGCGGCGGTATTTCCCCCAACGTGGTCCAGGCGCAGGCGGAAGTGCTCTATTTAATCCGCGCGCCGGAGATGGCGGATGCGCAGCAAATCTATGCCCGCATCGAGAAAATAGCCCAGGGCGCGGCGCTGATGACGGAAACCTCGGTCATCTGTCGTTTCGAGAAGGCCTGCTCCAGCTATTTACCAAATCGCACGCTGGAGGCGGCGATGTATCAGGCCGTTTGCCACTACGGCACGCCGTCATGGAGCAAGGAAGATCGCGCGTTTGCCGACCAAATTCGTGCAACGTTAAGCGAGAACGATCTCAACAACAGCCTGAAAAATATCGCCGGCACCGGCGGCGAAGAGGGAAAAAACTTCGCCCGCCGCCACCGGGACACGGTGCTGATCGATGAAGTCGCTCCCTGGGCCGCGACGGATAATATCCTGGCAGGGTCAACCGATGTGGGCGACGTCAGCTGGAAAACCCCGGTCGCCCAATGTTTCAGCCCCTGTTTTGCCGTCGGAACACCGCTGCATACCTGGCAGCTGGTGAGCCAGGGCCGCACGGCCATCGCCCACAAGGGGATGCTGCTGGCCGGAAAAGTGCTCGGCGCCACGGCGATCCGCCTGCTCACCGACGGCGCGCTGCTGCAAGCCAGTCAACAAGAACTGGCGCAACAGCTGGCGGAAAGGCCATATCATTGCCCGATCCCGCAAGACGTGACACCGTCACCTTTAAAATAAAAACAATAGCTCACGCAATAAACACCACAACTAACACAACAACGACTGAGGAATGCCCATGAGTATGTCATCCATACCGTCGCCTTCCCCCAACGGGAAGCTGTACAGCTGGGTTGAAAAGATCGGCAACAAGGTTCCACACCCTTTTTTGCTGTTTATTTATCTGATCGTGGTGCTGGCGGTAGCCACCGCCGCACTGTCGGCCTTTGGCGTGGGGGTGATCAACCCGACAGACGGCTCCACCGTGGTAGTCAAAAACCTGCTCAGCATCGAAGGACTACACTGGTTTCTGCCGAACGTCATCAAGAACTTCAGCGGATTTGCCCCGCTGGGGGCGATTCTGGCGCTGGTGCTCGGCGCGGGACTGGCCGAACGGGTGGGTCTGCTGCCGGCGCTGATGGTCAAAATGGCCTCGCACGTCAGCGCGCGCTACGCCAGCTATATGGTGCTGTTTATCGCCTTTTTTAGCCATATCTCATCCGACGCCGCTCTGGTGATCATGCCGCCGTTAGGCGCCCTGATGTTTCTCGCCGTCGGCCGCCACCCGGTGGCGGGATTACTGGCGGCGATTGCCGGCGTCGGCTGCGGGTTCACCGCTAATTTGCTGATTGTCACAACCGATGTGCTGCTCTCGGGCATCAGTACCGAGGCGGCAAAGACGCTGGATGGCTCGCTGCATGTCAGCGTTATCGACAACTGGTATTTCATGGCTTGTTCGGTCATCGTTCTGACCCTGGTAGGCGGGCTTATCACCGATAAGTTGATTGAACCGCGGCTGGGAACATGGGAAGGCCGCAGTGAGGACAGACTTGCGGCGCTGACGCCAGAGCAACGCTTCGGGCTGCGGGTAGCCGGTATCGCGTCATTGGTTTTTATCGCTCTGGTCGCCATCATGGTCGTGCCGCAGAACGGGATTCTGCGCGATCCGGTCACCCATACGGTGATGCCCTCTCCCTTTATTAAAGGCATTGTGCCGCTGATTATTTTTTTCTTCTGCTTCGTCTCGCTGGCCTACGGTATTGCCACCGGAAAAATTCGCCGTCAGGCAGATTTGCCGCCGTTAATGATCGAACCGATGAAAGAGATGGCCGGGTTTATCGTTATGGTGTTCCCGTTGGCCCAGTTTGTTGCCATTTTTAACTGGAGCAATATGGGAAAATTTATGGCCGTGGGGCTGACTGATTTACTGGAGCAGGCGGGAATGAACGGGGTGCCGGCTTTTGTTGGCCTGGCGTTACTGTCGGCATTTCTCTGTATGTTCATCGCCAGCGGCTCGGCAATCTGGTCCATTCTGGCGCCGATCTTTGTGCCGATGTTTATGCTACTCGGGTTTCATCCGGCCTTTGCACAGATACTGTTCCGCATCGCGGATTCGTCGGTCCTGCCGCTGGCGCCGGTATCGCCGTTTGTCCCGCTGTTTCTGGGCTTCCTGCAACGCTATCGTTCAGATGCGAAACTCGGCACCTATTATTCTCTCGTCCTGCCCTATCCCCTGATATTCCTCGGCGTGTGGCTTCTGATGCTGGTGATATGGTACTGGCTGGGGTTACCCATCGGCCCAGGAATTTACCCACGCCTGTCCTGACAAAACCGGGTGGCCAGAATCTGGTCACCCTCCGCTGCGCGCGTGACGACACTTGTCACCACGCGAAGAGGATCTTCGTCTCCAGACCTGCTTTGATTATATCAGCCTTGTCTGAGACGCATTTTTTCGGCATCCAGGGTTGTCTTGCGACATTCTTAAAGATGCCGTTTTTTTAAATGCATCTCTTTCAGCATCTTATATACAGACTCAAGCACAAGAGAGACAGCGTTTAACAATAACCCACTGATAATCAAGATTAAAAGTCCTGTCAGCATATATTGCATATCGATACCTCTAGTGGTTGTAAAAAAAAGCCAACACCGGGGTGCTGGCAAAATAATTGACTCAAGGAATGCCTGTATATTTATTCGCGGCGCCGGGTGCCTCCCGATGAATTAGCCAGTTCTTACTAATCCGCGTGCGTATGACAAACTGCAGAGAAAAACGAACTGAACGCTCCTCCGCACAGGGGAATTCGCCGCCGAATAAAAGTAACAAAAACCCGTCGCCCCCGCGCGGCGCAATTAATACAAAAATAAACATCTCCGCAGACGATATGTCGGCGATTTTATCCGTATCAGCAGCCGTACGCAGATTGAAATCGCGCGTCATTTCTTTCCCCTGTTCCCGGCCTTTATCCGCACAGCGGTGGATTATCTTTCAGGAGTATAGTTGCCAGAACGGCGTGCGTGATATCTTGTCAATAGAGCGCAATAGTTATCTTGCTAATCAGGTAACAAGGAGAAACGATGCTGGTACTGCTTCAGGACAAAATCGACACCCCGCTGGGGCCATTATGGATTCTTTGCGACGAGCAGTTTCGCCTGCGCGCCGTTGAGTGGGAGGAGCATAGCGACCGTATGACGCAACTGCTTGATCTGCACTATCGGCATGAAGGTTATCAACGCATCGATGCCCGCGATCCCGGCGGGCTGAGTCGCCAACTTGACGCCTACTTCGCCGGCGATCTCAGCATCATCGAGACGCTGCCGACGGCAACGGCAGGCACCCCCTTTCAGCGTGAAGTCTGGCAAGCCCTGCGCACCATTCCCTGCGGTCAGGTGATGCATTACGGCCAGCTGGCGGAAACACTAGGGCGTCCGGGCGCGGCGCGTGCGGTCGGCGCGGCCAACGGTTCAAACCCGGTCAGCATTGTCGTGCCCTGCCACCGCGTGATTGGGCGAAATGGCACCATGACCGGCTATGCCGGCGGCGTGCAGCGGAAAGAGTGGTTATTGCGCCATGAGGGGTATCTGCTTCTTTGACGCTACGTGCCTTTTATCGGAAGCATCAGGTAACTTTACAATAAGCTTCCGACCAACTTTGTATTGGTTATCAATGAGATAAAAGTGATAAAAGCTTTCCCCTTTTAATATTACGTGTTTCACGGGTTCGAGACTTACCTGCTCACCAAAAAGATGTTAAAATTGACCAATATCAATTAAGGCTTGAGCAGACTTATGATCCCGGAAAAGAGAATTATACGACGCATTCAGTCTGGCGGTTGCGCAATCCATTGTCAGGATTGCAGCATTAGTCAGCTTTGCATCCCTTTTACTCTGAACGAGCACGAGCTTGATCAGCTGGATAATATCATCGAGCGTAAAAAGCCAATCCAGAAAGGGCAAACCTTATTCAAAGCGGGTGATGAGCTGAAATCGCTGTATGCGATTCGTTCTGGCACCATTAAAAGCTATACCATTACCGAACAAGGTGACGAGCAGATTACCGGCTTCCACCTGGCGGGTGATTTGGTTGGTTTTGATGCCATTGGTACCGCGCTACATCCGAGCTTTGCGCAAGCGCTGGAAACCTCAATGGTCTGCGAAATCCCTTTCGAAACGCTGGACGATCTTTCCGGTAAAATGCCAAATCTGCGCCAGCAGATGATGCGTCTGATGAGTGGCGAGATCAAAGGCGACCAGGACATGATCCTGCTGCTTTCTAAAAAGAATGCGGAAGAGCGTCTGGCGGCCTTTATTTATAATTTGTCTCGTCGTTTCGCGCAGCGCGGTTTCTCGCCTCGCGAATTCCGCCTGACGATGACCCGCGGTGATATCGGCAACTATCTCGGTCTGACCGTCGAAACCATCAGCCGTCTGCTGGGGCGTTTTCAGAAAAGCGGCATGCTGGCGGTAAAAGGCAAATACATCACCATCGAAAATAGCGACCTGCTCGCTCAGCTCGCTGGTCAGGCCCGCAACGTCGCCTGATCCTCTTTGTCCCTCCGCCAGATCGCTCATTTTTTTCTGATTTGTTGATCTGGCCAGGGTCATCCCCTGTTTCATTTCATCCATATAGGTTATCTTTTAATTACAGACTGTGGTTACAGTTGTAAGGAGACCCTGTATGGCCAAGTATCAGAACATGCTGGTAGTAATCGACCCCAATCAGGACGACCAGCCTGCATTGCGGCGTGCGGTGTATCTACACCAACGGATTGGTGGACGCATCAAAGCCTTTTTGCCGATCTACGATTTTTCCTATGAGATGACAACCCTGCTGTCGCCCGATGAGCGGACGGCAATGCGCCAGGGCGTTATCAGCCAACGTAGCGCCTGGATCAAAGAACAGGCCCGGTTTTATATTGAGTCCGGCGTTCCCATTGAGATTAAGGTGGTGTGGCACAATCGCCCCTTCGAAGCCATTATTCAGGAAATCCTCAGCGACAAACACGATTTGCTGCTGAAAATGGCGCACCAGCATGACAAGCTGGAGGCCGTGATTTTCACCCCGACCGACTGGCATCTGCTGCGTAAATGTCCATGTCCGGTCTGGATGGTAAAAGATCAGCCGTGGCCGGAAGGCGGCAAAGCGCTGGTGGCCGTCAATCTGGCCAGCGAAGAAAATTACCACGACGCGTTAAACGAAAAACTGGTTAAAGAAACCCTCGAGCTGGCGGACCAGGTCAACCATACCGAAGTCCATCTGGTGGGCGCCTACCCGGTCACACCGATTAATATCGCCATCGAACTCCCCGATTTTGACCCCAGTATCTACAACGACGCCATTCGCGGTCAGCATTTGCTGGCCATGAAGGCGCTGCGGCAAAAATTCGGCATTGATGAGAACCGCACCCACGTTGAAAAAGGCCTACCGGAAGAGGTCATTCCTGACCTCTCTGAACACCTGCAGGCGGGGATTGTGGTGCTGGGCACCGTCGGGCGCACCGGGCTGTCGGCGGCCTTTCTCGGCAATACCGCCGAGCAGGTCATCGACCATTTGCGCTGCGACCTGCTGGTCCTCAAGCCTGAGCAGTACAAAACGCCGGTTGAAATGGATGACGAGGATGACGATTAATCCACCGGGTTGATGCTGCGTAAAACACGCTCCCCTGCTTCGGCGGGGGATTTTTTGTGTTGCCTCCCCGGCAACAGAAAAAACAAAGGGCCTTTCGGCCCCGTTATCGACAACACATATACAGCAACAATGCTTTTAATGGATACCTAAGCGCCAGGCATGATCGATTTCTTCTTTCAGCTCGCTGGATGAGAGCGACATCAAATCCGCAAACTCCAGCTCAAGAAGTTTGAATTTTTTCAGATACTGCGCGGGGGTTAACGCTGTTGGGTCACGACGCAGAAACTCGATTGCCATTTGCGCCGGGGTTAATTCGGTATCCATAATATCCTCAGAGTGATGAAAAAACAGGCTTAGTATAGCACTCCAGGCTGACGACTTTATGAGCAATTCATGACCTTGCTGTATATATAAAAAAGCCGTCTCAGCAGAGACGGCTTCAGAAGCAAACATTATTTAGGATCGCAAACCATTACAACGCTTTCAGAATTGCGTCGACGCTGGCTTTCGCATCACCAAACAGCATATGGGTGTTCTCTTTGAAGAACAGCGGGTTCTGAACACCGGCATAACCTGTATTCATCGAACGCTTAAAGACCACCACATTTTGCGCTTTCCACACTTCCAGCACCGGCATCCCGGCGATCGGACTCTTCGGATCGTCCTGCGCCGCCGGGTTAACGGTGTCGTTGGCACCGATAACCAGCACGGTATCGGTATCAGTGAAATCGTCGTTGATCTCATCCATTTCCAGCACCACGTCGTACGGCACTTTCGCTTCCGCCAGCAGTACGTTCATGTGCCCAGGCAAACGCCCGGCAACCGGATGAATACCAAAGCGCACCTTGATGCCGCGGGCACGCAATCTTTCGGTGATTTCCGCCACCGGATACTGCGCCTGTGCGACCGCCATACCGTAGCCCGGGGTGATGATCACGGAGTGCGAGTTTTTCAGCATTTCCGCGGTATCTTCGGCGCTGATTTCGCGGTGTTCACCCACTTCTTCATCGCTGCCGGTAGAGGAACCATCGGTACCAAAACCGCCGGCAATCACGCTGAAGAATGAACGGTTCATCGCCTTACACATGATGTAAGACAGAATCGCACCCGACGAGCCCACCAGCGCCCCGGTGACAATCAGCAGGTCGTTACTGAGCATAAAGCCCGCCGCCGCTGCCGCCCAGCCCGAGTAGGAGTTCAGCATTGAGACCACGACTGGCATATCTGCCCCGCCGATCGAAGCCACCAGATGCCAGCCAAAGGCCAGGGCAATGACCGTCATCACCAGCAGCGCCAGAACCTGAGTTCCCGTGCTGTCGGTGCGAACAAAGGCCACCAGCAGCAGGAAGGAAACCACCAGCGCCGCCAGGTTCAGCTTATGGCGATGCGGCAGCATCAGCGGTTTAGACGAAATTTTGCCGCGCAGTTTGCCAAAGGCCACAATCGAGCCGGTGAAGGTCACCGCACCGATAAAGATGCCGAGGAACACTTCCGTCAGGTGAATATTCACCAGGATCTGTTCCATTCCCGCTTCGTGATACAGGTAGCTGTTAAAGCCGACCAGCACCGCGGCCAGGCCCACAAAGCTGTGCAGCACGGCAACCAGTTCCGGCATTTCGGTCATTTCGACTTTCTTCGCCAGGCGAATACCAATTGCGCCGCCGATAACCATCGCCAGGATGATCCACGCCACGTTGCCGGTATCCGGCCCGAGAATGGTTGCCAGCAGCGCGATAGCCATCCCGGCCATGCCGAACAGGTTACCCTGCTTCGAGGTTTCGTGCTTTGACAGCCCCGCAAGGCTAAAAATAAACAGAATAGCGGCAACAATGTATGCAGCTGTAACTAATCCTCCAGACATGTGCTACCCCTTAGTTCTTGCGGAACATTTTCAGCATGCGCTGAGTAACGGTGAAACCACCAAAAATATTAATGCTGGCGATCAGCACCGCGATAAAACTCAGGAAGCTGACCCAGCCACCGTGGCCGATCTGCAATAACGCTCCGACAACGATAATCCCTGAAATTGCGTTGGTCACCGACATCAGCGGCGTATGGAGCGCATGAGAAACGTTCCATACTACGTAATAACCCACCACGCAGGAGAGCGCGAAGACGGTAAAGTGACCGAGGAACTCCTTCGGCGCCACGTTGGCAAGCCAGCCAAAGAGAATAATCGCCAGCGCCATCAGCGCGTATTTACGCCACGGGGAGGTCGGTTTTTCAGCTTCTTTCGGCGCATCAACGGGCTTCGCCGCAGCCTGCGGCTGGGCAGAAACCTGAATCGGCGGCGCCGGCCAGGTCACTTCACCTTCACGAACCACCGTCACGCCGCGAACCACGACGTCGTCAAAATCGATGGTGATATTGCCGTCTTTCTCTTTGCACAGCAGCTTCAGCAGGTTGACCAGGTTGGTCCCGTACAGCTGCGAGGACTGCGTCGGCAGACGGCCCGGGAGGTCGGTATAGCCGATGATCTTCACGCCGTTGGCGGTCGTCACCACTTCGCCAGGAACGGTGTACTCACAGTTGCCGCCGTTCTGCGAGGCCAGGTCGACCACCACGCTGCCCGCCGTCATGGAGTCCACCATTTCACGGGTAATCAGCTTCGGCGCCGGTTTGCCCGGGATCAGGGCCGTGGTGACGATGATGTCCACCTCTTTGGCCTGCGCGGCAAACAGCGCCATTTCGGCTTTGATAAAGGCTTCGGACATCACTTTGGCATAGCCGTCGCCGCTGCCCGCCTCTTCTTTAAAGTCCAGTTCCAGGAACTCGGCGCCCATACTCTGCACCTGTTCTTTCACTTCCGGACGCGTATCGAAGGCACGGACAATCGCGCCGAGGCTGTTCGCCGCGCCGATGGCCGCCAGTCCAGCGACGCCGGCACCAATGACCATGACCTTCGCCGGCGGAACTTTCCCGGCAGCGGTGATCTGACCGGTGAAGAAACGACCAAATTCGTGGGCCGCTTCAACAATCGCCCGGTAGCCGGCAATGTTGGCCATCGAGCTGAGCGCATCCAGCGACTGGGCGCGAGAAATACGCGGCACCGAATCCATCGCCATGACGTTGATGTTGCGAGCCGCTAATTTCTGCATCAGCTCAGGATTTTGCGCAGGCCAGATAAAGCTCACCAGCGTGGTGCCCGGATTGAGTAATGCAATTTCATGTTCTTCTGGTGCGTTCACCTTCAGAATAATGGATGACTGCCAGACTTCAGCGGTGTCTACGACTTCTGCACCCGCCTGGACAAAGGCTTCGTCATCGAAACTTGCCAGATGACCCGCGCCGCTTTCAACGGCAACGGTAAACCCGAGTTTTAGCAGCTGCTCCACCGTTTTCGGCGTGGCAGCGACGCGGGTTTCATTGGCAAACCGTTCTTTTGGTACCCCGATACGCATAGTTTTCCCTTCCATCGGTTTTTGATGATGGTTTTTCTTTTCTTACAGACGACGGTTAAGCGGCAAAACATGCCGTTTCTTTTCCATTGACTGAAAAAATGAAACAGTAACAAACTTTTTATAACCTACTGAAAATAGCGATTGTGATCTACTGCGATAAAACAGAAATTTTGATTTTATTGGTAAAACGCATCGCGAACCGTGTCAGGCAGCAATATTTACCTTAAATTTATAGTCAGGCCTGATAAATCGCTTAGCTGATGCAGTTATACGCCATTAATCGCCTGCAAGAACATAACATTAACATTACGTTAACTTATAAAAGTGGTATTGATTATCAATTTTGCTGGTCAAGCGGCTGTTTTTTCAACATATCAGAAATTGTTATATTATTGTGACGCACGTTTCGGGCGGTAAGCAAAAAATGACGCAGACAGTTACGCCTTTTAAATGCAATAATCGAGCGTTATCAGTCAACAACAATACCAGTACATGGTTTGCGCAAGGCAAAGGATTATTTTTATGAAGCTTAAGAACTCACTCCTGGCGTCTGCTCTCCTGGCTACGACAGCGTTGTCAGCCCATGCAGCGACCGAGCTGACTCCGGAGCAGGCGGCGGCGCTAAAACCCTACGATCGCGTCGTGATCACGGGCCGTTTTAATGCCATCGGCGATGCGGTAAAAGCCATGTCCCGTAAAGCGGACAAAGATGGCGCGGCCTCATTTTATGTTGTCGACACTTCTGATTATGGCAACAGCGGCAACTGGCGCGTCACGGCGGATTTGTATAAAGACAATGCTCCGCAGGCGGATGCCCCGAAAAATCGCGTCATCAATGGCGTCATGGAGTTGCCAAAGGATCAGGCCGTCGAGCTGGAGCCTTTTGATACCGTGACCGTCCAGGGCTTTTATCGCAGTCAGCCGGAAGTGAATGATGCGATCACCAAAGCGGCGAAAGCCAAAGGTGCCGCCTCCTTCTTCATCGTCCGTCAGGTTGATGCTAACCAGGGCGGCAACCAGCGTATCACGGCTTATATCTATAAAGCCGATGCCCGGAAACGCGTTCTGCAGAGCCCGGATGCGATCCCGGCCGATTCTGAAGCCGGGCGCGCAGCGCTGGCTGAAGGCGGTACCGCTGCGAAAAACGTCGAAATTCCAGGCGTTGCCACCACGGCAGCCGTCGGTTCCGGTACCGGCGTAGGTCGTTTCTTCGAAACGCAGTCATCAAAAGGCGGACGTTACACCGTCACGCTGCCGGATGGCACCAAAGTTGAAGAAGTGAACAAGATCACCGCGGCCCAGATGGCGCCGTTTGACAGCATCAAGTTCACCGGTAATTACGGCAACATGACCGAAATTTCTTACCAGACCGCCAAACGCGCGGCGAAGAAAGGGGCGAAGTACTACCACATTACCCGCCAGTGGCAGGAACGTGGCGGTAACATCACCATCAGCGCAGATCTGTATAAATAATCGCATCGGCACTGAGTAAAAAGGCGGCAATATGCCGCCTTTTTGTTTTTTTTCATCCGCCACCATTGCATGCGCACAAGACACTCCGTAAAATCCCGCGCCTTAGCGTAATCCTCCATTTTTATGCGATTTCGCCAAATAAATATTCTTGATTCACTGCCGTCACCTCGGGAATACAATGGAAAAGAAACTGGGCCTCAGCGCCTTGACCGCACTGGTACTGAGCTCAATGCTGGGCGCAGGCGTGTTCAGCTTGCCGCAAAATATGGCGGCCGTCGCCAGCCCGTCGGCCCTGCTGATTGGCTGGGCGATCACCGGCGTGGGGATTTTATTCCTCGCCTTCGCCATGCTGCTGTTGACCCGCATTCGCGCCGATCTTGACGGCGGTATCTTCACCTATGCCCGCGAAGGTTTCGGTGAACTCGTCGGTTTTTGCTCCGCCTGGGGCTACTGGCTGTGCGCGGTGATCGCCAACGTCTCGTATCTGGTGATTGTCTTTGCCGCGCTCAGCTTCTTTACCGACACTCCGGATACCATTATTTTCGGCAACGGGAATACCTGGCAGGCGATCGTGGGCGCGTCGCTCCTGCTGTGGGTGGTGCACTTTCTGGTCCTGCGCGGCGTCCAGACCGCGGCAGGCATTAACCTGATCGCGACCCTGGCCAAGTTAATCCCCCTCGGCGCATTTGTTATCCTCGCCGTCATCGCCTTTCGCCTGGAGACATTCCGCCTTGATTTTAGCGGGCTGGCGCTCGGGGTACCGGTCTGGGAGCAGGTGAAGAACACCATGCTGATCACCCTGTGGGTGTTTATCGGCGTGGAAGGTGCGGTCGTGGTTTCCGCACGGGCGCGCAATAAACAGGATGTCGGCCGCGCCACGCTGCTGGCAGTCCTTTCCGCGCTGGTGGTTTATCTGCTGGTGACCCTGCTCTCTTTAGGCGTGGTCGCCCGTCCGGAACTGGCCGAAATGCGTAATCCGTCGATGGCTGGCCTGATGGTGAAAATGATGGGCTCATGGGGCGAAGTGGTGATCGCGGCCGGGCTGATTATTTCCGTGTGCGGTGCCTACCTGAGCTGGACCATTATGGCGGCAGAAGTCCCCTGGCTGGCCGCGACGCATAAAGCATTTCCGCGCCGCTTCGCCCGGCAGAATAAAAACAACGCTCCGTCGGCCTCGCTGTGGCTAACCAATATCAGTGTTCAGGTGTCGCTGGTGCTGATCTGGCTGACAAAGTCTGATTACAATACGTTATTGACCATCGCGTCCGAGATGATTCTGGTGCCCTATTTCCTCGTGGGCGCCTTCCTGCTGAAGATTGCTGTACGCCCGCTGCATAAGGCGGTAGGTGTCGGCGCATGTATTTATGGCTTATGGTTATTATATGCATCCGGCCCTGTGCATTTATTGTTGTCAGTGGTACTTTACGCTCCGGGTCTTCTGGTTTTCCTGTACGCTCGCCGTACGCACCAGCACGATCGCATGCTCAAACGCCGTGAATTAGCCTTAATTGGTTTTTTGCTGGTTGCCGCTGTACCGGCAACGTGGATGCTGGTGGGGTAAGCGGTCGCCCTGCTGCTGAACTCAAAGGAGATACCCATGACTGTCCGACAGCCTCGCCCGATTCTCATCACCGGTGGAGGCCGCCGCATCGGCCTCGCGCTGGCGCACCATTTTCTGGATCAGCAGCAGCCGGTTATCGTCAGCTATCGCACGCACTACCCGGCCATTGACGCACTGCGCGACGCCGGGGCCGTCTGTCTTGCCGCCGATTTTAGTACCGATGAACAGATACTGGCCTTTGCCGAAGCGGTAAAACACCACGCCGCCGACGGCCTGCGCGCGATCGTCCATAACGCCAGCGACTGGATGGCTGAAAAGCCGGGCGTTCCGCTCACCACCGTGCTGGCCAGCATGATGCAGATCCACGTTCATGTCCCCTATTTGCTCAACCATGCGCTGGAAACGCTCCTGCGCGGGCACGGGCACGCCGCCAGCGACATTATTCATATCACTGACTATGTCGTTGAACGCGGCAGCGATAAACATATTGCCTACGCGGCCAGTAAAGCGGCGCTGGATAATATGACCCGCTCATTTGCCCGCAAACTGGCGCCGGAGATTAAGGTCAACGCCGTTGCCCCTTCGCTGATCATGTTTAATGAGGGCGATGACGCCGAATATCGCCAGCAGGCGCTGGATAAATCGCTTATGAAAAGCGTGGCGGGCGAAAAAGAGATAGTCGACCTGCTCGATTATCTGTTCACCAGCCGGTTTGTTACGGGCCGCTCTTTTGCCGTGGATGGCGGCAGACACCTGCGTTAGTGGAAGCGGCTCCAGCCGAGGATCAACAGCCAGGCACACAGCCCCCAGCACCCGACTGCGCCCGCCAACGCCAACGGCAGGCGCATCATTCCGGTGAAATACCAGAGCGACAGCAGATAGACGAAATAGGGAATGATTGACCACATCCCAAAGACGATCGTGGTCCGCAGCGCCTCAAGCCCGCGCTCGCTGGCCACAATATAATGCGCAATCAAAGCAAAGGTCGGAAATAGCGGAATTAAACCAGCAATATAATAATTTTTGCTTTTCGACAGTACGCCAATCAGTATCACCACCAGCGCGCCGATCAGCCCTTTAATCAACAACCCCATTCCTTTAGCCTTAACATATAAACAACCCGTTGATGTAGCATAACGGAAGTACATATATTCACAATATCATTCGAATCCCCCCTGAGCGGCGTAAGGGCGAATGCTCTAAGCCTGGATAACCGGCTGGCCGTTCAGCACGCGAAGCAAACGCCGGGGCCGCTTGAAGGATGACCTCTTTTTTATAAAAGAGTAATGGCAGGTAGTCTGGTGGCGGTGTATGTTAATTCTTTTTCCAGTACAAGTAAGATATGAATAAGATCGTTTTTGTTGAGGATGATCCGGAAGTGGGCGCCCTGATTGCCGCTTATCTCGGAAAGCACGATATGGAAGTGGTGGTTGAACCACGAGGCGACCGGGCAGAAGAGGTTATCGCGCGGGAAAAACCCGACCTGGTGTTGTTGGATATTATGCTGCCTGGCAAAGACGGCATGACCCTGTGCCGCGATCTGCGTGGCCAGTGGCAAGGTCCGATTGTGTTGCTCACCTCGCTCGACAGCGATATGAACCATATTTTGTCCCTGGAAATGGGCGCCAGCGATTACATTCTGAAGACCACGCCGCCGGCGGTATTGCTGGCACGTCTGCGTCTGCATTTGCGCCAGCACATCGCCTCTCCCGTGACCAATGCTCCGGCGTCGCTCACGCCGCATAAATCGATTACATTCGGTTCACTGCTCATCGACCCGGTTAACCGTCAGGTATTGCTCGGTGGCGAGAGCGTGGCGCTCTCAACGGCTGATTTTGAGCTGTTGTGGGAACTGGCCACCCACGCCGGACAGATTATGGATCGTGATGCGCTGCTAAAAAATCTGCGCGGCGTCAGTTACGATGGTATGGATCGCAGTGTGGATGTGGCGATTTCGCGCCTGCGGAAAAAACTGCTCGACAGCGCGACCGAGCCTTATCGCATCAAGACGGTGCGCAATAAAGGATATCTGTTCGCCCCTCACGCCTGGGACAATTAACTTACCGTCCGGCCGTCGAGCGCGAAAAAAACCACCTGCGGGTGGTTTTTTGTCGGCAGCGCTCTGTCCCTCCGTCGCCTGCCGCGCACGGCTGACGATTCCGTCAGCTCCCCGCTGCGGCGCATCAAGGGGAAAAATCGGCCTCCCCCTGGCGCCCGACTTTTCATTTGTCAATCTCTCCCTGTGATCAATCATTTTCCCGCCAGGCAAGACGGTATCCCGGGTCCGCCCTGAGCACGTTGGCAAAACCCAAACTGTCTAAATGCATTCCTGCAACCAGCAGTTTTTCACTTGCCGCCTGGGCCAGGATTTTTTTACGTGTCTCTTCAGCCTGAAGGGGGTCACAGTCAAAAATAATGGAAACGTCCGGCCGTGCTGCCTGGATATGCGGGAAATGGACGATGTCACCCCAGATCAATAAGCATTGATCCCCGGAAGTGATGCGAAATCCAGTATGACCTGGCGTATGTCCTGGCAACCATACCGGGAGAATGCCCTCAGTTATCTCCCCTTCGTCAAGCAAGCGCAGCTGCCGGGCGTACGCGTTTAACGTCCGGCGAGCCAGATTAAAATTTCGCTGCCCACGCTCATTCGCGACGTTAAATCGTTCATCATCGTGCCAGTATTGTGCTTCAAGCGGGTGCAGATGAAGTTCGGCCCGTTGAAAAACAGGTAGCCCATCTGCATCTAAAAGACCACCAATATGGTCAGGATGGCCGTGCGTCAGTAACACGGTATCGACGTCATTGGGGCTGATACCTGCCGCGCCAAGATTATCCTGGAGCTGCCCACCGACGTTATTCAGCCCTCCGGCACCGGCATCGACGAGGATAGTCCGCCCCCGCCCCTGAATAAGATAGCCGTTGATATGGATATTGCCGGGTTCAGCAACCCGGGCGTTGCGTTGAATAACCGTTGCTTCAGCTGTTTCAATGCCTGACAGCAAATCCAGGCTGGCGGACATCGTGCCATCGCTAAGCGCGGTCACCAGAAAATCCCCAATCCGACGGGTTGAAAAAGACCGATGGTTCATCGTTACCTCTGGTTAATTACGCGCAAACAGGTGTGATGCAGCAGAGCCAAAACAGCGAATACGCGCCGTAAGGCCCGAGGCTTCTCGAATGGTTCGTTCTAACTCGCGCATAAACTCCGCCATGACTTCTGGCGTACGCTCGCTTGTCAGACGATAAAAAAGTTCGGCATATACCGGATGTCCGCATCCGGGTTTCACCTCAACATAGATGATATGAACATTTTCCGACTCCGCCGCGAGAATGCCGGTGCAGAGCGCACTGCAGGCACGCGTTAAACCGTGGAGGTCAGTCAACCTGCCAGCATGTTGTTGAGAAATATAAAACGTCAGATTCGGCATGTTATAAACTCGCCTCCCATCAGGCTTGAGCTGGATTCGTCAACTGCGGTGTCAGCGGCGCATAGAGGCAGGCGCCGGGCATGTCAGCTAACTGCGCGGCAATTTCCCGCGTCACCACATAGGCAATGCGCCGGGCGGGCATTTTTTCTGGCCCTGACGCCTGCATCTGCAGCGCCGGGTATCCCAGCCCCTCAATAAAACTCAATGGCTGGGTGCTGAGCAGCAGAATTTCATCACTGGCTACCGCGGGAGCGGTGCCTTTACACTCATACAAGTTACGGTGCCAGTCGGTGATGTGATTTTGCCAGCGTGAAAAATTACCGCCCCCTTTCAGCTTGTACTCCTCACTGGTAAGCACCTCTGCGTACTCCACCGTATGAATGGCGAGATACCGGGGGCCGCCCGGCTTCAGGGCTTTAAAACGCTGGGAAGAGCTAAACCCGGTGACCGAGATAAGCGCAGGCAGCTTTTCCAGGCTGTAAAACGCATTCCACTCCTGCTCGCTTTCAGGGTCGGCATAGTTGCACTCCACGGTATAGAACATCGGTTCACCTCTGCATGAATAAAACGCAGGGCCTGCATGGCCTTGCTTAGTGACTTTTAGTCATGCTATATGCTGTTAATTCGCCAATGAATCGATATTAATTCAAGCATTAGTGACATTATGTCACTATCGACTCGCATCCCCGTCGAATAAGGCAATTTTAATGCGCAGAAAAATTCCCAGCAGTGCTTCACTTCAGGCGTTTGAGGCCGCTGCCAGGCACGGTAATTTTGCCCGTGCTGCCGCGGAGCTATCGCTGACGGAAGGCGCCATCAGTAGACAGATTGCCCGCCTGGAGACTCTGCTCGGGTGCAGACTGTTTGACCGTGCGGGAACCCGGGTCAAGCTTAATCCGGTGGGTTCACGCTATGCCCATCACGTGCGGGAAATGCTCGAGCGGTTAGAGCGGGATACTCAGTACGTGATGGGCATGCCTGAGGGCAGCAGAAGTCTGGAAATTGCCGTCCTGCCAACGTTTTGCAGTCGCTGGTTAATTCCCCGGCTCAGCAGCTTCCAGTCTTTATACCCGGACATCACATTGAATATCGCGGCGAGAACCGATCCTTTCATTCTCACCGGGAGCGGATTTGACGCGGCGATTCATTTCGAGCATCCCGCATGGGCAGGTATGCGCACGCAGGTTCTGTTTGAGGAGAAACTGGTGCCGGTTTGTCGTCCTGACCTGTTAAGCGACAGGAATATCTTTGAACAGTTGAATACACTGCCCCGCATTCACCGGCGGCAGAACCCAGAGGCCTGGCTGCATTATGCCGGGCAAAGTGGGATAGTCCTTGATAACCCGGCACAGGGAGTCCGCTATGACCTGCATGAAATGGCGATAGCTGCCGTACTGGCGGGACAAGGTGTGGCCATGGTGCCGCGCATATACGTAGAAAAAGAGTTAAACCAGGGATTGCTTGTTGCGCCCTGGCCGGACGCCGAACAACTGAGCAAGACATTTTGTTTGGTAAAACCGGTGGAAACAGGAATAAATGAACCCGCTCTGCAAGATTTTGAGCGCTGGTTGCAGGCGGAACCGATGCGCGTGACATGACATAGCGGTTGTCTGCTTTCTGCCAAAAGCGGTAAATAAGCATTACAAGAATCTGCTGCAGTTTAATATTTATAATCCATAAAAGAGCTGTATATGATTAAATATATTGTGTCATTTTCAATTATGATTATCCTGGTCATTATTTTTTTGTTCAGTCGGTTATCTGATTTCGAGCTTGCCGGATACGGGCAGCTGCGTACCCTATCTTTTACGCATCATCAGGATCTCCTCCAGGGTACATTAATTCTGCCGCCAGATAAGGTATATCCTCCGTTCGTGCTTTTAATTCATGGCGACGGGCCTCAGGATCGCTGGTCAGACGGCGGATATATTCCTCTGGTTAACTTCCTTGTATCACAGGGAATAGCTGTTTTTTCATGGGATAAACCGGGCGTTGGTGAAAGTACCGGAAACTGGCTGGCGCAGACGATGTCAGATCGCGCCAGGGAGGCCGTTCTGGCGTTACAAAAATTAAGAGAGCAACCAGAACTGAAAGAAAGTCGCGGAGGTTATCTTGGTTTCTCACAAGCTGGTTGGGTCGTACCCCAGGCAAGCCAATTAACAACAACTGACTTTATTGTGCTGATAGGTCCAGCGATAAACTGGCGGAATCAGGGCATTTACTATACCGAGCAACGGCTTAAAGCCGAGGGTCGCTCCATGTCTGCTCTTCTGGATGCGAAAAAACATGAAGCCGCGGTTTTTGACAGGCAGTTTACAGAAGAAGCGGCTAATCGCCCCTGCAACACCCCATGTACGCGACAGGACTTCGAGCGCAGGAATTCCCGGGCTGATGCGACGAAAGAGATTTCAGGTATAGATACTCCGGTATTCATTCTCATGGGAAAAGATGACCGGAATGTAGACCCTGATGAAACAGTCGCAGTCTGGCGCAAAGCACTACCGGTGGGTACAGCGCGTTGTATCAGGCAGTTGCCGGGGGCAACTCACGGGCTTTTACGCAGCGAATGGTTTGATTATCAACTTGCCTCTCAGTGGCCTTTGTGGAAACAGGGATTGTTTCTGCTGTCCGGGCAACACGCCTATTCGCCCGGGGCACTTAATTCTGTCTCATCATGGATCCTTAAGCAGCAATGTGGGAACTGAACTGCCTTCTTATTACCTGCCGAAAGCCAAACAGGGAGTCACAAAAAAGCCCCCTGTTTCATAAAACCCGGTGCGTTCATCAAGTCGTGGTCTACCGTTAGAGTTAACCTGACCAGCCATTGTGGATAGCTGTTTTTGTTCAGGAGACACGTCTTCGCTCCTGGCCGTTATCAGTTCTACAATCGCGACAGGAAGCCACTGTACGTAGGGCAAGTATTCGCCGCCGTGCCAATCAACTGCGGCATACTTACGCATGCCGGGTGTTGTCAGCCGGTGCGAACCCTGCTTTTATAGCGAATCAAATCGGGCATTTATCCACGCAGAAATGCTTTTTCACGTATATTCTGCCGGGATAAATGCCCTTGCTAACGATCGGGTTGGTGGCGGAATCAGCGCTCTGGCGGTTATACCAATGCCCCATCGTGCCCATGAAGGTAAAAGACAGGTAGTTAACTTTTTGATTTTTAGGTGAGATTTGATGAAAAAGCTGTTTGTGCAGTTTTACCTTCTGCTGTTTGTCTGCTTCCTGGTGATGACCATGCTGGTAGGGCTGGTGTATAAATTCACCGCCGAACGTGCGGGCCGGCAGTCGCTGGACGATCTGATGAAAAGCTCGCTGTATCTGATGCGTAGCGAGCTGCGGGAAATCCCACCGCGCGACTGGAGCAAAACGCTAAAGGAGCTGGATCTTAATCTGTCGTTCGATCTGCATATTGAGCCGCTGAGTAAATTTAAGCTCTCGGAAAACTCGATGCAGCATCTGCGCGCCGGGGATATTGTCGCCCTCGATGATGAATACACCTTTATTCAACGCATCCCGCGGAGCCACTACGTTCTGTCGGTAGGCCCCGTCCCCTACCTCTACTTCCTCCACGAGATGCGTTTGCTGGATGTCGCCCTGATGGCTTTCATCGCCATTTCGCTGGCCTTTCCCGTGTTTATCTGGATGCGCCCCCACTGGCAGGATATGTTGCGTCTTGAGACCGCGGCACAACGCTTTGGCGAGGGGCATTTTACCGAACGCATTCATTTCGACAGTATGTCCAGCTTCGAACGCCTGGGCGTCGCCTTTAACCAGATGGCCGACAATATCAACGCGCTCATCGCCAGCAAGAAGCTGCTGATCGACGGAATTGCCCACGAACTGCGGACTCCGCTGGTGCGCCTGCGCTATCGTCTGGAGATGAGTGAAAACCTGACCGAAGCGGAATCTCAGGCGCTGAACCGCGATATTGGGCAGCTGGAAGCCTTAATCGAGGAGCTGTTGACCTACGCCCGCCTGGACCGACCGCAGAATGAGCTGCATCTGACAACACCTGATTTTCCCGCCTGGATAGCGGCTCACGTTGAAGAGATTCAAATGGTTAACCCCCAACGTGATGTGACGTTACAGGAAGTGGTGGCCGGGGATTATGGCGCGCTTGATATGCGTCTGATGGAACGCGTGCTGGATAATCTCGTCAATAACGCTTTGCGCTACAGCAACCGGCAAATTCAGGTCAGGCTCACGCTACAGGGTTCGCGAGCAACCTTGCAGGTTGAAGATGACGGCCCGGGCATTGACCCGGAGGAGCGCGAACGGGTGTTTGAGCCCTTTGTCCGTCTCGACCCTAGCCGCGACCGGGCCACCGGCGGTTGCGGACTTGGGCTGGCGATTGTCCACAGTATCGCCCAGGCCATGTCCGGCGAGGTAAGCTGCGGCGCCAGCTCTCTGGGCGGCGCTCGTTTTTGTTTCAGCTGGCCAATCTATCATCAGCTGCCCAATTTGAGCGCTGCCTGACCCACTTGCGCAGGTGCTGCGGCCTGCGTATAGTTAAAAAACCAAACAGTATGTTGTAACTAAGGTGGGTGCTATGGCCAGCTACGATCTCGTTGAACGTCTGAATGACACCTTTCGCCAGCTGGAACGCGAGCTACAGATGCTCCAGCAGCGCCTGCGCGCCTGCCGCCTGTTGGCCGCCCGGGTGTTCGAGCTGCCGGCCGTCAGTAAAGAGACGGAACACGACCCGCTGGAGACTATTCAGGTGGTTCAGCACACCGGTCAACCGGCGCTGGAGATGGCGCTGAAACACTACAGCCATCTGTTCATTCAGCAGCAATCAGAAAGCCGCAGCAGTAAAGCTGCAGTCCGCCTCCCCGGCGCCATCTGCCTGCAAACCGATGGCGAGGAACAGGCGGCGTTACTGCAGAGTATTGCCCGCATTAACGCGCTGAAAGCCGCTTTCGAAAAGATTGTCACCGTTGATTCCGGCCTGCCCGCCGCGGCGCGTTTTGAATGGGTCCACCGTCATCTGCCGGGGCTTATCACCCTCAGCGCCTACCGCACCTTAACGGTGCTATGCGACCCGAGCACCCTCCGCTTTGGCTGGGCTAATAAGCACGTGATTAAAAATCTCACTCGTGATCAGGTGCTGCAGCAGCTGGAAAAAAGCCTGCAATCGCCGCGCGCGGTGCCGCCCTGGACGCGTGAGCAGTGGCAAAGCAAGCTGGAGCGAGAATATCAGGATATCGCCGCTCTGCCGCAGCGGGCAAAGCTGAAGATCAAGCGGCCGGTGAAGGTCCAGCCTATCGCACGAGTCTGGTACGCCGGTGAGCAGAAACAGGTGCAGTACGCCTGCCCAGGCCCGCTTATCACGCTGATATCCGGCACTCAGGGGGTGAGCGTGCCGGATATCGGCGAGTTACTGAACTATGATGCGGATAATGTGCAGTATCGCTATAAGCCGCAGGCGCAGTCGCTCAGGCTACTTATCCCGCGGCTGCATCTGTGGCTGGCTAACGAGTAGCCATGCTGCCCACCATCTCTTCCGGACGCACCCAGCTGTCAAATTCCGCCTCCGTCAGATAGCCCAGCGCTAACGCGGAGGCTTTGAGCGTCAGCCCCTCTTTATGCGCCTTTTTGGCAATCTCCGCCGCTTTGTCATAGCCAATATGGGTATTCAGCGCCGTGACCAGCATCAGTGACTCATTGAGCAACTGCGCGATCCGTTCACGGTTCGGTTCAATGCCGGTCGCGCAGTGTTCATTAAAACTCTCCATACCATCCGCCAGCAGGCGCACCGATTGCAGAAAGTTATGAATCACCATCGGACGGTAGACGTTCAGTTCGAAGTTACCGGACGCCCCGCCGATATTGACCGCCACATCATTCCCCATGACCTGACAGCACAGCATCGTCAGCGCTTCGCACTGCGTCGGGTTAACCTTGCCAGGCATAATTGATGAGCCGGGTTCATTTTCCGGAATCGCAATTTCACCAATCCCGCAACGCGGACCGGAAGCCAGCCAGCGCACATCGTTGGCAATCTTCATCAACGAAGCCGCCAGCCCCTTCAGTGCGCCGTGGGCGTGGACCAGCGCATCGCAGGTCGCCAGCGCCTCAAACTTGTTCGGCGCAGTGACGAACGGCTGACCGCTGAGGGCCGCCAGCTCCTCCGCTACCCGTACGGCATATTGCGGATGGGTGTTCAGACCGGTGCCAACGGCCGTACCGCCCAACGCCAGCTCGCTCAGGTGCGGCAGACTCAGCTCCAGATGGCGGAGATTGTGTTCCAGCATCGCTACCCAGCCGGAGAACTCCTGTCCCAGCGTTAACGGCGTCGCATCCTGCAGATGCGTACGGCCAATTTTAACGATGTCGTTGAAGGCAGTAGCTTTGTCGCTCAGCGTCTGTTTCAGCACCCTGAGCCGGGGGATGAGCGCTTCACGCAGGGCGATAATCGCCGCGACATGCATCGCGGTCGGGAAGACATCGTTGGAACTCTGGCTTTTATTAACGTCATCGTTAGGATGAACCTTGCGCTCCATGCCGCGCACGCCGCCCAGCAGTTCACTGGCGCGGTTGGCCAACACCTCGTTCATGTTCATGTTGCTTTGCGTGCCGGAACCGGTCTGCCAGATGGCCAGCGGAAATTCATCGGGATGGTTGCCGGCCAGCACTTCATCGGCGGCTTGAATAATCGCCTCGGCCTTCTCTGCGGTCAGTAACCCCAGATCCTGGTTAACCTTTGCCGCCGCCCGTTTGGTCAGCGCCAGCGCATAAATCAGTTCGCCCGGCATTTTTTCCGTCGAGATGCGGAAATGTTCCAGCGAACGCTGGGTCTGCGCGCCCCATAGCTTATCGGCAGGCACCTCGATAGCGCCCATAGAGTCTCTTTCACTGCGATGCGTTGTCATTACTTTCTCCTTGAATACAAAGTACGTAATTACGACAAAGCTCACCTGCTATAAAGGGTTAAGTATTGGTCAAATTTTTAAGATTATATTGCTCGTTCGTGCCGCTAAACGACATAAAAAAACCGCCCCGGAGGGCGGCTTCGATTATTTCACACAGCGTGTGCACTGCGAGGTCTGGATCTGCTGGAAGAAATCGTTGCCTTTATCATCCACCAGGATGAAGGCCGGGAAATCTTCCACTTCGATTTTCCAGATAGCTTCCATCCCCAGTTCCGGATACGCCACGCACTCCAGGCTGCGGATACTCTGCTGCGCCAGCACCGCCGCCGGG
>NZ_JMPP01000036.1 GCF_000735435.1 Klebsiella planticola ATCC 33531 | reverse complement strand
CTACGATGATGGTGCCGCTGAGCGACAGCCGGGTCGATACCGGGTACTGCGACAGCAGTGCCAGAATCTCGCTCATCGGCTGATTGAGATTAACCTTCACCGCTTCACCTTCACCGGCCTGACGCAGCGACTCGGGAATGTATTTGCCCGGGTTGCTTTCCAGCTTCTCCAGCCAGATCCCTTCCCGGTTGATTTTAGCCTTGATATTGCGGTCAGCGGAACAAGAGACGCCCATGCCGACCGGGCAGGAGGCCCCGTGGCGCGGCAGACGCACTACGCGGATATCGTGGGCGAAGTATTTGCCGCCGAACTGCGCGCCGAGGCCGAGATTCTGCGCTTCCAGCAGCAGCTCTTGCTCCAGCTGAATATCGCGGAACGCCTGACCGTGTTCGTTACCTTCGGTCGGCAGGCCATCATAATATTTGGTCGATGCCAGCTTCACGGTTTTCAGCGTCGATTCCGCCGAGGTGCCGCCAATCACGAAGGCGATATGGTACGGCGGACAGGCCGCGGTGCCGAGAGTGCGCATCTTCTCAACCAGGTAGCTTTTCAGCTTCGCCGGGGTAATCAGCGCTTTGGTTTCCTGATACAGATAGGTCTTGTTGGCCGAACCTCCGCCCTTGGCGATACAGAGGAATTTGTATTCGTCACCGTCGGTAGCATAAAGATCGATCTGCGCCGGCAGGTTAGTCCCGGTGTTGACCTCTTTATACATATCCAGGGCCGCGTTCTGCGAGTAGCGCAGGTTATCCTGGATATAGGTGTTATAGACCCCCTGCGCCAGCGCCGCTTCATCGCCGCCGCCGGTCCAGACGCGCTGGCCCTTTTTACCGGTGATGATTGCGGTACCGGTATCCTGGCAGGTCGGCAAAATGCCTTTGGCCGCGATATCGGAGTTACGCAGGAACTGCAGGGCGACGTATTTGTCGTTTTCACTGGCTTCCGGGTCGTTAAGGATATCGGCGACCTGCTGCTGGTGCGCCGGGCGCAACATGAAGGAAGCATCGTGAAAAGCGTGTTGTGCCAGAAGGGTCAGCGCCTGAGGTTCAACCTTCAGGACTTCCTGGCCGGCGAATTCGGCGACAGAGACGTAGTCACGACTGAGGAGATAATACTCGGTGTCATCCTTTTTGAGGGGGAAAGGATCCTGATAAACAAACGGTTTATTCGACATTGTGCTCTCACTTACTGCTGGGCTGATTATATTTCAGGCAGACACTCCATTTGCCTGTAGAAAAGCGAGTCGATCAATTTTACACAAAATTTTAACAAAAACTGAGACAAGGACGACTTTTTCTTTCAGCAGTTGCTTCTCGGCGGTTTGCTGGTTTAATAGAGCGATTATTATCATGTGGAAACAGGGATTGAGAATGCAAAAGCTCATTAACTCAGTGCAGAACTACGCCTGGGGAAGTCACACCGCATTAACGGAACTTTATGGTATCGCCAACCCGGACAACCTGCCAATGGCGGAGCTATGGATGGGCGCGCACCCGAAAAGCAGCTCGCAGATTCTCGACGCCGACGGTCGCCCGCACGCGCTGCGCCAGATCATCGACGGCGACAAGTCCGCGCTGCTCGGCGACAAGGTTGCACAGCGTTTTGGCGAGCTGCCGTTCCTGTTTAAAGTGCTCTGCGCCGCCCAGCCGCTCTCCATTCAGGTTCATCCGAACAAGCAGGCCTCAGAAATTGGCTTTGCCAAAGAGAACGCCGCCGGCATTCCGCTGGATGCCGCTGAACGTAATTATAAAGATCCTAACCACAAGCCGGAGCTGGTCTTTGCGCTGACGCCATTCCTGGCGATGAACGCGTTCCGCGAATTTAACGAGATTGCCGCCCTGCTGCAGCCGGTTGCCAGCGCGCACCCGGCCATCGGTGAATTTCTCAGCCAGCCGGATGCTGAACATTTAAGCCAGCTGTTCGCCGGCCTGCTCAATATGCAAGGTGAAGAAAAAGCGCAGGCTCTGCGCGTGCTGCAAACCGCGCTGGATAACCAACAGGGCGAACCGTGGCAGACCATCCGCCTGATCGCCGAATTCTATCCCGACGACAGCGGCCTGTTCTCTCCGCTGCTGCTTAACGTGGTGAAGCTGAATCCAGGCGAAGCGATGTTCCTGTTCGCCGAAACGCCGCATGCCTACCTGCAGGGCGTGGCGCTGGAGGTGATGGCCAACTCGGATAACGTGCTGCGTGCCGGCCTGACGCCGAAGTACATCGATATCCCGGAGCTGGTTGCCAACGTGAAGTTCGTTGCCAAACCGGCAGGCGAGCTGCTGACTCAGCCGGTGAAACACGCCGCGGAGCTGGATTTCCCGATTCCGGTCGATGATTTCGCCTTCTCCCTGCACGATCTTTCGGCACAGCAATCCACCCTCGACCAGCAGAGCGCGGCCATCATTTTCTGCGTGGAAGGCGAAGCGGTTCTGCGTAAAGGTGAACAGCATCTGACCCTGAAAGCCGGTGAGTCGGCCTTTATTGGCTGTAACGAGTCGCCGGTTGCGGTCAGCGGCAGCGGTCGTCTGGCGCGCGTTTTTAATAAGCTCAAGTAAGTTACTGAACTTTTTAGCCGCGCTTGCTAGACTTTCCCTCATCATGACAACATGACCAGGCGGCTCGATCCGCCTGGTTTTATTTATGGACAAATGCTATGAAGAAATCGCTGGTCGCAGCAGGAATTATCGTGGCGCTGGGCGTCATCTGGACAGGTGGTGCCTGGTACACAGGGAAACAGCTGGAAAGTCACCTCGCCGAGGTGGTGCAACAGGCCAATGCGCAGCTACAGAGCAGCGCGCCGGAAGCGGGCGTCGAGCTGTCATGGCAAAACTACCAGCGCGGCGTGTTCAGTAGCCACCTGCAGCTGGTAGTGAAGCCGGTTGCCGGTAAAGAGAACAGCTGGCTTGCCGCCGGGCAGTCACTGGTGTTTGATGAAGCGGTCGATCACGGCCCCTTCCCGGCAGCAGCGCTGAAATCCGGCCAGCTTGCCCCGGCGATGGCGTCCGTCAGAACCACACTGGTTAATAACGACGCCAGCAAAGGGCTGTTTGATATCGCCAAAGGCGAATCCCCGTTTACTATCAATACCCGCATTGCCTACAGCGGCGACAGCCGGTCGGCTATCGATCTAAAACCACTCGACTACGCGAAAGGCGATGAGAAAGTCACCTTCAGCGGCGGTCAGTTCCAGCTCGATGCGGATGCGGAAGGCAAATCCGTGAGTCTGAGCGGTGAAGCGAGCAGCGGCCAGATCAACGCGCTCAATGAATACAACCAGAAAGTCCAGCTGAACTTCAATAATCTGAAAACCGACGGCGCCACCGAGATGACCAGCTTTAATGAGCGCATCGGTAAGCAAAAAATCTCCCTGGAGAAGCTGTCGATTGGCGTTGAAGGGAAAGAGCTGGCCCTGCTGGAAGGGATGAACATCGATGGCCAGTCTTCGCTGACTGAAGACGGTAAAGGGATTAACAGCCAGCTGGACTACACCGTCAACAGCCTGAAGCTGCAAAACCAGGATATCGGCAGCGGTAAACTGACCATCAAGCTGGCGAATCTTGATGGTCAGGCCTGGCATCAGTTCAGCCAGCAGTACAATGCCGAAGCTCAGGCGCTGATGGCGAAGCCGGAGCTGACGCAGAATCCTGAGCTGTATCAGCAGGCGCTGACGGAAACCTTCTTTAAAGCGCTACCGATTTTACTGAAGGGCAACCCGTCTCTGACTATCGCCCCGCTAAGCTGGCGCAATGCCAAAGGGGAAAGCACCTTCAATATGTCTGTTTTGCTGAAAGACCCTGCGCTGACCACCGCTGAGCCGCAAACGCTGGCGGATGAAGTGGATCGCAGCGTCAAGTCGCTCGACAGCAAGCTGGTGATTCCGGTCGATATGGCCACCGCATTTATGACTCAGATTGCCGGTCTCGAAGGTTACCAGCCGGAAGATGCGGCGAAACTGGCAGACCAGCAGGTGAAAGGTCTCGCCGCCATGGGACAGATGTTCCGCATTACCGCGATGGAAGACAACGCGATCACCTCCAGTCTGCAATACGCCGAAGGTCAGGTCACCCTGAACGGGCAGAAAATGCCGCTGGATGAGTTCGCGGGAATGTTTGGCTTTACTCTGCCGGCAGCCCCTGGCGCCGAACCGCAGGAAACCCTGCCTGAAGAAGTGGCGCCGCCGGTCGCGCCGCAGCAGTAATCTCGCGATTAGCCCCTTTCGAGGGGCTATTTTCGGGTCACCAGCCGCGGGGGCATAATTTGATTTCTCGCGCTCATCTGCCCCTTCTCCAGACGCCGTAGAATACATTCCGCCAGGCTCTGGCCCATCTCGCGCGCAGGCGTGGTGACCCAGGTCAACGGCACATCATCCAGCGCGCTTTCCGGGACTTCGGCAAACGCCGCCAGCGCCACGCGCTGTTCAAAATAGCTCTCCACGCTGTCTTCACCGCTCTGACGTCCCGCCCGCATCAGGCCGAACCAGGCGCCGGTGGCAATCACGTTGTTGTAACACAGCACGGCGGTAATGGTCGGGTTGTGCCGCAGCAGCGAGGCCATTGCTTCGGCCGCCAGCTTTTGGCTCGATTCGCACTCCACGACCCATTCGCTGTGAAACGGCAGCCCGTACTTCAGCAGCGTCGCGCAGTATCCGCCCACCCGCTCCGCACGCGTCAACGAAGCGCTTTGTCCGCCGAGCCAGGCGATGCGCTGGTGCCCGCGGCGGATCAGATGCTCGGTGACGATCTGCGCGGCCTGCATATTATCCGGACGGATAAGATCGATATCATCGAGATAGCTGGCGCGGGAGGCAAACACCAACGGCATGCCGACCTCCGCTGCGCGATCGCGCAGTTCGCTGCCTTTATCGATAGCGCCGGCGATAATCACCCCGTCTACGCCCTGCGAAATCAGGGTTTCAAAGCGTTGACGCATTTTTTCTCCACCGTCGCCGCCCTGGGTGAGAAAGACCATTTTCCCCTCGGCCTCAAGCGCGTCGGTCAGTCCGGCGGTAAGCTCCGCGTAAAAGGGTTTGGAGAGGTCGCTCACGATAAGACCAATCACCCCGCTCTGCCCGCCGCGCAGTGAAGCCGCCTGGCGGTTACGCACAAAACCCAGCTGTTCAATCGCCTGATTGACGCGCTCGCCGGTAGCCGACGATATCCGGCCTTTGCCGCTCAGCACCAGTGAAACCGTACTCACCGACACCCCTGCCACCTGCGCAACGTCGTTAATGGTGATCTTTTTTGCGATAGCCATAACTGCAACCGTCTCCCTGTGGCGGTCGATAAAACGTTTTATCAATGAGTTACCTTTATAAACGTTATCTTCGCCTGATTATGTGATTTTTATCGCACTAAAAAGTGATAAAACGTTTTATCTTGCCGTAGCGTTACACCCTACCCATAACTTAAAAAATCAGGATTCGTGTTAATGACGGCAAAAACGACACCAAAAATTACCTTGTGGGAGTTTTTCCAGCAGTTAGGAAAAACGTTTATGTTGCCCGTGGCGTTGCTTTCTTTTTGCGGGATCATGCTCGGGATCGGCAGCTCTTTAAGCAGTCATGATGTGCTCACCCTGCTGCCGTGGCTCGATATTCCGCTGCTGCAGGCCGTGTTTGTCTGGATGAGCAAAGTCGGCTCCTTCGCCTTTAGCTTCCTGCCGGTCATGTTCTGTATCGCGATTCCGCTGGGGCTGGCGCGCGAAAATAAAGGCGTGGCGGCTTTCGCCGGCTTCGTTGGCTATGCGGTCATGAACCTGGCGGTGAACTTCTGGCTCACCGCGAAAGGAATTCTGCCCACGACCGATGCGGCGGTGCTGAAAGCCAACAATATCCAGAACATCATCGGTATTCAGTCGATCGATACCGGGATCCTGGGGGCGGTGATCGCCGGGATCATTGTCTGGATGCTGCACGAGCGTTTTCATAATATCCGCCTGCCTGACGCATTAGCCTTCTTTGGCGGCACGCGTTTTGTGCCGATTATCACCACCGTGGTGCTCGGGCTGGTCGGCCTGGTTATCCCCCTCGTCTGGCCGGTCTTTGCCATGGGGATTAACGCCCTCGGTCACGTGATTAACAGCGCCGGCGACTTCGGACCGATGATCTTCGGTACCGGCGAACGTTTGCTGCTGCCGTTCGGTCTGCACCACATTCTGGTGGCCCTGATTCGCTTTACCGAAGCGGGCGGAACCCTGGATGTGTGCGGTCATACCGTTAGCGGCGCGCTGACTATCTTCCAGGCGCAGCTGAGCTGCCCGGAAACTCACGGCTTCTCAGAAAGTGCCACCCGTTTCCTGTCGCAGGGTAAAATGCCGGCATTCCTCGGCGGCCTGCCGGGGGCGGCGCTGGCGATGTACCACTGCGCGCGTCCGGAAAACCGTCATAAAATTAAAGGCCTGCTGATCTCCGGCGTGATTGCCTGCGTCGTCGGCGGCACCACGGAACCGCTGGAGTTCCTGTTCCTGTTCGTCGCCCCGGTACTGTATGTTATTCACGCCCTGCTGACCGGCCTCGGCTTCACCATCATGGCGGTGCTGGGCGTCACTATCGGCAACACCGACGGGAACGTCATTGACTTCGTGGTCTTCGGCATCCTGCACGGCCTGTCAACCAAGTGGTATCTGGTACCGGTGGTTGCCGCTATCTGGTTTGCGGTGTATTACGGCATCTTCCGCTTCGCCATTACCCGCTTTAACCTGAAAACGCCGGGCCGCGATATCGAAACCCAGACCGCCTTTGACAAAGCCGTGAGCGGCGTCACCGGTAAATCCGGTTACAACGTACCGGCCATTCTGGCCGCGCTGGGTGGGGCCGACAATATCGTTTCCCTGGATAACTGCATTACCCGCCTGCGGTTGTCGGTGCACGACATGAGTAAAGTGGATAGCGCCGCGCTGAAAGCCAACCGCGCCATCGGCGTAGTACAGCTGAATCAGCATAACCTGCAGGTGGTTATCGGCCCTCAGGTTCAGTCGGTGAAAGATGAAATGAGCGTACTGATGAATACCGTCCAGGCATAAACGCCCGCCCCCTCCTGACCCGGAGGGGGCTTTGATAAAGGAAGTGTCAATGTTTGATTTTGCAACGCCTGTCGATCGCCACGGCACCTGGTGTACGCAATGGGACTACGTAGCCGACCGCTTCGGTGCCGCCGACCTGCTCCCCTTTACTATCTCCGATATGGATTTCGCCACCGCCCCCTGCATTCTTGATGCCGTCAGTCGGCGCCTGGCGCACGGCGTGTTCGGTTACAGCCGCTGGAAAAACGATGAGTTTCTGGGCGCGGTCGCCCACTGGTACGCCAGCCGTTTTCAGTGCCCCGTTAACCGCGATGCAATCGTGTATGGCCCGTCGGTCATTTACATGGTGGCGGAGATGATTCGCCAGTGGTCTGACGAAGGCGATGGTGTGGTGGTCCATACGCCGGCCTATGACGCTTTTTATAAAACCATTGCCGGAAACCGCCGTCGCGTTGCGCCGGTCCCGCTGACGCATCGGGATAATCAGTGGCATTGCGATATGGCGCAGCTTGAACGCACGCTGGCGGAGCCGCGCAACACGCTGCTGCTGCTGTGCAGCCCGCATAACCCGACCGGAAGAGTGTGGAGCCGCGAAGAGCTTGAAACCATGGCCCTGCTGTGCGAAAAGCACGGCGTGAAGGTCATCAGCGATGAGATTCATATGGATATGGTCTGGGGTGAGCATCGTCATACGCCGTGGTGCGACGTCGCTCGCGGGCCGTGGGCGCTGTTCACCTCCGGCTCGAAAAGCTTCAATATTCCCGCGTTTACCGGGGCTTACGGCCTGATTGACGATGCCGCATCCCGCGAAGCTTATCTCACGGCTCTGAAGAGTCGCGATGGACTCTCTTCCCCCTCCGTGCCGGCGCTGGTCGCCCATATTGCCGCCTACCGTGAAGGCGCCCCGTGGCTCGATGCGCTACGGGCCTATTTGCAGGATAACATGCGCTATATTGCTCAGGCGCTCAATCAGGCCTTCCCGCAGCTGAACTGGAAGCCGCCGCAGGCCACCTATCTCGCCTGGATCGATCTGCGCCCGCTCGGCGTGGACGACCGCGCGCTGCAAAAAACGCTCATCGAGGTACAGAAGGTCGCCATTATGCCCGGGTATACCTACGGCGAAGAAGGCGTGGGTTTTGTGCGCCTCAATGCCGGCTGTCCCCGGGAGAAACTGGAAAGAGGCGTCAACGGATTGATTGCCGCCCTGCGTGCTTTAGCATAGCCACACCGCGGCGTTCAGCACGGTGTCAGCCGTGTTAAACGCTGCGGGCAAGCCTGCACAGCCCCCCGGCTCACAAATCGTCCCGCCGCCGGAAGGCCAGATAACCGGCCCCAAGGGTAAATCCCCCGACGAGCAGCACCAGCAGGATAAACCCGTGATGATTGGTCGAAAGCGGAATCCCCCCGACGTTCATGCCGAAGAACCCCGCCACAATATTGATCGGTAACGCCAGCACGGTAATGACCGTCAAGGTATATAGCGTGCGGTTGCTTTTTTCCATTTGCCGGGCGCTGATCTCCTCCTGCAGCAGGCTGATACGCTCGGTCAGCCCGGAGAGGTCGTTGAGCACTACGGTAAACTCCTCGGTGAACTGGCGAAACTCCTGAACCACGGAGCGGTCGATCCACGCCGGAGGCCGGTTGAGGAGCCGAAACATGGCTGCCGGTTCGGGAGCCAACAGCCGCTGAAAGCGCAGGAGCATCCGCCGCAGGCGCGCCAGATCGGCGCGGTTACGCTGGACATGGTTACTGAGCAGCCGCTCTTCGATGGTATCGACGTGGCGGCTTGCCTGGCGCACCACCTGTTCCAGCACCTCCTCCTGCTCTTCGAGCAAAAAGGCCAACAGCGCGGTGGAGGATGTCACGTTCAATGTCGCCAGCCGTGGCAACATCCATTCAATAAAGCGCAGCGGTTTATAGCGGGCCGTTACCACCAGCTTCTGACTGCAGTACAGCCACAGCGTCGATGTTTCTGCGGTGGTCTCTTTAGGATGAAAAATGACGTCGTTCAGCACGGCAAATAAATTGTCGCCCTGCCGCTCAATGCGGGTGGTGTGAGAACCGTCGCGGATCTCCTCAAAGAAAAAATCGGCAACGGGGAAATGGTTCATCAGCCACTTCTCGGCGGTTGCGTGGTTGAGATTAAGATGCAGCCAGACGAAATCATTTTCCCCGTCCAGCTCGTGAAAGCGGGAGCACACTTGCTGGGAGGTGATTTGCAGCGGCTGATGCCCTTCACGAAAAAGAAAACCGTACACCAGCCCAGAGACTTCCATATCAAAATCGGGCTTTAACATCTTTCCTGCGACATCTTGACTCATATATCCCTCAGGATTTTATTGCATGCTGTTCGGACCCGAATAAAGTCATCTTTCGCTATTTTTCAGAGCCTGGCAAGGTTAATGATTTGTTCATCAAACGGAAACCTGGCTGACATCTGCGTTTTATAAGTTCAGCGCTGTCACCCGTAATAATTTACCCTGTCTGACGTTTAGAGGAAGGTTCCTGATGAGCGATAACAGCAGCTCGCAACGCGTTGCGCCGGGCCTTAGCCCGCAAATCATCCAGTCAAAGATTTACCAAAAGAACAGTAAAAAAACTGTTCTTTTTTTTGTCTTTTTATTAGCTATCGGCATCGCATTTTCCGGCGTGAGCTTATTTAACGATGTCGCCCGTTCAGGAACGGTATATACCAGCTACCTGCCTTTTCTTTTATTAGGACTGGCTTTATTGATTGCACTCGGCTTTGAATTTGTTAACGGCTTCCATGATACCGCCAACGCCGTGGCCACCGTCATCTATACCCATTCTCTGCCGCCCACCGTCGCGGTCATGTGGTCCGGCTTTTTTAATTTCCTCGGCGTTTTGCTCTCCAGCGGCGTGGTGGCCTTCGGTATCATCTCATTACTCCCGGTCGAACTCATTCTGCAGGCCGGTACCGGCAACGGGTTTGCCATGGTGTATGCCCTGCTGTTTTCAGCCATTATCTGGAACCTGGGGACCTGGTGGTTCGGCCTGCCGTCCTCTTCGTCGCACACGCTGATCGGCTCGATCATTGGCGTTGGCGTTTCCAACGCGCTGATCCACGGACGCAACGGCACCAGCGGCGTCGACTGGGGCCAGGCGGTCAATGTCGGATATTCCCTGCTGCTCTCGCCGGTGGTCGGTTTTGTCTGCGCCGCCGTCCTGCTGCTGCTGTTAAAGCGCTTCGTCAAAAACAGACAGCTCTACGCCGCACCGAAAAATGACGCGCCGCCGCCGCTGTGGATCCGTAGTCTGCTGATCCTCACCTGTACCGGCGTTTCGTTTGCCCACGGCTCCAACGACGGGCAAAAGGGAATGGGGCTAATTATGCTGATTCTGGTGGGGACCATGCCCATCGCCTATGCGCTCAACCGCACTCTGCCGCCGGAACAGGCACCGCGGGTCGCGGCGCTGGCCGAAGTCACCGAAAACAGGCTGCTCCAACAATTCCCGGGGAACCTCCCCAGCGATCCTCGTGAAGTGTTGACCCAGTATGTGCGCGACAGCCAGCTGACGCCGGACGTGTTACCGGCGCTGGCGCATCTTTCCGGCATTATTGGCGACCAGATTCGCCAGTACGGTTCGGTAGATAAGATCCCGGCCCAGGCGGTATCCAACACCCGTAACGATATGTATCTGGCGTCGGAAACGATCAAGCATTTGAAGAACAACCCCGATGTCCAACTGCCGCGGGAGACGTCACAGAACCTCGATGCGCTGAAAAAAGAGCTCGATAACGCCACCCGTTTCATTCCGTTCTGGGTCAAAGTGGCCGTCGCTCTGGCGCTCGGGCTGGGCACCATGGTCGGCTGGCGGCGTATTGTCGTCACCATTGGTGAGAAGATCGGCAAAACGCACCTGACCTACGCTCAGGGCGCCAGCGCGGAACTGGTGGCGATGAGCACCATCGGCGCCGCCGATGCCTTTGGTCTTCCCGTCTCCACCACCCACGTCCTCTCTTCCGGTATCGCCGGAACCATGGCGGCAAATCGCTCAGGACTGCAGTTTTCTACCGTGCGTAATCTGCTGATGGCATGGGTACTCACACTGCCCGCCTCGGTGATACTCTCCGCGGTGCTGTACTGGATGTTCGCGAAAGTATCCTAGCCCGCGGCGCGGAATAGCCCGTAAGTCCCCCGTCGCCATGAAGGGGGACTTACGGGTAAAAACAGGCATGATTTTGATAAAGCTCAAAAAAATTCACCGGTAAAAGGTGTATTAAAAAAAGCCGCTAACCATCCCGTTCAGATATTTGATAAGAGGAGGAAACCATGAAAACTTACGATCGTAACCGTAACGCTATCTCAACAGGCAGCATGGTTATGGTGGCAGGAAATGGCGTGACGGGCGTTATTAAGGCCATCCACGGCGAAGGTAAAACGGCGGAACAATTACGCCGCGCGGACTGCGTGGAAATAGAAGGCTGCGAAGGACTATATTGCCCGATGAGCCTTATTCGGCTGGGCTTTCATTAATTGCCTCCCGACGATGACTCATCGACCTGCGCAAAGAGAATAAAAGAGAATAAAGGCCGCTACGCGGCCTTTATTTTTGTGGCCGGATCGATTCATATTGATCCCATCGAGCGTTTTCTCGCTATAAGCGGCGTATTATCCCGCCTTCTTGCACCCCGCCCGGGGTCATTTACCTTCTGAGTTCAGAGGCATCTTTCATGACATGGCAACAGTTCAAACAGGCCTACCTGATTAAATTCTGGGCGCCGGCCCCCGCGGTTATCGCAGCCGGTATTCTCTCCACCTATTATTTCGGTATTACCGGCACGTTCTGGGCCGTGACCGGGGAATTTACCCGCTGGGGCGGGCAGTTATTGCAACTTGCCGGGGTTCATACCGAGCAGTGGGGTTATTTCAAACTGATTCATCTCGAAGGGACGCCGTTAACCCGCATTGACGGCATGATGATTATCGGCATGTTTGGCGGCTGCTTCGCCGCCGCGCTGTGGGCAAACAATATCAAATTACGCCTGCCACGCAGCCGGATCCGTATTATTCAGGCCGTGGCGGGCGGGATCATTGCCGGCTTTGGCGCACGCCTGGCGATGGGCTGCAACCTGGCAGCCTTTTTTACCGGTATTCCTCAGTTTTCCCTCCACGCCTGGTTCTTTGCCATCGCAACGGCTATCGGAACCTGGTTTGGCGCGCGCTTTACGCTGCTGCCCCTGTTCCGTATCCCGGTCAGGATACAAAAAGTTTCGGCGGCCTCGCCGCTAACGCAAAAACCGGCGCAGGCGCGGCGTCGTTTTCGCGCAGGGATGCTGGTGTTCTTCGCCATGATCGCCTGGGGATTACTGACCGCACTCAATCAGCCTAAACTGGGACTGGCGATGCTGTTCGGGGTCGGTTTTGGTCTGCTGATTGAACGTGCGCAGATCTGCTTTACTTCGGCGTTCCGCGATATGTGGATCACCGGACGCACCTATATGGCCAAAGCGATTATCTTCGGGATGGCGGCGAGCGCGATTGGCATTTTCAGCTATGTGCAGCTGGGCATGGAGCCCAAAATCATGTGGGCTGGCCCGAATGCAGTCATCGGCGGCCTGCTGTTTGGTTTCGGTATTGTGCTGGCCGGCGGCTGTGAAACCGGCTGGATGTACCGCGCCGTTGAAGGTCAGGTCCACTACTGGTGGGTAGGGCTGGGCAACGTCATTGGTTCGACGATTCTGGCCTATTTCTGGGATGATTTATCCCCAACGCTGGCCACCAACTGGGATAAAGTCAATCTGCTGGCCACCTTCGGGCCGTTTGGCGGCCTGCTGGTGACCTACCTGCTATTATTTATCGCGCTGATGCTGGTCATTGCCTGGGAGAAACATTTTTTCCGGCAGAAATCCGCCGCCATGGCCAATGTTAAGGAAACCGCATGAAAACTATCGTTCCCGATTATCGTCTCGACATGGTAGGCGAACCCTGTCCCTACCCGGCCGTTGCCACCCTGGAAGCGATGCCTTCGCTTAAGAAAGGGGAGATTCTGGAAGTGGTCAGCGATTGTCCCCAGTCGATTAATAACATTCCGCAGGACGCCCGCAACTACGGTTATACGGTGCTGGATATTCAACAAGACGGGCCAACTATCCGCTATTTGATCCAGAAGTAATCCCTGGCGCCCAGGCCGGTGACGTGCTCCCGCCGCCGGCCTGATGCCATACCGACTACCAGCCTTTTACCGCATCGCCTTTGTACAGCTCCGCTGCGGCAGCGGCGACTTCATCACTTTGATACGCTTTCACCAGGTTTTTCACCTTTGCACTGTCTTTGTTATCAATCCGGCTGGCGAAGATATTGACGTAGGGTGAATTTTTATCTTCGATGAAAAGCCCGTTACGGGTAGGCGAGAGCCCTACCTGACTGGAAAATGTCGTATTAATCACGGCAAGCGCAATTTGCCGATCGTCAAGCGCGCGAGTTAACTGCGGCGCCTCAATCTCGACGATTTTCAGCTTCTTCGGGTTGTTCACAATATCTAATGACGTTGGCAGCAGCCCCACCCCATCTTTAAGGGTAATCAGTCCCTGCTTTTGCAGCAAAAGCAGGGAACGTCCGAGGTTGGTCGGGTCGTTTGGCACGGCTACCTGAGCCCCTTCAGGTAGCTCATTAATGGCGTGTATTTTCTTCGAGTAGGCGGCGATCGGATAGACGAATGTCGTTCCTACCGCAACCAGCTTATAACCGCGCTCCTGGATCTGTTTATCCAGGTACGGTTTGTGCTGGAAAGCGTTGATATCCAGATCGCCATTATTCAGCGCTTCATTTGGCAAAACGAAATCGTTAAAGGTGACGATTTCAACATCAAGGTTATATTTCTCTTTCGCCACCTTCTGCGCCACCGCCCATACCTGCTGATCGACCCCCGCACTGATACCCACTTTGATATGGTTCGGGTCCTGCCCGGCGGGGCCACAGGCGGCAAGCAGCGAGGTGCTGGCGACAAGCAATGAAACAGCAAACTTCTTCAGCGTAAAAACCATAATCCCAGAGTCCTTTTTAAAATAGCCTGCCGCTCATAGCAGGAAAATTAGCGTCTGAGACTATAGAAAATATCATTGACGATATTAAAGACTGATTCACTATGATTTATAGCGATTGGCTATGAGCCCGTCTCATGGTTAAGGATGGCGAGGAGTCGCCTGGCGCAGCAGGCGCGATATTATGGATTAAGTCACTGGTAAAAAAGGCTAATGCAGATTAAAATTTCAGACAGATGTCACGGATTTCCATGCAAGATAATACCAACGAACCCGGGTAGAACGGTGTTGCATCCGCTGCGCGGGCGCGGGTATGCGCAACAGGCGATGGTAATGCCAGCGCCGCGAGGCTGACGCATGAATATTAAACCCGGTTGGCAGCAATATTTCCGATGTCTTCCCTTTCTCGTTACTGTTCTCATTTATTGAGCCATTGACATTCGGGTTCGTTGCCAGCGATTGCGCGCTATTGAGCCTGGGTTATCACGACTGCAGTTTTACAGGTCATTGAGAATGCACACCAACACGCTTTCCACGCGTTTCAGGTATATCAATACGTTGATCGTGATTCTGACCACGGCGATCTTCATCGGTTTCATCATCCGTGAATACCGCGATCTGGAAAGATATATGAGCTACGTGGCTGAAAATGGGAAATCAGCACTCTCCCATGCGGAATACATCAATCAGAATATGGCGTTTCAGCTTTCCAGAGCTTTTTCTGCTGCCCCCTCAGCGTCAGACGAGCAAAGGATTCAGCGGGACGACATTTGCGCATATCTTGAATCGGTGAATGGCGTACTGGGATTAAACCTTACCAGGCAGACATTTCATGGTTTAAACGGGACCTTGCAAACCCGGAATCCGGACTGTCGTAGCTGGGTCAGGGATGTTCCATCGCTTTCGGTTATTCAAAACGATCGCCACCTCCCGGCGTCAAAATATACTTTCTCCAGCTATCGCGGGTATATTTTCAACAACCTCAGGTATTATATCGATCTGGATAATGACTATATTTACATTAACAAACCCATTGCCGCCAACCAATACAAATTTGATAACTGGCAGGTCCGCAATGATAATGCCATCGACATTACCCGTAGCGCCCACATCATCAGCATTGATCGTCGGGCATTAAACGATTTTCTTCATGGAGAAAATGTCACTTCCCATGTTTATCGGGACGGTTATACTAAAAAAAACATTATCAGCATGTTAACCCCGGTTTTTAAAAATGGACAAATCAAAGGAATCATTGTCACCGATGTAAATATTGACGATTTAGCCACGGCCTTTTACACCGCGGACCGCCCGATACTCTGGCGCTTCCTGTCGCTGTACTTAACGGATGAAGTGACCGCCAGTGATATTTACTTTAACCGTTCGACCATCAAATCGATTAATATTATACAGTACCAGGAACATTTAACTCCGATCTACTTACTAAATATAAAATTAGATCTTATTTATTTTATCATCGACAACTTATGGTTGGCATTTATCTACGTTATGAGCACCTGGCTGCTTTGTCGCTACACCAAAAAACAAATGACACGCCATGCTGAACTGTCCAAAGATAATATTACTGACACGCTGACAGGCCTTTATAACAGAAAAATACTGAACGAGGCCTTGAGTAATAAAATCGACGCAATGCTGAAAAAGAACATTCCTGTTACGCTGGTATCTATCGACAGCGATGGTCTGAAAAGGATCAATGACACGCTCGGTCATGATATGGGCGATAAAGTCATCCAGTCATTAGGCCAGGCCATCGAGCAGTCCCTTCGTAAAAGTGACTATGGCATCCGTCCTGGCGGCGATGAGTTTCTATTAATTCTTATCGATACCGACTACGCGAAGAGCTTAGAAATCATCGCCCGAATCAAAGAAAACTTACGCCATACGGATAAAGACCCGCGGGTCTCATTTTCACATGGCAACTATCCATTAAAGCCAGGCGATTCCCTTGAGAGCGCGATCAAAAAATCCGATAAGCTGTTGTACGTTCACAAAAGAAATAAATATGGCGAGGCTGCACAATAGCCGCTGCTTCGCCTCTGCGCAGGAGACCCTGTCCTTTCGGATCCCGTCGTCCAGTCTCTTGACCTCAGCAGAAAGGGACTGGAGCGGCATCGATCGGCGCCCGGGGCTTTGACGGGATCAGCAGACGATCCTGCGGGCGTTCAAAACCGATCGCGCGTCTGACAGATGATTGTATCCACTGGATTTTTTCAATGCTTTTAAAGAGTTAAAGAATTGCTGTATAATGACGTGCACTTTAACTAAAAAATGAGTGCGACCATGATTGATTTAACTTTGCCATTAACCGACATTCACCGCCACCTTGACGGCAATATTCGTGCCCAAACCATTCTCGATCTTGGCCGCCAGTTCAATATCACCCTTCCAGCGACCTCGCTCGACACGCTGATCCCACATGTACAGGTCACCAGTAATGAACCCGATCTGGTCAGCTTCCTCGCCAAACTGGACTGGGGCGTAAAAGTTCTGGCCTCGCTGGAAGCCTGTCGTCGCGTTGCGTATGAAAACGTTGAGGATGCGGCGCGCAATGGTCTCCACTACGTTGAACTGCGTTTTTCGCCGCGCTATATGGCAATGACCCACCAGCTGCCGGTCGATGGCGTGGTTGAAGCGGTGATTGCCGGCGTACGTGAAGGCAGTCGCGATTTTAATGTCGAAACCCGCCTGATTGGTATTCTGAGCCGGACATTCGGCGAAGCGGCCTGCCAGCAAGAGCTGGACGCGCTGCTTGCCCACCGCGACGCTATTACCGCCCTGGATCTGGCGGGTGATGAACTCGGTTTCCCGGGCACTCTGTTTATGCAACACTTTACGTTGGCTCGCGATGCCGGCTGGCGTATTACCGTGCATGCCGGCGAAGCGGCCGGGCCGGAAAGCATCTGGCAGGCTATACGGGAGCTGGGAGCTGAGCGCATCGGACATGGCGTAAAAGCCGTCCAGGATCCGGCCCTGATGGATTACCTTGCGCAGCAGCGTATCGGTATTGAGTCCTGCCTGACCTCCAATATCCAGACCAGCACCGTGGCATCACTGGCTGAACATCCGCTTAAAACCTTCCTTGAACACGGCGTGCTGGCATCCATTAATACCGACGACCCGGCGGTACAAGGTATCGACATCATTAACGAATACACCGTGGCCGCGCCGGCAGCCGGCCTGAGTCGCGATCAGATTCGCCAGGCGCAAATCAATGGTCTGGAACTGGCGTTTCTCAGCAGTCAGGAAAAAGCGGCGCTGATTCAGCGCGTGCAGCAGGCCTGACCCCCAGCCCGGCGGCCTCGCTGCCGGGCAGAGGCTTTAGATAAGACTCAGGGTGGCGCGATGTTTCGCCGACTCCAGACCGAGTTCAATCAACTCCATAATCTGAATCGCCTGGCTGGCAGGCACCGGATTTTCGCCGCTGCCATTGAGGGTGTCGCGAATGGCAGCATAGTAAGCCGGGTAGTTACCCGGCAGAGTGAGCCAGTTTTCCGTCGTGCGTTCCTCCCCCTCAACCCGTGTCAGTACCCCGTCACGCATATCGTATCCCCAGTCCTCCTGCGGCAACCGCTCGCCATTTTTCAGCCGCTCCTCCTGCGGGTCCAGCCCATATTTAACATAGCTTGCCCGGGAACCGTGGACGATATACCGCGCGGTTTCTGCTGCCGCCAGTAGCGTGCCGTGCAACACCACCCGGCGCTGAGGATATGCCAGCACGGCGTGGAAATAGTCGGTCGCCTGGGCGCCCGGACGCAGCTGCGCCAAATCAACGCTAATACTGACCGGCAGGCCAAATAAATTGACGACCTGATCAAGAAGGTGCGGTCCCAAATCGTACCAGATTCCGCTTCCCGGGCCGCCCTGTTCGCGCCAGCGGTTACGAACCTCCGGACGATAGCGATCGAAGTGCGATTCAAAGTAGCCCACCTCGCCCAGCAGGCCTTCGTTAATCAGCGATTTCAGTGTCAGAAAGTCACTATCCCAGCGGCGATTATGAAAAACGGACAGCAGTCTGCCGCAGCGCCTGGCCACGGCCTCCAGCTCCCTTGCCTGTGACAGTGTCACGGTAAAAGGTTTATCCACGACCACATGCTTGTCCGCTTCCAGCGCCGCTTTTGCCAGCGGGAAATGGCTATCGTTTGGCGTAGCGATGACGACCAAATCAATATCAGGGTTGCTCAGTAAGTCTGCGGGTTCGGCCACCACGCTCACCTGGGGCCAGTCGGCCTGGACTTTCCTTTCATCGCTACTGGACACCGCGGCCAGCGTCATTCCCGGCGTACCGCTGATTAACGGCGCATGGAAAGTTTTACTCGCATATCCGTAGCCAATCATCCCCACCCGGATAGTGTCACTCATCTTGCAGCCCTCTCATTCAAGGATTTTTGCCCTCTGATAACTATAAGCCTCAATTGATTTATTAGCTTTGCTTATGCTTCTCAAGCGTTCACCTTTACAGCAATCGTGACAATACTCATCCGTCAGCCCTTGCGTTACTCTCACCATTTAGTAACATTTACGTCTGTTTTAACTTTTAATTTCAGGATTATGGCAAACGTTTTTAACCGAATTGTAGAACTTATTGGTTGGGTTGTATTTGGCGTTTCAGCCCTGCTTTTGGTTATCGCTCACCACATTGATAATTACCAATCCCCGCCTCCGGCTAATGCTGTGCAAACAAGCTCCCTGTCCCATTAGCCTGTCAGCCTCTGCTGACGCTAAACAGTGACCCACTTCGCAAGTGTGCAACCGGTTTCAGAAACCGGTTGCACACGGCTAAACGCATTCACTACACTCTCTTTATCATTCGATAAGGAGTTTTTCATGGCCGCATTTCCGCAACATTTTCTTTGGGGCGCCGCCACCGCAGCCTATCAGGTTGAAGGCGGTCACGATGCCGACGGTAAAGGCCCGTCAATCTGGGACATATACGCCCATCAACCCGGCGCGACATTCGAAAACACCAATGGTGATGTCGCCGTCGATCACTATCATCGTTTTCGCGAAGACGTTGCCCTGATGGCCGAAATGGGCCTGCAAAGCTACCGTTTCTCTATCTCCTGGCCTCGCCTGCTGCCTCATGGCCGTGGTGAAGTTAACGAAGCGGGCGTCCGGTTTTATAGCGATCTGATCGATGAGCTACTGGCTCACAATATCGAGCCGATGATTACGCTCTATCACTGGGACCTGCCGCAGGCGCTGCAGGATGAAGGGGGCTGGGAAGCGCGAAGCACCGCCGAAGCGTTCGCCGAGTATGCCCGCTTGTGTTACGCGCGCTACGGTTCCCGGGTAAAGCTGTGGGCAACCTTCAACGAAACCATAGTGTTCATCGGACACGGCTATATTAACGGCTGCCATCCGCCGGCGGTGCGCGATCCGGCGCGCGCCATCCAGGCCTGTCATCACGTTTTTATTGCCCACGCGATGGCGGTAAAACAGTTTCGCGAAAGCGGTATCCATGGCGAGATTGGATTCGTGAATGTCCTGCAGCCGCATACGCCGCTCACCGACAGCGTAGCAGATCGTCAGGCCAGCGACATGGCGGACGCGATACATACACACTGGCTATACGATCCGGTGTTAAAAGGCCATTACCCCGAGTCGCTTTTACAGCAGGCCCAGGCCCTGTGGGGGGTCCCGCAGTTTGCTCCCGGCGATGACGCGCTGCTGCGCGACAACCGCTGCGATTTTATTGGTCTGAACTATTATCGTCGTGAGACCGTCTCAGCCCGACCTCAGGAGGGACTCAGCGGCGGTGAACCGGGCGTCGAAGGTCTGTTTTATTTCGTGCGCAACCCGCAGAGCACCTATACCGAATGGGGCTGGGAGATTTGGCCGCAGGGGTTAACCGACGGCATAATGATGATCAAAGACCGCTACGGCGATATTCCCATTTACATCACCGAAAATGGTTTAGGCGCAAAAGATCCGATTATTGATGGTGAGGTCGTTGACGATCCGCGTATCGACTATCTCAGCAGCCATATTAATGCGCTGGAAAAGGCCCTCGAAGCCGGGGCCGATGTCCGCGGTTATTATCCCTGGTCCTTTATTGATCTGCTGAGCTGGCTGAATGGTTACCAAAAACAATACGGTTTTGTGTATGTTGATCATCAGCAGGAGCTCGCCCGTAAACGGAAAAAGAGCTTTTTTTGGTATCAAAACGTGATTGCCAGCCGGGGCAAACAGCGTTAATCTTCTCTCCCAGGCGCCGCCCGGCGCCTGATTTAGCTCTAGAATATTCTTAAATTTCTTTTGACTACCTCAGGAATGAAATCATTTCTTGTCTTTAGTATTTACAACCTAAATAATTTCATCCGGCCCGTTAAGAAGGCACTGTTTGTTGAATGATGGTTTACCGACAGTTGTTAATATTCGACTTGTTTATTCCGATTATAAAATGGAAACGCAAATGACCGTTCAGGACTACTTATTAAAATTCCGTAAAATCAGCTCCCTTGAAAGCCTTGAAAAACTTTTTGACCATCTTAACTATTCTTTGACCGACACCGCGGAAATCGTCAACATGTATCGCGCTGCCGATCACCGCCGGGCAGAGCTGGTTTCTGGCGGTAAATTGTTCGATGTCGGGCAGGTTCCGAAATCCGTCTGGCGTTACGTGCAATAAAAACTGTTCTCCGCCATGGCAGTTGCTTATACTCCCGCTCTTCATTTTGATTGAATCCGGGAGAAATCATGTCTTCTCACTCTGCAGAACGTATCGGCGGGTGGCTGCTGGCGCCGCTCGCATGGCTACTGGTTGCTCTGCTTAGCACTTCGCTGTCGCTGTTAATCTTTGCTAATGCGTTGATGAGCTCCCGGACCTACGCCCTGCTGGCGGAAATGAGCACAGGGCACCTCCTGCTTTGGGTGGGGTCGCTGCTGTTCGCCCTCGCCATGTGGTACTATACCCTGTGGCTAACCATTGCGTTTTTCAAACGGCGAAGCATCGTACCAAAGCACTATATTATCTGGCTGCTCATCTCTCTGCTGCTGGCGATAAAGGCCTTTGCTTTTTCACCCATATCAGACGTGATGGCCTTGCGCCAGCTGCTGTTTCCGCTTCTCGCCGCGGCGCTGTTAGTCCCCTATTTCAAACGTTCCGCACGGGTTAAGCGAACCTTCGTGAATTCGTAATAACCCCACAGTTAACCTGTTGTCGCCGGTATCGATTTATTCGATAATAGGCGGCTTTTTCTGTTTTCAGGTCGAGTTGATGGCTGATTATTTACTGCTCTTTATTGGTACTGTCCTTGTGAACAACTTCGTGCTGGTGAAGTTTCTTGGACTGTGCCCGTTTATGGGGGTTTCCAAAAAACTGGAAACCGCAATGGGGATGGGACTGGCCACCACCTTTGTGATGACGCTGGCCTCAATTTGCGCCTGGCTGATTGATACCTGGATTCTAATCCCGCTTAACCTGATCTACCTGCGTACCCTGGCTTTTATCCTGGTTATCGCGGTAGTGGTGCAGTTCACCGAGATGGTAGTGCGCAAAACCAGCCCTGCCCTGTATCGACTGCTCGGTATTTTCTTACCGCTGATCACCACCAACTGTGCGGTGCTCGGCGTCGCGCTGCTGAATATTAACCTCGGGCATAACTTCTTGCAGTCCGCGCTCTACGGCTTTGCCGCCGCGGTCGGTTTCTCGCTGGTGATGGTTCTGTTCGCCGCTATTCGCGAACGCCTGGTGGTTGCAGATGTGCCTGCGCCGTTTCGTGGTAATGCCATTGCCCTGGTAACTGCCGGTTTAATGTCGCTGGCCTTTATGGGCTTTAGTGGTTTGGTGAAGTTGTAATATGAGTGCAGTCTGGATAGCCGTGATCGCCATTAGCCTGTTGGGGCTCGTTTTTGGCGTGATTCTGGGATACGCCTCCCGTCGGTTTGAAGTGGAAGATGATCCCGTTGTTGAAAAAGTCGATGAGCTTCTCCCGCAGAGTCAGTGTGGACAGTGCGGCTACCCCGGCTGTCGTCCTTATGCCGAGGCCGTCGGCACTCAGGGTGAGAAAATCAACCGCTGCGCTCCTGGCGGTGAAGCGGTGATGCTAAAAATTGCCGCTCTGCTGAACGTCGACCCGCAGCCCATCGATGGCGATGAACAGCAACTCGAGCCGGCACGCATGCTCGCGATCATTGACGAAAACAACTGTATCGGCTGCACAAAGTGTATCCAGGCCTGCCCGGTTGATGCGATTGTCGGCGCAACTCGCGCAATGCACACAGTGATGAGCGACCTTTGTACCGGCTGTAATCTTTGTGTCGCGCCCTGCCCGACGCAATGTATCGAGATGGTTCCTGTCGCGACGACCACTGAAAACTGGAAGTGGGACCTGCACACTATTCCAGTACGCAATATTCCTGTGGAACAACATGTTTAAGCTATTTTCCGCTTTCAGAAAAGATAAAGTCTGGGACTTCAACGGCGGTATTCACCCGCCTGAAATGAAAAGCCAGTCTAACGGTACGCCGCTGCGCCAGGTTTCCCTGCCGCAGCAGTTTGTGATCCCGTTAAAACAGCATATCGGCGCTGAGGGTGAGCTCTGCGTGCGGCCCGGCGATCGCGTACTGCGTGGTCAACCGCTGACCCGCGGCTGGGGACGAATGTTGCCGGTTCATGCTCCGACCTCCGGTACCGTCAGCGCCATCGCGCCACACTCGACCGCACACCCTTCCGCCCTCGCCGAGATGAGCGTCATTATCGATGCCGACGGTGAAGACCGGTGGATTGAGCGTGACGGCTGGAGTGATTACGCAAACAAAACCCGCGAAGAGCTTATCGAGCGTATTCATCAGTTCGGCGTGGCCGGGCTGGGCGGCGCGGGATTCCCGACCGGCAGCAAATTACGCGGCGGCGGCGACAAAATTGAAACCCTGATTATTAACGCCGCTGAATGCGAACCCTATATTACCGCCGACGATCGCCTGATGCAGGATTGCGCGGCGCAAATTATCGCCGGCATCCGCATCCTGGCCCATATTTTACAACCGCGTCAGGTGCTGATCGGGATTGAGGATAATAAACCGCAGGCCATCTCGATGATGCGGGCAGTCCTTGCCGATGCTCACGGTATCGAACTGCGGGTGATTCCCACCAAGTATCCGTCCGGCGGCGCGAAGCAGCTGACGCAGATCCTCACCGGCAAACAGGTTCCCCACGGCGGGCGCTCGTCGGACATCGGTGTGCTGATGCAAAACGTCGGGACCGCCTATGCGGTTAAACGCGCGGTGATCGACGGTGAGCCGCTCACCGAGCGCGTTGTCACCCTCACGGGCGAGGCGGTTACCCGTCCGGGCAACGTGTGGGCGCGACTGGGAACCCCGGTTCGCCATCTGCTGGAAGATGCCGGCTTCTGCCCGAGCGCCGAACAGATGGTCATTATGGGCGGCCCGCTGATGGGATTCACCCTGCCGTGGCTTGACGTTCCGGTGGTCAAAATCACCAACTGCCTGCTGGCGCCCTCGGCAAGCGAAATGGGCGACCCCGAGGAAGAGAAAGGCTGTATTCGCTGTAGCGCCTGTGCGGATGCCTGTCCGGCCGATCTGCTGCCGCAGCAGCTGTACTGGTTCAGCAAAGGCCAGCAGCACGATAAAGCCACCGCCCATAACCTGGCCGACTGCATCGAGTGCGGCGCCTGCGCCTGGGTCTGTCCGAGTAATATTCCGCTGGTACAATATTTCCGTCAGGAAAAGGCCGAGATTACGGCTATCCGTCAGGAAGAAAAGCGCGCGGCGGAGGCCAAAGCCCGCTTTGAGGCCCGCCAGGCTCGTCTGGAGCGGGACAAAGCCGCTCGTCTGGAACGCCACAAACAGTCTGCTGTTCAACCGGCCGCGAAAGATCATGCGGCGATTAACGCGGCGCTGGCCCGGGTTCGCGAAAAACAACGCGATGCCGCCCAGCCGATCGTTGTCCAGGCCGGAGCAAAACCGGATAACAGTGAAGCGATCGCCGCCCGCGAAGCCCGTAAGGCCGAGGCCCGCGCCCGCAAGCTGGCGCAGCAGGATCAGCAAACGGGACAGCCTGCCACCGAGGCTGCTGACCCGCGTAAAGCGGCCGTTGAAGCGGCTATCGCCCGCGCGAAGGCCCGCAAGGCCGAGCAGCAGGCCGCCGCACCGGCTGACGTGCAGCCCGCCGCCGAAGCCGTCGACCCGCGTAAAGCGGCCGTTGAAGCGGCTATCGCCCGCGCGAAGGCCCGCAAAGCCGAGCAGCAGCAACAGCAGATGACCCAGTCAGCCGCCAACGACGACCCGCGTAAAGCCGCGGTCGCCGAAGCAATCGCCCGCGTTCAGGCCAGGAAAGCATCCCGGCAGGCAGTTAACGAGGAATAAATGGTTTTCAGAATCGCAAGCTCTCCTTATACCCACAACCAGCGTCAGACCTCACGGATTATGCTGCTGGTTCTGCTCGCAGCCGTACCCGGCATCGCGGTTCAGACCTGGTTCTTTGGCTGGGGAACCGTGGTGCAGCTCGTTCTCGCCTCCCTCACGGCCTGGGCGACAGAGGCCGCCATCCTCAGGTTGCGGAAACAGAATATTGCCGCCACGCTTGCCGATAACTCCGCGCTGCTGACCGGTTTGCTGCTGGCCATCAGTATTCCGCCGCTGGCGCCCTGGTGGCTGGTCGTTTTAGGTACCGCCTTTGCCGTTATTATTGCCAAGCAGCTGTACGGAGGGCTGGGTCACAACCCGTTTAACCCGGCAATGATTGGCTATGTCGTGCTGCTGATCTCATTCCCGGTGCAGATGACCTCCTGGCTGCCGCCGCATGAGATTGCGGCCACCGTTCCAGGCTTCACCGACGCCCTGCAGGTTATTTTTAGCGGCCATACCGCCAGCGGTAACGATATGAACGCCCTGCGATTGGGGATCGATGGCATCAGCCAGGCCACGCCGCTGGATACGTTTAAAACGTCGCTGCATGCCGGTCACGCGGTGAAGGAGATCCTGCAGTACCCGATCTACGGCGGCACGCTGGCCGGTCTTGGCTGGCAGTGGGTCAATATCGCCTATCTGCTCGGCGGTCTGTTTTTACTCTGGCAGAAGACTATTCGCTGGCATATTCCGCTGAGCTTCCTGCTTAGCCTGACCCTCTGCGCCACCCTGGGCTGGATGTTTTCACCGCAGAGCTTCGCTGCCCCGCAGATTCATCTGCTTTCCGGCGCGACCATGCTCGGCGCATTCTTTATTTTAACGGATCCGGTTACCGCTTCCACCACCAACCGCGGCCGCCTGATATTCGGCGCCCTCGCCGGTGTGCTGGTGTGGCTCATCCGCAGCTTTGGCGGTTATCCTGACGGTGTGGCTTTTGCCGTGCTGCTGGCGAACATTACCGTTCCGTTAATCGACTACTACACGCGCCCGCGCGTCTATGGCCACCGCTGAGGACCAATGATGTTAAAAAGCATGCGCAAACACGGCATTACGCTGGCGCTCTTTGCCGCCGGCTCTACCGGGTTAACCGCGGCCATCAATGAGCTGACGAAATCGACGATTGCTGAGCAGGCGGCGACGCAGCAAAAAGCGCTGTTCAATCAGGTTTTGCCTGCGGACCGCTATAATAACGATTTGCTACAGAGCTGCTATCTGGTCGCTGCGCCACCGCTCGGTAAAGGTCAGCATAAGATCTGGATTGCCAAAAATAACGACGCCCCTGTCGGGGTGGTGATGGAAGCGACCGCCCCCGATGGTTACTCCGGTGCGATTCAGCTGCTGGTTGCCGCCGACTTCAAAGGCACCGTACTTGGAACCCGCGTGACGGAGCATCATGAGACGCCCGGCCTTGGCGACAAAATTGAACTTCGCCTGTCTGGCTGGATAACCCATTTTGCGGGTAAAGTCATTCATGGCCCCGGCGACAGTCACTTTGCCGTAAAAAAAGACGGCGGTGATATCGATCAGTTCACCGGCGCCACTATTACCCCACGCGCGGTGGTCAACGCCGTTAAGCGTGCCGGCCTGTACGCGCAAACGCTGCCCGCACAGATTCCCGAACTCACGTCCTGTGGAGAGTAAGCCATGAGCGAAGTCAAAGACGTTATTGTTCAGGGGTTGTGGAAAAACAACTCCGCGCTGGTACAACTGTTAGGCATGTGCCCCCTCCTCGCCGTGACCTCTACCGCCACCAATGCGTTAGGGCTGGGACTGGCGACAACCCTGGTGCTGACGCTGACCAACCTGACCATCTCCAGCCTGCGTCGCTGGACACCGGCTGAAATTCGTATCCCGATTTATGTCATGATCATCGCTTCGGTCGTGAGCGTCGTACAGATGCTGATTAACGCCTACGCATTTGGTCTGTATCAGTCTCTGGGGATTTTTATTCCGCTGATTGTGACCAACTGCATCGTGGTCGGTCGTGCCGAAGCGTTCGCTGCCAAAAAAGGGCCGGCGCTGTCGGCGCTGGATGGTTTCTCCATTGGTATGGGGGCGACCTGCGCGATGTTTGTGCTCGGTTCGCTGCGAGAAATCCTCGGCAACGGGACGCTGTTTGATGGTGCCGATAGCCTGCTGGGCAGCTGGGCGAAAGCGCTGCGGATCGAAGTATTCCATACCGATACGCCGTTCCTGCTGGCGATGCTGCCGCCGGGCGCCTTTATCGGTTTAGGGATGATGCTGGCGGTGAAATACCTGATTGATGAACGAACCAAACAGCGTAAAGCAAAGGCAGCTGAAGCGAGTCAAGCCGCGCCGGTTGATGCGCACAGGGAAAGTCTGGGATGAATAAGAGCAAACGTCTGGAAATACTGACCAGACTGCGGGATAACGACCCGCACCCCACAACGGAGCTGAATTTCAGCTCGCCGTTCGAATTACTGATAGCCGTACTGCTCTCGGCGCAGGCGACGGACGTCAGCGTGAATAAAGCCACGGCCAGGCTCTATCCCGTAGCGAATACGCCGGCAGCCATGCTGGCGCTGGGTGTTGATGGCGTCAAATCGTATATCAAAACCATCGGGTTATTTAACAGCAAAGCTGAAAATGTCATTAAAACCTGCCGGATCCTGCTTGAGCAGCACAATGGCGAGGTTCCCGAGGACAGAGCGGCGCTGGAAGCGCTTCCCGGCGTAGGACGTAAAACTGCCAACGTGGTACTGAATACCGCTTTCGGCTGGCCGACGATTGCCGTGGATACGCATATTTTTCGCGTTTGCAATCGGACACAATTTGCCCCCGGGAAGAACGTTGAACAGGTGGAGGAAAAACTGCTAAAGGTCGTTCCCGCCGAATTTAAAGTCGACTGTCACCACTGGCTTATTCTCCACGGCCGCTATACCTGTATTGCGCGCAAACCCCGCTGCGGCTCCTGCCTGATTGAAGATCTGTGCGAGTTTAAAGAGAAAGTCTACGAATAACATTCAGACAAACCATTACCCTGCTTGTGGTAATGGTTCTGTCCTTTGCGCTAATCCCCTGCCTTTAACGCCACTATTTCCGCACTCTACAGGACAATTAACCGCCTATATAACGTTCATCCAGGTTAATCATTTTTTGTGGCGAAAAAATTTCTATACATTTGTGATCCAGATCATCCACGCAACTTAATGTTAAATTATTGTTGCAACAATGATAAGGAAAGCCAGTATTTCCAATAGCAGAGCACCACTTACCAGGACAATACCCCATCATTTTTTAGGATTATGGGCTATATCACTATGTTCAAGGCTTATCAGCAGAATATATCGCCATTATCCGATCCCCTTCCCGTCCCGACAGATAAAAATATCACCAATGTGAAAAAGGTGAAATTTAACTCTGTATAACATTTGAATGACTGGCGTATTATAACGTCCAAGATATATGTAACAGAGTATTACAAAACGCTTGCCTGAACGGCCAGGATAGTGAACATTACTTCCCGTTTTCCCTCCAGAATAACTATAAAGGCGGCGGTCTTATCAGATTGCGCCCCGAACACCCCCCGTTAATATGGGATGTAAAAAAAGAGGTATATGTGTCAACTGCAAACAATAAACCAGCAGAAAGCGTGAGTCTGAACGCTTTCAAACAACCGAAATCGTTCTATCTGATCTTCTCGATCGAATTATGGGAGCGTTTTGGTTATTACGGCCTGCAAGGGATCATGGCCGTTTACCTGGTCAAACAGCTGGGTATGTCAGAAGCGGATTCTATTACTCTCTTCTCCTCCTTCAGCGCGCTGGTTTATGGCCTCGTGGCTATCGGTGGCTGGCTGGGCGATAAAGTGCTCGGTACTAAGCGTGTGATTATGCTGGGGACCATCGTCCTCGCTATCGGCTACGCCCTGGTGGCGTATTCCGGACACGACGCGGCTATCGTTTATATGGGTATGGCGACTATCGCCGTCGGTAACGGCCTGTTTAAGGCTAACCCGTCTTCCCTGCTCTCGACCTGCTATGAGAAAGATGACCCGCGTCTTGATGGCGCATTTACGATGTACTATATGTCCATCAACATCGGTTCCTTCTTCTCTATGCTGGCTACCCCGTGGCTGGCGGCGAAATTTGGCTGGAGCATCGCCTTCTCGCTGAGCTTCGTCGGGATGCTGATTACCCTGGTGAACTTCATGTTCTGCAAAAAATGGGTAAAAAACTACGGTTCGAAGCCTGACTTTGCCCCGGTACACTTCGGTAAACTGCTGGCGACCATCGTCGGCGTGATCGTCCTGGTGGTGATTGCGACCTGGCTGCTGCACAACCAGGGCATTGCCCGTATGGTGCTGGGCGTGGTGGCTCTGGGTATCGTGATTATTTTTGCGAAAGAAGCTATTGCGATGAAAGGGGCTGCGCGTCGTAAGATGATTGTTGCCTTCATTCTGATGGTTCAGGCGATCGTCTTCTTCGTCCTCTACAGCCAGATGCCGACTTCACTGAACTTCTTTGCTATCCGCAACGTTGAGCACGCCATTCTGGGCATTGACTTCCAGCCTGAACAGTTCCAGGCGCTGAACCCGTTCTGGATTATGATCGGCAGCCCGATTCTGGCCGCTATCTATAACAAGATGGGCGACCGTCTGCCAATGCCGCACAAATTTGCGATCGGCATGGTGCTGTGCTCGCTGGCCTTCCTCGTTCTGCCGCTGGGCGCCAAATTTGCAACCGATGCCGGTATCGTCTCCGTTAACTGGTTGATTCTGAGCTACGCGCTGCAGAGTATCGGTGAGCTGATGATTTCCGGTCTGGGTCTGGCGATGGTGGCACAGCTGGTACCGCAGCGCCTGATGGGCTTTATCATGGGCAGCTGGTTCCTGACTACCGCAGGCGCCGCTATCATCGCCGGTAAAGTCGCCAACCTGATGGCGGTTCCGGAGAACGTGACCGATCCGCTGCAGTCTCTTGCCGTATATGGCCATGTCTTCCTGCAGATTGGTATTGCTACCGCAGTTATCGCCGTGCTGATGTTTGCTATCGCACCGAAACTGAACCGCATGACCCAGGATGACGACTCAGTGAGCAAAGCTCGCGATACGGCAACCGCTTAAGCGCTTCGGGAAAACCAATAAATTTAGGCCGCTAACGTTTTGTTAGCGGCTTTTTTTTTACCCCTGGGCTAACATACAGAAAACTGCAGCCACGAGGAGTTACTGATGAAACTGTTCTACAAACCCGGCGCCTGTTCCCTTGCATCACATATCGCCCTGCGCGAAAGCGGACTGGACTTCACCTTACAAGGCGTCGACCTGCAGAAGAAGCGCCTGGAAAACGGTGAGGACTATCTGCAGATCAACCCGAAGGGACAGGTTCCGGCGCTGCTCCTTGACGACGATATCCTGCTCACGGAAGGCGTCGCCATTATGCAATATATTGCCGATCAGGTGCCGGATCGCCAGCTGCTGGCGCCGGTGGGCACCATTGCGCGCTACCAGACACTGGAGTGGCTGAACTATGTCGCGACGGAACTGCATAAAAGCTTTACGCCGCTTTTCCGCCCGGACACTCCGGAAGATTACAAACCGATCGTGCGCGCTCAGCTGGAGAAGAAGCTGCATTATATTGATGAGTCGCTGAAGGAGAAGCAGTGGCTGAACGGGCATCGTTTCACCATCGCTGATGGCTACCTGTTTACCGTACTGCGCTGGACCAGGGCCGTGAAGCTGGATATGACAGGTTACAGCAATATCGAGGCCTGGATGAAACACGTGGCCGCTCGTCCATCGGTGGCCGCGGCGCTGGCGGCGGAAGGGGTTTAATCGCCAGACATTATCTGCCCGGCTGCGAGGCCGGGCAGTTTTAAGGTTAAAGCTGCGTGGCGCTAAAGTAGTGCTCCGGCTGCGCAATACGATCCTGTGCGGCAACCACCTGCAGCTCGTACTCCTGCATATTTTTCGTGGCCAGCATAATTTCATACACCGCCGCGGTCACATGCTCCAGCGCATCGCGAAGCAGAGCCCCCTGCAGCAGTTTAACCAGCAGCAATCCGCTGGTGACATCGCCGACGCCAACCGGCTGACGCAGGCCAAAATCCACCAGCGGGCGGCTGATATGCCAGGCTTCATCAGCCGTCACCAGCAGCATTTCGAACCGGTCCATACTCAACCCGGCGCGGGCAAGATGTTTAACCAGCACCACCTGCGGACCCTGCGCAATCAGCTCGCGCGCGGCTAAGACGGCTTGTGCAACGTTCGCCACCGGATGACCGCAGAGGATTTCCAGCTCAATCAGGTTGGGGGCAATAATGTCGCTCGCCGGCAGCGCGTAGCGGACGTGAAACTCCGCCACGCCGGGTGCGACGATGCAGCCTTTCTCAGGGTGTCCCATCACCGGGTCGCAGAAATATTTCGCCGCCGGATTGGCCGCTTTTACCTGACGCACGATACCGAGAATATGTTCACCCTGTTCGGCGGAGCCCAGATAGCCACTCAATACCGCATCACAACGCTGCAGCTGATTAATATCAGCAATCCCCTGAACGATTTCGGTCAGATGCGCAGGCGGCATCACGCAACCGGTCCATTTCCCGTACTGCGTATGGTTGGAGAACTGAACGGTATTAAGGGGCCAGACGTTCGCGCCAAGGCGGCGCATCGGAAACTCTGCGGCACTATTGCCGGCGTGACCAAACACAACGTGGGACTGGATGGCGAGGATGTTCTTCATCTTGTGTACCTGACAGCAAAAAATAAGGGGCGTGGTTTCCCACGCCCCTGCCTTTACGCAATTACTTCCAGCAGACCAGACAGTAATTTTTCTTACCGCGACGCAGTAAGGTGTAGCGACCAAACAGACGATCGCCGTCATTAAATACATATTCCGGGTCGGACTGTTTTTCACCGTTGATGGTGACGGCGTTAGAGGCGATAGTCTTACGCGCCTGGCCACGCGATGGCTGAAGCTCGGAATCCACCAGCGCCTGCATCAGGTCGGCCTCTTTTTCCAGCTCAATCATCGGCACGCCATCCTGCGCCAGCTGTTCGAAGTCGGCTTCGCTCAGGTCGCTCAGATTACCGTTAAACAGGCTTTCGGTAATGCGTTTTGCTGCTACCAGCCCTTCTTCGCCATGTACCAGACGGGTGACCTGCTCGGCCAGCACGTACTGCGCGCGCGGGGCCTTACCGCTGTTTTTATCTTCTTCTTCCAGCGCATTGATCTCGGCAATGTCCATAAAGGTGAAGAACTTCAGGAAGCGATAAACGTCAGCATCCGCGGTGTTGATCCAGAACTGGTAGAATTTGTACGGGCTGGTCTTCTTCGGATCCAGCCATACCGCGCCGCCTTCGGTCTTACCGAACTTGGTGCCATCGGCTTTGGTGATCAGCGGAACGGTCAGACCAAACACCTGGTTCTGGTGCAGACGACGGGTCAGGTCGATGCCGGAGGTGATATTGCCCCACTGATCGGAACCGCCAATCTGCAGCGCCACGCCATGCAGCTTGTTCAGACACGCGAAGTCGTAACCCTGCAGCAGGTTATAGGAGAACTCGGTAAACGAGATGCCCTGATCGTCGCGGTTCAGACGCTGCTTAACCGCTTCTTTGTTGATCATCTGGTTTACGGAGAAGTGCTTGCCGATATCACGCAGGAAGGTCAGCACGTTCATGCTGCCAAACCAGTCGTAGTTATTCGCGGCAATGGCCGAGTTGTCACCGCAATCAAAGTCGAGGAACGGCGCGACCTGTTTGCGAATTTTATCCACCCACTCCTGCACGGTATCTTCGGTGTTCAGTTTACGCTCGGCGGCTTTAAAGCTCGGGTCACCAATCAGACCGGTTGCTCCCCCCACCAGCGCCACAGGCTTATGGCCTGCCTGCTGAAAGCGTTTCAGGCATAACAATGGAACAAGATGCCCCAAATGCAAGCTGTCAGCGGTTGGATCGAAGCCGCAATAGAGCGCGATCGGGCCTTGCGCCAGTCGCTCTGCTAACGCTTCCTCGTCCGTCACCTGGGCTACCAGCCCCCGCTCTTGCAATTGTTTAATCAAGTTACTGCTTGCCATCAAATTCTCCATGTATAAACGACTGCACCTTTGCCGGTACACGACTTTTCGCCAGACGCGAAAAAAAACATCTATGCAAAATCATTCAAGTTGCCTCAAGGCGGCAAGTACGGAGACTTACGCAAGCAAACGGCCGGAATAAGCCGGCACAGCCAACAAAGACGCAGCTTGAAAAATGAAGTCTATAGAATAAAGCGCCAGCCCATCCAGCACCAGCGCTTAACACAACAAATTTCAGGGATTACGGGGCCAGACGATCGATTTTCCACGCGCTGTTGTCGCGCTGGTATAAAAAACGATCGTGCAGACGGTGTTCACCGCCCTGCCAGAATTCCATCTGCTCAATATTCACGCGGAATCCCCCCCAGAAGCTCGGCAGCGGCACTTCGCCTTGCTGGAATTTCTGTTTCAGCTCCAGGAACTTACTTTCCAGGATACCGCGGGCTGAGATGCGGGTTGACTGCTGGGAGACCCAGGCGCCAATCTGGCTGTCGCGCGGGCGGCTGTGGAAATACTTCACCACTTCCAGCGTTGACAGGCGCTCCGCCTTGCCAGTCACCATCACCTGACGCTCCAGCATGTGCCACGGAAAAAGCAGGCTCACGCGAGGATTGTTTTCGATCTGGTGGGCTTTGCGACTTCCGAGGTTGGTATAAAACACCAGCCCTTTTTCGTCATAGTGCTTGAGCAGAACAATTCGCTGGTAAGGTTGGCCGTTTTCGTCAACGGTGGCGACGACCATTGCCGTCGGGTCGGCCAGCCGGGCGTCGCAGGCTTGTCTGAGCCAACGCTCAAATAAAGTCAGCGGTTCGGCGGGAAGATCGCGGCGGCGCAGGCCGCCACGGGTATACTCTCGGCGCAGATGCGCGATTTGCTGCAATTCGTCGTTATCAGACATGGCAAGTGAGAAAATAGTCATCGGGTGGCGTCATTGTGCGCCCCCGGGCCGGAAATCTCAACGTTTGGCCGTCTGCAGCTGACAGTTTTCCAGCACAACGCGATCGCGCTTGTAAACGGTGGCGCTGTCGCCTTTCGACCAGAAGACATACACGCCGTCGGTGTAGCGCGCGCCTGATGCCGAAAGCCCCTGTGCCAGATTCAACTGCTGGTTGTCATAGATAAAGCTGGCAATCTGCCGGGTATTGTTGATGTGCACGGTCAGCGGTTTCTGATCGCACTGATACTCCAGGGTATCCGTCTGCATCCGCTCCACAAACTGGTTATAGTAGCTACAGCCTGCGAGCATAAAGGGTACTACAGCGATAAGGATTTTTTTCATTCGTTTGCCTTCGACTATCCCGGTCCAGGAGGGCAAATCGCCCCCCGTTAACTTCATCCAGTTTACCGGTAAATAAAAAACAGGTGTTTCAGTTAACTCTGATTCTGCGGCCGGTTTGCGGGGAAAATGGCCCCGAGCACAGTGGCTTCACAAGCGCCGGTGACCGACGGGAGATTACCGGGGAGTCCGGACATCGTCCGCCATGCCAGCCAGGCAAATGCCAGCGCTTCCATATCATCGCCGCTGATACCAGCCGCATCGGTCGTAGACACCTCCGTACCCGGCAACAGCGCTGCCAGCCGCGCCATCAGCAGCGGATTACACGCGCCGCCGCCGCACACCAGCAGACGTTCACAGCCGCCGCTCAGCAGCACCTGTTCCGCGATGGTCACCGCCGTCAGTTCTGCCAGAGTCGCCTGCACATCCTGCGGACGCAGCCCCTGGAAACGAGCCAGATGGCGCTCCAGCCAGCCGTAGTTGAAATATTCACGTCCGGTGCTTTTCGGCGCCGGTAGCGCAAACCACGGATCGCTGAGCATGTTTTGTAGCAGCGGTAGCAGCACCTTGCCTTCGCTGGCCCACTGCGCGTCTTTATCGTAGGGTTTTCCACACTGACGCCAGATCCACGCATCCATCAGCATATTACCCGGTCCGGTGTCATAGCCGCGGACCGGCACGCCCGGCGCCAACAGCGACAGGTTGGCGATCCCGCCGATATTGAGCACCATCCGCCGCTCGACGGGATGCGCCAACAGCGCATGGTGGAAAGCCGGAACCAGCGGTGCTCCCTGACCGCCAAGCGCCATATCACGACGCCGAAAATCCCCCACCACCGTCACGCCGGTATGGGCGGCTATCTGGTTGTTATCACCGATTTGCAGCGTATTCGGCGCTTCGCCCGTTGGTTCGTGCCATACCGTTTGCCCATGACAACCGATAGCGACAATATCCGTCGGCTGCACATTCTCCTGACGCATAAGAGCCAGCACGGCATCGGCAAATAAGCGCCCCAGACGCGTATCCAGCTGACCGAGCTGGGATAACGTCAGCGTTTGCCCCTGGCAGATGGCCAGAATATCCTCTTTTATTGCCACCGGAATGGGGTACGACAGACTGGCCTGCTGCGCCACTACGCTTTCGTTGATTGCCGCCAGAACCACATCAATGCCATCGAGGCTGGTTCCGGACATTACGCCGATAAAGTGACCTGATTTCATACGCCTTCCTTCATTCCATGACTCTCGTATGCCTCACACTCCATCATAAAGAAGAGGGCAATGCTACGGTGCACTAACGTTTATTAACACTAAAGCGCGAAAGATTGCGCATTACGTAAAGAACTTATGTTTATGTTAAGTTGAAGAGGAGCGGATTATTATTTTTTGTCTGGTCCATGCTGGAAGTATGCCAGCCGACGATGAAATGCCATATAATTGAACGCATGGACGTTCAACAGAACACTATTCGGTGAAGGAGATTCATAAATGATTTTACGTGTTTTGGCTGTCTCGATGATTGGTTTATCGCTTGCAGGTTGCGTGAGCAGCAGCGGCCTCTCCGGAGACGTTTACTCCGCATCGGAAGCCAAACAGGTGCAAAGCGTCACCTACGGGACCATTGTTCATACCCGCGCAGTACAGATCCAGAGCGGTGATGACAGCAATGCTATCGGTGCTATCGGTGGTGCGGTGCTTGGTGGTTTCCTCGGTAATACCATCGGCGGCGGTACCGGCCGCTCTCTGGCCACCGCAGCAGGCGCGGTCGCCGGCGGCGTAGCCGGACAGGGTGTACAGGGCGCAATGAACAAAACTCAGGGCGTTGAGCTGGAAATCCGTAAAGATGACGGCAATACCATCCTGGTGGTGCAGAAACAGGGTAGCACGCCGTTCTCTGTCGGCCAGCGCGTGGCGATTGCCGGCAGCGGCAGCCAGGTTACCGTCTCCCCACGTTAAGTTTGAACCTCTCAGTGCGGTCTTTATGGCCGCCCTGCTTCTCCCTCTGGTTAATATCAAAACCGTGTCCGGTAGTGTCTGAAAAAAAGAACTCGGCAGCACCGCTGTTATATAAAAACACCGTGCTCGGGCAACCCCATGTTCGCTCACCGTCAACTCATAACGGCTTTGTCATCTTATTCCGTCACACTTCTCGCGCCGTCCCAAAAGATGGATATTGTTTTCAACAGCCATGCGTATTATTCTTCAGCACGGCGTGAAGGAATTTTATTCACTTCGTGTGCAGCGCTGTTTTCATGAAAGAGACAGGTTTATTTCGGGCCACATTAATGAATCGTATATCGATTTTGACTCCACGCCCCGCGGATTCACTTTTTTATTCATACTCCGCGTCACGCTTTCTTGCTTTAGGCTGACGGGTATGCCAGAAAATCCCTGTGCCTGACAGCCACCCACTGCGCTTTCGCAGCGTCTGAGGCTGGGGCGACAGGCCTGTCAGGCTAACGAGACGCTGTTCTTAACGAATACGATGCGACTGTTTATCACCGCTCGCATTTTCTCCACCTGTCGCCATAGCGAAAAACTCCCCCGGCAGGCACATACGCTTATTCTGGTATTGTGCATTGCTTTTGCCGGAAGTATTACTCTCTGCTCATTATTTCATTCAGGCCAGCGGAAGGCTATATATACCGAATTATTATTTTACCGCGGCCACACAATATAGTTTGCTGCGGTGAATCTTCTGCACAGCGTATTATTTTTTTGCTTTTCCTGTTGATGGCAGACACCAGTCGCAAAAGCCCCCTTCGGTGCAATGCCCGGTACCTTATTTATTTACGGTGTGATGTGTTTAACCTCTGTCGGGAATTCAGGGATAAATTATTGCTGTCAAAACTGGACCCACGATTTGCTGGGCCGGCGCTATAATTGCAGCCCCCTGGATAGCCTCACCGCTCTCCTGCTGGTCAGTACGGTTCATGAAGACTGACGGGGGCAGAACGTCTCCGTCAGGCGAAAACGAGACGATGCCGCCATGTATCAGGCCAGGAAAGGCGGAGGGAATCAGATGGCTAACTGACGCCTGGCATAACCGAAGATAAAAAAAGGGCCTTGAACGCTCAGGGCCCTGAATAAATTAATCTTTTGCCTGAAGATCGAGGATATTTTGTTCCAGTTTACGGATTAAATTGAGCAGCGTTGCGACTTCTTCTGCCGACACACCAGACAGAATCTCATCACGCGTCTTGCCGATCACTTCTTCCATTTCGTTGATCAGCGGCTCCGCTTTTTCCGTTAACCTGATTCGTTTCGCGCGCCGGTCGTTTGCACAAGTCTGGCGAGAAATAAGACCTTTCTCTTCCAGCTGATCCAGCGTACGCACCAGTGAGGGTTGCTCGATACCAATAGCTTTCGCCAGTTGAATCTGCGACTGCTCAGGAGGCAGCTGATGAATATTGTGCAGCGTGACCCAATGCGTCTGCGTTAACTCCAGAGGTTTCAGGCGATGGTCGATCAGCGCGCGCCAGACGCGCACTAAACGTGCCAGATCAGAACCCAGTGGCGATTCCAATTTCATCTCCTTATAATTAGCTTGCTAAGTTATTATACTGATTTTAGAATAGTGTGCAGCATTTGAATAATCAAAACAAATGAATTACCTGATACACCAAATTCAAAACAATGATTTACAATGTGTAATAGTAGCATGCTCTGAACATTCTCCCTGCAATGGCAAAGGATTTTTGCTTGTGAAACTGAGTCTTAACACTTCCGGATTGTCGCTCCAGGACCTGGTATTCGGTGCGTCAATTTACTTTCCTCCCCTGTTTAAAGCCGTATTGCTGGGATTTTTTATCTGGCTGGTTATTCACCGCCAGCTGCGCGACTGGATGTATGCCGGCGATATCTGGCATCCCTTGCTGATGGATCTGTCCCTGTTTGCACTCTCTGTGTGTCTGGCTCTGGTTTTACTGACTGCCTGGTAATGTTCACGACATGAAAAAACTCAAATACCTCTCGACCTTATTGGTCGCCGCACTCGCGATCATTGCCGCCTGGCTGGTCTGGAACTATTACACGCAATCCCCCTGGACCCGGGATGGCAAAGTACGCGCCGAACAGGTCAGCATCACGCCGCAGGTCTCCGGCAGCATCCTCCAGCTAAACGTTCGCGATAACCAGTTAGTCAAAGCCGGCGACGTTCTGTTCAGGATCGATGACACCCCTTATCGTATTGCCGCTCTCAACGCCGAAGCGCAGCTCGCGAAAGCGCAAGCGGAAATGGCCAAAGCCAAAGCGGAGCAAACGAAAGCGGCCAGTGATGCCCGTCGTCGTCGTCATCTTTCGCAAGAGGCAATCTCCGCCGAAGATCTGGAAAGCGCCAATACCGCGCTGAACACTGCGACGACCAACCTTGAGGCCGCCAAAGCGGTGGTCGGCGTGGCGCAGGCCAGTCTGGAGCACGCGCAATGGCAGCTTGGTCAGACGGCCGTGAAATCGCCGGTAGATGGCTGGGTGACAAACTTAACGACCCGCGTGGGCGACTACGCCTCGGCAGGCCATCCGGTTTTCGCCCTTGTCGATAGCAATTCATTTTATGTCATTGGTTACTTTGAAGAGACCAAGCTGCGCCATATTCGCGCTGGCGATAGTGCGCAGATAGTTTTGTACAGCAGCAAGCAAACGTTACAGGGTCACGTATCCAGTATCGGCCGTGCCATCGTCGACCAAAGTATCGAAGGCGGGAACAGCCTGGTTGCCAATATTAAACCGAATATCCCGTGGGTTCGTCTGGCCCAGCGCGTACCGGTGCGCATCGAACTCAACGGTTTGCCTGCGGATACGACGCTGGTTTCCGGGACCACCTGCACCGTCTCAATTGGCGAACCCTGATGAAGCTGCAGGTCCCGTCATGGCGTGCTCTTCCCTGGGTTAAAGCCAGCCGTCCGCAGTGGCGCTATGCCCTGCGTAACGGCATCGCGATGTGTCTCGCGCTGAGTATTGCTTACTGGCTGGATCTTGATGAGCCTTACTGGGCGATGACCTCTGCCGCCGTCGTCAGTTTCCCGACGGTCGGTGGCGTGATCAGTAAGAGCTTCGGACGCATTGCCGGAAGCCTGCTCGGCGCCTGTGCCGCGCTGCTGCTCGCCGGACATACGCTAAACGACCCCTGGCTATTTTTATTCAGCATTTCGGCGTGGATTGCGCTCTGTACCTGGGCCTGCGCAATGTATACCAACAACGTGGCCTACGCTTTCCAGCTCGCCGGCTACACCTGCGCCATTATCGCCTTTCCGGTTATCAACATTACCGACGCCAACGAGCTGTGGACTATCGCGCAGTCGCGAGTTTGCGAGGTTATCGTCGGCATCCTGTGCGGCGGGCTGATGATGATGATCATGCCCAGTACGTCGGATGGCACTGCGCTGCTGACGGCATTGAAAAATATGCATGCTCGCCTGCTTGAGCACGCCAGTCTGCTGTGGGTGCCGGAAACCACCGATGCCATTCGCACCGCCCACGAAAGCGTGATCGGGCAAATCCTGACCATGAACCTGCTGCGTATTCAGGCCTTCTGGAGTCATTACCGTTTTCGTCGTCAGAACCCGCTGCTGAACTATTTACTCCACCAGCAGCTGCGGCTGACCAGCGTCATCTCCAGCCTGCGGCGGATGTTGGTTAACTGGCCGGCCGCGCCGGCGCAGACCCGCGAAGTACTGGAAACGCTGCTTATCGCGCTGGCCAATCCACGGGCCGATTTTTACGCTGTCGCACGGATAATCGCCCCGCTGGCGCCTCCCGCCGATGCCGACTATCGCCATCTCGCGTTCTGGAAGCGCCTGCGCTACTTCTGCCGCCTGTATCTGGACAGCAGTCGCTGGCTCCAGCGCGTGGAAAACGCCTCGGTAATCGCCGAATTTAATGTTCCTTCCGCCCCGGCGTTAGCTCGTCATACCGATCAGGCCGAAGCGTTGTGGAACGGCATCAGAACGTTCTGCGCGCTGGTTGCGGTAGGAGCCTGGGGTATCAGCACCCAATGGCAGTCGTGCGCCGCCGCGCTCACCCTGGCAGCAATTTGCTGCGTGCTTTACTCGGTCTCACCCTCGCCGTTCAAATCATTGACCCTGCTGATGCGTACGCTGATATTGCTGTCGATATTCAGCTTCGGGGTGAAATTCGGACTGATGGTACAGATAACCGACCTGTGGCAGTTCCTGCTGTTCCTTTTCCCGCTACTGACCACCATGCAACTGCTTAAGCTGCAAATGCCCAAGCTGGCGGGTCTGTGGGGACAATTGATTGTGTTCATGGGGTCGTTTATTTCGGTGACCAATCCGCCGGTCTACGACTTTGCCTCGTTCCTCAACGACAATCTTGGAAAAATCATTGGCGTCGGCTTTGCCTGGCTTGCTTTTGCCGTGATCAGCCCCGGTTCCGATGCGCGCAAGAGCCGCCGGCACATAAAAGCGTTACGCCGTCACTTTGTCGATCAGCTGAGCCGCCGACCTCAACATAGCGAACACGAGTTTGAATCGCTGGTCTACCATCATATCAGTCAGTTAAGTAACAGCCAGGATGCCCTGGCGCGCCGCTGGCTGCTGCGCTGGGGCGTGGTGCTGCTTAACTGTTCGCACGTGGTCTGGCAGCTTCGCGAGTGGGAAACCCGTTCTGACCCGCTCTCGCAGGTGCGGGATTTATGCATCAGTCTGCTCCGGGATGTCATGAGCGAACGCGGAGTCCAGCAACGCCCCCTGGCCTCAACCTTGCAGGAGCTACAGCGAATTTGCGACACGCTGAACCATCATCATCAGCCGGCAGCAAAAGAGCTGGCAGCCGTGATCTGGCGGCTGTATTGCGCCCTGTCTCAGCTTGAGCAGGCACCTGCGGTCGGGACAATAACGGAGAGAGCGAGCGCCTCGTAAAACGGAATGCGTTCTGATTTTCAGCGAAGCGCTGTGGCGTGATGGCGAGGAGACAGCGGCAAACAACGCCTCCGGCAGGGCCATCCCGGTTCGTCGCCGACCGGGACAGCCATTGCGAAGGCGGCGTCAGTCAGTTATGGCACGTCATAACCCAGCGCAGCTTTGCGGATGCGGAACCACTGCTGACGAGACATATTCAGTTTTTCGGCCACCACGGCAGAGCGGACACGCTCGATTTTACCGGAGCCGATAATCGGTAACGGCTGCGACGGCAGACGCAGGATCCACGCATAAACCACCTGCTCGATGCTCTCAGCATTCAGCTCCTGAGCCACTTGCGCCAGCTCATCACGCAGCGGCTGGAAGCTTTCATCATTAAACAACCGCCCGCCGCCGAGGCAGGACCAGGCCATCGGCCGGATACGCAGCTGCTGCAGCTGATCCAGCGTACCATCCAGCAGCAGCGGCTGGTGTACCGGAGAGATTTCAACCTGGTTGGTGGCCAGAGTAAACGGCAGACGCGATTGCAGCAGCGTAAACTGCGCCGGCGTAAAGTTGGAGACGCCAAAGTGGCGAACTTTACCGCTGTGATGCAGTGCGAGGAAGGCTTCCGCCACCTCATCCGCATCCATTAACGGATCCGGGCGGTGAATCAGCAGCAAATCAAGATGGTCGGTCGCCAGATTGCGCAAGGACTGCTCGGCACTTAAGACGATATGATCGCGGTCGGTGATGTAGTGGCCGATGGTATTTTCGGCGCGGGCTTTAGTGGCAATCCCACACTTGCTGACGATTTCCATGCGACCGCGCAGATGCGGAGCCTGCTTCAGCGCTTCGCCAAAAGCCGCTTCGCACTGATAATCGCCGTAAATATCCGCGTGATCGACGGTAGTCACGCCCAGATCCAGGTGCTGCTCAATAAAGCTGACCCGCTCGTTCACGGACATATTCCAGTCCATCAAACGCCAGTAGCCCATAACAAAACGCGAGAATTCCGGCCCCTGCGGGGCCATAGCAATACGCTGAACCATAACAACGTCCTCAACAAAAAAGTGTGTTGAGTATACGCAATTTTGCCATTAAAACAGTGAAGGCTGCTGTGGTTCTTCCTCGGCCTGCGGTTTATTCGCGCGTAATTTGCGCAACAGACGCTGACGGCACAGGCGCAGCACGTCCTGCTTCTGGGCATCACTCATTGTTTGCCAGTGAAAACGCTCTTCACGACTACGAAAGCAACCGCGACAAAATCCACGTTCGTCCGACTGACAAATTCCCCGGCATGGACTCTGTACCGGGAAAAACTCCAGCTGCTCTGCCACTCCACGCCTCCGGCGACTCTTCTGTGTCTTTTATTGAAGACGTTTCAACTCTGCTTCGCAACTTTTGTTGTTCAGCCTCTGCCCCGGGCGACATTTTTTCGCTTGCATTAGACCAATCGGTCTATTACAGTGAGCGCCATGAACAAACATTGTGAATACGATACTCGCGAACATATTCTGGTGACCGGCGAACAGCTGTGCATGCACCGCGGTTTTACCGGAATGGGCCTGAGCGAACTGCTGAAAATAGCGGAAGTGCCGAAAGGTTCTTTCTACCACTATTTTCGCTCTAAGGAAGCTTACGGCGTCGCGCTGCTTGAACATCACTATGCTGGCTATATCCGCCGCCTGGTTGACCATTTTGCTCACGGCGAAGGGAACTATCGCGACCGTCTGCTGGCTTACTACCAGCATACCCTGACGCAGTTTTGCCAACAGGGTATTATCAGCGGTTGCCTGACGGTGAAACTCTCCGCTGAAGTGTGTGATTTGTCTGAATCCATGCGCGAAGAGATGAACAAAGGCGCCAGCCAGATTATTACGTTGCTGGGCGAAGCGCTGGAAAAGGGTCGCCAGGAAGGGAGCCTGACATTTAACGGCGATGCTTTTACCCTCTCCCAGGTGCTTTACTCCCTGTGGCTGGGGGCCAATTTGCAGGCCAAGATTACCCGCAGTGCAATGCCGCTGGAAAGCGCCCTTGCCCATGCCAGACAGATTATTGCAGCGCCTGACGTTTAACAGGCGTTTTTATTTAACGAATTACAAGACGACCGGTCTACTCAGGAGTCATTATGTCCGAATCAAAACTGTTTTCTCCACTGAAAGTCGGTGCAATAACTGTACCTAACCGCGTATTTATGGCTCCGCTGACGCGTCTGCGCAGTATCGAACCAGGCGATATCCCGACGCCGTTAATGGCCGAGTACTATCGTCAACGTGCCAGCTCCGGACTGATCATCTCCGAAGCCACGCAGATTTCCGCCCAGGCAAAAGGCTACGCCGGCGCTCCGGGCCTGCACAGCCCGGAACAGATCGCGGCATGGCAGAAAATTACCGCCGGCGTTCACGCTGAACATGGCCGTATCGCCGTGCAGCTGTGGCACACCGGTCGTATTTCCCACAACTCCCTGCAGCCCGGCGGCGAAGCGCCGGTTGCGCCTTCTGCTATCAGTGCGGGCACCCGTACCTCCCTGCGCGATGAACATGGCCACGCCATTCGCGTCGACACCTCCATGCCGCGTGCGCTGGAGCTCGATGAGATCCCGGGGATCGTCGATGATTTCCGCCAGGCGGTCGGCAATGCCCGCGATGCCGGTTTTGACCTTGTAGAGCTGCACTCTGCGCATGGCTACCTGCTGCATCAGTTCCTGTCCCCTTCTTCTAACCACCGTACCGATCAATACGGCGGCAGCGTTGAAAACCGTGCGCGCCTGGTGCTGGAAGTTGTGGATGCCGTCAGCAAAGAGTGGAGCGCCGATCGTATCGGGATCCGCGTGTCGCCAATCGGCAGTTTCCAGAATGTCGATAATGGCCCGAACGAAGAAGCCGATGCGCTGTATCTGATTGAAGAGCTGGCAAAACGCGGCATTGCCTATCTGCACATGTCCGAGCCGGACTGGGCCGGCGGCCAGCCGTACAGCGACGCATTCCGCCAAAAAGTGCGCGATCGCTTCCCGGGCGCGATTATCGGCGCCGGTGCCTACACGGTAGAAAAAGCCAACGATCTGATCGGCAAAGGCTTAATTGATGCGGTGGCCTTCGGTCGTGACTATATCGCCAATCCCGATCTGGTCGCTCGTCTGCAGCACAAGGCCGCGCTGAACCCGCAGCGCCCTGAAAGCTTCTACGGCGGCGGCGCGGAAGGCTACACCGATTACCCGACGTTGTAATCCCGCCGGGTATCGCGACGGTTAGCCGCTATCGTATTCTGTGGTAACTGACTGCACATCCAGGACGCACTCATCTCGTCCGCGGATACGACAAGAAAGATCGGCGTAAGGGCCGCCTGAAATGGCGGCCTTTTTACGATATAGTGCTCAGGGGTATGAAACGCCTTGTCCGTTTTGTTACGCTATTCAGACAATTGCACATACGGTCTCCGCTAAGGGGCTGTAAACAAGGAGTATAAAAACTATGCGCTTACTTCACACTATGCTGCGCGTTGGCGACCTGCAACGTTCTATCGAGTTTTACACCAACGTGCTGGGCATGAAGCTGCTGCGTACCAGCGAAAATACCGAGTACAAATACTCGCTGGCCTTCGTCGGCTACGGCGAGGAAAGCGATACGGCGGTTATCGAGCTGACTTACAACTGGGGCGTTGACCAATACGACCTCGGCAGCGCTTACGGTCATATCGCGCTGAGCGTGGATAACGCCGCCGAAGCCTGCGAGCGTATTCGCCAGAACGGCGGCAACGTCACCCGCGAAGCGGGTCCGGTGAAAGGCGGCACCACGGTTATCGCTTTCGTTGAAGATCCGGACGGTTACAAAATCGAACTGATTGAAGAGAAGGACGCCGGCAAAGGCCTTGGCAACTAACCTGCTTCGGGCGCTCATCGGCGCCCGCTGTTTTTCCCCTTCCTGCTGCAAGGCGCGGCAAAATTTGCCATAATGCGCGCTACTTTTTTCCAGTTAAGAGAATCAGATGTCCGAGAACGTTCAACTTAATGGTCTGTGCGACCGTTTTCGTGGTTTCTACCCCGTGGTGATTGATGTAGAAACCGCCGGGTTTAATGCTAAAACCGACGCCCTGCTTGAGATCGCCGCCATTACGTTGAAAATGGATGAGCAAGGCTGGTTAATGCCGGACGAGACATTGCATTTTCATGTTGAACCTTTCGAAGGCGCCAATCTGCAGCCTGAAGCGCTGGCCTTTAACGGCATCAATCCGAACGATCCTGAGCGCGGCGCGGTGAGCGAATACGACGCCCTGCACGCCATTTTTAAAATGGTCCGCAAGGGAATTAAGGATAACGATTGTAATCGTGCCATCATGGTGGCGCACAACGCGACGTTCGATCTCACCTTTACGATGGCCGCCGCCGAACGCGCCGGACTCAAACGTAATCCGTTTCATCCGTTCGTGACGTTTGATACCGCGGCGCTGAGTGGACTGGCGCTCGGCCAGACGGTGCTGTCCAAAGCCTGCCTGGCCGCCGGAATGGCGTTTGATGGCAGCAAGGCGCACTCTGCGCTGTATGATACCGAGCAGACGGCGCAGCTGTTTTGCGAAATCGTCAACCGCTGGAAACGTCTTGGCGGCTGGCCATTACCGCTTGCCGGACAAGAGTAAGAGACAAAAAAAAGCGACTTCGCAGGAAGTCGCTTTTTTACTGGCGGCAGACTTATTCAGCTTTCGGCTCGTCGGTCTTGTACTTTGCCGCCGTTTCTTTGATCAGCTGCTGCAGTTCGCCGCGCTGATACATTTCAATCACGATGTCGCAACCGCCAACCAGCTCGCCATCAACCCACAGCTGCGGGAAGGTCGGCCAGTTCGCATATTTCGGCAGTTCCGCGCGGATATCCGGGTTCTGCAGGATGTCAACGTAGGCAAAACGCTCGCCGCATGCAGACAGCGCCTGCACAGCCTGAGCGGAAAAACCGCAGCTTGGCAGTTTCGGAGACCCTTTCATGTACAGCAGGATCGGGTTTTCAGCGATTTGACGTTGGATTTTTTCTACAGTCGTGCTCATTGTCATGCTTCCTTAACTTCTATACGGCAGTAATTTGTCATTGTAGCGTCCTGAACGCAGGACAGATAATAACATTTTTTTCACTCATTATATTTTATCTTCTGTGGTCAGAAGTTGCCTTAAAAATATCATTTTGGCCGCGTAAAAGCAGTATCGCTGTACATTTCACGTACAAGGTGGTTAATGTCTGAGATAATTTTTTGCAATTGTTAATCAAACGACACTTTAGATACAAAAGAGTATTAACTTTCCGGGTTTTTATGCTTTAGAATCGTTGGGTTTTGTCATTCACCGTCAGGTATGGGTACATATCTGTCATTAATCAGGGGATTGCTCAGTGGCGCGGCTAAACAAAATCGCGATTTCGCTCTGTGCATTACTGTTTACATCTATCTCATTTACACCACTGGCGCATGCTTCAGGGCATACGCACACCTCCGCCACGCCAAAAGCGCATGCGGCGAAAGGCACTACAGAACGTAAGAAAAAAGCCAGCAGTCAGAAAACGAAGTCCACAACCAAAACCACCAGCAAGAAAGCCTCAACGGCCACCCGCACCCGACACCCCACTCGCACCACCGCATCCAGCCAGACGGCATTGAACCGTCAGGCCGCCGGCACCAAAAAATGCGTTTTGCGTAAAGGGTATAAAAAGCAGTGTGCGAAATCGATCGCGCCAGCCGCTGAACCGGCCCCGGTCATGGCCAGCGTGCAGAGTAAATGCGTCGTGCGTAAAGGTTACAAAAAACGCTGCAAAACAATCGCGGAAGAACCGCCGCTGACCCTGGCGGATGCGCATAAAGCCCGCGTGCAGAGAGCGCAAAGCACCGCTATGTCGAAGTTAATGGATCAGATTGGCAAACCGTATCGCTGGGGCGGAACTTCGCCGCGTACCGGTTTCGACTGCAGTGGGCTGGTCTACTACGCCTATAAGGATCTGGTAAAAATCCGCATTCCGCGCACCGCCAATGAGATGTATCATCTGCGCGATGCCCGTCCGGTCGATCGCGGCGAGCTGCAGAGCGGCGATCTGGTCTTCTTCCGCACCCGTGGGCGCGGCACCGCCGATCACGTCGGCGTTTACGTTGGCAACGGCAAGTTTATTCAGTCGCCGCGTACCGGCCGCGACATCCAGATCACCTCATTAAGCGAAGATTACTGGATTCGCCACTATGTCGGCGCACGCCGGGTGATGACCCCCAAAACCATTCGCTGAGCCTGACCTGCCGCGTCTGCGGCAGGTCAACTCTCCTCACTATAATGTCAGGCTCATCTCATGCCAGGACATGCCGCCATGATCCGAGGCGGAAGGCCGCTCGTAGCGAAAACCAAATCTCTCATACAGGGCCACGTGTCGGTCTTTGCACATCAGGTGAATGGCGCTCTTTTGCGCCTGTGCCATCTGCCGGATAAAGCGCTCCATCAGAGCAGTCGAATACCCTTTTCCCTGGTGTTCAGGATCAACGACGACAGACATAATCACGACATTCGGCGCGCGAGGATCGTGCCCGACCAGCTCCTTGAAGGCTTCATCCGACATCACGACTTCCCACGCGCACCCTGAATTAATGAAGCCAATGACCTCTCCTTGCCGTTCCATGCAAAGAAATCCTTCCGGGTACTGCTGGATTCGGGTGGCAATCTTTTCACGAGTGGCCGCTTCATCCCCTTCATATGCGGTCGTTTCAATTTCAAAACAGCGTTCGACGTCGGCCAGAGTCGCCTGGCGATAGACTATGTTAGACAAAACAGACCTCTGCAAAATGGATATTCACTAATCACTTTATATTTCAACGGCAACAGCGATCAACCTGCCCTGTTGAAATGCGATGCCTTGCGCTCCGGCGAAGGCTTAGCCGGGTAAGTTTGTTAAATATACCCTTTATCATTGCAAGGCTTTTAACTCCCTTCTGCAAGTGTTAGCATTCCGATCACAATAAAAACCTGTTGCACTCGCCCCGGCGAGGGACAGTACATGCTGTTCTGGATGGTAAAACATCCTTTGAATGTGAGCTAGAAAACAAGAAGTTATAAGGAGAGTAACAATGTCGTTTGAATTACCTGCATTACCGTATGCAAAAGACGCCCTGGCGCCGCACATTTCCGCAGAAACCCTGGAATACCACTACGGCAAACATCACCAGGCCTATGTCACCAACCTCAACAACCTGATCAAAGGCACCGCGTTTGAAGGTCAATCTTTAGAAGCGATCGTCCGCGCTTCTGAAGGCGGCATCTTTAACAATGCGGCCCAGGTCTGGAACCATACTTTCTACTGGAACTGCCTCGCGCCGAATGCGGGCGGCGAGCCGGAAGGTGAGCTGGCAGCCGCCATCAATCAATCCTTCGGCAGCTTCGCAGAGTTCAAAGCGAAGTTTACCGACGCGGCAGCGAAGAACTTTGGCGCAGGCTGGACATGGCTGGTTAAAAATAGCGATGGCAGCCTGAGCATTGTCTCCACCAGCAACGCTGGCACGCCGCTGACCGGCGACGCCAAACCGCTGCTGACCGTGGATGTCTGGGAACATGCCTATTACATCGACTACCGCAACGCCCGTCCTGACTATCTGGCGCACTTCTGGGCGCTGGTAAACTGGAAGTTTGTGGCAGCCAATCTGGCGGCCTAAAACGCTAACGCAGAAGGGGCAACCCTTCTGCGAATATACCGACTGTCAGACCAACGCCTCTTCCGGCTGCGAACGCCCGCCGAACAGCACCAGCAGCAGCGCCACGCCGGCAATGATCGCCCCCATCACCGGCACAAAGGCATAGCCCAGTCCGCCAGAAATCACCGCGCCACCGGCTGCCGCACCCAGCGCATTGCCGAGGTTAAACGCTCCGATATTGACCGACGAAGAGAGTCCCGGTGCTTCATGAGCCACTCGCATCACCCGCATTTGCAGCGGTGGAACCACGGCGAAGGTCGCCGCCCCCCAGACCACCATACTGATTGCGGCTCCCAGCTGCGTCTGCGCCAGCAGCGGAATCGCCAGCATGATAACCATCAGCAACAGCAGAAAACCCTTCAGCGTCCCGGAGACGGAACGGTCGGCGAATTTACCGCCGAGGTAGTTACCCAGTGAAAAGCCGACGCCAATCAACACCAGCATGGCGGTGACGAACAGCGGTGAGGCGTGCGTAATGGTGTGCAGCACCGGTGAAATATAGGTATAGAGGGTAAACATCGCGCCGGCCCCCAGCACGGTGGTCAGCAATGCGGAGAGCACCTGCGGACGAACCAGCACCGAGAGCTCCTGTTTTACGTTCGGACGCTCGCCAGCGCTGCCTTTGGGCAACGAAAACCACAGGCTGACCATCGCCACCAGCCCCAGACCTGCCGTCGCGAGGAACGACATCCGCCAGCCGATGGTCTCGCCAAGCCATGTCGCCGCCGGAACGCCGCCAATATTAGCGATAGTCAAGCCCATGAACATGGTCGCCACCGCGCTGGCCTGTTTGTGTTTCGGCACCACGCTCGCCGCCACCACCGACCCGAGGCCGAAGAAAGCGCCGTGGTTAAGACTGGTGATAATGCGCGAAATCAGCAGCGTGGTGTAATCCGGCGCCATTGAGGAGAGAATGTTCCCCAGCGTAAAGATAGCCATCAGAAAAATCAGCGCATTTCTGCGCGCGCGATGAGAGAGCAGCAAAGTCATCAGCGGCGCACCGACCATCACGCCGATCGCATACGCGCTGATCAGCATTCCCGCCGCCGGAATTGACACGTCGACACCTTTGGCAATCACCGGCAGCAGCCCCATCGGGGAAAACTCCGTGGTGCCAATACCAAACGCGCCTATCGCCAGCGCTAACAAGGGAAAGTTGATTTTCATTCAATGACTCCAGCAGACCGTCATCGGCGACGGTATCTCATCAGAAGTCAAAAGCATGACATCAATCACAAAAAAACAAAAGTAAACGAAATGGCAAAAGATTTTTGCGAAATTGATAATAATGGCGGGACGTCGGGGGAAAGAGCTCTCTCCCCCGGATAAATCAGTGCAGCACCGCGGTCAGGCCGGCGGCCACGATCAGACCCAGGACAATAATCGTTGTCGTCAGCGAAAACTTTAAATCTGTATCCATCAATTTTTCCCCCAGTTATCCCCACATGAAAAGTGAGCTTGCTCATTTTTGCACAATATAGCGCAAAAATCTTCCATGTTTTAGGGTGATGCACATTTTTGCTCTTCCCCTTTGCCGCAAGATCGGACAAAATCCCACGCTAATTTGAAAGCGTATCGGCCATTGACCCCTTCCTGTCGTTCTGTGTCGTTTTCCCGACGTGATGCAATGTTGAAAATTGTATTCAGGGTGTGTATAGGCAAACGTTTACGTATCGATAATCAGACGATCAGGTCAAGGTCTGGAGTGAGAAGTAATGGCAACAATTAAAGATGTAGCGAAGCGCGCAAACGTTTCCACTACAACAGTGTCACATGTAATTAACAAAACCCGTTTCGTGGCGGAAGAAACCCGCAACGCCGTGTGGGCGGCGATCAAAGAGCTGCACTATTCCCCCAGTGCCGTGGCTCGCAGCCTGAAGGTTAATCACACCAAATCGATTGGCCTGCTGGCCACCAGCAGCGAAGCGGCCTATTTCGCTGAGATTATTGAAGCCGTAGAAAAGAGCTGTTTCCAGAAAGGCTATACCCTGATTCTGGGCAATGCGTGGAACGATCTCGAAAAGCAGCAGGCCTATCTGTCGATGATGGCGCAAAAGCGCGTCGACGGCCTGCTGGTTATGTGTTCTGAATATCCGGAATCGGTGCTCAGCATGCTGGAAGAGTACCGCCATATTCCGATGGTGGTAATGGACTGGGGTGAATCCAAAGCCGACTTTACCGATTCGGTCATCGATAACGCCTTCGAGGGCGGTTATATGGCCGGTCGCTATCTGGTGGAACGCGGCCATCGTGAAATCGGCGTGATCCCGGGTCCGCTGGAGCGTAACACCGGCGCCGGGCGCCTGGCGGGCTTTATGAAAGCCATGGAAGAAGCGCAGATCGCCGTTCCGGAAAGCTGGATTGTGCAGGGAGACTTCGAGCCTGAATCCGGCTACCGCGCAATGCAGCAGATCCTCAGCCAGCAGCATCGCCCGACGGCGGTCTTCTGCGGCGGCGACATCATGGCGATGGGCGCAATCTGCGCTGCGGATGAGATGGGGCTACGCGTGCCGCAGGACATTTCGCTGATCGGGTATGATAACGTGCGTAACGCCCGCTATTTCAGCCCGGCGCTGACCACCATCCACCAGCCGAAAGATTCGCTGGGGGAAGCGGCCTTCAATATGCTGATGGATCGTATCGTCAACAAGCGCGAAGAGTCACAGTCGATCGAGGTTCACCCGCGGCTGGTAGAGCGCCGCTCCGTCGTAGACGGCCCGTTCGTCGACTACCGTCGCTAATCGCCCGTGCGGCGCCGGTTACTCCGGCGCCCGCAGCCACTCCCGGTTTAACGTTTCACTGTCCCCCAGATAATCCAGTAGCCACGACAGCGCCGGTGACGTGTCGCTCTGCTGCCAGGTCAGGCAGCACGCGGCGTCCGGGAACGGGTTTTCCAGCGCCAGCGCGGTCCATTCACCGCGGTCAATCCACGGGCGAGCAAAATGGCTCGGTACCATCCCTACGCACAATCCCGCCGAGAGGCAGGTGGCCGAGGATTCCCAGTCCGGCACCACCACCCTTTTCTGGTTGTCCAGTAGCCAGGTCGTGCGTTTTGGTAGCGAGCGGGAGGTGTCCTCCCTGACCAGCGACGGCCAGTTGCGCAACACATCATCGCTGAGCGGCCCGCTCATCTGCGCCAGAGGATGATGGCTCGCCACCACGCAATGCCAGCTCAACATCCCCATATCGCGAAAGGCGTAGCGTCCCCCCACCGGAATCGAACGGGTTGCCCCGATAGCCAGTTCCACGCGTCCGTCGGCCAGCGCGTCCCAGACACCGTTGAAAACCTCCTGAAAAACAATCAGCTCGACATCGGGAAAGTGACGATAAAAATCAACAATCATCTGCCGCATACGGGCCGGTTTAACAATGTCATCCACGGCTATTGACAGCTGACCACGCCAGCCGTTGGCTATCTGCTGACACTGTTGGCGGGTGATCTGCATTTTTTTGATAACAGATCGTCCTTCCTGTAAAAACCAGAGCCCGGCGGGGGTCAATTCGACATCGCGATGGCGGCGTTCAAAAAGCGGTACCGCCAGCCACTCCTCCAGCTGACGTACGGTATAACTGACCGCCGAAGGTACGCGGTGCAGCTCCTGCGCCGCGGCGCTAAAGCTGCCGTTGCGGGCGACAGCATCAACAACTTCGAGTGAGTATTCGGACCACATATTCTGCCTGCAAAAATTTTGAACGCATGTAGCAAATATTAGCGTTTCACAAGCCAGAATGCACTCCCTACACTCTGCGGCATCATACCTGCATCTATAAGAGAATGTTATGCAACAACCCGGGAAAGGATTTTTAGTGTGGCTGGCGGGACTCAGCGTGCTGGGTTTCCTCGCCACCGACATGTATCTGCCGGCCTTTTCGGCCATCCAGCAAGATCTCAATACTTCTGCAGCGTCGGTCAGCGCCAGTCTGAGCCTGTTCCTCGCCGGCTTCGCCATCGGGCAGCTGTTCTGGGGCCCGCTCTCGGACCGCTACGGACGTAAACCGATTCTGCTAACCGGGCTGGCGATCTTCGCTATCAGCTGTCTGGGAATGCTGTGGGTGCGTGACGCCACTCTGATGCTGGTGCTGCGCTTTATCCAGGCGATCGGCGTCTGCGCGGCGGCGGTGACCTGGCAGGCGATGGTCACCGATTATTATCCAGCTCAGCGAACTAACCGTATTTTCGCCACCATTATGCCGCTGGTGGGTTTATCGCCGGCTCTGGCGCCGTTGCTCGGCAGCTGGCTGCTTGCCCATCTGGAATGGCAGGCCATTTTTGCCACCCTTTTTGCCATCGCCCTGCTGCTGATGGTGCCCGCCCTGCGCCTGAAGCCGGTCGTCAGGCCGCAGGGTGACGTCCGCGAGAAGCTGACCTTTCTGACGCTGCTGCGCTCGCGCGAATACAGCGGCAACGTGCTGATTTACGCCGCCTGCTCCGCCAGCTTTTTTGCCTGGTTAACCGGGTCGCCGTTTATTCTCCATGAGATGGGCTACAGCCCAACCGCTATCGGTCTTAGCTATGTTCCGCAGACAATCGCCTTTTTAATCGGTGGCTATGGATGCCGCGCGGCGCTGCAGAAATGGCAAGGCCAACAGCTGCTGCCCTGGCTGCTGGTGATTTTCGCCGTCAGCGTGGCTGCCACCTGGATGGTTGGTCTGGTTGAGGATGTCTCAATTATTGCGGTGATGATTCCCTTCTGCGTGATGGCCATTGTCAATGGCGGGATCTACCCGATTGTTGTCGCCCAGGCGCTGAAGCCGTTCCCGCAGGCGACCGGTCGTGCCGCCGCGCTGCAGAACACGCTGCAGCTTGGTCTGTGCTTCCTGACCAGTCTGCTGGTTTCCGCGCTGATTGCCACGCCGCTGCTCACTACCACCAGCGTGATGCTGGTCTCTATCGTGCTGGCCGGGCTGGGTTATTTTATGCAGCGTCACAGCGTTTGCCTGACTACCGAATCGTCTCATGCATAAACGCGTTTCAGTGATGTTAAGGCTCAGTAATTAGCCTGCTAATATATTTTTATTGAAAGCCTGATTTCAGCGGCCTATACTGAACCGGCTTCACATAAATAAAATATTTTTTAAGATTAACGGGAGCAGGATGCATCCCGTTTCACCATGGAAGGCCTTTCGGCAAGGGTTATCGCCCTTCCTCTGTTCTACGTCGGATAGCAGCTTCACGGATATTCCGTGAGATTTCTCACAAAGCCAAAAAAGCGTCTACGCTGTTTTAAGGTTCTGATCACTTGGGCGTGATGGAGAAGCTATGAGTTCATCGTGTATAGAAGAAGTAAGCGTACCAAACGACGACTGGTACCGAATTGCAACCGAATTGCTCGGTCGCGCGGGCATTGAGGTTAATGGCACCGCACCCTCCGATCTGCGGATTAACAATCCGCTCTTCTTTAAACGTGTTTTACAGGAAGGGTCGCTGGGGTTAGGTGAGAGTTATATGGACGGCTGGTGGGATTGCGAACGGCTGGATATATTCTTCCATAAAGTACTCCGTGCCGGGCTGGAAAATCAGCTTCCTCACCATCTGAAAGATACGCTTCGTATCGCGGGCGCACGCCTGTTCAATCTACAAAGTAAAAAGCGCTCCTGGATTGTCGGCAAAGAACATTACGACCTGGGCAACGATCTTTTCAGCCGGATGCTCGACCCCTATATGCAATATTCCTGCGCGTACTGGAAAGAGGCGCAATCGCTGGAAGAGGCGCAGGTGGCAAAATTAGATCTTATTTGCCGCAAGCTGCAGCTGGAACCGGGGATGCGGGTGCTGGATATTGGCTGCGGCTGGGGTGGTCTGGCTTACTATATGGCCAAAAATTATCACGTTAGCGTAGTTGGCGTGACCATTTCCGCCGAGCAGCAAAAAATGGCCCAACAGAGATGCGAAGGGTTAGACGTTACCATTTTGCTGCAGGACTATCGTGACCTGCATGACCAGTTTGATCGCATTGTTTCCGTCGGGATGTTTGAACACGTGGGACCTAAAAATTACGCCACCTATTTTGAAGTGGTGGATCGTAATTTAAAACCTGACGGTCGTTTTTTATTACACACCATTGGCTCCAAAAAAACGGACCACAGCGTCGATCCGTGGATCAATAAATATATTTTCCCCAACGGTTGTCTGCCTTCGGTTCGTCATATCGCGCAAGCCAGCGAATCCCATTTCGTGATGGAAGACTGGCACAATATCGGCGCCGATTACGATACGACGCTGATGGCCTGGTACGAACGTTTCCTGGCCAGCTGGCCCGATATCGCCGATAACTATTCGGAACGTTTTAAACGTATGTTTAGTTATTATCTGAACGCCTGCGCGGGGGCTTTTCGCGCGCGCGATATTCAGCTCTGGCAGGTGGTCTTTTCTCGCGGTGTGGAAAACGGCCTTCGCGTGGCCCGCTAAAAATATCCCCCGTTAACACGGGGGATATTCTTTTCTTTCCTTCTTCATCCGGCAGCAGCGGCCGATCATTCATCGCTCAGCTGTTGTGCCGCTTCTTTCGCTGCCAGCACGCGTTCCACGGTATCGACTACCGCCTGCGTTTGCGGGTCGATCTCGATATTCACCCGATCGCCGAGTTTTTTAATGCCAAGCGTGGTGCGCTGCAGCGTTTCCGGGATCAAATGCACGCAAAAACGCGTCGGGGTCACTTCACCGACCGTCAGACTGATGCCGTCAACGCCGATAAATCCTTTATAGAGGATATATTTCATCAGCGTCGGGTCCTGAACCTTAAACCAGATCTGGCGATTATTTTCCGAGGTCAGGATCTTGACGATTTCCGCCGTGGTCATAATGTGGCCGGACATCAGATGGCCGCCGATCTCATCGCTGAATTTTGCCGCTCGTTCCACGTTCACCACATCCCCCACCTCTACAGCGCCAAGGTTGGTAATACGCAGCGTCTCTTTCATCAGGTCAAAACTGATGCGCGGACCGTCAATTTCGGTGACTGTCAGGCAGCAACCATTGTGCGCCACCGATGCCCCGGTCTCGATGCCGGCAAGCATATGCTCAGGCAGCTCCACCACATGGGTGCGAAAATTGGGTTTTTCATCGATGGACACCACTTTAGCGGTCCCCTGCACAATGCCTGTAAACATGCTTTACTCCTGTAGACTTTCGTGACGGTATCATTACCGTTATACCTGTCGGGAACAATACCAGTTGGCAAAACAGGTTGCCAGCGCGCATCGTGCCCTACCATTTTTTCACTGGCTTAATGGCGCATCCTCGCTACAATAGACTGGAAAATCCCTCTGCTCTTTCTTCTTGCTGCCATTTACGGCGGCTTTTTTAGTCTCAAAATAACAACAATATAAAGGTGTTCACGTGCAGAAGTATTTTATTGAAGCGCGTCAGTTATTAGCACTGGCCATTCCTGTGATCCTGGCACAGGTCGCCCAGACCTCCATGGGCTTTGTCGATACCGTGATGGCGGGTGGCTATAGCGCCACCGATATGGCAGCCGTCGCGATTGGGACCTCTATCTGGCTCCCGGCAATTCTCTTTGGCCACGGTCTGCTGCTGGCGCTGACGCCGGTTATCGCACAGCTAAATGGCTCCGGTCGCCGCGACCGCATTGCCCATCAGATTCGTCAGGGGTTCTGGCTGGCGGGATTCGTTTCGCTGCTGGTCATGGTCGTGCTGTGGAACGCCGGGTACATCATCAGCTCGATGCACAATATTGACCCGGCCCTCGCCGAAAAAGCGGTAGGCTACCTGCGCGCGCTGCTGTGGGGCGCCCCCGGCTATCTCTTCTTCCAGGTCGCACGTAACCAGTGTGAAGGCCTTGCGAAAACCAAACCGGGGATGGTAATGGGATTTATCGGCCTGCTGGTCAATATTCCCGTTAACTATATCTTTATCTACGGCCACTTTGGCATGCCTGAACTGGGCGGCATCGGCTGCGGCGTGGCGACGGCATCCGTTTACTGGGTGATGTTCTTCTGTATGATCTCCTGGGTACGTCGCGCCCGCTCTATGCGCGATATCCGTAGCGATGAAGGCTTCAGCGGACCGGACTTCAGCGTGCTTAAACGTCTGGTGCAGCTTGGGCTGCCAATTGCGCTGGCGCTGTTTTTTGAAGTCACTCTGTTTGCGGTCGTTGCGCTGCTGGTTTCTCCACTGGGGATTGTGGACGTCGCGGGCCATCAGATAGCCCTGAACTTCAGTTCGCTGATGTTCGTTTTACCCCTCTCGCTGGCGGCAGCGGTCACCATCCGCGTCGGCTTCCGTCTTGGGCAGGGTTCCACCCTCGATGCGCAGGTTTCTGCCAGAACCGGGGTTGGCGTTGGCGTCTGCATGGCGGTGATCACGGCGATTTTCACCATCCTGATGCGTAAGCAGATTGCCCTGCTGTATAACGACAATCCGGAAGTGGTCCTGCTGGCTTCCCAACTGATGCTGCTGGCCGCGATATATCAGATCTCCGACTCCGTACAGGTGATTGGTAGCGGGATTCTGCGCGGATATAAAGATACGCGTTCGATCTTCTTTATTACGTTTACCGCGTACTGGGTGCTGGGACTGCCGAGCGGCTACCTGCTGGCCTTAACCGATACGCTTGTTCCGCGTATGGGGCCCGCCGGTTTCTGGTGCGGATTTATTATCGGGCTCACCTCGGCAGCAGTGATGATGATGCTGCGGATGCGTTTCCTGCAGCGTCAACCGTCCAGCGTGATTTTGCAACGCGCGGCGCGCTAACGCACAGCGGCACCTGTTCCCAGGGTGCCGCTCCTCACCGTCGTAGGGATTCAGCGCGGGCCCAGCGCGGTTCTTAAGGCGTCAACAAAACATTTAATTTTCGTCGTCCGCCGACGTCCGGCCGGCACCAGAATATGCATGGGCCGCGCCGGTCCTGAGAATCCGGCTAATACCTGCACCAGGCTCCCCCGCTCCACTTCGGTTTTCAACACATCTTCCGGCCCGAGGGTAATACCGTGCCCGGCAATGGCCGCATTCATCAGCGCCTTCCAGTCATTCGCGCGGAACCGCCCGGAGGGTTTGATCTCGAACATGGCCCCCTGTTTCTCAAATTGCCACCGACAGGCGCTGCCCGCCGACCAGTGTCCATAAACCAGGCACGCGTGATGTTGAAGATCGGTCGGCGTCTGCGGTTCGCCGTGGCGCAAAATATAGTCGGGTGACGCACAGGCAATCAGCCGGTATGGCAGCAGAGGCCATGCAACCATCGAGCTGTCGGCCAGCTCACCGATGCGCACGATCACCTCAAACTCCTCTTCTATCGGGTCGACAATGCGGTCGCTCAACGTCAGTTCAACCTGAACGTCAGGGTAGCGGGCAAGATAGTCGGTAATAAAGGCTGCGAGCGCATGCGAACCAAAAGTGACCGGCGCATTCACCCGGATGATGCCTGAAGGTGTCGCTTTCATCTCCTGCGCCACCGCGTCCGCCTCCGCGATCTCAGCCAGTACCACCCGGCAGCGTTCATAATAGCTACGCCCGATATCGGTGAGCGTCTGTCGGCGCGTGGTGCGGGCGATTAATGAAGTGCCCAGGTGCGCCTCAAGCGCTGCCACGTGTCGGGCGACCATCTGCGGCGAGAGTCGCAGCTGTCCGGCAGCGGCGGCAAACGACCCCGTTTCAGCCGCCTTCACGAAAACCCTGATACTGGTGAGCTGGTCCATGATTCACTCATTTGAGTTGTTTATCATTCCACTATCTTACGATTTATCTTCTGCAGAGATGGAATTAAATTTATCGACACTATCAGATCATTGGTAAGGAGTTGAAAATGAAGATTGGCATTATTGGCGCCGGATTCGTTGGCCGGTCTATCGCGAAGCTGTCGCTTGCCGCCGGTCACGATGTCATGTTGAGTAACTCACGGGGGCCCCAGACTCTTTTCAGCCTGGGTCCGATGATTGGCTGTCAGGTCGGTAGCGCAGAGGACGCTGCCGAATTTGGCGAGGTGGTGGTCATTGCCGTGCCGCTCAGCGCTATCCATTCGCTGCCGGTTGCCGGCATTAAGGATAAACATGTCATTGATGCAGTGAATTACTATCCCGAGCGTGATGGCCCGATCGAGGCGCTGGAGTCAGGAGAGACCACGACCAGCGAATTGCTCGCCCAGATCCTGCCTGCCGCTACCGTCACTAAAGCGTTTAACGCTATTCCCATGACCCAACTGGAAAGCGATGGACTGCCCGCGGGGGCGGAAAATCGTCGGGCGCTGCCGTTAGCAGGCGATAGTGAAAAAGGAAAAGCGATCGCCGCCGCGCTGTACGAGGCGTTTGGCTTTGACACCGTCGACGCCGGACCACTGTCCGAAGGATGGCGTTTTGAACGCGGCCAGCCCGCCTATTGCGTACGAATGACCCGCCCGACGCTGCTCACGACCTTGTCCCATACACCGCATCGCTAACCGCCCCCCTCCGCCGACGCTGACTCCGTTGGCGGAGCATCCTGCTTTTCGCCCGCCCTGCGCGTTGTACATTCCGTTACTCGCCGATACCAAACACTCACTGAAGCCTGAGAAAGAAAAACTTATAGTAATTTCAACAGCCCCGCAGTGGGGTTAACTGAAGAAACAATTTCGAGGATATCAGAATGAAAAAAGTATTAGCTCTGGTCGTTGCCGCTGCTATGGGTCTGTCTTCTGCTGCTTTCGCTGCTGATGCAGTAAGCACTACTCAGGCTCCGGCTGCTGCAACTCACAGCACCACTGCCAAGACCACCCATCATAAAAAACACCACAAAGCCGCTGCCAAACCAGCCGCTGAACAGAAAGCTCAGGCCGCGAAAAAACACCACAAAGCTGCCGCTAAACCAGCCGCTGAGCAGAAAGCCCAGGCCGCAAAAAAACACCACAAAGCTGCCGCTAAACCAGCCGCTGAGCAGAAAGCCCAGG
>NZ_JMPP01000035.1 GCF_000735435.1 Klebsiella planticola ATCC 33531 | reverse complement strand
CAGCGAAAAAGCACCACAAAGCCGCGGCTAAACCTGTAGCGCAGAAAGCTCAGGCAGCAAAAAAACACCACAAAACCACTAAACATCAGGCCGCTAAACCGGCTGCACAACCGGCTGCTTAATTCTTCCGCTAAGTTGAGTTAATCATAAACCGGCGCTGCTTCAGCGCCGGTTTTATTTCAGGAAGCCACTATGCTGCAACGCTATCGTTTTGAGCTTATTCTGATCCTGTTAGTCCTCTGCGCGCTTTTTACCCTTCGCCTTATTTTCAGGTAATCACACCTTTCCGGTACCAGCGTCTGCGACGCCTCTTGCACCGTTCGTCTGACAAATCACTCATTCTCTCTTCCGGCAACTTCGCCACGCCTCGCTTCGCGCCGCGTCAGGAACGACGCCGCAGCGAGACAAAGGCAGCTGGATAAGAAATATCCTTTAGCATCAGTAAAATATGAACAATATGCGTAAAACTTCCGCAATCGCGTGAGATCTGAAAGAAAAGTGACGTTTGCCTCTTGCCACAACCCCATCCGATCGCTAATATGCGTCCCCGTTGTCACCACAACATTGCGTTCATAGCTCAGTTGGTTAGAGCACCACCTTGACATGGTGGGGGTCGTTGGTTCGAGTCCAATTGAACGCACCATAATGCGTTTATAGCTCAGTTGGTTAGAGCACCACCTTGACATGGTGGGGGTCGTTGGTTCGAGTCCAATTAAACGCACCATAATGCGTCCGTAGCTCAGTTGGTTAGAGCACCACCTTGACATGGTGGGGGTCGGTGGTTCGAGTCCACTCGGACGCACCATTCTTTATTCCACAGACATCAGCAACAATCTGTAGGTTATCGAACGGTGCGTGAATTTCGCACATTTCTCCCGGTATAATACCCGTTCTTCCCTTTGCGCTTATCCATGCGGTTCCTGTAACAGGAATTAACGCCAGCTTGCCACGCAGCATCAAACAGTCCCGCACACGCGTTTTTAGCTGCAGAGCTATTGCAACGAGATGAAGGGCCGGCTTTTATCGGGTCTCTTCCGTTGACTCATGCGGCAAACCAGGGCGCAAGCGGGTCGGGATAGTGACGCCATTCGCCCGGACCTTCCGCCATTTCTTCGTCCGTAAGCAAAGCGGAAGCCAGCCGGGCGCGCAGCGCTGATTCATCCATATTCATTCCGATAAACACCAGTTCCTGCCGGGCATCGCCCACGCCATCCATCCAGTTTGCCAAAATAAATTTCAACGACTCATCATCCTCAGGCCAACGTTCTCTGGGGACACTTGCCCACCACCTTCCCCCCAGTTCCTGACGCGCCACGCCACCCGCCTGTGACCAGGCACCGGCAAATTCCGCACGACTGGCCAACCAAAAATACCCTTTCGATCTGACCACACCAGCCAGTTCATGCGCCATCACCTGGCAGAATCGAGCCGGATGGAAAGGCCGACGGGCGCGAAATACGAAGCTGCTAATCCCATACTCCTCTGTTTCCGGCGTATGTTCGCCGCGCAGTTCCTTCAGCCAGCCCGGTGCCTGTGCGGCATTATCAAAATCAAACAGTCCGGTATTCAGCACCTTATCCAGCGCGACCTGACCAAACCGGGAGACCACCATTTTTGCCCGCGGATTAAGCGAACGCAAAATAGCCATCAGCTTTTCTTGTTGCCCGTCATCGATCAGATCGACTTTGTTCAGGACCAGCACATCGCAGAATTCAATCTGCTCAATGAGCAAATCGACCACGCTGCGCTCATCACCTTCGCCCAGTGATTCCCCGCGTGAGCGGATGCTATCCGCAGAGTCATAATCCCGCAAAAAATTGAAGGCGTCCACGACGGTAACCATGGTATCAAGACGCGCCACGGTTGAAAGACTTTGCCCGTCATCGCCGGCGAAGGTAAAGGTTTCAGCAACCGGAAGCGGTTCAGAAATCCCGGTAGACTCGATAACCAGTTGATCAAAGCGCCCTTCCTTCGCCAGGCGATTAACTTCCAGCAGGAGATCTTCCCGCAGGGTGCAGCAGATGCAGCCGTTACTCATTTCAACCAGTTTTTCATCGGTACGTGAAAGTTCAGCGCCCCCTTCCCTGACCAGAGCGGCATCAATATTGACCTCCGACATATCATTGACGATAACCGCAACGCGCCTGCCCTCCCGGTTGTGCAGAATATGGTTGAGCAGGGTCGTTTTCCCGGCCCCCAGAAAACCGGACAGAACGGTCACCGGTAGGCGCTTGTCGCCCTGTGTTGCTACGCTGGTTCCGGACATTGTCTTTTATCTCCTCGTACTTCATTTGTCATTGGTACACTGGTTTCGGCCTGCTAAGCATGGCCACAGTATTTAATTGTTATGTTATAACATAACAATTAAAATGCCAATATCGACCTTTCCGGCCACATGGAGGAGAAATGTGCAGAGGCTATAAGCCATGTTGGCTTAACTGCAGGAGAGGCGCGATGCCATTTACCGCGAGTGTTCCGCTGCGTCAACAGGCAAATTGTTATGGCCCAGCCCGCCAATAAACGGCAGACGGATACGTAGCGGTGTGAAATCCAGGCCGACGTTCAGCCCCAGCATATTGAGTTCAAATCCCTCTTCAGCCCCCAGCGTTACGCCGGCGATACCCAGCACCGACACCTGGACCCCGCGCCCGGAGGGCGGTAGACCAATGGGATTCAGCAGCGAGCGAAAATCTTTCCCCACCGCGTTGGCGGGCAGATCCAGTTTGAGCGCGGGCACCTCGCGTCCAATATGGGCCAGAAAGGTATTACTGTTAGGGCCTGGCCAGGCGTGATAAGTATCCGGCCACGGATAGGAGGCAATTGCCGCAACAATCTGCGGGATCATAGCCTCGGCCTCCGCTCCCCGGTGCTCTACCAGTAAACGAGGTTTCGCGCCGAACCAGTAGCCATCCGGCGGATTGCTATTATGGCGCACCTTCTCCCCGCCTCCCCAGCTAATCACTTCATAGCGGTTATATTCCGTTTCCCCGGCTCGTTTATAGATAATCCAGGGATGCACCGCCACCACACCTTTCCATCCCCAGGTCGGCGCAGCGTAGACCTGCACAATGGCCAGGCGGGCGTTTTGCTGGGGGTCAGGCGCCAGGCCAGCTGAGTCACGACGGGCGGACCACCAGCCTTCCTGCGAGCGTAGCTCCCGCTGATACATCGCCTGGGCCAGGCTGGCGCCAAGGGAGAGCAGGATGATGCAAAGAAGGCTCAGACAAACGATTTTTATGATCATGGCGGCCTGTATTCAGAAAGGAGACATCCTTATGGGCGATTATTGTCCTGACGGGGCCGGGCAGCAATATAAAACGCGCTAATCATCATCAATAATGCCTACAGTAATGAGGACTTGCAGCCTGTAGACCCTGCGCTATTTTCTAAGCTGACTGTACGGCAGTGCACATGGCTCTGATTGCAGCATCACCGGAATTACTTTTCTAAGCTGCCTGTACGGCAGTGCACTCTGGCGGCTCTGCACCTGCGTGTTTGACTACTTTCTAAGCTGCCTGTACGGCAGTGCACTTCTCATCATCATCGCTTGGGCGGTGCATTCTTTTCTAAGCTGCCTGTACGGCAGGGCACCTTTTTTAAGGCAATTGCGCCTGCATCAGCCATTTCTAAGCTGCCTGTACGGCAGTGCACAGTAACACCATTTCTTGTTTGATTGAGTCGATTTTCTAAGCTGCCTGTACGGCAGTGCACACAGAGGAAAGCCTGATTGCTTCCACGGATATTTTCTAAGCTGCCTGTACGGCAGTGCACCTGATTTATATAACAAATCAGGTTCTCTGCTATTTCTAAGCTGCCTGTACGGCAGTGCACCTGTCATGACATGAGTGTAATCCTGCCTGGTTTTTCTAAGCTGCCTGTACGGCAGTGCACTGGCGCAGATCGTCATACTGCATGACCAACTCTTTCTAAGCTGCCTGTACGGCAGTGCACGCATCATTGCCGCTGATAACCGGTGCGCGTCTTTTCTAAGCTGCCTGTACGGCAGTGCACGACCCGTTAATTCAGAAATACACCGCGATGGATTTCTAAGCTGCCTGTACGGCAGTGCACATTGAAACCGAACTGATGGGAAAATTTGACGATTTCTAAGCTGCCTGTACGGCAGTGCACCCACACCTGATGCTCCGTCTGGCCATTGAAACTTTCTAAGCTGCCTGTACGGCAGTGCACGTTTGATTTAGACGGGCTGCGACCATTTGTCCTTTCTAAGCTGCCTGTACGGCAGTGCACGGAAGAACAGATCAGGGATGCCTGGGGCAGTATTTCTAAGCTGCCTGTACGGCAGTGCACGGATGGCTACGCAGCCTAATTTCCTTCTCACATTTCTAAGCTGCCTGTACGGCAGTGCACAATGACGTCCGGCTGTATCGTGCTCAGGTATTCTTTCTAAGCTGCCTGTACGGCAGTGCACTGAGGCGATGTCAACTCAACAATTTGTTTTATATGCAAAATACTCAAAAATCACTCATTGCACCTTTTTTTAGCCTTACCATTACTCTTAATAAAAATCAGTAAGTTACAACCAGAGAAAATAAAAGGGTCCAATAGGTATACAGTAAAAAAGACCGGGTCATACTTATGGTGCTATATGGGGTTAACGACGAATCGGGATACGCAACTGATGAGTTGCAAAACCGAGGATTACCCGTCAGAGCTCAGGGTTATATTCTTGAGTGGACAAAATGTCGAGAACCGACCCCCTAAAAACGGGCGTCGGTTGTCGATCTCAAAACCACGGCACCGTTGCCGTCGAACTTAACCCATAGTTTGAAAACTCCCCCCCAACAGGAACGGCAAGAATATCGCCATGGCGGATAAACAAACGGAACGGTTGCCCGTTCGAAAGACTGCGCAAATTAATCCAAGGCAAATCCGTCTGCTCTTGCTGCATAGTGAGTAACCTCTGCAGTGCTTCCTCCTCCGTCAACCAACCCTTTTTCACCGAACGCCGCAATAGCCGCGAAGGGCTGCTTTTTACCTGTATACGACTCACGCTACGCCAGCCTTTGACTTCAGGTACGGGTATCACCTCCGTACACTGGCAGTAATCGCCTAGTCCTCTGCGCCATGATAGCGATTCCAGTTCGCACAACGCCTTTGCGCTTCCGTGCAAACGCAGGCTTGTGCCGGGTTTCACATCGTGTAAAGGGAAGCTCACGCCAATATCGCCCTTGCCTCTTTCCGCCAGGGCGCGATGCAGTTTAGCGAACAGCGCCGCCATCAACATCTCCTCCCCAAATTCAGGATCGGGAAGAACGCGGATCTCCAGATAGTGATCCATAACGGCTCCTTATTCGCTCTTCTCGCCAAATACGCCGCCGCGAATCAATATCGCCATCACGAAGTGCTGCTGCTCCACATCCGGTTTCTGGCCTTTCGTTACCCAGTTATCCAGCAGGGTATAAAAATCCATCTTATCTCCTGGCTGCCGGCACGCGATGCCACGGCTGGTCACCGAACCGTAAGGTTCGACGGCGATCGCCCCGAGTTCCTCTGCCAGAGGATGCCAGGTGTCAATAGTGCGCAGCGCATTACCAATTTTCTGTGAGTGCATTCCCGCTACGTTATCAACCTGATACAACAGACGACTCTTGCTGCTGTTGCTGTCCAGCACCAGCTCCTGAGAAGGGAAAACTTCCTGCCCTGAACCTAACAACGCCTGCGCCTCGATCTCCAGCAAGACAAAACTATCGCCACGCAGCCCTTTTTCAATCTCCTGTGTCAGCGAACTCAGCTCTGCATCCTGCTCCTGGGCGGTAAAGTCACGCAATGCATAGCTGTATGCATCAAAGATCCAAGACTGGCTGCCCTTTACCTTAACAGTAATTTTTTCCGCACCAACGCGGTTACGCCACAAAAAGCGCCCATTTGCCAGATTAGTCGCATACCGACGAGCCAGTTCCGAAAAACCATGCTCGCTGATATAGCCCTCGATGACTTTCTGTAACGCATCCTGATATGTGCGATCGTTACACACGGATGGCATGGAGAGGTTTCCAAGCACGCGCAGGGTGAATTTCACCTGTAGCGTATCGGCATTGGCCGGGAGAGCGGCAACATCCACAAGTTGCAGGTTGGCTTTCTGAATTTCGGTATTCAGCTTTGTTTGATCGCTGGTAATCGCGTTTTTCAGGCGATTAGAAATTGTACCGCGTACAGCCTTCTCCTGAATACGGATCGGTTGCCAGCCGCTTCCCTGCCAGCTTCCGGAGTACATCACCGCGTCGGACGTTGCCAGTTTGCGTTCAAATGCCAGTACAGAAGCCGTTTTTACGACAGTTGGAGCCTTTGCCATGTGTTAATCCTTTTATTTGTGTTACCCGACCGCCAGTGGTGCGCCCGCAATCCGGCAGTAATAACCAGTGTCAGTGGTGTGATAGCGCCAGAAGATCTCTTCCAACGAATGAATCCGGTGCAATCCGCACCATTCGCCAATACCGTAGACCGCCTCAGTGAAAGCGAAGGGGGTCTGCTCATCGCGTGCGTTCGCCACAACACCGGGCGCATACAGCTCAGAGATACGCTGATATCCGGTCATCAATGGGACCAGATACCCGGGGCGAGGTTTGGGGACGCGATGCCACGTAGCAGGATCGCCTTCGTGTATCTCGCCCTCTTCCGGACTTTCTGCCTGTATTTTCAGCGAGGCAAAATCGAGCCAGGCATCCAATAATGTGGCTTGCGGGTTCTCTGCCAAAAGCGTCTGATGGTGTTCACCCAGCCAGGCACTACGGTCACGCAGCACAAAACCAGGCATCAGCCGCCACTGTATGCGACTCATCTCTCTTCCGGACGCCGGCATATCCAGTACAGAAATATCCTCAATCCTGACAATGCTTCCGCCAGCCAGCCTGAGAGTCGGGCAAATTTCCAGCAGATAATCTGCCAGATCCTGTTGACCATATTCGCCGTAGGGAATTTCACCGTGACACTCAAGAAGTAGCGATACCGTCATATGCATCCGCCCTTCTTCGTTAAAAGATGCCGTTTTACCTTCTCGGGTCAGCGGATTACGGGTCTGCGCAAACTGATAGTCACGGCCGGATGTATGCGCATGAATTTGATGTCCATGGCAGACCACCGCGCAACCATCAAGCCGTAGCTCATGGGTTTGAGTCAGCATACGTGACAGGGCGTGCGTAAAACCGAGAAAATGGGTTATTGCCGGAAAGCCCCAGGTGATGCCCGCAATCGCATTGGCATTTTCCACCCGGATGCGTCGAAGAAAGATCAGCGAACTCATCTCAGCGCCTCCCGTATGATTTTCTCAAGTTCACGTAGATTAGTTCGTAGCCGTTCACGCGTTTCCCATTCCCGTTTCTCGGCAGCGCCGACTTCCGGTAACGCTTTACGCAGACGTGCGTTTAACCACAATGCAAAATCCTCCGCCACACGGTCCTGCCACTCGCCTTTATCACGTTCAATCCGAAATATTTCATCGGTTTTTGTTCGCCAGGGATCGAGCCACAATTGTTGATGCCCTTTCAGATCTGGGCACTGTAGCGTCCAATGCTGCCATTCCTGTCGTTGAAGGTCTGCGGCAACAACAAACAAAAGATCAATGAGCGTATCAATATACTCATCTCGTGCCTGTCGAATTCGGTGGTTACTGTAATCCCTCGTTCTCGTCAGCAGGGAGACCAGTAGCTGAATAACCTCGTCCGCTCGCCGGTCAAACTGACCTCCAGGCGTAAAAATAGATCGCAAATTGACAGATGGTTTGTCTACACGCTTCCACTGTGGTGGCTGTGCGGAAAGCAGCCAGACGCGCCCACCACGCACGCTGTTCAACCAGGAGATATTCTGCGGTTTGGTACCGCCAAAGTGCATTTCTGCCGAATACGGGAACAGTACCAGCGGACGCGGATGCCATGTGTTCTCACGTCGAGCCTTCCAGATAGCTTTAACGTCATCACCAAAGCGTAACGCAACCATTTTCTGGTGTAGAGCGTGAACAAGCGAAGTTGCAAACAGCGGGCTCAATAAATGATAACCCTCCTTTACCGGGAAATAGCTTTGTTTCGCCAGCTTGTGCGAAGTCGGCTCACCGGTGTTCAGTGCGGAGGAAAATCCGCTAATCCACTCATCCAGTTGTGCGGCATCATCGGTAAAGGCAGCAAACGGTCGGTGTTCATTGCGATTCAGGCACGACAGCAGCGAATCGCCGTCCACACAGGTTTGCAGCAGTTTAGCCACATCAAACACAGCCGCGTTTCCTACCGCATCAGTCTCCAGTGTCGGCAATGCAGCGCTGTTGAGATACCCTTCGTTCACCAGGGTCTCGCTGTAAATACTGCTACTTTTCGAATCTCCGTGGGTAAATTTTGCTGCATGAGTCACGCGGCTGATTTGCCTGGCGCGCTTCGCTGCAGCCGTAATCCATGTTTTTGGCTCATAGCTGAGCTCAAGTTCGCGGCGCTCTGCCGCCAGAGAGGCGTTATCCTCACCGCCGCTCTTCGCAACCTTTTTATCAAACGCTTCCAGCTTCGTTTGCCGTCGGCCGGCAATGTAGTCTGCGACAAAAGCGGTCAATGCTTCTATAGACATATCAGCTCCTGGAAATTTATAAATATTCCCTGAACACACCCAACACCGGGTGATATCGCCATTTTTCTATTGAGTCCCACTTTCCTCCACCCCTTAACGTGATTTCTCCGTAGCGACGTGACACGCTGGAAAGCTCCATCTGACGTGTTTCCGCCAGTTCAAGCAGCACTTCCCGATAATCTATTTCAAACCATGGTTGTACGCCTTCCGCCATCACAAACTCATGGAGTTCGAACCGCTCAGAAGGCTTAAGCATGCCGTCGTCCTGCATCAGGCAAAATTCGGCTTCATCATCATCCTCTTTCATTGTCAGAAAAAAAGATTCCTGTGGAGATGCACGTCGAAACGGGGTGCGCTTCTGCATTTCACCATTCCATGTTATCGGTAAACGCCACCACAGTGCGGCGGCCACAGCGGATATATCTCCCCCCTCCAGTAATGCGGCGCGCAGCCGGGTATGTTCCAGTACGGCGAGAGCGTTATCAGGGACGTCCTCCACAATGCGTGGGACTGCATTAATAGTGCGGTAAGCCGCTTCAGGCAGCAGTTCTCGTAAGTCGTGCTCGCGAAGTCGATAGGATTCGGCTTCAAAACCTGGCTGACAATACGCCACCTTTTCACCATGAAGCGCACGTAGATTGCGGTTCAGGATGACCAGATTTTCACTGGCCGGGACTTGCTGACGATGACGCTGAATTCGTCCTGCAAACTGGATCAGCGAACGCATAGAACTGGGCTCGATAATTCCCCAGTCGGCATCAAAATCCCGGCCGACTTCAATCACAGGGCTGGCCAGCACAACAAAAAGGTGGTGTTGCCTGGGCGATGCCAGCGCCTCTTTAACCTCCGGCAAGTGCCAAATCTCCTGCGGATCATGGCGAGTAAATGCATGATCCAGTCGCTTTTCAATGGCTGAACGCACAGCTAGCGGATGTTGACTATGATAAACGCAATAGTGGATACAGTAGTTTTGCGGGGCAGGTATTGCCATCAGTGCCTGTGCGACGGCAACCAGGGGGTTAATATTCGCCAGTCTTATCAGCCCAAATGATATCGTCTTCCCATTTAGTTGGTCTGTATGATGCTGCAGATGCAATCCCAGCATCTGCTGATACAGAGTCCCGGCGACTGCAGAAACCACAGACGTACTCGTTGTCGCTGCGGGCTCGACGATCGCGAGTTTCCCTAACCTTAGCCGTGGCTGCTGCAATAAATGTGCGACGCGTCGGACCACAAACTGCACATGTGCGTGGCGAAAAAGAGCGTCGTCCGAAATATCCTGAGACTGCGCGCCATATTCATCAAACCAGGCGCAGCAGATATTCACTTGTTTGCCTGCAATGCCGCATGCCGACTGATACGCCTCCCGTCCTTTTCGATAAGCTTCAAACAACGCCTCGATTAATGCGGGCGGCAGCGTTGCGGATGAGAGCAATACTCGCGATCCCAGCATCCCTGCCCAGTTGACCAGCCGGCAGAGAGCATGCAGATCGTCGATGTCGAAATCATCAGGTTCATCCAGTACCAGATCGCTGGTCAACAAACGTAGCATCGCGGGGATCTGCCTGCCGCCACGCACGCCTTCGGTCGCAGGCATCAGATGGTCAACAGTCGTCACCAGGACCGGCGCACTGACCAGGCGGTTCAGGGCGGGCTCTGCGGCCAGCCACTGCTGTGCAATCCCGTAACCTATACTCCCCTCGTAATGTACATATTGGTGGCTGGAGAAAAACGCTTCCTCGCTGACGCTATTATTATCCTGAGCGTCACTATTCTGCTCGTAGAGCTCCCGCACGGCAGCTGAGCCAGTAACCACCGCCAGCGAGTCCTCATCCAGTCCCAGGCGAGACTGTAACGCTTGCCCGGTTTGCAAGGTTAACGTTCGTAGTCCAAGCGCAACGCTGAAGCGACAGCCTTCTCGTTCATCGGCTAGTGCATACATGATCCGGGCATTGGCGAACGTTTTACCGCAGCCGGTGGAGGCCATATTAACGCCAAAAAAGCCCTGCACTGCACTGCGCTCGCGTAAAGCCGATGCCACGTCCCATGCTCTGTTTTGCCAGCCAAAACGTGCATCCTTTGCCCGTTCGCGGAAAGTTTTATGCCGCGCTATCGCCGGCAGCGAGCAGCGTAATCGCGGTAAAGAACGCCCCAATAGCAATGCATGATGCGCAACACCCGTATTGTGCTCATCCAGTTTTTGTTTCAGCTGTTTAGTCTGACGGTCGCTGTTGGCCCACACATTATAATGAGTATCCTGCCAGGTAATTTCAGGAGCTTGCGAGGAATAAAAATGGTCAGCCAGCATCAAGGACATACGCGCCAGATGAGCGGTAAACAGGTTATCCAACTTGCCGTATTGCTGCAATGAGACGGAATTTTTAACACGCCGCCCTATCTGTCTGGCTTTCTCGCACCATATGGCACTTTGTAGCGGCGTACCGTCAGGAAATAACCAGACATTTTTATAATCGCTATCTACCCAAGGGTGATTCTTGTGGTTCAGAGAATTCCAGTCAACATTGAGTTGTCTGTCGATCCAGCCTTCGCAATACTCCAGCTGCGGTGTCGATGACAGCGACTGAGGAAGACGGTGATGCGAAAGGATTAACCACGCGACAGTCCGGGCAATTGGCGGTAACGTGCTGAGCGGATTCCGATTGTCAGGATCTGTAGACCGACCACGAGGCTTATCCGGCAGATCGGTGACAAGTCTACCTAATATGATCTTTTCATCAGATGATTTCAGATGCTCCAGGGCCGCCAGCCACTGTGCATCGGCCCATTCACCGACGAATGCCTGGAACAAGCGAACAGAGATCCACTCGTGGCGATAAGGCTGACAAACGTGCTTACTTTTCCCCTTAAGAGTCTGCTGAAAGCATTTTCCCGCTTTACCAAAGTCGTGAAATAACCCAGCAATGGCCGCCAGCAAAGCGATACTTTCCGCGCTGTGCCAGTAATGTTCTGCACCGCTATTGAGGACATCAGCCGTCGTGCGGTTGGTTGGCACGCGTCCCTGTGTATTAAAACGACGAAGGTTGCCGACTATCCACAATAATTCAGTTTGTCCATTTTTCTTCAACCAGTGGCATGCAACCGCCGTATTACGCCGCGCCGTTTTACGCAGCAATTTTCTCAGAGTGTTGACGCCTTCCAGAGTGATAGTCGTTTGCCAGGCGGCATCCCCGGTGCGTTCTGCAAACTGATCGATAATCCGGCAGCTTTCTTCACGCGCATTTTTGGTACTTCGGGAGATGATTAGTACATTCATTGCACTCCTCCCGCGAGTGATTGCGAGGTCTCCTGCAAGGTATTGATCATCACATCCAGCGCATCCGCCTGCTGGAAGGTATTGATACATCGCTGGCGGAACATCTGTTGGTCTTCACCCTCCATGGCTGCGACAAACGCCTGCGGCATAACCAGCGCATCTTTGATCAGATCTGCTATATCAAATACCAAACCACCACGCCGGGTTTTACCATGCATAACCGCCAGACCGTGAGGAATACCCGTAACCCAAGCCGCCACAGCCGCCAGCCCATAAGCCAGATAATTACCCTGATCGAGAAAGCGGTTCGCCAGGTCTGTTCCGTCTCCTCGTTTAGCTCGCGTAAAGCTTCCGTAGCGTACGGTCTGGCTGACCAGCTTGTAGAGCGATTTGGTGAGCTGTGCCTCCTGCAACATCAGAGTGGTATGATCCGGCGCATCGTCCATTGCCTGCCTGGCGCGTTCGAGGATATGTTGTAGCAGCACTTTATCTGGTTGAAATGGACTTTCTCGCTGTGCTCGTACGCCCGTCCAGTGCCGGGTGATTTGCTGTAGTCGTATAAACTGAAACTGCTTTGCCGCCTGTAATCGTTTGTCTTCACTAAACCAGAACGAGACCCAGTTTTGCAGGTAGGCGGTCGGCCGGTATTCGCTCTGTGGGCTAAGCCATGAGACATCGATATCCACCTCGTTTGCGGAATACAGCGGTGTACCATCCGTTCCGCAAAACCCAACCATCACCCCGGCGCGAGCAAACTCCCGCATCGCCATTTGCGTAACGGAGGTCCCCATCCCCAGCATCACCGCAGTCGTATTGGCAATAGGGATGTTCCAGTAAAAAGATTCTTTGCCCTCTTGGGTAACATACTCCACCCGCCCACCGTTCACCTGTACACGGCATTTTTCAAGGTAATAAATATTAGCGCGTTTAGAATGAAGGATAGTTTTCAAATCAGAGGGAGTAATGGTATTTGGAGGCATGGCAAACCTTTTGCACAAAATAGTAATGTAATCTTTATATTGACGAAAATACCTGCATGCAAATGTGATTTCCGTCAAACAGTTAGCTCTTTAAATAATAAAATCACCTGAATTAAAATCAATCACTTTATTTGAGGTTTTTCTATATTTTAATTTAAATTAAAAATACCTTTGAAGTAGATCTAAAAGCGTTTGCATCTTATCAGGTAGTCAATCTGACAGAGACTACTCCAGTCGCGACATAATGCTGCTATTTCTGACATAACCATTAAATATTCTGGTCAGAAATTTACTGTCAGCTATTCCAGGTGCAACAGCAGGAGCGCATTTGCTAATGCCACATCGTTCTGCTCTCCTGCAGGTGGGTCGATACGATTTCTCACCAGCGATAATTACCAAACTGGCCAGATATCTCGATACGTCTTTACACATTTCTCTGCAACAGTTACCGGAACCACTTAATGTTCTACAAAAATCGATCCCGACCAAAAGCGGAAACGCCGCTGTATCAGTGCTCACATCGCCATTTGCGGTTCGCATTCCCTCCGCCCCTGGGCTATACCTTAGGCATCTTTATTCCCTGAGGAACAATCAAGATGAGCAAAAAAATACTGATGCTGGTCGGCGATTATGCCGAAGATTACGAAACCATGGTACCGTTTCAAGCCTTGCAGATGATTGGTCATCAGGTTGACGCAGTTTGCCCGGATAAGAGCAAAGGCGACTATATCATGACGGCGATCCATGATTTTGACGGTGCCCAGACCTACAGTGAGAAACCCGGACACCGCTTTGTCCTCAACGCCGACTTTGCCGCTGTTAAAGAACAGGATTATGATGCCCTGCTGATCCCGGGTGGACGAGCGCCGGAATATCTGCGTTTGAATGATGAGGTGCTTAAACTGGTTCAGGCCTTCGACGCGGTGCACAAACCCATTGCCGCCGTCTGCCACGGCCCGCAGCTCCTCGCCGCCGCCGGAATCCTGAAAGGCCGGACCTGTAGCGCCTACCCGGCCTGCGCGCCGGAAGTGCGGCTCAGCGGCGGGCATTATGCCGACATTGATATCGATCAGGCACACGTCGACGGCAACCTGGTTACCGCCCCTGCCTGGCCCGCGCATCCGCAATGGCTGGCGAAATTTGCTGAAGTATTGCAGAAGTAAAAGTTGAATGGCTGACTAATAAAACGAAAATGGCGGACCGTCATGCAGGCGGTCCTTTCGAATCACTGTTTTCGTCCGTGCCTGGTTTCCCGGTGTGTACTCCATATGTGAATAGCACAATTTATTCTGAAAATAAGCTAGTTAATACACCCCAGGCTGCCTGTACGGCAGTGCACTGTAATAATAATGGTTCACAGTCACCATGGATTTTCTAAGCTGCCTGTACGGCAGTGCACCGATCCGGTGACGAATTCTGACGGGGAAGTCCTTTCTAAGCTGCCTGTACGGCAGTGCACGCTTTCTGCTTCGCTAACTCGTTCGTTGTACATTTCTAAGCTGCCTGTACGGCAGTGCACATCAGGATGGCAACTCTCCGGCGATTCCTGATTTTCTAAGCTGCCTGTACGGCAGTGCACGAAGCGGTTACTGCTACTGGCCCTCGAACCAATTTCTAAGCTGCCTGTACGGCAGTGCACCAAACCCATCTCCTTTGCCTGCCGCGCTGAAATTTCTAAGCTGCCTGTACGGCAGTGCACAGTGTGGTAACTCGTTGGCCGTGTTCGTTGCATTTCTAAGCTGCCTGTACGGCAGTGCACACGTATTGCAATGATTTTCAACGATTTGCAAATTTCTAAGCTGCCTGTACGGCAGTGCACCAACAAAATACTGCACGTCTTCGCCGTGGGTATTTCTAAGCTGCCTGTACGGCAGTGCACATACACACTTTTTGATGCATATCGCCCATTACTTTCTAAGCTGCCTGTACGGCAGTGCACTTTCCCTCTCGGCTCAAAACCCAATTTTTTATTTTCTAAGCTGCCTGTACGGCAGTGCACAAGACGGCAAGCCCATCTTCATGGCGGCTATCTTTCTAAGCTGCCTGTACGGCAGTGCACAATACTGTCAATTGAGTAACCGTCAGTATCGATTTCTAAGCTGCCTGTACGGCAGTGCACCGCCAGTTGTGACCACCACCCCGATTGCATTCTTTCTAAGCTGCCTGTACGGCAGTGCACGTTATGCCTGGCATCGGGCTTTATCGGATTCATTTCTAAGCTGCCTGTACGGCAGTGCACGTGATTACGCTGATGCACTGCGCTGGGTGCTTTTTCTAAGCTGCCTGTACGGCAGTGCACCATCAACCTCGGCCTGCGCTTCAACTTCGGTCTTTCTAAGCTGCCTGTACGGCAGTGCACAGAGATGATCCGCGAAGAAGACAAGCCTGCATTTTCTAAGCTGCCTGTACGGCAGTGCACGTTGACGTAACGTACATCAACGGGATCACATGTTTCTAAGCTGCCTGTACGGCAGTGCACCTAAGTAACTATACATTCACTGTTCCCCGTGATTTCTAAGCTGCCTGTACGGCAGTGCACTGCAGGCTGTCTATTAACCCGTTGTGCATATATTTCTAAGCTGCCTGTACGGCAGTGCACATGAACACGAAGGATAATAACGGACGCGATTTTTTCTAAGCTGCCTGTACGGCAGTGCACTCAATACGCGCCCGGTAAAACCGACCTGCAAATTTCTAAGCTGCCTGTACGGCAGTGCACTCAACTGTAGCGGCTTTAATGTTCGCTTCAACTTTCTAAGCTGCCTGTACGGCAGTGCACCTCGCCGTGACAACGCGAGCAATCGGGGTTTGTTTCTAAGCTGCCTGTACGGCAGTGCACTGACTGCACATTATATCCGCATGTAGGGTTATTTTCTAAGCTGCCTGTACGGCAGTGCACATCGCCAGTTTTTTTCTTTGATGAATCCATCTTTCTAAGCTGCCTGTACGGCAGTGCACTCAAAAATTTCATGAGAAAATGAAGTTTTTAATTTCTAAGCTGCCTGTACGGCAGTGCACCTGTGTAAAAGGTGTAATGACGGACTGCGTGGTTTCTAAGCTGCCTGTACGGCAGTGCACTCTGTAAGAATACGATCATTGCTGCGCGGAGTTTTCTAAGCTGCCTGTACGGCAGTGCACTTCAGCGTCGAGGAAGTCCCGCGCCTCTTTTTTTTCTAAGCTGCCTGTACGGCAGTGCACTCATGCTGTCAGCAGTGATATCTGTAGAGTCTTTTCTAAGCTGCCTGTACGGCAGTGCACACAGTATTGATGAGGCATTTTGCGACCTGACATTTCTAAGCTGCCTGTACGGCAGTGCACACCGAAACAACCAGCTTTGAAGGCGGCATCGTTTTCTAAGCTGCCTGTACGGCAGTGCACAGTACAAAGTGACATGGACAATGTCTCTGCCATTTCTAAGCTGCCTGTACGGCA